>NZ_CAMLDL010000007.1 GCF_946478955.1 uncultured Sphingomonas sp. | reverse complement strand
AGGCGCCGCCCGCGGTGCAGCTGCCCATCACGCAGGCGATCTGGGCGATGCCCTTGCTGCTCATCTGCGCCTGGTTGAAGAAGATCCGGCCGAAATGGTCGCGGTCCGGGAACACCTCTGCCTGATGCGGCAGGTTCGCGCCGCCGCTGTCGACGAGGTAGATGCACGGCAGGCGGTTCTCGGTCGCAATCTCCTGTGCGCGGAGGTGCTTCTTGACCGTCATCGGGTAATAGGTGCCGCCCTTCACCGTGGCGTCGTTGCAGACGATCATCACCTGCCGCCCCGACACGCGGCCGACGCCCGCAATCATCCCCGCGCCCGGCACTTCGCCATCGTAGAGGTCGCAGGCCGCAAGCTGGCCAATTTCCAGAAAGGGCGAACCCGGATCGACCAGCCGTTCGACCCGGTCACGAGGCAGCAGCTTGCCCCGCGCGACATGCCGCTCCCGGCTCTTCTCGCTACCGCCCAGCGCCGCTGCCGCGACATCGGCCCGCAGCTTATCCGCCAGCCCGCGATTATGCGCCGCCCGCGCCTTGGACTCGTCGCTTGTCAGGTCCAGCTTGGTCTCAAGCTTCGGTGCGCTCACTGTTCAAAATCCTCTCGATTCATGACGGTTGGTAGCGGCTCAGCCCTTTCCAGCCGCTTGTTCCGCTTCTTATATTTGCTTTGATACTCGCGGCGTTGCTTGGTGATTTCATAAAGCACGATGCCCGAGCTCGTCCCTAGGTTGAGACTTTCAATCATTCCGAACATGGGAATGGCGACGCACATATCGCTGCGTTCTACTGCCCGATCACTGATCCCGCGACTTTCTGTGCCGAACCAGACGGCCAGTTTCGCCTGCTCTGTGAAATCGCCTTCATGAAGATAGATGTTCTTCTTGCCCTTCACGTGCGGCGATGTGACGACCGAGTGAAAATTCTTACTTTCCAGGTAGTCGAAGCAAGCGTCTGTACTGCCGAAGCGCCGCACAAAGCTCCATTTCACCGCCGAGACTGACGTCTTCGAAAGGGAGCGTGTCTCTCGCATTTCCTGCCAGTCATCCGGCAACGCATTGTGCGGATCGACGATGTAGACTTTTTCTGCACCCAACGCGTTCACGTTGCGAATAACCGTTCCAATGTTCTTAAAGTCAGACGGGTTCTCGATCACCGCTATGAGGTTCTTGCAGACGAACGGCTTAATGGCGTCCGCACGAGCGCGGACCGATGGTTTCGACTTCTTGGACTCGGTGTTTTCGTCGCCATCCAATGCGTCGGGCTTCGGTGCGCTCATCCTTTGTACATCCCCGTTTGTCGAAACTTTATCGGCTATTGCGCGTAACGATATCCATGCCGCTTGCAAAGCGCGCCCTTCCGGCGCAGCCAGCCCCCAAAGAATATTCGGGAGAGAATAATGACCACCAACCGCACCCCTGTTCGCCTGATCGCGATGCTTCTTGCCGGGGCCGCGCTGCCGCTGGGACTTGCGGCCTGCAAGATGGGCAGCGCCGACAATGAAGTCGCCGCCGCCGCCAATGTGTCGGGCATCAATGTCGCGGGCATGGACAAGTCGGTGAAGCCGGGCGACGATTTTTACAACTACGCCAACGGCAACTGGCAGAAGACGACCGAAATCCCGGCAGACCGGTCGAGCGTTGGCGGGTTCTACACCGCGTTCCTGGAAACGGAGAAGAACAACAAGGTTCTGATCGCCGACGCGCTGAAGGATAATGTCGATCCGGCGACCGATCAGGGCCGCCTTGCCGCTTACTACAAGGCGTTCCTTGATACGGTGGGCATCGACAAGGCGGGCCTTGGCCCGGTGAAACCCGACCTCGATAAATATCAGGCGATTGCCGACAAGGGCGCGCTGTCCGAAGTGTTGGGCGCCAATGTCCGCGCCGACGTCGACCCGCTGAACGCCACCAATTTTCACACCGAAAACCTGTTCGGCGTATTCGTGACGCAGGGACTTTCGACGCCGGGTGAGCAGGTGCCTTATTTGCTGCAAGGCGGCCTCGGCCTTCCGGAGCGGGATTATTATCTGTCGACGGACGGCAAGATGGGCGAAATTCGCGGCGCGTATAAGCCGTACATCGAGAAGATGTTCACGCTAGCCGGATATCCGGACGCGGCGGCGCGGGCGCAGCGGGTTTACGACCTGGAAATGAAGATCGCCGGTGCCCATGCGACCCGCGAAGAGAGCGAGGATTTCGCCAAGGGGGCGACCATCTGGACCCGTGCCGATTTCGACAGCAAGGCGCCGGGCATCGACTGGACCCGTTTCCTGACCGCGGCCAGCCTCAACAATTCGCCAAAGTTCGAAGCCTATCATTCCGGCGCGATACCGAAATTGTCGGCGCTGGTCGCAAGCGAACCGCTGGATAGCTGGAAAGACTGGCTAGTGTTCCACCGGCTGAACGAAGATGCCGCCGTGCTTCCCAAGGCCTTCCGCGATGCAAGCTTTGCGTTCAACGACCAGCTGCTAGCCGGCAAAAAGGAAATGGCCGCGCGGGACCGCGATGCGCTGGCCAGTGTGAACGCCAACATGGGCGATGCGCTGGGCAAGGCCTATGCCGACAAATATTTCCCGGCGTCGAGCAAGACCGAAATCCAGTCGATGGTTGACGGCATCAAGACCGCCTTCGCGACGCGCGTGAAGGGCCTGGACTGGATGGCGCAACCGACCAAGGATGAAGCGGTCAAGAAGGTCGAAGGCATCACCGTCGGCATCGGCTATCCCGACAGCTGGCGCGATTATTCGGCGATGCCCCTGTCACCGACCAACGCCTACGCCAATCTGGAAGCGGCGAAGCTGGCCGAATATAAGCATCAGCTGGCGAAGATCGGTCAGCCGATGGACCGCGCCGAATGGTGGATGAACCCGCAGACGGTGAACGCGGTGAACCTGCCGGTTAGCAATTCGCTGAATTTCCCGGCCGGTATCCTGCAGCCGCCATTCTATGTCGCCAACGCCGACCCAGCCTATAATTATGGCGCCATCGGTGCCGTAATTGGCCATGAGATCAGCCATAGCTTTGATAATAATGGCGCCCTGTTCGACAGCAGCGGCGCGCTGCGCAATTGGTGGACACCGGCCGATTTCGCCAAGTTCCAGCAATCGGGCAAGGCGCTGGCGGACCAATATAGCAGCTATGAAGCGCTGCCCGGTCTGAAGGTGAAGGGCGATCTTACGCTGGGCGAGAATATTGCCGACGTGGCCGGTCTTCAGGCGGCCTATGACGCCTATCACGCGTCATTGAATGGCAAGGAAGCGCCGGTAATCGATGGCTTGACCGGCGATCAGCGATTCTTCATTGCCTATGCCCAGACCTGGCAAACCAAAATGCGTGATGAGGCGCTTCGTGCGCGCATTGCCACCGACGGTCACGCACCGGGCAATTTCCGCGCCCTGACGGTGCGAAACATCGACGCCTGGTACAAGGCGTTCGATGTGAAGCCAGGCGACAAGCTATACCTGCCCCCCGAAAAACGTGTGAAGGTGTGGTAAGCGCCTAAACGCCCATGATGCGGTGCGCGGCGGCGTGCCACCACGGTGTGTCCCACGCCGCCATCACCGCAATCGCAACCGGAACATAACAGGCAAAATATACCCACCACGCACGGTGGACGCGGTGATTGCGGCGCACGTCCCACAAGAACAGGGGCGCAACCGCAAATAGCGGATAAATGAACGACGAGATCGGGTTGGCCGGAAATGCGCTGGGAAGCCAGCTCATCCGGTCAAACGCCGCGCTCAATGCCACCGACGGCGCCAGGATCAGCATCCGCTTGTGAAAGCCGGAATCCCGCACCCGCGCCCACAGTCCAAGCGTAAAGAAGGCCGCAAATAATATCCCGGCACTAAACTGTAAAAGCAGAATATTGTCCTGAAAGCGGTTGATATCCCGAAGCGCCTGCTGCGCCTCTGGCGGGGCGTGCTGCAACCCGTCCCAGACTTGATGATACATTGTCGGCGCCAGGATGAAGCCTACGACAATAAGCCCATAACCAAGCAGACCGGCGACCGGTCCGATACGGCGGTGGAGATCGACCCTGCCAGCCGCTACCAGACTTGTCTGCGCGAGGAGCAGCACAAGAAATGTGCCCATGAGCACGGCATGGGCGTGCAAAATGGGTGGGAACGGCGGCCGCATCCCCGCCTGCACCATTGCGACCTTCATCAGCGAGTCCGGGATGAAGCCGACCAGCACAATGACGATGTAGAAAAGGGCGGTTATCGCGAAGATCCAGCGGTCGAGCCCTTCGGCGCGATCGGTTCCACTTAGAACATCATGACGCCGCATGTCGCTGATTTTGGGACGCAGTACAGTCGCCATGGCAATTCCCCCTGCTCATCGACTGAAGGCGCTCGCATATCATGTTCCGGACGCGGAACAAAATACATTAGCGCCGCCATATATGGCGCCGTCGACGAACCCCTGGCCCCCGGAACCTTGGCGTCCGCTCGCGCTTTGTGCACAATAACAAGATGAAAAACGGCAAGGACAAATCGGCGCGCGACTGGCCACCCGGCACCATCTTCACGGTGGGTCATTCGACATTGCCGATCGAACGCTTCATTGCGCTGATGAATGATTATGAGGTGCGGCAGGTTGCGGATGTCCGCACGGTTCCCCGGTCCCGCTTCAACCCCCAATATAATGCCGACGCGTTGGCGGAGAGCCTGCCACTCCATCAGATCCAATATGTCCCCATGCCGGCGCTGGGCGGTCTGCGCCATAGTCACGTCGGATCCCCCAACGGCGGTTGGCGAAACAAGAGCTTCCGGGGGTATGCCGATTATATGCAGACCGACGCCTTCCAAACGGCGGTAGATCAGCTGATTGCAATGGGCCGCGAAAAACGCACCGCCATCATGTGCGCAGAGGCCGTTCCATGGCGATGCCACCGTTCGCTGGTGGCCGACGCGTTGGAAGTGCGCGGGGTGGAGGCGATTGAAATATTATCGCCAACCGACTGGCGCGTTCACAAGATAACCCCGTTCGCACATGTCGACGGAACCGAAATTACCTACCCGGCGGAACAACCAACCCTGATCTAACGATCCATAAGCGTAAGGGCCTGACCCTTGTGCATGGCAATATGATCGGTCTTGTCGCTCTTGATCTCATATTGCGGATCAGCGGGCGTCGCATGATGGGTGTAGCCCTTGTAGTCCGTGTCGCTGGTATGAACGGCGATGATGGTTCCGCTGACATGGCCAGCCTCGCTGTTCCACGTCACATGATCACCAACGTTGAAACGCCTAGTCATGCGATGATCCTTCTCGCTGCCTGGTATTTGACATTAACGCCCGACGTCCGGCAACGTTCAAGCCGGCAGCGGTGCTGCCATCCTCGGACGTCGCTTGTTCGCCCGGCGTATCCAGAATGAATAGACGGCGAGGCTCCCCAATAGCGTAAGCGCCAATCCGGAAATGGTCATCGCAATTTTCCACATTATCCCGCCCACCTTGCCGGTGTGAACCGGGTAAAATGTGTCGATCAGGCGATCACCGCGATTGCCGAGCGCCGCATCATCGACTCGAAGCAACCTGCCGGCGCCGTCAAAGAACAGGGTTGTGCGACCGTTTGGCGTCCATTCCGCAGGTTGCCGCATCCGCACCGAATAGGCGGCGCCGGGCTTTGACGGAATCGTGAGGCGGCGAATTTCCGCATCAGGAAAGCGCCGTTTTGCCGCGATCAGCATATTTGTAATCGGCGGTGGACCGACATGGAGTCGCGCAACCTTCGGTGGCGGCAGCGGGTCGGTTCCACCAACCAGCGTGCGGGCAACATTTCCATACAGCATCCCCAGTCCGGTCAGGAAGGAGATGAATAGCAGCGGCAGCGTCACGATCCCCAGATCGCGATGGTGGCGGACAATCGGGCCGGGTTGAATTTTGCGCGGCCACAACCGCCATTCGAATGCGCGTCGGCTTCGCCACCACAGGATTGCGCCGCTGGCGGAAAAGATCAGTCCCGCAATCCCGGCGATGCCGGTGAACCATTCGCCGGTTTCCCCGGCGAACAGATGGTGATGAAAATCGAACAGCCACCATTCCGGTCGCGCCCACATCGAGGACCATTGTTCTGCCACGGCCCCATCCTGCCGCACATATTCCCCCGCGCTATTGGCAAATGCGACATGGTGCAGGCCTATTTCGTCGCTGGCGAAGGTGATGCGCGCCGCACCCGCGGCGGCGGCATTCTCACTGATCGAGCCGAGTTGCTGCACATTTTCGATTACAGGGTCCGATGCACCGGGAATCTGTATCCACGCGCTTTCCCAGACGAGGAGTGCGCCCGAGAGCCCAAGGAGGGCGAGCAAAAGGCCGACGATACCGCCCATCCAGCGGTGGATCAGTGACAGCGACTTCATCAGAACTCACTCGCCAGACCGAGGGTGACGGTCCGGCCGCGTCCGGCGAAATTCCGCAACGGATCGGTGCCGGAAACGGTATCGCTGTTGTAGCTGAGGTAATATTTGTCCAGCATATTCATAGCGCTAAGGCTGATACGATGGGTGCCGAGGCGATAGCCGACAGCGGCGTCAACCAAAGTGTACCCCTTAAAGTCGGTTTCGGTCGCAGCATCGTTGAACTTGCGCTTGAAATGGACACGTGTGGCGACGCGCGCATCAAAGGGCCCGCGCTGAAATGCCACGAAGAGATTCAATCGGTCGGGGGCGATGTTGGCGCCGTCGAGATCATTATTGATCCGCGAGTCGAGATCAGCGTCGTCTGTCTGGCCGCGGACCCGGGCATAGGCCGCACCAACGCTGAGCCCTTCAATCGGCAGCTTTGCGTCGACTGACATGTCCAGCCCTTCGATCCTGATCGGCTGACGCGAGACATCGAAAATGCCGTCCGCGTTTCGGACGAGAAGCGATCCCAGCTTTGACGAAGACCACCAGTAAGCGGCGCTCGCACTAAGCGGGCCCCGCTTCCATTCGAGACCGATTTCACGATTGTTGGAAACCACGGGTTCAAGAGTCAGGAAATGGTCCACGTCGACGCCGTCGGTGTTGATCGCGCGCAGGATGCGCCCGACATCGGCAATGGTGTAGCCCTCGGCATAGCTTGCGTAGGCTCGAAGACCGTTCACGGGTTCGACAACCACGCCGCCGTTGAACAGGGCACGATTAAAGCTGGGGCTTCCGCCACCAACAGCGCGCGAGCCATAGGACGCAAGCGTAGTAAAATCGGGTACCTTTAATGTGACGCGTTCATACCGCGCGCCGCCGGCCAGACGGACCATTCCGTCAAGTAGTTTAAGATTGGCCTGCACAAAGGGTGCGACACTGGAGAAGCTGGTTTCAGGCACCCATGTCCGCCCCGTCGCGAGCAATGTTTGCGCCGTACGGTCGCGCAGAAGGTCGAGGCCCGCCGTAAGCGTCAATGCGTCGAGCCCCGGGACCGGCCGCTCATACCCCAGCTTTGCGCCAAGCTTACGGCTATTGTTGACCGATTGGTCAAACAAGGTGCCGTTGGGGGCGATACTTGCATCCTGAAAGGTTGCGGCCTTGCTGCCGCCGAAAATGTCGCGCGTGCGGCTGAAGAATAGCTGGGCAGTGAGGTCACCGCCCCACAGGTCGCTTTGCGTCAATGATGCGCTCAGCAGCTCTGCGCGGTTAGACGGGGCGACACCGTCCGGGTCGCCGCGTTCGCTGGTTGTTGGAAAGCCCGGTACGGCGACGTAGCGGCCACGGCCCTTCAATTCGAAGCGGTTGGCGACAATTTCAATCCGGGTCGAGGGACCAATATCATAACCAAGGCGCCCGAACATGGACCAGCTATTGCTGTCCTGAACTTCGCCCTGCGTTCCGTCCACACCGATGCGTTCGCCATGACCGTCCAGGAAAACCCCGCGCCGTTCAAACGTTGCGCCAGTCGTCAGGTCGAACCGACCACTGCGATATCCGATCAGGCCGGCTATTTTGCCGCCCGTTGCCTCGCCGCCAAGATCACCTTGACCGGTTCCCTGTATGAGGGTTCGGCCGCTGACGCCGTCGCCGGCAGAGGCCCCGACGGTCACCTGGTTGATGACGCCGCCCGTTGCGCCAATGCCTTGCAATGCGTTGGAGCCGTAAATCACTTCAACACGGTCAATGAAGAATGGATCGATGGTGTAGCCGTCGCGCGATCCGTCGCGGATTGGCGTCGATTGCGGAACGCCGTTGATTGCAAATAGCGGTGATCGACCGCGCAGTGATTCGCCCGATCCGGACATTTTCTCACGCGTTGGGGAAAAGGACGGAAGCCGGGCCGATACCGCGTCAATCACCGAGCCCGATATCGCGAGCTGATCCTTTAGCGCCTGCCCGCCCAAAACATCGACCGTCATCGGCAGCGCAGTTGCGGGCAGCTTCGTGCGGGCGCCGGTAATGACGATGTCAGGATTGGCGTCGTCCACAATCGCCGCTGCGGTGCCGACTTCACTATCCGTTTCGGAAATGGCCAGCGCCGGACTGGTAACGAGAAACACCAAGGCCACAGACGAGAAAAGACGAACAACCGGCACAACAACCCTCCGCATATCTACGGCTCGGCTATTCTAGTTGCGAGTGATTATCAATAGCGAGAATGTGAAATTTTCTCGTGCAGGCGCTGCCCATTGATGTCCTGAGATAGTTCGGCCACTTGCCCTGTTCCCGCGACACGCTAGGGCTGAGTTCATGACGACCGCACCCGACATCGCCTCGCTGAAGCTGCTTGATGAGCGGCTGCGTTTTCTGTCCGCCTGGACCATCCACAACGCAAACCACGTTCGTGACAGCGTCGACGGTTTGAAGGTTGGCGGCCATCAGGCGTCGAGCGCGTCGATGTCGGCGATCATGGCGGCGCTCTATTTTCATGCGCTTGGTCCGAATGATCGGGTCGCCGTTAAGCCGCATGCGGGTCCGCTTCTTCACGCGATCCATTATCTGCTTGGATCGCAGTCGCTGGAGCAGCTGCAAAACTTCCGGGGTTTCGGCGGGATGCAAAGCTATCCGAGCCGCACCAAGGACAAGATCCCGGTCGACTTCTCCACCGGCTCCGTCGGTCTGGGGGTTGCGATCACCGCGTTCGCATCGCTGGTTCAGGATTATCTAACCGAACATGGATTGTTGGCCCCGGAAGATCGGGGACGGTTCATCGCCTTGATGGGCGACGCCGAGCTTGACGAAGGCAATATTTACGAAGCGATCATTGAAGGTGCTAAACACGATATTCGCAACTGCTGGTGGATCGTCGACTATAATCGGCAGAGCCTCGACGCGACATCGGCCGACCGAATGTTTGAGCGGTTTGCGGACATATTCGCGGCCTGCGGCTGGCGCATTGTCGAACTGCGTTATGGCAAGAAACTCGCCGCCGCATTGAAGAAGCATAAGGCCGTCGGCGACTGGCTCGACAACCTCCCCAATGCCGACAGCGCAAGCCTTCTCTATCAGGGGGGGGCGGCGTGGCGGGCCCGCTTGACCGCGGACCTGGGCAAAAAGGCCGACGGCTTCCTCAAGGGGCACGACGACGATGCGCTTGGCGCGCTGATGGCTGACCTTGGCGGGCATTGCATGGATTCACTGACCGCGGCGTTCGACGCGGCGCAGGACGATGTCCCGACCTTTTTCATCATGTGGACCGTCAAGGGCTTTGGCCTGCCCTTCGCCGGGCACAAGGACAATCACGCCGGCCTGATGAACCCGACGCAGGCGCATGCGATGCGTGACGCCTTTGGCATTCCCGAAGGCGGCGAGTGGGAGAAGCTCGCGGGTTTAGGCGACAATGAAAAACCCGGCGTTGAAGCGATGCTGGAGCGCGCACGCATCGCTCGTGAAAAGCGCGGCCGCGACTTCGGCCGCATCCCGATCCCCGCTATCCCCGCCCCGCAGGGTGATGAACAATCTACGCAGGCCGCTTTTGGCCGAATTCTTCTAGATCTTGCGAAGGCAGGCGAGCCCCTCGCCGACCGCATCGTCACGACGTCGCCTGACGTGACCGTTTCGACCAACCTCGGCGCTTTCGTGAATCAGCGCGGACTCTTCAAACGCCGGGCGATGGAAGATGTTTTCGCAAAGGCGAAAATCCCGTCTGCGCAAAAATGGGCGGCGCACCTGAAGGGTCAGCATATCGAACTGGGTATCGCGGAATCCAACCTGTTCCTGATGCTCGCCGCGCTTGGCCTGTCGGGCGATCTGTTCGGACAGCGGCTTGTGCCGATCGGGACGCTATACGACCCGTTTATCGCCCGCGGCCTCGATAGTCTAAACTACGCCTGTTATCAGGACGCGCGCTTCCTATTAGTGGCAACGCCCAGCGGGATCACACTCGGGCCGGAAGGCGGTGCCCACCAGTCGATCAATCCGCCACTGATCGCGATGGGACAGCCGGGCCTGCGCCATTATGAACCCGCCTACGCCGACGAATTGGCGGCGATGATGGAGGAAGCTTTCCGCCTGATCGACGCGCCCGACGGTGAGGCCACCTATTTGCGCCTGTCGACCCGCGCGATTGCGCAGGTTGAGCGCGACGGCGACGCATGGAAGGACGGTGCGTTGAAAGGGGCTTATTGGCTGCGCGAACCGGCCGACGGTGCCGAAGCCGCGATCATCGCAATGGGTGCGATCATGCCCGAAGTGCTTGCGGCGTGGGAGGAGCTGTCGGTCGACATCCCCGGCCTCGGCCTGATGAGCGTGACCTCCCCCGACCTTCTCCATCGCAGCTGGACCGCCGCGCAAGCTGCGCGCTGGTCGGGCAAGCGCGACCCCAGCCATATCGAGACGCTCCTGTCCCGCCTCGCGCCGAGGGCCGGTCTGGTCACCGTCTGCGATGCTGCGCCGGCCTCGCTCAGCTGGATCGGCGGCGTATTGGGGCAGCGGGTCGCGCCGCTGGGTGTCGAGAAATTCGGTCAGACCGGTAATCTTCCTGACCTATATGCCGCCTACCGGTTGGACGGCGCCGCAATTACCGAGGCGGTGGCGGAGATTTTGTTGGCGTAAACCCTTCCGCCATTGCGAGCGGAGCGAAGCAATCCAGCGGCCGCGACTGGATTGCCGCGTCGCTTCGCTCCTTGCAATGACGGTTGGTGAAACCCCGCTCGACACACCCGCCCCGCCTCGCCTAGAGCGTCGTCATGCCAGGACGCTATTTCGATGAGTGGACGGTCGGCGAGACAATCGCTCACCCCATCACCCGCACGGTGACAGAGACCGACAATCTCCTGATCACCACCCTCACCCATAATCCGCAGCCGCTGCACCTCGACTTTGAGGCGGCGCAAGCAACCGAGTTCGGCAAGCCGCTGGTCAACAGCTGCTTCACCTTCTCCCTCGCGGTCGGCATTTCGGTGGGTGAAACGACGCTTGGCACCCTGGTCGCCAACCTCGGCTATGACGAAGTGAAGTTTCCCAAGCCGGTCTTCATCGGCGATACGCTGCGCATTGAAAGTGAAGTCATCGCGCTCCGCGAAAGCGGCTCGCGCCCCAATGCCGGGATTGTCACGTGGGAGCATCGCGCGATCAACCAGCGCGGCGAGGCAGTTTGCACGTTCAAACGGTCCGCCCTTCTGCAGAAGATGCCATCATGACCTCGACCCAGCCCCGCAGCTGGCTGTTCGTCCCAGCCGATAGCGAGAAGAAAATCGCCAAAGCCATCGCCTCCGAGGCGGATGCAGTAATCTTTGATTTGGAGGACAGTGTTGCCCCCGACCGGAAAGCGGCGGCGCGCGAAATCCTGCATAATCTCACCAGGCGCGACGGCGGGCCGCAATGGTGGGTCCGGATCAACCCGGTCGGCAGCGACGATTATAAGGATGACATTGCCCTTTTCCGGATGCCCGACCTTCACGGCATCATCCTGCCCAAGGCGGAAAGCGGCGCTGATGTTACGCACCTAGCACACTCCACTGGTACAATCCCGATCCACGCCATCGTCACGGAAACAGCGGCGAGCCTTTTCGGCCTCCTGTCCTATCGCGATGCGAAATCCCCACTCATGGCGATGAGCTGGGGCGCGGAGGATCTGTCGGCGGCCCTTGGCGCGTCGAGCAAATATGATGCCAATGGCGACCTTTCCTTCACCTACAAGATGGCGCGTTCGCTATGCCTTGCCGGTGCGGTTGCGGCGGGGGTTCAGCCGGTCGACGGCGTCTTCGCCGATTTCCGCGACGAGGCTGGACTGATCGCTGAGGCGCAGGCCGCTGCACGCGAAGGCTTCACCGGAAAGCTCGCAATTCACCCGGCTCAGGTCGGCCCGATCAACGCGGCTTTCACGCCGAGCGCGGAAGAAATCGCCCATGCTCAGGCTATCGTTGACGTGTTCGCCGAAAATCCGTCCGCCGGGGTCCTGTCGGTCGATGGCAAGATGGTCGACCGACCCCATTTGGTGCAAGCCGGACGCGTATTGGCGAGGGCATCACACACATAAGCAGGGAGCCAAGCGATGAGCACGACTACAAAAGCATGGGGCGTTTTCAACGACCATTCGCCTGTGGAGCCAATGACCATCGAGCGGCGCGAGCTTCGCCCCAATGACGTCGCAATCAAGATCAGCCACTGCGGCATCTGCCACAGCGACCTTCATTTCGCCCATAACGACTGGGGCATGAGCATGTACCCGATGGTGCCTGGACATGAGATTGTCGGCACCGTCACGGCCGTCGGCGCCGATGTCGGCAAATATCGCACCGGTGACCGGGTCGCCGTCGGGTGTCTCGTCGACAGCTGTCAAAAGTGCGAACAGTGCACATCCGGCGATGAGCATTTCTGCGTGGAAATGCCGACCTTCACCTATAGCGCGCCGGACCGCATGACTGGTGAACCGACACAGGGCGGCTATTCCGAAGGCATCGTGGTTAGAGAGGAGTTCGTCTGCAAAGTTCCCGACGCACTGGACATGGCCGCAGCAGCGCCGTTGCTGTGCGCGGGGATCACCACTTATTCGCCGTTGAGGCAATGGGACGTCAAGCCAGGCGACAAGGTCGCCGTCGCCGGGCTAGGCGGCCTCGGTCATATGGCGGTGAAATTGGCAACGGCAATGGGCGCAGATGTCACGGTTCTCACCACCTCGCCCAGCAAAGCCGACGCGGCGCGCGCAATCGGGGCGAAAGATGTCGTCATTTCGAAAGACGCCGACGCGATGGCCGGCGCCGCGGGGCACTTTTCGCTGATCATCGATACCATTCCCGTCGAACATGATGTCCAGCCCTACCTGGCTTTGCTTCGGCCGCGCGGACAACTTGTTGTTGTCGGACAGATCGGCCCGCTGCCGGAACTCAACACATTTGGTATTGTGTTCGGCAACAAGGCATTGGCAGGGTCGCAAATCGGAAGCATCGCCGAGACACAGGAAATGCTCGATTTCTGCGCCGAGCATGGCGTTGTTCCGGAGATTGAGGTGATCGCGCCGGCAGATATCAACAAGGCGTGGGATACGCTGTCCAAAGGCGAGTCTCCGGGCCGTTTCGTAATCGATATGGCTTTGGCCTAACCGTTCCCGGGCGACGGCGGGGGCCAAAATCGCGTTAGCGATGCTTCACAACGCCTTTGGCTACGGGCTCGTCGTGGACCTATTGCGCTCGATAATGGACCCGCTAGGCTCCCGGAAATTTCTGGGGGAATGGATGTCCGAAGCCGTAAAAGAAAAACCATGGTCGATGGCGCGTGTCGTTACTGCATCGTCGGCAGGTACCGCGTTTGAATGGTATGACTTTTTCATTTTCGGGTCGCTGACACCAATCATCGCGAAGGTGTTTTTGGCCGGGCTTGACCCGACGGCGGCGCTGGTTGCGGCATTGGCGTTGTTCGCCGTTGGATTTGCCTTTCGACCGCTTGGCGCGATCATCTTCGGCGCTATGGGCGACCGCGTCGGGCGCAAGGCGACCTTCCTGGCTACCGTCAGCCTGATGGGCGGCGCGACCTTCGCCATCGGCCTATTGCCGACCTATGGGCAAGTTGGAATCCTCGCCCCGATCCTGCTGGTTTTCCTGCGCATCTGTCAGGGGACGGCGCTCGGCGGTGAGTATGGCGGCGCCGCGATTTACGTCGCCGAACATGCCGATGACGACAAGCGCGGCGCGGCGACCGGATGGATTCAGTCGAGCGCATCATTTGGCCTGCTAGCAGCCCTTCTCATCATCTTCGTCACCCGTACATCGATGGGTGAAGACGCGTTCAGCCAGTGGGGCTGGCGCCTCCCCTTTCTTGCGTCGATCATCCTGCTCGGCATTTCAGTCTGGATGCGCCTGAAGCTTTCCGAAAGCCCGCGCTTCAAGCAGCTGCAGGAGGACGGCGAAGTGTCGAAGGCGCCGCTTCGCGAAAGCTTCGCGACAAAGGACAGCCTGAAGCGCGTCCTGATCGCCTTCCTCGGCATCATGTGCGCGCAGGGAGCGGTGTGGTATTTTACCTTCTTTTACATGCAGGTGTTCCTGGAGAAGTCGCTTGGCCTGCCCGGTGCGACCAAGGATATGCTGCTCATCATCATGACGATCGTCAGCGCGCCACTCTATGTTTTCTTTGGATGGCTGAGCGACCGGATTGGCCGCAAACCGGTAATGCTAGGCGGGATGTTGCTTGCGCTCGCGCTTTATTTCCCAGGGTCCCACCTGATCGCGGAAGCGACCAACCCCGCGCTGGTCGCGGCACAAAAGGTAACGCCGGTTGTGGTGAAAACCGATCTGGCGACCTGCACCTCGCAGTTTGACCCGACCGGAACCGCCAAATTCACCAGCGCATGCGATCTTGCCAAGGGCAGCCTGATTGCCCGCGGCGTCGCCTATTCCACCCGCGCATCGACCGACGGCATCACCCGTGTCGTCGCCGGCGATCAAGAGGTCATCGTGAGCGATGGCGGCAATGTCGCCGACCTGAAGGCTCACAAGGCCGACATCGCATCTGCTATCAATGCGGAGTTGGAATTGGCGGGGTATCCAACCGCCGCCGATCCAGGATCGGTCAATATGCCAACGCTGATCGCGGTCTTGCTGTTATTTGTTGTCGCGGCGACGGCTCTATACGGTCCACAGGCGGCGGCGCTGGTCGAAATGTTCCCGACCCGCACCCGTTATACCGCACTCAGCCTCCCATATCATGTCGGTACGGGCTGGGTTGGCGGCTTCCTGCCGGTGACCAGTTTTGCATTGGTGGCGATGACCGGCGATATCTACGCTGGTCTGTGGTACGCTGTGCTCTTCACGGCCATTTCCGTCATTGTGACGATCTTCTTCATCAATGAAACGAGCGGGAAACCGCTGGACTGAGCCTTGATTTAGCGCCGGGCCCGGTCCAGCCTGCCCCCATGCTGAATAGGGGGTTTTCTATGTTGCGCACATCGTTGTTGACCATCGCCTTATTATCGTCCGCGCCGGCTTATGCTCAGGACATACCGGTTCCGCCCGTCGCGGCCAAAAAGCCGCATGTGGTGAAGGCGCCATTCGGGGCGGAGCGGCAGGACGAATATTATTGGCTGCGCGACGATACCCGCAAAAATCCGGAGATGTTGGCCTATCTGACCGCCGAGAACGCATATTCCGACGCGTGGATGAAACCGCTGATTCCGCTGAAAGATCGATTGTTCAAGGAATATATCAGCCGCATCAAGCAGGACGACAACAGCGTGCCGGTTCGCGAGAACGGCTATTATTATTACAGCCGATACGAGAACGGCGCGGACTATCCCATCGTTGCCCGCCGTAAGGGCAATATGAAAGCGGCCGAGGAAATCCTGCTCAATGAGCCGGTGATGGGCAAGGACAAAGGCTATTTTTCGATCGGCGACTATAAGGTCAGCGACGACAATCGCCTTCTCGCCTATACTGAAGACGTCGTTGGGCGGCGCCAATATGTTATCAAAATCAAGGATCTGACGACCGGCAAGCTGTTGCCTGATGAGATTCCCAATGTCGAAGACGGCATCATTTGGGCCGGCAGCAACATCATCCTATATGTTGAAAAGGACCCGACGACGCTATTGTCCAAGCGCATCAAGGCGCATGTGCTGGGAACAGCGGTCAGCACCGACAAGCTGATTTACGAAGAAAAGGACGACAGCTTCTATATCGGCGTCGCCCGCACCAGCGGGCGTAATTATGCCTGCATTATTTCGTCCGCGACAACGATGGCCGAGCAGCGTTGCGCGCCGATTGGCAACGTTGATGCCATGACCGTGATCGCGCCCCGGGCCAAGGATCACCTTTATTCGGCCGACGAAGCCAATGGCAGATGGGTCGTACGCAGCAACAAAGACAGCGCGAACTACCAGCTATACAGCTTTGGCGATGCCGATCTTGGCAAGCCGATGGCGGAATGGCGCGCAATAACCCCCGCGTCGAACACAGACTTCATTGATGATTTCAGCCTGTTCAACGATTTTGTCGCGGTTGCGCAGCGGAGTGACGGCAACAAGCGATTGCGTCTGCTTGGTAACGATGGAAAATCCACCCTGGTCGATGGTAAGGACGCCGCCTTTACCATGAACCTGACCGGCAATCCGGAAGCCGCAACTGATTGGGTCCGCTACACATACAGCTCGCTGGTGCAGCCGACGCAAACAATCGAGGTGAATGCCAAAACCGGCCAGCGCCATATTCTAAAAGTGCAGCCGACACCCGGATATAATCCCGCGCTCTATGCCAGTGAGCGGCTGTGGATCACCGCCCGCGATGGAACCAAAGTACCGGTCAGCCTGGCGTACAAAAAGGGGTTCAAGAAGGACGGCACGGCCGCCATGCTGCAATATGCCTATGGTAGCTACGGCATTTCCACGGACCCGACCTACAACACGACCGTGACCAGCCTGCTCGACCGCGGCATGGTCTATGCCATTGCCCACATTCGCGGCGGTCAGGAAATGGGCCGCGCCTGGTACGACGCTGGCCACCTAAAAAATAAGATAAACAGCTTTACGGATTTCATCGATGTTACGCGCGGGCTGACCGAACAGGGCTATGCCGCCAAGGGCCGCGTCGCCGCCATGGGCGGCAGCGCGGGTGGTTTGTTGATGGGCGGCATAACCAACATGGCGCCGCAGGATTATAAGGTAGTCATTTCCATGGTTCCGTTCGTCGATGTTTTGACGACCATGCTTGACCCGACGATTCCGCTCACCACCAACGAATATGACGAATGGGGCAACCCGGAGCGCGCTGAGGATTATGGCTGGATGGCGAAATACAGCCCCTACGATAATCTCTCGCGCCAGGCGTATCCGTCGGTGCTCGTCGGAACTGGCCTATGGGACAGCCAGGTCCAATATTATGAACCGGCCAAATATGTTGCGCGCCTTCGCACCATGAAGACGGATAGCAATCCGCTGATCTTCAAGGTGAATATGGAGGCTGGACACGGCGGCAAATCAGGGCGTTTCCGCCGATATGAAGAGCAGGCGGGGTACGCGGCCTTCATGCTGAACCAGCTCGGCATCAACAAATAGGGCGTCTGTCAACCAGGAGGGCGCGATCGCGCCCTCCCTTTTACGCTATGATGCCGCGGGCAATCTGAAGACGCTGAAGGGCCAATCCGTCGGCCAAAAGAAAACCCCGGGAGTTGCCCCCCGGGGTTCCTTTTTGCGTGGCCTAAGCCTCGCTCGCTTAACCGCGTTCCGGCTCCGGCGGAGGCGGCGGCGGCGGCGGCGGCGGCGGCGGCGGCGGACATGCGTCGGTCGCCAGGATCACCGAACCGTCCGGGCACGTCTGCGTCGCGGGAGGCGGCGGAGGCGGCGGGGGCGGCGGCGGCGGCGGCGGCGGCGGCGGCGCGAAGTTGAAGATCAGGCTGGCGAGCAGCGAGTGCGAGCGCCAACGGCTGTCGAACTGGTCGTTGCCGTCCTTGTACGTCACCTTGCTGGTGTTGAAGAAACGATACTTCAGACCCAGGTCGACGTTCGAGCTGATCGCGCGGCGAACGCCTGCGATCACCTGCCAAGCAAAACCACCATCACGGTCGCTAACCGACGTGCCGGTAGCATCGCTCAGCGTGTGCTTGACGCTGGCATAACCAGCACCAGCACCGATGTAGCCGTTCCAGCCATCATCGTCGCCGAAATCGAACAGGCCATTGACCATCGCCGAAAGGGCGCGGCCCTTGCCGTCGACATCAACCTGCTGAGTTGCAACGCCCGAGAAACCACCGTCAACGATGGCCGTGTCGAGGCTCGCACGCTTCCAACCCAGTTCACCTTCCAAACGGAAGCTGCCGAAATCGTAACCAGCGATCGCATCAACATCGAGACCGGTTTTGTAGTCAACGATGAGTGCATCTTCGATCAGGCCGTTCGGGCCCGAATAATCGAAGTGGTTGTCTTCAACCACCATGGCGCCGCCTTCGATACCGGCGTACCATGATTTGTCGCGAGCAGCCGCCGGCGATGCAATCGCCGCGACAGCTGCCGCTGCCAAGAGATATTTCCGCATTCTATTCCCCTTTTTCTACGCGAGGCAGAGACCCTCTAACACAAGTTTTCGCGGAAGGTTGCCTGTTCAACCTAGAGTCAGCGACGCAAATCTAAAAGCGTTGCCGAAAAGCAACATCGGCATACGGGTGGCCAGATGACCCGATCAAGGGTTGAACCTTATGGCCGGTTGAAGCGATATGGTAGTGAACCACATGAAGGGCGAGAAAAATCGTGAGATCATCAATTGTTAGCCGCCTCCTCCTGACCACTGCAGTCGCTGCGACCGGCGCATTCGCGACCCCCGCACTGGCCAAAAAGAAGCCGGCACCTGCCCCAGTGGTTGTCGCGCCGCTGCCGTCGACGCCGGTCGATCGCTTCTATTCCGCGCGCAAGGACGCACCGCTGTGGATGTCAAACCGCGAAGGTCAGCTCGCTCTGATCAATCTGCTGCGCGAATCCCCAATTGATGGTTTTACGCGCGGTCCGCAGCTAGCGACCCAGATAGAAGCACAAATCAGCGCGGCCCAGCTCGGCAATGCCGTAGCAGCCAAATCGGCCGAACGGATGATGTCGCAGGCACTGATGGACTATGTCCAGTCGCTCTACCAACCAGTTCAGGGCATGACCTATGGCGACAATTGGGTGCGCCCGCGCGCGCCGACGGGCGAAACGGTGCTGGCCATGGCCGCGCGTGCGCCGGTCCTTGCCGACTATGTTGGAACGGTCTGGAACATCAATCCTGTCTACGCACAGCTGCGCCAGGCCGCGATCGCGGAATCAAAGCTGGCAGACGGTGGTCAGTCCGCTCGCCTGGCAATCAACATGCAGCGCGCGCGCTTCAAATCGCCCTCCAACCGTTTCGTCCTGGTCGATATCGCGTCGCAGCGGCTGTGGATGTATGAAAATGGCGCGGCGGTTGACAGCATGAAGGTAGTCGTTGGTCAGAATGCCTCAAAGGGCAGCGTCGACCTTCGCACTCCGATGATCGCCAGCGTGATGTATTACACCATCTACAATCCGTATTGGCACATGCCGGACCACCTGACACCGAATCTGGCGAAAGCGGCGTTGTCGATGGGTGCGGTCAAGGCGCTGTCATACAATAAATATGAGGTGGTGGACGGCTGGACAGCCAACCCAACCATTCTTGATCCTACCACCGTTGACTGGAAAGGCGTCATTAACGGCACCGTTCAGGTCAAGCTTCGCCAGAAACCAACCGGTGCCAATTCGATGGGCAAAATGAAATTCCCGTTTGAAAATGGCCTCGGCATTTATCTGCACGACACGCCGCACAAGGAATATTTCAAGCTGTCTGACCGCGCCAAGAGTAATGGCTGCATCCGTCTTGAGCGGGCGGCAGACCTTGGATCCTGGTTGATGGGCAAACCCGCCCGTCCGGACGCGACCAGCGCCGAGTTGACGGTCCCCTTCCCGCAAGGTGTGCCGGTATATGTTACCTATCTCACCGCCTATCCCGACGCCGGCAAGATTGCCTATGCCAGCGACATTTACGGATGGGACAAGACGCCGCCGCAGGCAGTGGCTACGACCACAACAACAACGGCAACCGCGTCGACAACCGCCGGCAATCAATAGCGACGGGTAAAAACTCGGGTCGACCAGGGCGCCAGCGTAAGCTGAGCGCCCTTTTCGATTCCGGTGACGAGGCCGCCCTTTTCCTGCCAATGCCCGGGATAAGGCACTTCGGCCAGCGTTACCGTCTTCGGGTCTGCGCTATAATTTTGCGCGACAAAAACCGCATCGCCATTTTTGGCGCGGACGAAGCTGAACACCTTGGTCGCGTCGCTGTTTTCAACCTTGAGCATGCGGCCGCCCCAGGGCGCATTGTCCAGCGCCGGATGCGCTTTACGGAATTGGATCCAATCACGGATCAGCGCGCCATTGGGATGATCTTTCCAGACGATCGGGTCACGCTCAAAGAATTTGAGGCGCTTGTCATTTCCCGCCTCCTGGCCGTTGTAGACAAGCGGAATCCCTTCGCTTGTGAATAATAACGCAAAGGCATTGTTCAGCGCCGGGCCGAACCGTTCAAATTCGGTCCCGGCCCAGGCATTCTCGTCATGATTGGACGTGAAGATCATTCGTTGTGCGCCGGTCGGCCACGCGCTCTCATTCTCCGAGTAAAATCCGTACAGCGCCCCGGTGTCGGCATCGCCTTTTGCGATCTTCATCACCGCTTCTGCCCATGCCCAACCATAGCTGCCGTCAAAGCTGTTCATATGAAGATCGCGGTGGTTGAATTCGCCGACCATCCACACCGGTTTGATGCGGTCGAGATCGCGGCGGACATCGCCCCAAAAATCCGGCGGGACATAGCCAGCAACGTCAGCGCGGAAGCCATCGACTCCATAGTCGCGTACCCACATTTTCATGGCGTCGGCCATATAGTGGCGAAGACCGATCTTCGAATAATCAAAGTCGACGATGTCGGTCCAATCCCACCATGGCGTCGAATGGAAGGCCCCTTTCCAATCCTTGTCGTACCAATCAGGGTGCTGGGCCATCAGCGGGTTGTCCCAGGACGAATGATTGCCGACCCAGTCCAGGATGACTTTCATTCCCTGACCATGAGCAGCATCAACGAAGGATTTAAGGTCGGCCTTGGTCCCCAGCTCTGGATTTACATCGCGAAAATCGCGGATGCTGTACGGGCTCCCCAATGTCCCTTTGCGGTTCTTCTCGCCGATCGGATGGATCGGCATCAGCCAAATGATATCAACCCCCAGCGATTTGAGCCGGGGCAATTGCTGCTGCGCCGCCTTCAACGTGCCCTCAGGCGTGAATTGACGCGTATTGACCTGATAAATGATGGCTTTGCGCGACCAATCCGGATGCTTGATCCCCTCAAAGCTTGCAGGGGCATAAGGATCCGCCGGTTTTGCATAGGTGGCCGCAGGAACGGATATGAGCGATAGGGCCAGAAAAGCTTTCAGCATGTTATGCGCTCCGTAATGCGGCGGCGCGGCGCGCCCGTTCACCTATGGCATGCAAATCCGTTTCGCCGGGTGGGACGAGCCAGCTTCCGCCGACGCACAAAACCGATGGCAGTGCGAGCCACTGCGGTGCGGTGTCTTCCTTGATTCCGCCGGTTGGACAGAAACGTGCACCACCGAATGGACCGGCAAGGCTTTTTAGGGCTTTCAAACCCCCGGCCGCCTCCGCCGGATAAAATTTGAAATGATCCAGGCCCATGTCCAGTCCGCGCATGATATCGCCGCTGTTCGCGACGCCCGGAAGGAATGGCACTCCCGATGCGATTGCCGCGCGGCCCAGTGGCTCCGTCAGGCCGGGCGACACAATGAATTGCGATCCCGCATCAACGGCGTCCAGCAGCATCGCCGAATTCAGCACCGTTCCGGCGCCGACGATGGCGCCTGGAACTGTGCTCATCGCGCGGATCGCGCCAAGTGCGCTGGATGTGCGAAGCGTAACCTCCAGAACCGGCAGACCGGCAGCGACGAGCGTTTCAGCAAGGCCGATCGGGTCCAGTCCCTCCTCCATCACCAACACGGGGATGACAGGTGCGGCGCGCATGATCTGGTCAATGGTCATGGATATTCCCTGGCAAAGGCGGCGGCCGCGCCATAAAGACCCGGCTCCGGATACGACACGAGCTTGACCGGAATCGATTCCATGCGTCGCTCAAAGCGCCCTTTGGCGATGAAGCGATCTGAAAAACCGGATTCCGCAAAGCGATCCCGAATGCGGTAGCCAAGGCCGCCTGCGATCACGACCGCATTGGCACCGTGGGCAAGGGCAAGGTCGCCGGTAACTGCACCGAGCGCCAGAAAGAAGCGGTCGAGCGACGCGGCCGCCAACGGGTCGGTTCCGGCCAGCGCCGCGGTCCACAATTCCTTATTTTCGGTATGCGCCACCGCCTTGCCTTCGATGGCAGCAAGCGCGTTGTAGATATTTGTGAGGCCGGTGCCGCAGGCGATCCGCTCGGCCGAGACCCGCCGATATTGCGACCGCAGATAGGCCAGCATCTTGTCTTCAAGCACGTCCAGCGGCGCGAAATCGACGTGGCCGCCCTCTGTCTCGATCACATGATAATGGCGCGTCGATGTTCGGAGCAATTGGGCAACACCAAGGCCGGTGCCGGGCCCGACAACGCTGGTAACGCCATGCTCTGGAAATTTGCCTTTGGGCCCGCTTAAATGGATAAAATTATCATCGCCAAGCTGCGCCACCGCGTGCGCCACCGCTCCGAAATCATTGACGATCACAAAATCTCTGACGCCGAGCTTTTCCTTGATCAACGCAGGGCGGATCACCCAGGGATTGTTGGTGAGCTTCAAGACATCGCCGCCGACGGGGCCCGCGAATGCGATACCGATTGCGTCGGGTTCTGGCCCCGGGTGGCGATCGCAAAAATCCTGCCATGCAAGCTGGAAACTGGCGTGATCGGCGGTTCTCATCACCACTGGCTCGCCCAGCGACAAAACCCGCCCGCCATCAATCTCGGCAATCGCGAAGCGGGCGTGCGTTCCCCCGATGTCAGCGGCAACAATATTACGGGTCATAGGGCGCCTTCCATTCCGGCAAGCATGGACGATCCGCCATGTTCGGCATTGTCGGCGCCATGCCGCATGAAGGCAAAAAGTTCGCGGCCGGTGCCGACCGGTTGCGGCGGCGCTTTCGCCGGCTCGCGATCCGCCAGGTCCGCCTTCAGTTCAAGGATGCCGTCATGCCCGCAAAGCTTGACGATGTCGCCGTCGCGAACGCGTGACAGCGGTCCGCCGCCCAATGCTTCAGGGCAACAATGGATGGCTGCGGGCACTTTACCGCTTGCCCCCGACATACGGCCGTCGGTGACGAGTGCCACTTTAAACCCCTTATCCTGAAGCACGCCGAGAGACGGCGTCAGCTTGTGCAATTCTGGCATTCCGTTCGCGCGCGGCCCCTGAAACCGCACAACCACGACAACGTCGCGATCCAGTTCGCCCGCCTTGAACGCCGTCAACACTTCATCCTGGTCGTTGAAGACGCGAGCTGGCGCTTCAATCGTCCATCGCTCCTTTGCAACGGCGCTGGTCTTGAAAATGGCACGGCCGAGATTGCCCTTCACCAGGGCCATGCCGCCGTCCGGCATGAAGGGATCGGCCGCATGGCGCAGGATACCCAGGTCCTTCGATACCTTCGTCTCGTTCCAATGAAGCCCGTCGTCATCCAGCCAGGGGGTCTTGGCGAAATCCGCATATTCGTCGGCACCGGCCGCAATAACATCGCCGTGAAGCAGCCCCGCGTCCAGCAGCGTGTCGGCAACAAAGGCCATTCCGCCGGCATATTGGAAGTCATTGGTATCACCGGTGCCGTTGGGGTAAACGCGGGCAATCAGGGGCACGGCGCGGCTAAGGTCCTCAAGATCCTGCCAATTTACATGAATACCCGCGGCGCGAGCGATAGCAGGAAGATGGATCGAATGATTGGTGGAACCGCCCGTTGCCAACAGACCAACCGCCGCATTGACGATCGATCGCTCGTCGATGACCTCGCCCAGCGGACGCTCTTTCGTCGCGGAAAGGTCGGCAATTCGGTGGACCGCCGCGCGGGTCAGCGCCTGACGCAGCGGCGTACCCGGGTTAACGAAGGCCGCGCCCGGAATATGCAGCCCCATCAGTTCCATCATCATCTGATTGGTATTGGCGGTGCCGTAAAAGGTGCAGGTGCCAGCGCCATGATAGCTGGCGGCTTCGGCGGCGAGCAATTCTTCCTTGGTCGCCTTCCCTTCCGCAAACAACTGGCGGACGCGCTGCTTTTCCTTGTTCGCAAGGCCCGACGGCATTGGTCCGGCCGGAACCAAAAGTGCGGGCAGATGGCCGAAGCGGAGTGCGCCGATTAGCAGGCCAGGGACAATCTTGTCGCAAATGCCGAGCATCGCCACGCCGTCAAACATGCCGTGACTCAACGCGATGGCGGTCGCCATTGCGATGATATCGCGGCTGAACAATGACAGCTCCATACCATCCTGCCCCTGGGTCACGCCGTCACACATTGCCGGCACGCCGCCCGCGACCTGCGCCGTGGCCCCAACTTCGCGCGCCCAAACCTTCATTTGCTCGGGGTAACGATAATAGGGTTGGTGCGCCGACAACATGTCGTTGTAGGCCGTGATGATGCCGATATTCGGCCCGACCATGTGACGGATCGCGTCCTTGTCTTCGCCTGCGGCAGCAAAGCCATGGGCGAAGTTTCCGCAGCTCATGCGCGGGCGGCTTATCCCCCGCTCCTTCTGTTCGCGAATGAGCGCGAGATAGTCCGACCGGCTGGATTTCGACCGTTCGATGATACGGTCGGTAACCGCCGCCACCCTCGGGTCGAGCGCCGTCACTATGGCGCCCAGTGAATGTCGATGGGCTGTTCCGCCTCGGCGAGCACACGGCCAATGGGAAGCTTGCTGCTCTGCCCATCTTCAATTGCGCCTTCGAGAAGATCGCGCTTGGCCTGGCCGGTAATCGTGATCAGGATCGTGCGCGCTGACAGGATTGCGGCGCGGGTTAATGTTACACGCGCCACCGGCGCTTCCTTCGGCAGTGGGTCAGGCATCACACCAACTGCGCGGCGAGCCTTGGGCGCATTCAGCGCATCATCGAGGTCGGGTCCGGCAAAAATTGACGCCGTATGGCCATCGCCGCCCATGCCCAACCAGACAAGATCAGGCGGCCACTTCAAATCCTGCAAGCGCGCATCGGCGCTGTTACCGGCCAGGCGATAATCATCAATGTCTGCGGTAATTGGGATCACGCGCGCACCAAGCGGAAGGAACGTCTGCGCCAGGAGACGGACGTTCGACAGATCGTCGGTCATCGGGACCAGGCGCTCATCACCCGGAGTGATCGTAACCTTCTTCCACGGCAGCTTGGCCTTCACAAGCCGCTCAAACACCGGTCGCGGCGTGTTGCCGCCAGGGAATGCCACCAGCGCCTCACCGCGCGCATCGATCGCCGATTCAATAATAAACCCGATGTCACCTGCGACGGCATCCGCCATCTCATCGATCGAGTCATAATCCCAGAATTCGGCTTCAATCATGCCAATGCGCTCCGTCTCGTTCGGTGAGCGCGATTCCGGCAGACGGACCCCAGCTTCCCGAATTATAGATTTTGGGTTTTAGCCCGGCTTCGGTCCAAGCGGCGCGAACGCCGTCGATCCATGTCCATTGCGCCTCTACCTCATCACGGCGGACGAACAATGTGGGATCGCCCTCAATAAGGTCGAGCAACAGTCGTTCATAGGCAATGCGGCGGCGATGATCGGCAAAGACATTGGCCTTACCAAGATCCAGTTGCACCTCACGCAGGCGAATACCGTCACGGTCCAGCCCCGGCGTTTTCGCCATCACCATCAAGCTGATATTTTCTTCCGGCTGAATGGAGATGAGCAATTTGTTGGCGACTGTCTTTGCCCCGCGCGCCGCGAAGATTGAGTAAGGAATTTCCTTGAACTGGATATAGATTTCCGTCCTGCGCGCCGGCATCCGCTTTCCGGTACGCAGATAGAAAGGAACCCCGGCCCAGCGCCAATTGTCGACATAGGCTTTCAGCGCAACAAAGGTTTCAGTATCCGACGATTTGCCCAGTTCATCGACATAGGAACCCACGGCCGCGCCATCGACGGCGCCGGTGCCATATTGGCCAGTTACGACCTGTGTTGCGACGTCGTCGGCTTTTACAGGGCGTAGTGCACGGAGCACCTTGACCTTCTCATCGCGTATTTCGGTCGCATCAAATTCGCCCGGCGGTTCCATCGCCGTCAACGCCAGTAGCTGCAGCATATGGTTTTGCACCATGTCGCGCAGCGCGCCTGCGCCGTCATAATAGGCGGTGCGATTTTCGAGACCGACCGTTTCTGCGACGGTAATCTGGATATGATCGATGTGAGCCGCATTCCACAGCGGTTCGAACATGAGATTTGCAAAGCGCAGCGCCAGCAGGTTCTGCACCGTTTCCTTGCCGAGATAATGGTCGATGCGGAACGTGCGGTCTTCGGGGAAGGCCTTTGCCACCGCGTCATTGATTTCACGACTGGACGCAAGATCGCTGCCCAACGGTTTTTCAAGCGCGAGGCGCACATTTGGACCGGTCAGACCAACCCGTTCCAGCCCTTCGATAATCGGCTCAAACAGGGATGGCGCAGTAGACAGGAAAATGGCCAGCCCCTTTGATAGGTCGATCCGCTTTGACAGCTCGTCAAAATGATCCGGAACCGATGCATCAAGGGTGACGTAGCTCAGGCGCTCGGCAAATTTCGCCGCCGTCGCCTCATCGTAGAAGTCGGCCGGCACAAATTCCCGCAGAGCGTCGAGTGCGGTTTTGCGAAAACCGGCGTCGTCCAGCTCGCTGCGTGCGGTTCCGATGATCTTCAGATCGTCTGGCAGCAGCGCGTCGGCGTGAAGCCCGTACAGCGACGGAAGAAGCATTCGGTGGGCAAGATCGCCAGTCGCGCCGAACAGCAATAGCGTATGGGCTTTGTCGCCTTTCATGCAGACTCCCTAGCGGCAAAATGATGCGGTTGCGACGCTTCTTAGCCGAAACTTCCACCCATGCATCCGTATGCATGGGCCGATTAGCGGGATTTTTTCCGCCCGTCGGATATCCGGATGGCAAAACCGCCCCCGGGCGCGATGTGAAGGTTTATCGATTCACCGCCCGTTACGACGCGCGTTTCGTGGACCATGTCGTGCCCCTTTGCGCCAAAGGACGCCGTCGGCCCGTCGCGCCAAATTTCGGCGGAGTATCGCTTGCCCTTTTCGAGGAAATTGAGCGGGACAACAACGTCCCGGGCATTTTCATCGCCAACGGCGCCTACCCACCAATCATTGGTGTTTTTGGCCTGACGCGCCACGACCGCAAACTTTCCAACCTCTCCGGCAAGGGCCCGCGTGTCATTCCAATCGACCGGAACCCGCTTGATGAAGTCGAATGCGACCGGCTCCTTCAGATAATGTTCCGGTAGGTCGGCGGCCATTTGGACCGGCGAATAAATGACCAGATACAAGGCAAGCTGCTTGGCCAGCGTCGACAATATGTCGCTGTCGCCCCGCCCCTTCAGGCTGACGACACCGGGCGTGAAGTCGAACGGCCCGCCCAGCATGCGCGTGTAAAAAACCTCGCTTTCCCACTTCGGCGGATTTTTCGGCACGCCCCATGCATTATATTCCATCCCCCGCTGCCCTTCGCGGCTGAGCCAATTGGGGTAGGTGCGACGAAGGCCGGTATCCTTGATCGGCTCATGCGCGACAATGGCGACGTGGCGCTTCGCCGCCGCCGTTACGACGCGTAGGTGGTGATTGGCCATCACCTGGCCCTCGTGCCATTCGAAATGGATTTTTCCGTCGGCGCCGCGCGCCTGTACACCGCCAGCATCGGACACATAGCCGGTCTTCACGGCCGGTATCCCAAGCTTTTCATCAAGATCGAATGCGGCATCCATCTGCGCCTCATAATTGGCGATATTGGCGCTCGTTTCATGATGGCCGATTAACGACACCCCTTTTGCCCGGCCGTACCGCGTCACTTCGGCGATGTCGAAATCAGGATAGGCTTTTGTGAAACTGAAATCCCATCCGGTGGCGAACCAGTCGCCATCCCAACCAAGATTCCACCCTTCGACTAGCAACCCCGGAATGCCATTTGCCGACGCAAAATCGATCATCTTTTTGGCATAGGCGGTGGTTGCGCCATGTTTCGGCCCACTAGCCCAGCTTTGCGTGTCGAGATGCATTCCCCACCAAATGCCGACATATTTCATCGGCTTCACCCAGCTGACATCGCCAAGCTTGTTGGGTTCGTTGAGGTTCAGAATGATCCGCGAACTCTCATACAGGCGCGGCGCATCGGGTGCGATCATGACGACCCGCCATGGTGTCGCAAACGGGGCGTCACGGCTAACCTTCGCACCGGTCGACGAGGGCGTCAGTACAGCCTTGAGCTGCGTCCCCAGCGACCGTGCCACATTCATCCCGGAATAGTCGACGAGCGCCGCCTCATGGATCGACAGGTGCGTTCCATCGTTCAACACCATTGTCAGCGGCGTTTGCCCCGTACCTATCGCGCTGATCGGCGTATTTTCATAAAGATATTCTTCGCGATTGCTTTCAAAGGCTGGTGCCCACCACGCCTTGCCGTCCTGCGCGACCGCGAACTGCGTCAGCTCTTCGGCAATGTTGACTGTTTTTAGGTTGGGCTGCTCCGGAAACCGATAGCGGAATCCAACGCCGTCGTCGAAAATACGGAATTCGATGTTGATCGTGCGATGAAGCACTGTCGTTTCACGCAACGTCACCGACAACGGGCGGTAATGATCGCGAATGGTCTTCCATTCACCCCAGGGCTGCTGCCAGCTTTGATCAACAACGTTGCCCGCATCGGCGGAAACCATCTGAAAATTACGCAGCAGTTGCGGCGCGTCGGTCAATAGGAAACCCATCTGGCTCTCGGCAATGACCGGGCTGTTCGCGCGCTTGATCCGGTAGGTAATGCGTCCTTCGCCGTTAAGTCGAAGATTGACGCGAATATTGCCGTCGGGCGATGTCGCCGTGGCGATAACCTTGGCGCTGCCATCGAGCTCTATATCCGCCTGCTGGCCATTGTCGGTTTGCGCCTGACCCGGCGCAGTGACGACAAGCGCCGAAGCGGCCGCAATCGCCGTCAGCAGGTAACGATAAAGCCCGATGCCGGGGGCAAAGCGCCGCTCGCTGCGTCGGCGCCGCCCACGCTCGCCAGAACCTGTCCGTTCGCCGCCGAAATGGAAGCTGGCCGATCCGACAGATTCACAACGCATAATATCTTCTCCTCTCCCAGAGATCGCACGAACGCGACAAGCTGGTCACTGTTTTCGTCAGTCAGGCGAATATCACCCTCCCGAAGGGCGGCATTGGATTTGCGAAGCGCAACCATGGCGCGCGTCCAATTCAGTAGCGAATCCGCACGGCGCTCCTGATCCGCGACATTGTAGGCAAGCTGTTCCGGGTCGACCGGCAGCCAGGGATTGGCACTGCCAAACCCGCCGTCGGGCGCGCTTGTCCAGGGGATCGGGGTCCGTGCGCCATCGCGTCCCAACGTCTGCGGCCAATTGGCGATCGCTTCCGGGTCCTGCAGAAATTCAAACGGGACCTGTGCTTGCGGCAACCCCAATTCCTCGCCCTGATAGAGAATGACGTTCCCGCGCAGGCAAAGAAGTAACATCATCGCCACCCGGACGAATGCGTCCCGCTGCTGAGCCGGCCACCAGCGCGATGCGAAACGCGGTGCGTCATGATTGGAATAGGCCCAGCTTGGCCAGCCTTCTCCATTCCCGCCCTGCCATTGGACGATGGCATTGCGGACAACGTCGGGCGTTAACTTATCGGCGTACAGATAGTCAAAGCCATAGGCACTGTTCAGGCGATGATCGCCGTGGGTAAATGCCTTCATTTCCGCGCCAGCTTGTTCTCCGCCGACCTCGGCCAGCGTGAAACGCGCATCGTACCGATCGAACAACGCGCGAATACGCTCGATAAACAGCGGTAGGTCGCGGTGCGATTGGTTATGAATATGATGCTGAAAATCAAACGGGCGGGTGCGCTTGGCCGGGTTTGCGACGGGCGGATTGTCGGTCAGCGCCGGGTCGTGCATGGCAAAGTTCAGCGCATCGAGGCGGAAGCCGTCGACTCCACGGTCGAGCCAGAACTGCGACACCGCCAGCAATGCGTCCTGAACCTCGCGGTCATGCACGTTGAGCTGCGGCTGCTGCTTCAGGAAGCTGTGATGATAATATTGCTCGCGCCGCGCGTCCCATGTCCATGACGGACCGCCAAACACCGACTGCCAATTGTTCGGCGGTGACCCGTCGGCCTTTGCGTCGGCCCACACGTACCAATTGGCTTTGGGATTGTCGCGCGATGAACGGCTTTCCTTGAACCAGCTATGCTCGTCGCTGGTGTGGCTATACACTTGGTCGATCAGAACCTTGAGGCCGAGCGTGTGGGCCCGCGCAACCAGTGCATCGAAATCGGCCAGGGTGCCGAAGATAGGGTCAACGTCGCGATAATCGGCGACGTCATATCCAAAATCCTTCATCGGAGAGGTGAAGAACGGGGAAACCCAGACCGCGTCACATCCCAGCGCGGCGATGTAATCAAGATGCTGCGTCACGCCCTTCAGGTCGCCGATCCCATCGCCGTTTGAGTCGGCAAAGCTGCGCGGATAGACCTGATAAATAACTGCACCTTTCCACCAGGGCGCCTTCGCCTGCACCTGATGGGGTTGGGTCAAGGTCGAACTGTTACTCATTTGGCCTCGCAAATTGCATAGCCGAGTGGGGTCAGCGTGATCTGCACGCTGCCCGGCGCAATCGCAGTTACGGGGCATTGCCCGGCCAGGGCACTAAACGCTGCCGACCGCACCTCAACTTCGACATTTTGGGTGAGCGGAGACGTGCTGGTGTTAAAGACCAGCAAGACTTCCTTGCCGGTATCAGGGTCAAACCGCGACATGGCGAGAAGGCCCGGCTCTTTCGCCGCATAGCGCAGCTTTTGAAGGCCGCGGCGGAGCGCCGGCGTATCCTTGCGGACTTTCGCGAGGTTGGCGATCACCATGTACAACGGATGATTGGGGTCGAAATTGCTGTCCGCCGTGGTCTTGGTCGTCCCGATCAACTTGTTGTCGTTATAAACCGCAACCTTGGACGGCATCATATCCTCGCGTGCATCCTGGTCGCCGCCATCTCCTGTGAAGCCTTGCTCGTCGCCATAATATATGGTCGGCACTCCGCGAAGCGTAAGCAACATGGCATGGGCCAGGATCGCCCGATCAAGCTGTTCTTCCGGGCCTGCGTTGGGCAACTTCACACTAGTCCAACCCGCAAATCGGCCCATGTCATGATTGCCGAGGAAAGTAGGCAGTTGGAGAGCAGTTTTCGCGCCACCTTCGTAGAGCGGATCGAGGCTAAAAACTTTGGCAAGTCCGGCAGGTGGCTCGCCCTTTGCGACCGCGTCAATCGCGGCATAGGCAAAGGCAAAATCGAGATTTGTGGGAAGCTTGTCGACGCGGGTGTGACGCGCCAAAATCCCGGCGTCACCATCGGCCACTTCGCCAAAGATGTGGAAATTGGGAATGCCTTTGGCCCTCGCGCGGGCTAGCATCGCCGGCACGAACTGCTGCCAGAATTCCGGATTCACATGGCGGGCGGTGTCGATGCGGAAACCGTCGACGCCAAAATCGTCGATCCATTTGCCATATATGTCGATCAACCCGCTCACGACGCGGGGGTTCTCGGTCGCGAGATCGTCGAGCCCGACGAAGTCGCCCATGGTCGAGCTTTCGCCCTCAAACGTCGAATTGCCGCGGTTGTGATAATAGGTGGGATCGTTGAGCCAATCGGGCTTTTTGACGTTCGTTTCCGCCTTGGGAACCCGCACCGTGTACGCATAATTGGGATCGGTCAGCTTCGCCCAATTTTCCGGTGACGCATCCGCATCACCATTGAATCCCTTGTTGAGCGGCGTCCCCTTCACGCCACCCTTTCGCTGATAGGGATAATCGGCGCGGCTGCGATAATCACATTTGCCCTGGCCTTCGCATTCCACTGGCTGAATGACATCGGCGGTGTGGTTGGCGATGATGTCCATATAGACCTTCATGCCCCGCGCATGGGCGGCATCGACGAAGGCTTTGAAATCCGCATTGGTGCCAAGGTGCGGATCGACCGACGTAAAATCTGTAATCCAATATCCGTGATAGGCGGCGCTCTCATCGCCTTTCGGGCCCTGCACCGGCTTGTTCTTGAAGATCGGGGTCAGCCAGATCGCAGTTGCGCCCAGACCCTGGATATAGTCGAGACGATTGACGAGACCTTTGAGGTCGCCACCATGGAAAAAGCCCTTGGCGGTCGGGTCATAGCCGGTCTTCAGCCTATCTCCTTTGAGCCCGCCCTGATCATTTGCCTTGTCACCATTATCGAACCGATCCGGCATCACGAAGTAGATTACCTCATCCTGCGGAAGCCGCGCCCGTACCTCGGACAGCGGAATTTGCGCGAATGCGGGCTGGGTAAGCGACATGCCAATACCGGACACCGCCGCGAGGGCCATCGACAGGCGCTTCATATCAATTCCGATCATGCCATTTCCATTGCGCTGCCGTGACCGGCGATGAAGTCTTCGTGGCTCGGCATCTGCGCCATTTCGCGCAGGATCAGCCGTTCCCAAATGTCCATATATTGGGCCAGGTCCGCCTGGCTTATCTGGTCTGCAAGGGGGTGATGAGACTGCGGCATAATGCCCTGGCCAATGAAAACCTGTAGCCAGCCGACTTCGGTGAACAATTCATCATGCTCCCGCGCGATGACGCCCGTTGACCGGAACAGATCGATCCGATGCTGGAGGCTATCCGGGATCGGCATTGCCGCACAATGGCGCCAGAATTCGGAGCCATCGCGTTCCGTCGCCTTGTAATGGAGGATGAGGAAATCACGAATCGTTTCATATTCAAAGTCGGTCTGGCGATTGAATTCCTCGACCACTGACGGATCAAATTTGGCCCTGGGCAGCATTCGCAGCAATCGCGAAAGGCCACTTTGGATCAGGTGGATGCTGGTCGATTCTAGGGGCTCCAGAAACCCGCTGGACAGACCAAGCGCAATCACGTTTTTGTTCCAGGCCTTGCGCCGTTTCCCAGTTACAAAGCGCAAGGGTCGCGGGTCCGCGATGGGTTTGCCGTCAAGGTTCGCGAGAACCGTCGCCGCTGCCTCGTCATCGCTGATAAATTCGCTGCAATAGACATATCCGTTGCCGATGCGGTGCTGCAGCGGAATACGCCATTGCCACCCGGCATCACGGGCCGTCGACCGGGTATAGGGCGTCAAGCCCCCGCCATTTTCGCACGGAACCGCCATTGCGCGATTGCAGGGCAGAAAATTGCTCCAGTCCTCATAACCCGTCTTCAGCGTCTGTTCGATAAGAAGACCGCGAAACCCGGAGCAGTCGATGAAGATATCGGCTTCCAGCGTCTGACCGCCATCGAGTGTAACCGACCGGACATTCCCGGTATCGCCGTCAAGCGCGACGTCGACAATCTTGCCCTCAATCCGCTCCGCCCCGTTGGCCTCCGCGAGTCCGCGCAAATAGCGAGCATAGAGCGACGCATCGAAGTGGAAGGCATAGGGCATCGCGGGCAACTGGTCCGATGTGCGAACCTCGCCGCGCTGCATTTTCAATGCGCGGGCCGCGACTTCGTTCAAGCTGTAATGGTCGATGGACTTCGCAACCCCAAGCTCACGCGCGCGGGTCCAATAATGCTGGAACGGGACAATGCCGACACCGCGTCCCACATCACCAAAGGCATGCATGTACCGATGGCCCGGTTTCCACCAATCAACAAACTCAATGCCCAGCTTATAGGTGCCGTTCGTGGCTTTCAGGAACTGGTCCTCGTCCAATCCCAACGCCTGGTTGAATAGCTGAATCTGCGGGATCGTTGCCTCGCCGACCCCGACCGTGCCGATCTCATCAGATTCTACCAGCTGGATACGGTAGCCCGCGTGGGTGAATTGGGAGAGGATGGTTGCCGCCATCCATCCGGCCGTTCCGCCGCCGACAATCAGGATATTGGTATGAGCCTTTGGCAAATTCACTGTGACGATCCTGGTTGCTGAAAGCCGCCGGACGACTTCTCCACCCCGCCAACCGCATCCTAGTCAACGATCGGGCACGAGGCCGCAAAAAAGAAGGACGGGAAGGGCAGCGCCCTTCCCGTCCCATTGGTCAGAATTTGTAGCTCAGACCCAGATAGTAGGTACGTCCATAGTGCTGATAATCACGCACCAACCGCGTATCACCCGATTCATAGGTGACGAACGGGCGATCGGTCAGGTTCTTGCCCTGTAGCAGGATCGCCAGACCGGCCATCGGCGAACCCGGCTGGAACTCATAACCAATCTGCCCATCCAAAATTCCCTCTGCCTTGGCAGTGCGGAATTCGGGACTGGCCGACAAACCGGCAATTTCCGCCAGGAACTTGCTGCGATAGCGATAGCTCAGCCGTGCCTGGAAGCCATGGCTTTCATAATAGGCCTCGGCCGTACCGACCCACTTCGAGAAGCCGGGGATGGTAATTGCGGCGGCCGAATTGCCGTAGCGCACCTTGCTCTTCACATGGGCAAGGCTGCCGAAAACGCCAAAGCCTTCGAGCGCATTGGTGAAATTGGCGAACGGCAATGACACCGTGAGTTCCTGGCCAAGAATATGGCCGCGACCAGTGTTGTCCGGATAAGAGAGCCGGCCCATCGTGGTACCAATGCCGGCCTGCAATTCCGGCGGCAGCGCGGACGCGAGCGCCGCAAAATCATAGAGCGTGGCGTTGTTCGGATCGACGAAGTTGGTCAGCTTCTTATAATAGGCCGCCAATGCGATATACCCGCCCTTTGGAAGATAATATTCCAAGCTGCCGTCGAAGTTCAGCGAATGGTACGGTTCCAACTCCGGATTGCCGCCCGTTGACGAAAATGCGCTGTTGGCCGCGTCCGTCGATGCCAGCTTCGAAAAATCAACGCTGACATTCTGCGTCACACGTTCCTGGTCCATACGCGGACGAACCATGGTCTTTGAAACGCCGGTCTTCAGATAAAGCGGGTCGGTCAGGCGGAACGACAAGGCAACTTGCGGCAGCAGATTGGTATAGCTCGACCCACCAGACGCCGGCGCAATCGTCACCGTCGGTACGCCATCAATCGACTGATAGTTGGCGATGCGGCCGCTGGAACGCTGCTTGGTGTGGACGACTTGGAAACCTGCCGTGCCGGTCACCGGGACTGATCCAAGCTGACTGTCGATGGTCAGCATTGCATAGCCCGTCAGGACCTTTTCGGTCACATTATAATCGCGGGCCAGGCTGTCCGGGCGATTGTCGAAGCTTGCATCGTAGACGCTGTTGTAAAGCTCCATCGGGTCAAGCGCGATCATGCCCGGAACGCCGAGGTAATCGAGCGAGACCGTTCCCTTTACGGCGCTTGCTGGAATCGGGGTTGAATGAAGCGATCCGCCAGAAACCGTGCAGTCCGTGTCGCCATCTTTCGGGCACAGGAAATAGCTGGTGTACAGGCTGTCCTTTGACCGCCGCGAATAAACCGCGCCCGCTTCCCAACGAAGCGCCGAGTTGAACTCGCCGTCCAGGCTAGCGCGCAGCGCCTTCAGATCATCCTTGAACTTCGGCTTGTTGAGGAAGCCAGCCTGGACCACCGCATCGGTGCCGTTCCAGCCCCATCCGCGCGGATCAGTGATTTCCAGATTTGCCGGGTTCGCATAATCAATCGACGGAATGATTTCGTAGCGATTGTCTTTGCCCAGCTGGATCTGAAGCGTGTCTTTGGCGCCAGTTAGATTCCAACCCGTTCCGGAATAATTCTCCAGCAGGAAGTCGGTGCGCTTGGCCCGCGACCAGCTTCCGTCAATGACCAGCCGAAGTTTATCGGTGAGGTTGAATTCATTGTTTAGACCGAGCGAGAAATTATTGGCGGTACGCTTGTTATAGTCGTTCCGAACAACACCCACGACACCTGACACGGTGGCCGAGGTGATCAGGCCGTCTTCTACAACGGCGTTGCTGATCGTCGCGCCCGAACCCCAGGCCGGCGCGATGGGGAATTCAATCCCGCGCAGGTACTGGGTTTCCTTGAACTTCGAATACAGAGCGTCAAAGGTCATCTGCCAGCTGTCGGTTGGCCGATACTGGACCGTCGCAACTGCGCCCGTCCGGTCAAGCACGGAACTTTGCACATAGGGCTTGGCGCCTCCGATGATGAGGTTGCCGCCCTCAGTCGGGAAACCCCAGCTATTGTAACGCTCATTCTGGCTGGGCGAACGGGTCTTTGAAATACCGATCGCAATGCCAAGCGTATCGTCGGCGAATTTGTCGACATAGGTTGCTGATGCGCGGTAGCCATATTTGCTGACTTCCGGGTTCAACTTCTTCAGGTCCGACATTTGGCCGCGAAGCTGCACCGCGAACACCTTGCGGGTTTCAAGCGGACGCAGCATGCGAAGATCGACGGTGCCGGAAATGCCGGCCGGAATTACATTGGCCTGCGGTGACTTATAGACGATCACGTTGGAGAAGAATTCCGACGGATATTGGTCATACTCAACGCCGCGATTGTCACCGACGGTGACCTGTTCGCGGCCGTTGAGAAGGGTCATGCCGAAGTCCGGACCGAGGCCGCGGATCGACAAACGCTGATCTCGACCCTCAAGTCGCTGCGCAGTGACACCCGGAAGACGAGCCAGTGAGTCCGCAATTGATACGTCCGGCAGCTTGCCGATATCTTCGGCGCTGACCGCTTCCACGATGGCGGCATTGTTGCGCTTCGTCTTTTCCGATTTGGCAAGCGACGCGCGGATGCCGGTAACAACGATTTCGCTGTCAGATGCGGGGGCCGCATCAGCGGGCGCTGCGGCGCCATTGGCGTCGGTGGTTGCCTGCGCCTCATCGGCCGGAGTCGTCGCGTCCTGGGCAAAGGCCGGCGCGGTGCCGAACATTGCAAGCGCAACACCCATCGCGACCGGGCTGGCCGTCGTCGCATAGAGTGAGCGCGCAAATTTCCTGGTCATTTTCCCCTATTCCCCTCCACTGCGGCCTTATCGATGGCCTGTATTTCCATTCATGATGGATTGTCGGCTTCTTTACGCGCGCGGATGGGTCGGAGTCAGTATGGCGGAGGCGCTATACATACGTATTCACCTGCATTACGAACGAGTTGGCTGCCTCGGCGTGGCTGTTTTGCAACGGATTGCATACGGGGTTGGATGAACCAGCGCAGACCAACAAGTTTTGACATTGCGGCCCTCGCCGGCGTTTCACAACCAACGGTCAGCCGTGCGCTTTCCGGCAACCCAAGTGTCAGTGACGAGACACGGGCAAAGGTCCTCGCCGCCGCGCGCGAGCTGAATTATACGGTCGACAAAAATGCGTCCGGGCTGCGCCGCCGCCAATCGCGGACCATTGCTCTACTGTTCTTTGAAGACCCAACGCCGGACGACACGCTGATCAATCCATTCTATCTGTCGATGGTCGGGTCGATTACGCGGGCCTGCGCGCGTGCGGGCTATGATTTGCTGATCAGCTTTCAGCAGTTGAGCGGAGACTGGCACGTCGATTATGAAGACAGCCGCAAGGCCGACGGCATCATTCTCCTCGGCTATGGCGATTACCGCGACTCTCTGCCGCGCCTGCAGCAGTTGGTGGGTCAGGGGACACATTTCGTCCGATGGGGGGCCGCTCGAACGGGTCAGGTCGGGACGACCGTGGGGTCAGACAATGAATTGGGCGGCTATCTGGCCGGCAAACATCTTGTCGAGCGCGGCCGACGCCACATCGCCTTTTTAGGAACTGCAAGCGTAGGGGCGCCCGAATATTTGGAACGCTGGGCAGGCTTTAGCAGGGCGTTAGACGAAACCGGACGCAGCATTGATCCCGATCTGCGCGTGAACGCAATAGCGAGCGAGGAAAGCGGCCGCGAAGCCGCGCGCCAGCTCCTCGATCAAGGCAAGACTTTCGACGCCATTTTCGCGGTCAGCGACCTGACGGCCATTGGCGCCATGCACGAACTTCATGAGGCGGGCCTGGAAGTGCCGAGAGACGTCGCGATTGTCGGTTTTGATGATCTTGCGGCGGCGCGAATGTCGGAACCCGCGTTGACGACCGTTGCGCAAGATGCGCGCCGCGCCGGGGATATGCTGGTAGAGACCTTACTGTCCAAGATCGACGCGCAGGCAGCACATCAGGCACCGCATAGCGTCACCTTACCCGTGCAATTGATCGTGCGCGGCTCCACCTAACCCGCTGCATACGAATACACGCCATGCTCGGCGGTTGTAACGCCGGTCGGCCTCTGTCAGCTTCCGCTTCAAATCGGGCGCTGCACGACCCGAGGGGAGAGGCAAATGGCAACGACCGAGAAACCACGGCAGAGTTGGGCCGGGTTGTGGAATATCAGCTTTGGTTTCTTCGGCATCCAAATCGGCTTTGCGTTGCAAAACTCGAATATGAGCCGGATTTTCCAGACGCTTGGTTCATCTCTCGATGACCTACCCGCCCTATGGGTCGCGGCGCCGCTTACTGGTCTGCTGGTGCAACCGATCATTGGTCATATGAGCGACCGGACGTGGCTCGGCCGCCTAGGTCGCCGTCGCCCCTATTTCCTTGCGGGCGCGATTCTTGCCGCATTGGCGCTATTGCTCATGCCGTTGGCGCCCGTGCTGTTGATGGCAGCGCTGCTGCTTTGGATGCTTGATGCCAGCCTCAATATTTCAATGGAGCCGTTCCGCGCCTTCGTCGGTGACATGCTGCCGAAAGAGCAACATACGGCGGGTTATGCAGTGCAAACTGCCTTCATCGGTGCGGGCGCGGTGGTCGGCTCGGCTTTTCCCTATTTGCTCGATCATTTGGGCGTGGCCAATGAAGCGCCGCATGGCGTCATTCCCGACACAGTCAAATATAGCTTCTGGTTCGGCGCAATCGTGCTGTTTGCGGCGGTTTTGTGGACCGTGCTCAACACCCGCGAATATTCGCCCGAGGAGATGCGTAGCTTTGGTAGCGAAGCTGAGGGCGATGGTGACACGCTGACAATCCGGGCGCTGGCAGCACGCAGCTATAGCGGGAGTGCGATGTGGGTGGCCGCAGGCGTGGTTGTCGCCGGCCTGGTGAAGCCGTTGCACCTTGAAAAGGAAGTCTATTTGCTCGGGGGATTGCTGGGCGCCTACGGCATTGCGTCCGCTATCGCGATTGCCAAGGCGAAACAGGGCAATACCTCAAATATGCTGTCGAGCATCGTCGGGGATTTTGCCGGCATGCCGCCTGTGATGAAAAAGCTGGCGGTGACGCAATTCTTCAGCTGGTCCGCGCTGTTCATCATGTGGATCAACACCACCCCCGTCGTCGCGCAATATTTCTTCGGCTCCACCGACGCAGACAGCGCCGCCTATCAGGAGGCAGGTAATTGGGTCGGTATTCTGTTCGCCATTTACAACGCTGTTGCCGCCATTGCCGCCTTGACGCTTCTGCCATGGCTGGCAAGGCGGATCGGCAAGGTAAAAACGCATATGATCGGATTGCTGTGCGGCGCGCTTGGTTTTGCGAGCTTCTTTCTCATCAAGAATCCGGGTCATCTATGGATTGCCGAAGTTGGGGTTGGCATTGCCTGGGCGTCGATCCTTGCAATGCCCTACGCCATCCTGGCGTCGAGCCTGCCGCAGTCAAAGCTCGGCATCTACATGGGGCTTTTCAATATCTTCATCGTCATCCCGCAGCTGCTGGTGGCGACGGTAATGGGATCGATCATGAAGGCCTTTTTCCCGACCGAGCCGATCTACACTATGGCGTTCGCGGCCGCCGTGATGGCGCTAGCGGCGCTGGCGATGCTGCGGATTAGCGATCAGGGCGAAGCGGCTGCCTAACGGTCATATCGGCCTGTGTCACCCTGCACATAACCGAACCACGCGGCGATGGGCCGACCGCTTGCGTCGGTCGCCGGGCGGAATTGGCCGCGCTGAAGGATCAGACTGCAAGTCCACTGGTCCGCCGTCGCGTCGCCGAATGAGCGCATAACGTCACATTGACTAACTCTTCCGTCGGGCTGCACCCGCACGCGAACGAAGATGCGCCCACCGCGCGGCCAGCTACGCTGAATGGCCGCAGGATAATCGCGATTGGTAATGCCGCGCACGAGCTTCACCCCGGTGCCGCCACCGCCGCCGCCTCCGCTGCCGCTGCCCGATCCGCCGCTGCCGGTTCCATTGCCGATGCCGCCTGCGCCAGTGCCGAGCCCTGCCTGGTTGCTGGCGCCCTGTGTGGTGTCGGTTCCCTGACGCGGCGTTTCGCTGACCTTGACCGGTTGCGGGACGGGCAGCGGTATGCGCGGCTTCGGATCCTTGATCTCACTCGCCTGACTTTTAATGTTCTTGGGTGAGGCCGCGCCTTCGGCTTCCTTCGGCTTTGGTTTGGCCTGCTTTTCCTCGACCACAACCGGCTCAGGCGGGGGAGGCGGTGGTGGCGGTAGAGGTTCCGTCACATCAAAGATTTCGACCACTTCGTCGGGCAGGGATTGCCGAATGCTTGTGCTGAGATTGATCAGCGCAAAGGCGAGGCCAAGGTGCACCAGCAGCACACCGCTGATAATGAGGATTCGATCGCGAGTGGTGGATGTCGGCTGATACATTCAACCACCATAACGCCAGCGTTCCAATGCGGTTTCAATCATCGCGCACAAAGAAAGGGCGGGAGCTAGCCCCCCGCCCTTCCCAGCATCGGCACGCTGGATCAATTCAATCGGAACCGCTTGCGCACGGCAATCTGCAAACGCGGGCCTCGTTCGTCGGCGCCGGGTTCGTTCGACCAACGCCAACGGTAGCCCGCGCCGGCATCGACATACCAATCCTTGCCGAACCGCTGCGTGACTTCGATCATTGGCTGAATGCTGCTGTCCTTGCGTTTGCTGTTTCCGACCAGGCGATTGTCATACGTCCAGGTCCGCCAGCGGCTCGACAATGTAAGGTCTGTGCGGTCACCTAGCCGGAACCCATAGCTGGGCGTGATCGTAAACCGATTGTAATCGCGTCGGGCGACATCGGCATTGATTTCATCGTAGCCGAAATCGATCATGGCGTAATTGCCATTGCCGAAACGATAGCGATAATCCGCGTCGACGAAGACGCCATCGCCTTCGGTATGCACCGCGTCGTCATAGCGGCGCCAACGATAACCCGCGCCAACCCGGAACCGGCTAGGGCCCGGTTCATACGCCAGCATGGCGCGGACATCCGACTGATTGAACTTGTCATATTCAAGACCGATCAGCTGGGTCGCGTGTGCGCCCCGAACCGACAGGCTGAGGTCTGACGACAGGGACTGAGAGAAACCCAGCGCAACGCGGTTCGCCCAGCGGTCACGATATTTGTCGCTGAAATAATCGATCCTTGTGCTCGATGCGTCCAGCGACACCATCCCCTTCCCGATGTCATGATCCACCGAAATTCCGGCACCAAGCTCATAGCCGGAACGCAAGGTATCACCGAAATCGCTGAAGCCACCACCATTGCGCCGACTACCATAGAACAGGGCAGATTTGGTCTCGAGCGAGACGCGGGTACGCTTTTTCTTCTTCGCGTCTGCCGGGCTTGCGGCGGCAATGACCGCAGTCGCCGCGATAACGGCAACGCCGATTTTTGCTCCCCGAAACTTCATTGTCTTCATCTCCCCGCGTGCCAAAGGCACAACCATCAAATTCAACATCAACTAGCGCGCACTGGCCGGTGCGCGGCGAACGGACGCCGGGCGCGACGTGCCAGATACAGCGCAGAAGGCTCGGCAGCGTCCAGCCGCCCGTCCCGCACCGTCCATACCTGGTCGGCAAGGGCCATTTCCTCAGCGTCATCCGTTACCGATAGGATCGTTCCGGAATAACGCGCCAGCAAATCGCGAAATGCGGTACGTCCGTCTGCGTCGAGCTGTGCCGACGCGCGGTCCAGCATCAGGATCGGCGGATTGCCAAGGAGCGCGCGGGCAATAGCAATTTGCTGCCGCGTACCATTCGGCAAATTGGCGCCGCCTTCCGTCACCCAAAAATCAAAGCCGTCCGGCAATGACCGCGCGAGGCCATCAAGCCCGCAGCGAACCAAATGGGCCTGCAATTCTTCATCGCTGACCGACGGTTTGCGATAGGTGAGGTTGCGCCGTAGTGTTCCGCGCATCAGCGGCAGATCCGGTCCGACAAAACCCATTTTGCGCCATATGCTCTGCGCCGAACAATGTTCGACCACCTGCTGACCGATTGTGATTGACCCTGCGTTGCAATCGACCATGGCGCTTGCCGCCTGAAGCAGCGTCGATTTGCCCGAACCGCTGGGGCCGGTGATTGCGATATGCTGACCGGCAGCCACCTCCGCGTTGAAGAAGCTTAACGATCCTTCGACCACGACATTGTCAAACCGGATCGGCGCGCGATTGTGGACAAGACGGTCACCGTCATCATCAAGCAGGCGCGACCGGCTCCGCAGAAAGTCCTGCAATTTATGGCGGCTGATTTCGGCGCGCCGCCAATAATCATGGCTGAGCGCGAGTGTGCGAACCTGCGTCTGCATCAGTCGGGTCGCAAGGATCGCAACCAGAACATTGCCGACATTGGCGATGCCCATGCCCGCCTCAATTGCGCTGACGATCAATGCGGCAACGAGGGCCATCCAGCCGGCTGCGGTCGATATGCCGCGCAAAACACCGCGATACCTCGCTTCGGTATAGAGGGCTTCGGTCATGAGCACATTTTGTCGGTCAAAGCGTCCCTCCTCACCGCGCAGGCGTCCGAATAGTTGAACGACGGAAAGTGCGTTCACCTGTTCATCGACGTTGCTGGTGAGGAGGGATCGGCGTCGGCGGACGCGGCTGGTCACTCGCTGGAGTAACCGACCGACATAGAGGCTGGAAAGCAAACCGACGCCGAAAACGAGAAGAGTAACAAGTGCGATCAACGGGCTGTACCAAGCAACCACCGCGATCGACGCGATTAAGGCGACCAACGCCACCGCACCGCGGCACAGTCCGCGGCTGAGCCACGTACGAAGCATGGTAAGGTCGCCGGTAAGACGGAGGATCAGGCTGCCGCGCGAGCGATGCTGAATCTGCCGCGGAGCCATTGCCGCCATGTGCCGGTACAGGCGGATGCGCAGCTCGCGGACAATCCGATAGCCAATGATCTCCGGCACCGTGAATTCCAGCGCCTTCAGGCCTGCATTGGCAAGCCCGGTGACTGCCAAAAGGGTGATTAGGACCGGTAGTGTAATTGTCCCGCTATGTCCGTTTAGCGCCGCGACAATCATTCGTACGAGCACCAATAACGTCACGATCGACAGCGCATAGCCGACAGCGATCGCCCCCATGACGAAATAGTCCCGGGGCCGGAACATGTCCCGGTAACGAAGTGACATATTGGCCCGCATCACCCGATCGCCTGACCGATCAACAGCATCTCGTCGGCCGTCATCGCCAGCGCTTCAGATGGCGACTGCTTCGGTTCAATACCGAGCACGTGCGGCGCCCGCAGCGGGTCATCAAGGTCGCCCTTGCGATAAATGGGCACTTCACAAACGCCCGCAGCCTCCCGGATCAACAGCTCGGATGCCGTTAGCTTGCCCGAAAGGCCGATAACATCGAGCCCGAGCATCTGCAGCTTACAAACACCTAGCGCCGCGCCAAGTGCTTCTCCTCCTGCGAAGAAAACACTGTCGACCAGCGACTGAAATGTCTCCGTCTGAATGAAATCGACATTCTGCTCCTGAAAAATGCCATCGGCAATTTCGAGCAAAATGACATCGACCTGCTCATGGCAGAGATGTCCAACCAGATCGCACATGATCGATTCCAGTTCCGCCAGCGGAACCTTGTAGGTCGCGGAATAGCCCGCGTCCGTGAAGTCCGCGACGACATTGGCGCCGGCGTCGTGCATGGCCCAATAATCACCGCCTGAACCTGTGCCGGTAACTTTCGCCGTGCCAACCCGAAATCCGGCGCGGCTAAGCCCCAATACAAGGCTGCGAACGGTGGTCGTCTTGCCGCTGTTCATTGACGTCCCGAGGACGGCAATTGTCGGCGGTCGCTTGGCCGGAACGGGATGATGCGGCAGCCGAAATTGGTACAGGTTAAGCGGCCGGCCCTCCTCGTCGCCAATCAATCCCAATGGCGTGATTTCGGTTGCACCGCGAACACCGGTGTTACGCGACAACATCCGCGACGCGACACCGCCAGTTGCGACCAAATTGGTGGGGCCAAGATCAAGCGGCACTTCGGATTCAAACTGATCGGTCGCATAGCGGTCGCCATATGCGACGATGATGGTGTCGCCTTCATGCAGACCCGCCTTGCGTCCACACGGCAGTTCGATCCGAGTCTGATAGAGGATGCGGTCGACCCGGGCCAGGACGAGGTCACCCGTCCGCGGGCGCAGGCCGCCGCTAACCAGCGTACGCATTGCCCGCTCATCGACACGCCGTGTCGAAAAGGCTCGCTTCGCCTTTCGAATGTCCGCGATATCCAGCGGCGCAATCGACGTTGCGCGCTTCAATCGGCGTCTGTCAGGTCGGGGTTCTTCGACCGGAAATGGAACCGTTACGGGTATTGCGTCCGCAAGAACGTCGTGAAACACCCCGAGCCTCCCTCATGTTGCACGGGTACACGGCGCGAAACACGCATACATGCCCCTGTTTTATCCATCACGACGATTCGGCTGCGTCGCGTTGCTTTCCGATTCGTCATCTATTAGCAAAATAACGTTAATTTAACAGCTTCTTACATAAGTGCCTCATTTTGGGACGCCCTGTTGCAGGTGCGATACAAACGTTTGCATTAATCGCAGCGACCAATCCGCGATCTCAACCATATTTTCAGTCTTTGATGGTTTGCTTTGCCCCTGGTGTGCGCTGCCGCGCGCCAATCCAAACGGAACTGGGCTATGTTGCAAGCAACCATTCAGGAACCACAGTGGAATGGTCCGATCATGTCGCGCAGGGGGCTACTTCGACTCGCAGCCGGATCGGCCACCGCCGTTGGCCTGTCGGCGTGCGGCGTAAAGGCGCCGCAAAGCGCCTCATCACGCTTCGGCGGAATTGGCGATGAAGCCGGATTCCGGCTGTCATGGGGCGGTAGAGGCGTTGATGTACTGACCTATTCGCCCACGGGCCTGCCGCTGGACCGCCCGGTGGTCATGTCCCTTCACGGCTATTCGCGGCTCGCCAGCTCTATGATGGACAAATGGAAGCCATTGGCGGACCAGTTTGGCCTTCACATCATTATACCTCATTTCGATGAGCGGAATTTTCCGGGCGATAGCTATGCAATGGGCGGCGACGGAATGGGCAGCCCCGGCACACGTCCTATCGATGCATTGGGTTTGATTTTCGACCAGGCGCGTGCCCGTAGCGGCCTGACCGCATCGGAATTTGGGCTGTTCGGCCATAGTGCGGGGGCGCAGCTCGCCCATCGTTATTTGATGCTATCCGACAATCCCCGTGTTCGGGCCGCCGTTGTCTCCGCAGCTGGTTGGTACACGATGCCGGACGCCGGCTGCCAATGGCCGTATGGATTGCAAGGAACCGGCGTCGCCTTGCGCGACCTTGATCCCATTTGGAGCAAGAAGGTCTTGCTGCTCGTCGGCGACGAAGATGTGGGCCGCCAGGATCTGCGCTGGACCAACGAAGCCGTCGCGCAAGGCCGCACTCGGATTGAGCGGAGCCGTAGCTATTTCGACCGATCTTGCAGCGTTGCGGCGCAGCGCGGTATTGCGATTGACTGGCGAATGGAAACCGTCACCAATTGCGGCCACGAGAGCCGCAAACCAATCGAGCGGGCTGCGTCCTTCCTCGCCTAAGCGGGCGCGATGGTTAGCGTGGCCACCTTCATCGACCGGATGAACGCTATTACCGTGTCAGGTCCTTCCTGATGCAGAAGGTCAATAATTGCCGAGCCACACACCGCGCCCGCCGCACCTTCGCGGAGCGCCGCAGAGACGCTTTGCGGGCTTGAGATGCCAAAGCCAAGAATTGGCGGCGGCGCCCCTGCATGTGCCAACGCATCGAACAGGTCGCGATGGTGAAGCTCGGTCGTATCCTTGCCCGTCACCCCCGCACGGGCGACGCAATAGGTAAAGCCGGACGACAGCTCGGCGATCCGATCCATTGACGTAGCCGGCGTATTGGTCGCGGCAATCATGACCCAATCCAGACCTGCCGCCTTCGCGGTTTTGGCGTATGGCTCCGCTTCGACTGATGGAATGTCCGCGACTAGCAGGCTGTCCGCTCCCGCCTCGGCAAGGTCGGCGACAAAGCGATCGAACCCGCGCGCGATGGTGATGTTGGCATAGGTCAGGATGCCGATCGGAATGTCCGGGTGACGCACACGGATCGCGGCGATCATCGCGATACAATCGGCGGTGCGTACGCCAGCCGCGAGTGCCCGCTGGGCCGAAGCCTGGATGACCGGGCCGTCGGCAACCGGATCGCTGAACGGGATGCCGAGTTCGAGGAAATCGACGCCGCCTTCAACCAGCGCGTCGACCGCCTCGAGCGACGCGTCGATGCCCGGATCGCCGAGCATCAGGAACCCGCCGAACGCGCCTTGATTACCCAAACGGGCGAACATGTGTGGATAGCGGCTCATGCGGCGGCCCTCATCATCCGTTCCCCGAGTAGATGCTGGGCCTGCATCATGTCCTTGTCGCCTCTGCCCGACAGGTTGACGATGAGGATGCGGTTCTTCCCATCTTCGGCAAGCTTCAGCGCATGGGCCAGCGCATGGCAGCTTTCGAACGCCCCGACGATGCCCTCATTCCGCGCCAGCGCGACGAAGGCGTCGAGCGCTTCTCCATCCTCCGCCCCGACATATTGCGCGCGGCCAATATCGGCGAGGTGGGCATGTTCGGGACCGACGGCGGGATAGTCGAGGCCCGCCGAAACCGACCATGTGTCATCGACCTGGCCATCTTCGTCTTGCAGCAGCATCGTTTCTGCGCCGTGAAGGATTCCGGGGCGCCCCTTGATGATGGTCGCGCCATGGTCGCGGGCGGACAGACCTTTGCCCGCCGCCTCGACACCGATCAGCTGAACGCTGTCGTCCTCAACAAAGTCCGCGAAAATGCCCATCGCGTTCGACCCGCCACCGACGCAGGCAATCACCGCGTCGGGCAACCGCCCTTCCAGTTCCAACACCTGCTCGCGCGCTTCCTTGCCGATCACCCGCTGATATTCGCGGACCATCAGCGGAAAAGGATGCGGCCCGGCGACCGTGCCGAGTAAATAGTGCGTGTCGGCGAAGCTGGCGGTCCATTCGCGCAACGCTTCGTTGACGGCGTCCTTCAGCGTGCGGCCGCCGCCGGTGACCGGGATCACCTCCGCCCCCATCAACTCCATCCGGAAGACGTTGAGCTTCTGCCTCTCGACATCGTCCGCGCCCATGTAGATGCGCGTCGGAAGGCCGAACAGCGCACCGGCGAGCGCAGTGGCGACGCCGTGCTGACCCGCGCCGGTTTCGGCAATCAGGCGGGTCTTGCCCATGCGTTTGGCGAGCAGCGCCTGCCCAAGCACCTGGTTTGTTTTGTGGGCACCGCCGTGGAGCAGGTCTTCCCGCTTCAGATAAACGCGGGTGCCGCCCTTCGACAAGTTGCGGCACAGGGTCAGCGGGGTTGGCCGACCGGCGTAGGTCGACAGCAGGCCCGCCAGCTCCGCCTGAAATTCCGGATCGTCCTGCGCATCGAGGAACGCCGCCTCCAGCTTTTCCAGAGCAGGCACCAAAATCTCCGGCACATAGGCGCCGCCAAAGCGCCCGAACCGTCCCGACAGTCTCATTTGTCACCTCGTGCTTGGGGGCGGAGCGCCGCGAACAGCGCCGCCACCTTGTTCTCGTCCTTTATGCCCGGTGCCTGTTCGACGCCGGACGAAATGTCGATGCCGTAAGCGCCGAGCGCCGATGCCTCAGCTGCATTGTCCGGACCGATCCCGCCCGCGACGAGCGCGGTTGGAAGGTCGGCGCGATCCTTCAGCAGTGCCCAGTCGAACGCCGACCCGCTGCCGCCGCTGACCCCTGCTTTCGATGTGTCGAACAGGGTGCGGTCGGCGATGCGGGCGGGGGCGATTGCATCCTCGACGGCGGCCAGCGCCCAGAGCTCCGTGGCTTGGGGAAGTTGTGCGCGAAGGGATGTCAGCGCGTCGGCGCTCTCGCTTCCGTGGATTTGGATCGCGTCCAACGCCAGCCGTTCTGCAGCAGAAACAACGAGCTCGATTGGTGCATCGCGGAACACGCCGACGGTTTTCAGACCAAGCTCTCGCGCCGCCTCGGCTAGCGGTGCAGCCTGTTCAACGGTCACCGCGCGCGGCGTTCCTTCGACCATGATGAAGCCAGCGTGGGTCGCGCCGCCCGCCGCCGCCAATGCGACGTCTTCGGCGCGGGTCAGGCCACATAGTTTGACCCGGCCGTGGACCAGCGCGCGGGCGGCCTGCGCGATATCGTCCGACGCCATCAGCGATGAACCAACGAGGAAGCCGTCGACCAGCGCCGACAGCCGCTGCACATCGGCGCGGGTGGCAACGCCGCTTTCACTGATCAGGATGCGGTGCGGCGGGACCAGCGGCGCGAACCGTTCGGTGACGGCAAGGTCGGTCTTCAACGTTTTCAAGTCGCGGTTGTTGATGCCGATGATATCCGCGCCGAGGTAGAGCGCGCGGTCCAGCTCGGCCTCGTCGTGCACCTCGACGATCACGTCCATGTTGAGGCGGGTCGCGGCCGCCAGCACCTCGGCGGCGGTGCGATCATCAAGCACGGACATCATCGCCAGCACGGCGTCAGCCCCGGCGGCGCGCGCCTCGCTCACCTGATTGGGATCGACCACGAAATCCTTGGCCAGGATCGGCCCGTCGAACCGTTCGCGCACGAAGCGTAGATCGTCGAGCGAGCCGCCGAAATCCTCACCATCGGTCAGAACGCTGATCGCGTCGGCGATGGGCGCGTAGGCGGTCACCGCCTGCTCCACCGTGAACTTGCCTTCGTGGCCCGACGGCGACTTGCGCTTCACCTCCATGATGAACCGGACACCGGGCTTCGACAACGCGGCTTTCAGCGAACGGGTGGTCGGAAGCGCGGGCACCGGCCCGTCCAATCGGGCCGCGACCTCGCGCTTCTTGCGTTCGACGATGCGGGCGAGGACGTCAGCCATTGCTCGCCTCGATATAGGCGTCGAGGACCTTGCCGGCGGCGCCGCTGTCGAGTGCCGCGCGGGCCTTGTCGGCGCCGTCTTTCAACGTGTCGGAAAGGCCCGCCGCGAACAATAATGCAGCGGTGTTGATCACGACAATGTCGCGTTCGGCATCGCTGCCTTTACCGTCGAGCAGCGCGCGCAGCCGCTTGGCATTCTCTGCCGGATCACCGCCGGTAACTACATCGAGCGGGGCGCGCTCGATCCCCGCCTCTTCCGGCGTCAGTTCGATGTCGGTCAGCGTGCCATGGTCGAGCTTCACCGCCTTGGTCACCCCATGAAGTGCGACCTCATCGAGGCCAGAGCCGTGGACGACCAGCGCCTTTTCCACACCCATCGCGTCAAGCACGCGGGCGATGTGGCGGAGCTTGGCGGGGTCAGCAACGCCGAGCAATTGCACCCGCGGCCGCGCCGGGTTCACGCAGGGGCCGAGGAAATTCATCACCGTCCGAACCGCCAGCTGCCGCCGGACAAGACCGGCATGCTTCATCCCCGGATGATACGCAGGCGCGAACAGAAAGCAGAAGCCGGTGGTATCGAGCAACGCGCGCGCCTTGGCGGCATCGACATCGATCTTCGCGCCGAGCACTTCGAGCACATCGGCCGAGCCGCACAGGCTGCTGACTGAGCGGTTACCGTGCTTTGCCACGGGCAGACCGCAAGCGGCGGCAACGAAGGCAGTGGCGGTCGAAACATTGATCAGGCCCGACCCGTCGCCGCCGGTTCCGCAGCAGTCGGCGTAGAGGTAATCGGGTCGCTCGAACGGCTCCGCCGCATCACACAGCGCCTTGGCAGCGCCAATCATTTCCTCGGCGGTTTCGCCCTTCATCCGCAGCGCGACCAGCATCCCCGCGATCTCTGCCGGTTCCAGCTTACCGAGTACCAGCCGTTCGAATAGATGGGTCGAATCCTCGACGCTCAGATCTTCGCCTGACAGCAGTCGCGGCATCGGATTGTCGACCGGCCCGGTGTCGGGCGGCAGATGTTGGGTCGGGGTTTGCGTAATCGTTTCTAACATGGGCAAGTCCTTGAACATTAGGCGGCCGCGCGCTGGGCGGCAAAATGGAGATGACGTTCCACCGACCATCGCAGCATCGCCGCGACCAGCAGGTCGCCCTTTGGCGTCAGGATGGATTCGGGATGAAATTGCAGGCCAAGCTGGCCCGCCGCATCATCACGGATCGCCATCGCCATGCCGTCCAATTCCGCATCAATGGCGAAGCTGGCGGGCAGTGATAGGACCGGCGTGCACAGCGAGTGGTAGCGGCCGATCCGAAGCGGGCTGGGCAGGCCTGCAAAAGGGCCGTTACCCTGATGATTAAGTTCCGACGATTTGCCGTGGCACGGTTCGGGTGCGCGCTCCACTGGGCCACCCCCCGCTTGCACCAGCGCCTGATGCCCCAGGCAGATGCCGATGACGGGAACCCGTCCGTTCGCCAGCTTGATCAGGTCGAGGCAGCAGCCCGCATCGTCCGGCGTCCCGGGGCCGGGGGAGAGCAGCAGAATTGCGTCGTCGGCTTTCGCGCGCGCAAGCGCGTCGGCGGGTGCAATGCTGTTGCGGACGACCTCGACCGTTGCACCTGCTTGCCGGAAGGCGTCGGCGAGGTTGAAGGTGAAGCTGTCGCGGTTGTCGATGAGCAGGATGTTCATGCCGCCACCCCGATCGCCGACAGAACCGCGCTGGCCTTGACGCGTGTCTCGGCGGCTTCGCTCAGCGGGTCGCTATCGGCGACAATGCCCGCCCCTGCCCGTACTTCGGCGATGCCGTCGCGGACCAGGGCAGAGCGGATGACGACGGCGGTGTCCATCGATCCGTCGCCGGTCAGATATCCAATCGCGCCGCCATAGGGGCCGCGCGCTGCCGTTTCGACCTTGCGGATAAGTTCGATGGCTTTGAGCTTGGGCGCGCCCGACAGGGTGCCGACATTGAGGCAGGTGCGGATGACGTCAATGGCGTCCTGCCCCTCGGCAAGCTCGCCCTCGACCGTGGATTCCAGGTGCATCACCCGCTGAAACCGCAGCGTATCGAGCAGCCGCGAAACGCGGCGGGTGCCGGGCGCGGCGACGCGCGCGACGTCATTCCGGGCGAGGTCGACCAGCATCATATGTTCGGCGACTTCTTTCTGGTCGAGGCGCAGGTCGGCCTCATGCCGGTCGTCCTGATCCGGCGTGAGCCCGCGCGGTCGGGTGCCGGCAATGGGGCGGACGATGACGGTACGCTTGTCGCCCTCAATCCGGACCTCGACCGCCGTTTCGGGCGATGCACCGAACAGAACCCCATGGCCGCTGTCGAAGCGGAAATTATAGGCGCTGGGGTCGGCCGCCATCAGTCGGCGAAACGCCGCGCCACTGTCGCTGCATCGCGCGCGGAACACGCGGCTTGGCACGACCTGGAAAATGTCGCCTGCCGCAATGTGGGATTTCAGCAGGTCAACGGTCTCGGCGAACGCCGCATCGTCGAGATCGGGGGTGGCGGCGACCGGCGTCGGTGCCTCGATCACCCGCGCATCCTCGCGACGCGCCTCGCACAGAGTGACCGTCCGGGCGAGCCGTTCGGCGGCGAGATGGTGCTGGCGATGGGCGAGGCCCGGGTCGTTGGACCCCGCAGCCATCGCCAGCACCCGCGCCGACCCGTTCGCCTCAACCACGACCAATGTTTCGGCAAGCCGGAACAGAAGGTCGGGGAAATGACCCTCAGGGCGCGGGGGCAGCCCTTCCAGCATGTCGACATGGTCGAAGCCGACGACGCCCAGGGCGGTCAGCGCAAAAGGTTCGTCACGGTCAATCGAGGTCAGCGTCGCGACCATCGCCCGAAGCGTGTCGAGCGCGGTCGGCGCGGCGGCGCGAACGGCCTCGTCAGGATCGGTGCAGGGGGCAAAGGAGAAGGTCGCCGACCGTTCTTCGCGCGCGGTCACATTGGCAGCCAGCGCATCGGCAATGACAGGGAGGAGCAGCGCCCCGCCCTCGCTAACCGCGTCGATCCGGGCGTATCCTCCCGTCGCTTCGAGCGAGAGCGCACTGTCGATCAGGATCAGCGCGCGGTCGCCCATGCGGCGGAAGAAGAAGGGCGATTCAAACCGTCCCGCCAGCTCGACCGGGTCATAATGCCCGGTCAGCCTTCGCGAGATGGCCGTCACCTGCCCGGATCGCGTGTGGGTCACAGCGAGCGGCCGACCAGCGGAAGCAGCGCCTCAAGCTGTTTGCCGAGCGCCAGCATCTGGTCAGGGTAAAGCGACTGCGGACCATCGCTGAGCGCCTTGGCCGGGTCGACATGAACCTCGACCATCAGCCCGTCCGCACCCGCCGCGGCGCCCGCGAGCGCCATCGGCGTGACGAGGTCGCGGATGCCGGTGCCGTGGCTGGGGTCGACGACCACCGGCAAATGGCTCTTCTGCTTGAGCAGCGGAACGGCGGCGAGATCGAGCGTGTTGCGGGTCGCGGTCTCAAACGTGCGGATACCGCGTTCGCACAGGATCACCTGGTCGTTACCGGCGGCCAGGATATATTCGGCGGCGAGCAGCAGATCCTCGACCTTGGCCGACATGCCGCGCTTCAACACAACCGGGCGATCGGTGCGGCCAACTGCCTTCAGCAGCGCGAAATTCTGCATGTTGCGGGCACCGACCTGAAGCGCGTCGGCGTGTTTGGCGACGAGCTCGACATCGCCGGTTTCGATCACTTCGGTGACGACCGGCATGCCGACTTCCTTGCCGACCTCTTCCAGCAATTGCAGGCCTTCGGGCCCGTGGCCCTGAAAGGCGTAGGGACTGGTGCGCGGCTTATAGGCACCGGCGCGAAGGACGGTGGCGCCCGCCGCCTTGGCCGCCTTCGCGCTGGCCAGAAGCTGCGTCTCATTCTCGACCGCGCAGGGTCCGGCGATCAAGCCGAAGCGGCCGCCGCCGAAGCTGGCATTGCCGATGCGGACGATGGTGTCATGCGGGTGCATGTCGCGGCTGACCAGCTTGTAGGGCGACAGGATCGGCTTGACCGATTCCACCTGCGGATCGGCCTCCAGTTGCAGCTCCGCAAGGACGCGTTCGTCACCGAGTGCGCCGAGCACGACGCGTTCGCTGCCCGGCATGTGAAGGGGCGTCAGGCCGCGCTCGGAAATACGGGCGAGGAGCTGGTCGACATGGTCACTGGTTGCGTCCGGCTTCATAACGATGATCATTTTGGGAACTTTCGAAAGGCGTGAAAAAACAAAAAGGCCCGCTCGGATGGCGGGCCTTTGAAGGTCAGATTTGCCTGTTAGTCAGGAATCAGCCGTGCGCGCGCCATCGATTGGGCAAACGCCACCACCAACCCAGCGACGGGGTCGATTGAATCATGTCAGGGCGGCGAATTTCACGCATGCGCATAAGGGAGCGGCTTGTGGGCCAACTGTCAAGACGGCAATTTTGCACCAGCGAAATCACACCGTCAGGCAGATATATTTGATCTCGAGGTAATCCTCGATTCCGTACTTGGAGCCTTCGCGGCCAAGGCCCGATTGCTTGACCCCGCCGAACGGGGCGACCTCGGTCGAAAGGATGCCTGAATTGACGCAGACCATGCCGCTTTCGATGGCCTCCGCCACCCGCCAAGTGCGAGCAAGGCCGGTTGAATAGAAGTATGCGGCGAGACCGAATTCGGTGTCGTTGGCGCGGGTGATTGCTTCTTCCTCCGTGTCGAACCGTTCAACCGGGGCGAGCGGGCCAAAGGTTTCCTCACGCGTTACGGCCATGTCCTCCGTGATACCGGACAGCACGGTCGGCTCGAAGAAGGTACCGCCGAGCGAGCTGCGATGTCCGCCGGTGACGAGAGTCGCGCCCTTCGACAGCGCATCGGCGATATGTTCTTCGACCTTGTCGACGGCATGTTCATCGATCAGCGGCCCCTGCTGCGTGTCGGGATCGAGGCCATTGCCGAGCTTCAGCGAATGCGCCGCCTTGGCCAACTTCTCTACAAATTCGTCATAGACACCCGCCTGGACATAAAATCGGTTGGTGCAGACACAGGTTTGTCCGCTGTTACGATATTTGGACGCAATTGCGCCCTGCACGGCCGCGTCGACATCGGCATCGTCGAACACGATAAAGGGCGCATTGCCGCCAAGTTCCAGGCTCAATTTCTTGATGGTGTCCGCGCTTTGCTTCATCAGCAGACGGCCCACTTCGGTCGATCCGGTAAAACTCAATTTGCGGACGATTGGGTTGCCAGTCATCTCCCCGCCAATCGCGCTCGAACTGCCAGTCAGCACATTGAAGATGCCCGCCGGAATCCCGGCTTCCTCGGCCAGCACCGCCAGCGCAAGCGCCGAAAAGGGCGTCTGGGTCGCGGGTTTCAGAACCATCGGGCAGCCCGCAGCCAGTGCGGGACCCGCTTTCCGCGTGATCATCGCATTGGGGAAATTCCATGGCGTGATCGCGCAGGCGACGCCAATCGGCTGCTTCAGCACGACGATGCGCTTGTCCGCCATATGACCGGGGATGACATCGCCATAGATGCGCTTCCCTTCTTCCGCGAACCATTCGATGAAGCTTGCGCCATAGGCGATTTCGCCCCGGCTCTCGGTCAGGCTCTTACCCTGCTCCATAGTCAAAATCCGCGCCAGTTCCTCCTGATTGGCCATCATCAGGTCGAACCATTTGCGTAAGGTAGTGGCGCGTTCTTTGGCAGTTTTCGCTCGCCATTCCGGCCACGCCCGGCTCGCTGCCTCAATCGCCCGCCGCGTTTCCGCCGCGCCGCAATTTGGGACGGTTCCCAGCACCTCGCCCGTTGCAGGGTTGGTGACGGGGAGCGTCTCCCCACTGTCCGCGCCAACCCACTGGCCGCCGATGTAACATTGTTCGCGAAGCAGCGGGGACGTGGTCATGGGGTGAGCCTTTCTTTAGCCTATAGCCTTGAGCGCCGGCATCGCCTCGTCGAGCGACTTGCGGATGATGTCGACAATGTCGTCAATTTGCTGGTGCGATATCACCAGCGGCGGCGACATGACGATGGTATCGCGGATCGCGCGGACCATCAGGCCATTTTCGATGCAACGATCACGGACCAGCGGCCCGGCATTGCCTTCCTGACCGCCGAAGCGTTCGTTGGTGCCCTTCTTCGACACAATCTCAACCGCGCCGAGCAGGCCGATGGAACGGGTTTCGCCAACCAAGGGATGGTCATTGAGCCGCGCCAGTGCGTCGGCCAGATAGGGTCCGACATCATCGCGCACCCGCGTCACCAGCCCTTCGCGGTCAAGGATGTCGATGTTGCGATGGGCGACCGCCGCCGACACCGGGTGGCCGGAGTAGGTGAAGCCGTGGATGAAATCGCCGCCGGTCTTCAGCACCTCGACAATGTCGCTGGACACGGCGGTGGCGCTGATCGGCAGATAGCCGGACGACATACCCTTAGCCATCGGGACGAGATCGGGGGTGAAGCCGAGCCGCTGATGCCCGAACCATTCGCCCATTCGCCCGTACCCGCAGATGACTTCGTCAGCGACCAGCAGGATGCCATATTTGCGGCAGATCGCCTCGACCGCCTGCCAATAGCCATCGGGCGGGATGATGACGCCGCCCGCGCCCTGAACTGGCTCGCCAATGAAAGCTGCGACATTTTCCGGACCTATTTCGAGGATTTTTTCCTCAATCGCAGCCGCGCATTGCTGGCCGAATTCATACGGGTCGGTGCCGAAGCCTTCGCCGAACCAGTAAGGCTGCCGCACATGTTCGACGCCAGGGATCGGAAGATCGCCCTGCGCGTGCATGAATTTCATCCCGCCGAGGCTGACCCCCGCAACGGTGGAGCCGTGATACCCGTTCCAGCGGGCGATGAAGGTCTTGCGCTTCGGTTCCCCTTTCACCTTCCAATAGTGGCGAACCATGCGGAAGACGGTGTCATTGGCCTCGCTGCCCGACCCGTTGAAGAATATGTGCTGCAGCTTGCCCCCTGTCAGACCGGCGATGCGATCTGCCAACATCACCGTCGGCGGCGTCGCTGTCTTGAAGAAGGTGTTGTAGAAGGGCAGCTCCATCATCTGCTCATAGGCGACGTCAGCAAGCTCTTTCCGGCCATAACCGACGTTGACGCACCATAGCCCAGCCATTCCATCGAGGATGCGGTGGCCATCGCCGTCGAAAATATAGCAACCTTCGGCATGGGTAACGATGCGGCTGCCGCCGATATCTTCGATCAGTTTATAATCCTGCTGGGCAGGAAGGTGGTGCGCGACGTCGAGGCGCTTCAGTTCGGCGATGTCGTAATTGCGTGGCATGATCATGGTCCCGGTTAAATCAAATATCGTAGTGGCGAGGTCGGGGCGCCGTTCAGGGCGAAAAACCGGTCCGCGCAAGGAAGCGGTTGGTTCGGGTGATGCGCATTACACCCGTTCCCCGCGCAGGGCCCGTCCGAGGAGATGGAAGAAGGCCTGGCTATCCGGGTTGGTATCGGCGTTCCATTCCGGGTGCCATTGCACCGCGACAACCGGCGCGTCATTAATCCGGGCCGAATAGGCCTCGATCAGGCCGTCCGGTGCCCGCGCCTCCACCGACAGCGGATCGGCAAGCTTGCCGATGCCCTGATAATGGACCGAATTGACGATCATATCGTCGCGCCCGAATGCCCGCTCCAGGATGCCGCCCTGCTCAAGGCGGACGGGGTGGAGATGGTCGAACATGGCGTCGAAGCTGGCGCCGTCCGGCGCGTGGTGACGGATCAGATCATCGCTTTCCGACGTGTCGCGGCGCAGCGTTCCGCCGAGCGCGACATTGATTTCCTGAAACCCGCGGCAGACGCCGAACACCGGCTTTCCCGCATCGACCATCTGCCCGACCATCGACAGCGCAATTTCGTCCCGCGCAGGGTCAAACGGCCCGTCACCACCTTTATCGCCATAACGTTCGGTCGCGACGTTCGACGGGCTGCCGGTCAGCAAGATGCCGTCGAGTCGCGGGGCGACTTCCGCAGCACTCATCAGATCGGGCAGCGAGGGGATGATCAGCGTCGCGACATCGGCATGGACCATCGCCGCGCGCACATAACGGTCCATCACCGCCTGGGCCGGTTCGACTCCGACGATGCGGTTGCAGGCGATGATTCCAAGGACCGGTCTGGCCATAATTCCTAATGCTTAATCATGACGTGCCGCGTCGTCATATAATGTTCAAGGCAATAGATGGAGAGGTCCGATCCATAGCCGGACATCTTTACCCCGCCGTGCGGCATTTCCGTGACGTTGACCGAGTGGGTGTTGACCCAGGTGACGCCATATTCAAGGCGCGAGGAGAATTCCGCCGCCTTGCCGACGTCGCGGGTCCACACCGACGACGCGAGGCCGTAATCGCTGTCATTGGCCCAATCGAGCGCTTGGCTATCTTCGGTAAAGCGGGTGACGGACACGACCGGCCCGAACACTTCCTTCTGGACAATCTCGTCCTGATGACGGGCCCCGGAAATGAGGGTCGGCGAATAATAGAAACCGGGGCGGTCGGGGACATAGCCGCCAGTCACCACCTCCGCCGGTGTATCGGCGGCGGCGCGGGCGACGAAGCCGTCTACACGGTCGCGCTGGCGGGCGGTGATCAGCGGGCCGAGCGCGGTTCCGGCCGCCGCCGGATCACCCATCACAATCGCCTCAATTGCGCCCTGCAATTCGGCCACCAGCCGGTCGTGAACATCGGCATGGGCATAAACGCGGCAGGCGGCGGTGCAGTCCTGCCCTGCGTTATAGAAGCCACCCTCGGCAATTGCCTCGACAGCGGCCTCAATATCTGCGTCGCCAAGGACAATGACCGGGGCTTTGCCGCCCAACTCAAAATGAGTGCGCTTGATCGTCGGGGCAACCGCCTCAAGGATTTTGCGGCCCGTCGCGACGTCGCCGGTCAGCGACACCATTCGGACGCGGGGATGGGCGACCAGTCGCGCACCGACATTGGCGCCGTTGCCGGTAACCACATTGACGACGCCTTCAGGCAGGAACTCAGCGCAGACCTCCGCCAGCTTCAGCGCGGTCAGCGGCGTATGTTCGGACGGTTTCAGCACCACCGTATTGCCCGCCGCGATCACCGGCGCGATCTTCCAGCTGGCCATCATCAGCGGGTAATTCCACGGCGCGATGCCGACGCAAACGCCTAGCGGATCGCGGCGCAGCATGGACGTGAAGCCCGGCCGATACTCGCCCGCCGGAAGGCCCGGCACGGTCCGCGCCGCGCCCGCGAAAAAGCGGAACACATCGACGGTATTGCCGACATCGACCGCCCGGGCGGTGCCCAGCGGCTTGCCGCAATTGATCATCTCCAGTTCGGCAAACTCATCGGCCATCGCTTCAATTCGGTCCGCGATCATGAGCATCCGGCGACTACGTTCCTTGGGCGGCATTTTCGACCAGTCTGCGAACGCCTTTTCCGCTGCCGCAACTGCCGCATCGACCTGTGCCCGGCTGGCGCTGGCAAGCTGAGCTATTTCCTGACCGGTAGCGGGATTGAAGACAGCTTCCGGGCTATCCTCCCCGTCCCGCGAGTGACCCGCAATAAATTGACCGGCGATGTCGAGCATGACCGCTTACCTGCCTCCTGTGTTGATGGACCAACGCTAGGCCGCGCCGCCCACCCACGAAAATATGAAATTGAATGGTCGCTCTATCGGAAAAGCCGATAGCAATCAGGACAATGGAACCTAGGACAGCAACACTACGGGACTATCGGCCCGCCAGTGCATCGATACCCGGTCTTCCCAGGTAAAATGATCCTGATCTCGGCGCGACAAATTTGGCCGCGACACGCGCAGCATAGCGCCGGAATCCAGCTTGATGTCGTACAACGTGATGTCGCCAAGATAGCTCATGCCCTTGATGACCCCGCGCGCAAAATTATGCTCGTCCGGCGCATCCTCCTTCGCCTCCTGCACTGCCTTGCCGGACCCCGGAACGTGGAGATAAATCTTCTCCGGCCGCAGTGCGACCCACACGTCACTACCATGTGCGCCCGTAACGCCGTGGTTGAGGTAGATTTTGCCGAGCCCGGCGCAATCGACCGACGCCCGATCAGGTTCATCGATGGTCAATTTGCCTTCGAACAGATTTACCGAGCCGACGAAGTCCGCAACGAACCGGTTTGCCGGAAACTCGTACAGGTCAGACGGCGGGGCGAGTTGCGATACCTCGCCCTTGTTCATGACCGCGACCCGGCACGCCAGCGACAGCGCCTCATCCTGATCATGGGTTACGGTAACGAAGGTGATGCCCACTTTTTCCTGCAGATCGGCAAGCTCGAACTGCATCTGCGCCCGCAGCTTTGCGTCGAGTGCCGACAGCGGTTCGTCCAGCAGAAGTACCTTGGGGCGCATCACCAGGCTGCGCGCCAATGCCACGCGCTGCCGCTGGCCGCCGGACAATTGGTCCGGCTTTCGCTCCCCCAATCCGTCCAGTTTCACCAACTCCAAGGCTTCGGCGACTCGCGCCTTAATGTCGCTGCTGCTGACGCCCGAGATTTTCAGTCCGTACCCGACATTCTGCGCCACGGTCATGTGTGGAAACACCGCGTAGGATTGAAACACCATGTTGATCGGCCGCTTGTTGGGCGGGACATTCGCCATGTCCTGTCCGTCGATCAGGATCTGCCCTTCCGTCGGCACTTCAAATCCCGCGATCATGCGCAGCAAGGTCGTCTTTCCGCAGCCCGATGGGCCGAGCAACACGAAAAATTCGCCGGGGGCGATATCCAGGCTGACGTTATCGACCGCCGTCATGTTGCCGAAGCGTTTGGTGACGTTGCGGATCGAGATGATGGGTTCCGACATGAATTAATGGCCTTGAGTCATCGCGCCCATCTGCTTTTCCATGCGCAGCGCGATTGTGGTGAGAATGACGGTGATAAGAATGAGCAAGGTCGACACCGCGTTCACCTCAGGCGTGACCGAGAAGCGCACCATCGAATAAACCTTTACCGGGAAAGTCACGGTATTGGGTCCCGAGGTGAAGAAGGTGATGACGAAATCGTCCAGGCTTAGGGTGAACGCCAGAAGCGCGCCCGCGATCAGCCCCGGCTTCATGTGCGGCAACAGGACATCGCGGAACGCCTGCCATTCGCCGGCGCCAAGATCCTTGGCCGCCTCTTCCTGTTCCCTGTTGAAACTGGCCAGACGGGCCCGAACCACCATGGTCACAAAGGGGAAGCAGAAAGTGATATGGGCGATGATGATCGCCCCCAGGCTGAACGGCCAAGGCAAATCGGTGGGATAACCAATCTTTGCGAAGAAGATCAGCATGGCAACGCCCATGCAGATTTCCGGAACGACGATCGGAAGCGCCATTGCACCTTCGACCCCCGCTTTTCCAGGGAAGCGGAAACGCCAAAGGAGGACCGCCGCCAGCGCCCCGATCACCAGGCTGGCCACAGTTGCTATCGCGGCGATGGTGAGTGAATTGCCAAGCGCGGTCATCAGGCTCTCGTTCTCGATCGCCTTTTTGTAATATTTGGTGGTAAATCCCATCCACACGATGTTGCGGCGGCTGTCATTAAAGCTGAACGCCATCAGCGCGACCAACGGCGCATAGAGGAAGAACAGCGTCAGCCCGACCCACAGACGCAGCCAGGTGCGGCGAGTATATTCCAGCGGCGCGATTGGTCCTTTCGCCGTGCGGCGCCCGATCATGTCCGCTTCTCCGTGTTTTTCTGCCGAAGCGCCTGGAACGCGATCAGAATGAAAGTTGCATACATCAGCAGGAACGACAGCGCGGCGCCGAATGGCCAATCATTGGCGCGCTTGAACTGCCGCTCAATCACATTGGCGATCATCTGGCTGTCGGGGCCGCCCAGCAGGTCGGGCGTCAGATACGCACCAAGTGCCGGAACGAATGTGATGATCAGACCGGAAATAATCCCCGGCATGGCCAGCGGCGCGACAATGCTAAGCAGCGTCCGCGCATGACCCGCGCCCAGATCCAGGCTTGCCTCAATCAACGATTTGTCGAGCTTGTCGAGCGCCGCGTAGAGCGGCAGGACCATGAATGGCAAATGGACGTAGACCAGCCCGAAGATCACCGCGAAATTATTGTAGAGCAGATGCATCGGCTCATATGCCTGCGGCTGGCCGAGGCCGATAAGCACCATCAACGAGCCGAGCTTGTCGTGCAGCCAACCAATTGTCTGATTGGCATAGCCTTCCGTCCTAAGCACCGCCATTAGCGCGTAGGTCCGCACCAGCAGGTTGGTCCAGAAAGGCAGCATGATGGCCAGCAACAGCCATGGTTTCCACTTGTCCGCTGCGAAAGTAATGGCCAGCGCGATGGGAAAGCCGACGATCAAACATATTGCAGTGGTGATCCCGGCCACCACAATCGATTTGCCGAAGATCTCCAGATAAAGCGGCTCCAGTGCCCGCGCATAATTGGCGAAGGTCCCGGTAATCTGGATCTGGGTCAGCCCCTGATTGGTGCCAAAGCTGTACAGCCAGACAATGCCCATGGGGATAATGAAGAACGCAATCAGCCAGCCGATCGGCACGGTCGCGATGGTCGCGAACATCGACCGGTTCTGTTTCCAGTCCTGCATCATCCCTCCCCTGAGCGGACCCCAGCCCTAACGAGATCAGGCAGCGCGGATCTTGGTGAAGGCTTCCTCATAGAGCGGCGCGAGCGTGGCATTATATGCCGCATATTCGCACTTCGCGAGTTGATCGGCGGGCGGGAAGATGACCGGATTATCTTTATATTCGTTTGGCATCAGCGCCTTCGCCGCAGCATTTGGCGTCGGGAAGAGGATGGTCGACGCGATCTCCGCCCCGACCTTGGCGTCGAGGATATAGTTGATGAAGGCGTGGGCGTTCTTCGGGTGCGGCGCGCCCGTCGGAATACACAGCGTGTCGGAGTTGAGCTGGCTGCCCTCCTTCGGGATCAGGAAATCGATGTCCGGATCTTCCTTCATGATCTGAGCGATATCGCCATTATATTCCATCACTACATCAACGTCGCCGGATAGCAGCAGGTCCTGCCCATTATCCTCGTGGAACGTCTTGATGTTCGGCTTTTGCTTGATCAGCATGGCCGTCACCTGATCGATGATTTCCGGCGTTACCGCATTGACCGAATAGCCAAGATATTTGGCGCCAAGGCGAATGACATCGCCCGCTTCGGAAAGCAGGGCGATACGGCCCTTATACTGGTCCGAATCATAGAGATATTTCCAGCTGTCCGGGATGCCGTTCACCTTTGACTTGCGATAGCCGATGCCGAGCACCAGCCAGGTGTATGGCATCGACCACTTGCGGCCCGGGTCATAAGCCACGTCAATGAAACTCGGGTCGATATTCTTCATGTTGGGGATCAGCGCATGGTCAAGCGGCTGAATGAGTTTGGACTCGCTCAATCGCTCCACAAAATCGTTCGATGGAACGATGACGTCAAAACCAGGGTTGCCGGCACGCAGCTTCGCGAACAGTTCGTCATTGGTCGCGAACAGGCTCATATTCACATCAATGCCGCTCGCGGCTTTGAAATCGTCGAGCGTCGTTTCACCAATATAGGTATCCCAATTGTAGAAATTGAGCTTGGGCTCCTCCCCCGTTCCGCCGGCCGCGGGTTTGCCGCCTTCCTTGGAACAGGCCGCGAGACCGCCAAAGGTCAACCCGACCGCGGCGACGCCAAGCCCCTGAAGAAGTGAACGACGGCCAACAAGGCTGCGAAGAATGTCCATGTCCTGATGGTCGGCCATGCGCTTGCTCTCCCCTTTGTTTCGACTCTGCCGGAATGTCGTTCGCAGGCTACGCCGCGCGCGTGTCACCGCAAGTCTTATTACGGCGCTATCAAAAGCTCTATCGCGGCGCGCGCCAGTCTATTATGCGTCCCGTGAGCTATCGAAAAAACCGATGAACATCACCTTTCGCCAGATTCGCTATTTCATCGCTGTTGCAGAGGCGCGATCGGTGTCGGGCGGATCAAATGCCGTCGGCATTTCCCAGTCGGCGGTGACAGACGCGATCCGCACATTGGAACTGGAAACCGGCGTTACCCTTTTCCATCGTCATCCCAAGGGCGTGACCTTGACCCGCGAAGGGCATCAGTTCTTGCGCCATGCCCGGTCGATTATCGGCGCGATTGCCGACATGGCCGGCGGCGTCGGACGGGACAAGGACCAGACCGAGGGCAAAATACGCATCGGCGTTTCACCGGTCGTCACGGGCTATTTCCTGTCGGACCAGATCAGCCGTTTCCACCGGCTGTTCCCGCGCATCGAAATCCAGCTTGTCGAGGACAAGCGGGCTTACATCGAGCATATGCTGGTCAACGGCGAACTCGACCTTGCGCTACTAATGGTGTCCAATCTTGAGCAGCGTGACGCCATTGATCATGAAGTATTGATCCGATCCGAATGCCGCGCATGGCTCGCTCCGTCGCATCCGCTGGCGGACAGCGACGGGCTGGCGCTGGCGGATCTAGAAAATGAACCGATTGTCGCGCTCAATCTCGATGAGCTGGATGGATTGATCGACGGCATCTGGTCGAAGTTCGACCACCCGCCGCGTGTCGCCTATCGCACCAGCTCGATGGAAGGGGTGCGCAGCCTGGTCGGCACTGGTTCAGGCATCACCCTGCTGCCGGACCTGCTTTACCGACCATGGAGCCTGGAAGGCGACCGCGTGATCGCGAAGCGCACGCGTGAGAGCCTGCCGACCGTCGACATCGGCATCGCTTGGCGGCGCCTTACCCACCATAGCGAAGCGGCCAACCTGTTCATGGAAACCGTGTACCAGAACCGGCGATGAAGCCCGCGTCGCCGTCCGTGTCAGGCGTTATGCAAATACCAGTCATAGTCGAGCTGGGTCACTTCGGCCATGAAGCGGGCCATCTCGACTTCTTTCACGGTGCAATATTGGGTGACGAACCGGTCGCCCAAATAACCCCGTAAGCGATCCGAATTCTTTAACGCCTCAATCGCTGACGCCCAATGATTGGGCAGGCGCGCGTCGTCCGGCGCCTGGTCATATCCGTTGCCGACAATCGCGGGCCCCGGATCAATTTGGTTGGTGATGCCGTGATGCATGGCGGCAAGAAGTGCCGCCACCGCCAGATAGGGATTGGCGTCCGCCCCGCAAACCCGATGTTCGACATGGCGTGACGCGGGAGGGCCGGCCGGAACGCGCAAGCTGACCGTGCGGTTGTTGACGCCCCATGTCGGCGCAACCGGGGCGTAGCTGTTGGCCTTGAACCGGCGGTAGCTGTTGGCATTGGGAGCAAAGATCGCCATCGACTCCCCAAGCATCGCCTTCATGCCGCCGATGGCATGACGCAGCATCGGCGACCCTTCCGGATCGTCGCTTGCAAACCTGTTGTTGCCGCCCTCGTCGGCCATTGAAACATGAAGATGCATGCCGTTCCCGGCTTCTGATGCGAATGGCTTGGCCATGAAGCTGGCGATCATACCGTGCTTTGCGGCAACGCCTTTCACGATCCGCTTGTACATCACCGCGTCATCGGCGGCGCGAAGCGCATCTGCCTTATGACGCAGCGTCAGCTCGAATTGGCCCGGTGCATATTCACTGATGCCCGATTCCAATGGCACATCCTGCGCATCGCAGGCCGCGTAAAGATCGTCGAAGAAGGGCTTGAAATCTTCGAGCTCACGGAGGCTGTAGCAATCATTTCCGATGGGCTTTTCGCCGGTCGTCAGCCCCCGCGCGATAACCGGTCGGCCACTGTCCATTTCCAGCAGGAAAAATTCCAGCTCCACCGCGACGACGGGGGTCAAACCCTCCTCTGCCAGCCGGTCGATCACCCGCCCCAAGACATGCCGCGGGTCAAGGTCGCTTGGTGTTCCATCCAGCTCATAATAGCTGGTTGTGAATTGCGCCGCCTTGTCACCCAGCCAGGGCGCGCGGACCAACGTGCCCGGAACGGGCAGACAGCTGCGGTCCGCATCGCCATCTTCCCACACCAATCCGGTTTCCTCCGTATCGCGTCCCGTGATGTCAACGACCAACACCGATCCCGGAAGAAAGCGCCCATTGTCATACACGGCCAGCGCCTCATGCTGGCGAAGGCGCTTCCCGCGCGGAACGCCCGACATGTTGGTGAAGATGATGTCGACCGCATCAATGTCGGGGTTTGCCTGGAAGAAGGCTTCTGCTTCCGACTTGGCGGCAATCTTGTTTGAACTGCGGGGCGGCTTTGTCATGGTCATCATCCGATAAGGGTTTGTAGGCAGTCGTCCAATACCGAAGCGAGGCGATCAACCTGCTGCAGACTTGTTGCGGGGCTGACCAAGGTCATGTTGTGAAATGGCGCGATCAGGACGCCGCGATTGATGAGGTAGAGGTGAAGCGCAAGCTCAAGCGGACCCTGCATCGCGGCGCGCGCCTCTGTCCCGTTGCGTGGCGGGTAGCCTGAGCAGATGAATTCGCCCCGCGACCCGATATGGCTGACGTGCCAGTCCATCCGGTTTCTGACCGCGACAGCCCGCAACCGGTCCGCGAGTGCCGCCGACAAGGTTAGCATGTGGGCGTAGGCGGCGGGCGTCATCACCTCGGTCAGACAGGCACGCATGGCGGCCAGCGCCAGTGCGTTCGCCGAAAGCGTCGTGCCAATGCCCGAATGGCCGGTTTCGCCATCGCTGCGCACCCGCTCCATGCGGTCCGCGACCGGCGCGGAAAATCCATAGACCGCGCAGGGGACGCCGCCGGCAACCGGCTTGCCCAACACGAACAGGTCGGGAATTGGACCATATGTGCCGGTGTGGCCACCATAACCAGTCGAAATTGTGTGGGTCTCGTCGAACACCAGCAATGTGCCATGCCGCGCGCAGAGGTCGCGCATCGCGTCGAGGTAGCCAGGATCAGGAAGGACCATGCCGACGTTGGTGAGCGCGGGTTCGGTCAGCACGCACGCGACATCGTCCTTGGCGAGCGCCGCCGAGAGCGCCGACAGGTCATTGAATTCCACCACAACCGTGTGCTCGCGCACATCATAGACCTGACCAACAAGACTCTTGCGAAGTTCTGGCACGCCATCACGCAGGTCGACGAACACATCATCGACTGCGCCGTGGTAGCAGCCGTTGAAGATCAGGATCTTGTCGCGGCCGGTAATGGCTCGACACCAGCGAATGACCGCCCGATTCGCCTCGCTCGCGCTGGATGTGACTTGCCAGAAGGGTAGCTTGAACCGTTTGGCCAACTCGTCCGCAACCACCACCGCATCCGGCGTCGGCAGCATATAGGTCAGGCCATGGTGCGCCTGGCGCGCAACAGCATCGGCGACTGGCCTTGGCGAATGACCAAACATGGATCCGGTGTCGCCCAGGCAGAAATCGTCGTAACGATGGCCATCAACGTCCCACAGTTCGGCGCCCTCTGCCTGCACGGCGAACAGCGGGAACGGCGTGCCCCAGTCAAGCATCCAGTGAAACGGGACCCCGCGATGCCAATGGCGCTCTGCCTGTTTGGCCAGCGCAGCCGACTTCGGGTTGCGCTCAATGAACAGCTCTCGTTCGGCCGCCAACATGGTTGCAATCGCGATGTCGGATATCCTCGGCCCGTGCATCACAGCCGATCCCTGAGCGCGAATGACAACATGGCCGCGACATAAAGCGGATAGCGGAGCAGGCGGCCGCCGGGAAATGGTTTGGCGGGAAGTGAGGCGAACAGGTCGAAGTTGGCCGCACCGCCGTGCATAGCCTGCACGATCATATCGCCCGCAAGCGTCGTGAGCATGAGGCCGTGGCCCGACCAACCATGGGCATAATAGCTGTTACCGATCCGTCCGAATTGCGGCAGTCGGTTCATGGTAACACCGACAATCCCGCCCCACGCGAAATCGACGCCGACGCCCCTTAATTGCGGAAACACGCTTTCCAAATGCGGGCGAACAAAAGCTTCGATATCGGCGGGCGGCGTCGGCGTATATTTTTCACCGCCGCTGAAAATCAGGCGGTGGTCGCCGCTGGGCCGGTAATAATTGAGGACGAACCGGCTATCGGCCACCGCCGCGCCGCTGGGGAACATCTGCGCGATCCGGTCGTGCCCCAGAACCTCCGTCGCCACCTGATAATTGGCCACCGGCATCGTCATACGGGCGAGCTTAGGCTCGATGCTGTACATGAAAGCGTCGCAGGCAAGCACGCCATGACTGGCATAGACCGTACCGCGTTCCGTCTTCACCCGCACCGGGCGACCATGATCCATTTCCAGAGCGGCCGTCTGTTCATGGATGTGCACCCCGGCGTCGACTGCCGCCTGTGCCAATCCGAGCGCATAGTTAAGCGGGTGGATATGGCCGCCGTTGCGGTCGTAATACCCGCCAACATAGGCGTCGGTTGCAACATGATCCGCCACCTCGCCCTTGGCGACCATGGAGCCGCCTTCATAACCGAGCAGACGTTCGAGAAGCCGGTGCTCCTCCTCCATATGGCGGAGGTGGGACGGTTTTACCGCTGCATAGAAATGTCCATCGCGAAGGTCGCATTGAATGGCGTGGTGGGCGATGAGGTCGCGCACCTTGCCACCGGCGGAGTTTGCCAGCGTCAAAAGGTCGCGCGCCTTTTCCTCACCGAACATTGCCACCAGTTCCACCGCACCCTTGCGCAAACCGGGAATCAACTGACCGCCGTTCCGGCCCGACGCGCCCCAGCCGATCCGCTGTGCCTCGAGCAACACGACCTTGTGCCCCGCTTCGGCGGCCGCGAGCGCGGTTGATAACCCCGTCAAACCGCCGCCGACCACAACGACGTCCGCCCAGGTGTCGCCCGCCAATGGCGACTGCTGAGGAAACTGGTTGGCGGTCGCCGCATAGAGCGACGGCGCGTGGCTGGCCACGATTACACCTTCAAAAGGAGATGTTCGCGCTCCCACGAGCTGATCACCGATTGATAGGCGAAAAGTTCCGCTTCCTTGATGGCGTAGAACACTTCGAAAAAGTCTTCGCCCAGATAATTACGCACCGGTTTGCAATGACTGAACTTATCGAGCGCACCTTCCAAAGTTCGCGGCAGGGTGCGGGCGCGATTATAGGCATTTCCGGAAATGCTCTTGGGCGGCTGCATCCGTTCCACCATGCCGATGTAGCCACATATCAGCGACGCGGCGATGGCAAGGTAGGGATTGGCATCGGCGCCCGCCAGGCGGTTTTCGACACGGCGGTTGGCCGGATCAGATACAGGAATACGCAGGCCGCAGGATCGGTTGTCGCTTCCCCACTGGACATTAACTGGCGCCGACGTGTCGGGTCGCATCCGGCGATAGCTGTTCACATTGGGCGCAAATAGCGGCGCAACCTGCGGCAGCAGACGAACAAGACCGGCGATATGGCTACGGAACAGCGCGCTGTCCCGGCCATTGGGGGTGGAAAAGACGTTGCGGCCATTATCGACGTCGACAATCGACTGGTGGATATGCATCGCGCTTCCCGGCTGATCAGACATCGGCTTGGCCAGAAATGTCCCATAGACGCCATGTTCCAGCGCCACCTGCCGCATAATGCGCTTGAAAAGCAGCACTTCATCGGCCAGCGCGAGCGGGTCGCCATGCACGAAGTTGACCTCCAGCTGCGCGGCACCGGCCTCATGAATCATCGTGTCGATGTTGATGTTGGCTCGCTCGGAGAAATCATAAATGTGTTCGATGATATCTTCGAACTCATTGAGCGCCTCTAGCCCGAAGGGCTGACTCGCCGTTTCCGCGCGACCTGACCGGCCGGTGGGCGGAACCAATGGGATATCCGCGTCGAGATTCTTGGAAACGAGATAAAATTCCAACTCCGGCGCGATCACCGGCCTCCACCCGCGCTTGTCATAAAGCGCCAGAACCTTTTTCAGCACTTCTCGCGGGGCGATGGTGACGGGCTTGCCGTCCGCCTTCACCGCATCGGCGATCACATAGGCGGTGGGATTTCGAAAGCCGGGTGCCTCACGGATCGTCGACGCGTCCGGAATCAACATATAGTCGGGGTCAAAATCCGGCACGATATCGTTCACGTCATCGGGATATTCGCCCATGACCGTCACGATGAAAACGCTACTCGGAATGCGCAGCGTACGATCGGCAAAGCTTTTCAGAAACTTGTCGGCCGGCAGAACCTTGCCGCGCTGAATGCCGTTCATGTCCGGAACAATGCACTCGACCTCCGCGATGCCGCGTTCCTTGATCCAGCTTGCAAGATCGATTGTCATTTATGGTCCCTGTCGGCGGGAAAGCTGTAATGCCTTCCCGCCGTGTCCGAAGCTAGAAAGACTTGGTCAACCGGGCAACCACCGTTGCATTGCCGAGTGGCGTGTAGGCGCGCGCAGTGTCGACATAATCGAGCGTCGCCGTGAAGCCGGCACCGACGTCAGCGCTGACCCCAATCAACCAATCCCGCTTCTTGTCGGCGAACGCGCCGTCTTCAATGCCGAACGATCCGTGCGCTGACAGCGGCGTGTCACCGAGCGGCATATCGAACGATGCAAAATAATAGCGGTTCGACTTGTTGCCGATATTGTCTTGGCTCGGCGCATAGGAAAATCCGGCGCGGACCTCCCCTTCACCAATTGCGTAGCCCGCAGACGCATAGAGCTCGATGTAATTGAAGTCGCCGTTGCTCGGATAAAGATAATAGACCGCACCGACGTCAAGATTGACAGGACCTACATCCTTTGACCACCCGGCCGACACGTCAAGCTCCACCTCGTCCGCTTTGCTGCCGTCAAGGTCGACGTTGGACGCCCACAATGTCCCGTAAAATCCGGATTCATGGCTGACCGATAATTCGGCTGTGATCTCAGGGTCCTTGTTCGACAGTGAGATGCCGCGGAACCGATAGTCGGAATGGACGCCGAGTTCGGCATCAATTTCCCAGGGCCCGCTTGCCTCGTCAGCGGCCGCATCATCAGCGGCAGTCGCTGCTTCGGCCGCCACCGGCTGGTCCTGGGCCTGCGCCGTGGTGGCAATCATTGCCAGCGGCAACGCAAGCGCCGCAAATCCAATACGAAATTTCATGACATCTCCCCCACTATCAGTTTCCCGTCGCATCGCTGACGCGCAGGGCCCCTTGTTGTGCGGAATGTATCATGTCTTTTTCCTCTCAGGCGGCAACGGGATTTATCAGGCTTATGGCTATCGGCTTTTCCGATAGGTTGGTGCGCCAGCTTTCGAATGGCCGCCTGGCGCCAGGCCCGTTAGGTTTGAGACAAGACTAAGCGGGGATTGGAATGCGCACACCTAATGACGCCTCGGCCTTTTGGATGCCCTTCACGGATAATCGTGGGTTCAAGGCGCACCCCCGCACGTTCATGTCGGCGAAGGACATGCATTATCGCTCTACCGATGGGCGTCAGGTGCTCGATGCGACCGGCGGCTTATGGTGCGTCAACGCCGGCCATGGCCGAACAAAGATCGTCGAGGCCGTACAGGCAGCGGCGGCAGACCTGGATTATGGACCCACCTTCCAACTTGGCCACCCCAAGGCGTTTGAGGCGGCCGCTGCGCTATCTGATGTCATGCCGGGCGGGCTCGACCGCATCTTTTTCACCAATAGCGGATCGGAATCTGTCGATACCGCTCTGAAAATTGCGCTCGCCTATCAACGCGCCCGAGGCCAGGCCGGCCGGTATCGCTTGATAGGGCGCGAGCGCGGATATCATGGTGTCGGCTTTGGTGGCATTTCGGTCGGAGGAATCGCCAACAATCGTCGCCAGTTCGGACCGCTTTTGAACGGCGTCGACCATATTCGGCACACCCATGACCTTGACCGCAACGCGTTCAGTCGCGGGTTTCCGGCTTATGGCGCCGATTTTGCCGACGACCTGGAACGGGTAATCGCGTTAAACGGAGCCGACACGATCGCCGCCGTGATCGTCGAACCTGTTGCCGGATCGACCGGCGTACTGGTCCCGCCGGTCGGCTATTTACAGCGGCTGCGAGCGATTTGCGATCGACACGGCCTGCTGCTCATCTTTGACGAGGTCATAACGGCGTTCGGCCGCGTGGGCGGCGTCACCGCGTCGGAAACCTTTGGCGTCACGCCCGACATTATCACCATGGCCAAAGGCCTGACCAACGCAGCGGTTCCGATGGGCGCCGTGGCCGTGAAGCGCGAAATTTACGATACGGTAGTCGACAACAGTCCCGCCGGAATCGAGCTTTTCCATGGCTATACCTACAGCGGACACCCGCTCGCGGCCGCCGCGGCAATCGCAACGTTGGACGTCTATCGGGACGAAGGCCTGTTTGAGCGAGCGTTTGAGCTCGGCGCCTATTGGGAAGACGCGACCCATTCCTTGAAGGGCGCTCGGAACGTCATCGACTGCCGCAATATTGGCCTGATGGCGGCTATCGAGATAGCGCCCCGCGACGGCGCCCCGACCAAACGGGCAATGGAACTATTCCATCGGGCATTTGATGACGGACTGCTGATCCGCGTCACGGGCGATATCGTCGCCCTCTCGCCGCCGCTGATCCTGACCAAATCACATATTGACGAAATCGTCGGGAAGCTTGCCGAGCTTCTGCCGACCATCGACTAGGGGGCGATCCATGACCAGTAATGCACAGCTTCAGGCGCGGCGTGAGGCAGCGGTTCCGCGCGGTGTATCGACCATGCATCCGCGGTTCATTGAACGCGCCAGAAACGCTGAAATGTGGGATGTTGAGGGGCAGCGCTACATCGATTTCGCGAGCGGCATCGCAGTGCTCAACACCGGCCACAATCATCCGCGCATCATCAATGCGGTGAAGGCGCAGATGGATGCCTTCACCCACACCTCGTTCCAGGTAAATCCTTATACGCCCTACATTGAACTGGCGGAACGGCTGAACGCCATTGCGCCGACGGGTCAGCCGTCCAAGACTATCTTCGTCACCACGGGTGCGGAAGCGGTTGAGAATGCGGTGAAGATTGCCCGCGCTTACACAAAGCGAAAGGCCGTTATTGCCTTCAAGGGCGGATTCCACGGCCGGACAATGATGGGGATGGCGCTGACCGGAAAGGTGCAGCCCTACAAGGCCGGCTTCGGCCCCTTCCCTGGCGAAGTATGGCATGTCCCTTTCCCCATTGAATATCATGGAGTGACCGAAGCGGAGAGCCTCGCGGCGCTCGATTCCCTGTTCAAGGCGGATGTCGACCCGGCGGACGTTGCCGCCATCGTCATCGAGCCGGTTCAGGGCGAAGGCGGCTTTTATCAGGCGTCCCCATCCTTCCTGCGCGCGCTACGGGCGCTATGCGATCAGCACGGAATTTTGTTGATAGCCGACGAGATTCAGACCGGGTTTGCCCGCACGGGCAAGATGTTTGGCATTGAACATTCGGGCGTGCAGCCAGACCTGATGACCATCGCCAAGTCGATGGCGGGCGGCTTCGCGATCGCTGGCGTGATTGGCCGCGCCGATGTGATGGACGCACCGGCGCCAGGCGGTCTGGGCGGAACCTATGGCGGTCCGCCAATGGCATGTGCCGCAGGTCTCGCCGTTCTCGACGTTATAACGGAGGAGAATCTGTGCGGTCGCGCAACGCAGGTTGGCGACCGTATCAAAGCCAGGCTCAACGAATTGAAGCTCAGCAACTCGCTCGACTGTATCGGCGATGTGCGCGGCCCCGGCGCGATGATTGCACTGGAGCTTGTGAAAGGCGGGGATGCGAACCAGCCCGACCCTGATCTAACGCGTCAATTGGTGCTCGATTGTGCCGATGATGGGCTGATCATGCTATCGTGCGGCATTCGCGGCAATGTGATCCGTTTCCTGTGTCCGATTACGGTAGAAGATGAGGTTCTGGAGGAAGGGTTGGATATTCTCGCGCGGAACCTTGTCCGCCTGAACGCGCGGTAGGAAACCTTTTCAATCGCTTGATTGGCGTCAAACGATGACTTGCTGACCGGTGCTAGCGCCGCCTCAACGGGAGGCGCTCATGGACGCTATTTTTACGCGCAGTTTCGGCTGGACGATATTGGCCGCACTGGCAATTTTCACAGCTGCGGCTGCACATGATGGCGGGTACGCCATCCATATGATGATCTTCGCAGCAGCAGCGATTGTTGCCGCATTCGCAAGCGCGGGCAGCATTGGCCTGCTAAAGCCAAGTGCCCGCGATCTGGCGTCCAAATATGACGACCAACTGATCCGCTTCGGTGTCGTGTTGACCGTTTTCTGGGGCGTCGTCGGCTTCCTGGTCGGGCTGGTGATTGCGCTCCAGCTGACCTTTCCGCTGTTCAACCTGGAGCCGTACCTCAATTTCGGGCGTGTCCGTCCTTTGCATACCAGTGCGGTCGTCTTCGCGTTCGGTGGCACCGCCCTCATCACCACCAGCTTCTACGTCGTGCAGCGCACCTGCCGCGCGCGTCTGGCCTTCCCCGGCCTCGCCCGCTTCGTGTTCTGGGGTTATCAATTGTTCATCGTGCTGGCGGCCACTGGCTACCTGCTCGGCATCAACGAGGCGCGCGAATATGCGGAGCCGGAATGGTATGTTGACCTGTGGCTGACCGTCGTCTGGGTCGCCTATCTGCTGGTATTTGGCGGCACCCTGCTGAAGCGCAAGGAACCGCACATTTACGTCGCCAACTGGTTCTATCTCTCGTTCATCCTGACGATTGCGGTTCTTCATATCGTCAATAACCTCAGCATGCCGGTGAGCCTGCTGGGCTCGAAGAGCTACTCCGCTTTCTCGGGCGTGCAGGATGCCCTGACCCAATGGTGGTACGGCCACAACGCCGTCGCCTTCTTCCTGACGGTCCCGTTCCTCGCGATGATGTATTACTTCGTCCCGAAGGAGGCGGAGCGGCCGATCTACAGCTACCGTCTGTCGATCGTCCACTTCTGGTCGCTGATCTTCCTCTACATCTGGGCCGGTCCGCACCACCTGCTCTATACCGCGCTCCCCGACTGGGCGCAGACGCTCGGCATGGTGTTCTCCGTCGTGCTGTGGATGCCCAGCTGGGGGGGCATGATCAACGGCCTGATGACCTTGAACGGGGCATGGGACAAGCTCCGCACGGACCCCATCATCCGCATGATGGTTGCGGCAATGGCCTTCTATGGCATGGCGACGTTCGAAGGCCCGATGATGAGCATCAAGGCCGTCAACTCGCTGTCGCACTATACCGAATGGACCATCGGACACGTCCACGCCGGCGCGCTCGGATGGAATGGCATGATCACCTTTGCGGCGATCTATTATCTGACGCCGCGCCTGTGGGGCCGGGAACGGATCTATTCGCTGCGGATGATCAACTGGCACTTCTGGCTCGCGATTGTCGGGATCGCTATTTACGCGGCCTCGATGTGGGTTGCTGGAATTACCCAGGGCCTGATGTGGCGCGAGTATGGTGCCGATGGCTATCTGATCTACGGCTTCTCCGACGTCGTGAAGGCCATGCATCCCTATTATTTGATGCGCACCATTGGGGGCTCCATCTACTTCCTCGGATCGCTGATGATGGTTTGGAACGTGTACAAAACCATCAAGGGCGAAGTTCGCGACGAACAGCCGCTCTATTCCCCCAAATTTGACCCAGCCGCCGACCATCCGGTCGCCCCCGCCGGCAACGCCTGAGGAGTTTCGAAATCATGGGTATCATGCAATTTCAAAAGCGCCTCGAGAAGAACGTCACCTACCTAGGTGTCGCGGCGCTGGTGACGGTTCTGATTGGCGGGATCGTTGAGATCGCTCCGCTATTCTGGATCGATCAAACGATCGAAAAGGTCGACGGCGTCCGCGCGCTGACCCCGCTGGAGCAGGCTGGGCGCGACGTCTATGTCCGCGAAGGTTGCTACACCTGCCACAGCCAGATGATCCGCCCGTTCCGCGACGAAGTGGAACGGTACGGGCATTATAGTCTGGCGGCCGAAAGCATGTACGATCATCCGTTCCAGTGGGGGTCCAAACGAACGGGGCCAGATCTGGCCCGCGTCGGCGCGCGCTATTCGGACGAATGGCACGTCCAGCATTTGAAGGACCCGCGCCAGGTGGTGCCGGAATCCATCATGCCGCCCTATGGCTTCCTTGCCGACACGGATCTGAAGATCGACGGATATGGTGCCAACCTGACCGCGCTAAGGCGGGTCGGCGTTCCCTATACGGATGATGATATCAAAAAAGCCGAAGCCGATTTGCGGACCCAGTCGTCGAACGATGGGGACGCGGCCGAGCTGGCCAAGCGCTACCCCGATGCGCAAAGCCGCGACTATGACGGAAACCCGAGCAGAGTAACCGAAATGGACGCGCTGGTGGCGTACCTTCAGCAGCTCGGCACCCATGTCGATTTCCGGAAAGTCGAACCGCATGAGGTGGCGCGATGACCTATGAAACGCTGCGCCAGTTTGCCGACAGCTATGTGCTTGTCGGCATGGGCGTCCTCTATCTCGTCTTCATCGCCTGGGCGTTTCGCCCATCAAAGCGCGCTGCCAATGAACGGGCCGCCATGATGATCTTCGACAAGGACAATCAAGATGGCTGACAAGAAGCACATCGACAAAGAGACCGGGACGGAAACGGTTGGTCACGAATGGGATGGGATTCAAGAGCTCGACACCCCCATGCCCCGTTGGTGGCTGTGGACCCTTTACGCGACGATCATCTGGGCGGTCGGATACACCATTGTTTATCCCGCATGGCCAATGATCCACAGCGCCACCAAGGGCGCATGGCACTGGTCAAGCCGTGGACAGCTGGACAAGGAAATGGCGGTTGCCGCCGCCTCCCGGAAACCCGTCGAAGACGCCATCAACGCGGCGTCGATCGAACAGATTGCCGCCAACCCGCAGTTGCTCAACTCAGCGGTTCAGGGCGGGGCCGCCGCGTTCAAGGTCAATTGCGTTCAGTGTCACGGTTCGGGTGCAGCCGGGAGCAAGGGCTATCCCAACCTCAACGACGATGATTGGCTGTGGGGTGGCACGCTTCCGGAAATTTATCAGACCATCAATCATGGCGTGCGCTTTCCGGGCGACAAGCAGACACACATGAGCCAGATGCCCAATTTCGGCAAAGACGGCATTCTTCAGCCGGCACAGATCCAGGATGTGGTCAGCTACGTCCGGACCGTATCGGGCGCGGAAAAGGCGTCCGCATCCGCCCAGCGGGGTTCTGCTCTGTTCGCTGCAAATTGCGCGGCCTGTCACGGTGCCGACGCCAAGGGCATGAAGGTGTTTGGCTCCCCCAACCTTACCGACAAAATCTGGCTGTATGGCGGTGATCGGGACAGCATCACCCAGTCCATCAGTATCGCTCATTATGGAATCATGCCGGCGTGGGGGCAGCGGCTCGACCCGGTCACCGTAAAGATGCTGGCCGCCTATGTTCATTCATTGGGCGGTGGGCAGGACTTTGTTCCAGCGGTGACCGCCCCACCAACTGAGGGGAATGCAAAGGCGGGCGCCGGCCAACAACCGGTCCCGACGACACTGAATGTCGCACGCTGACGACCTGACCAACCGCGCCCGCAACCGCTATTTTGAAAAGCGGCGAAAGGTTTTTCCGCGCCAGATCGACGGGCCGTTCCGTAGATTCAAATGGCTGGTGATGGCGGTTACGCTGGCCATCTATTATGTGACGCCGTGGATCCGCTGGAACCGCGGTCCGCATGCACCTGATCAGGCTGTTCTCATCGACCTGGCGCATCGCCGATTCTATCTATTCTCCATCGAGATCTGGCCGCACGAATTCTACTTTGTGACCGGACTTTTGATCATGGCGGCGGTCGGCCTGTTTCTGGTGACGAGCGCGGTCGGCCGGGCGTGGTGCGGCTATGCCTGTCCCCAGACGGTGTGGACCGATCTGTTCCTCCATGTTGAACGTTTTATAGACGGCGACCGCAACGCCCAGCGCAAACTGGAAGAAGCGCCATGGGGCCCAGTGAAGACCGCAAAGCGGCTCAGCAAATGGGCGATCTGGCTGGTCATTGGCATTTTGACGGGCGGCGCCTGGATTTTCTATTTCGCGGACGCACCGACCCTGTTTCATGAATTGATCAGTGGGACCGCGCCGCAGGTCGCCTATGCGACCATCTTCGTGCTGACCATGACCACGTTCATCTTCGGCGGCTTCATGCGTGAGCAGGTGTGCATTTATATGTGCCCATGGCCGCGCATTCAGGGCGCGATGATGGACGAACAGACCCTGACAGTCACCTATAAGGATTGGCGGGGCGAACCGCGCGGACGCGGGCTGAAACGCCGCGAGGAGGATGCGGCGGCGTTGTTGCCTCAGGGCGATTGCATCGACTGTCTTGCCTGCGTCGCCGTCTGCCCGACTGGGATTGATATTCGCGAAGGGTCGCAGATCGGCTGTATCACCTGCGCGCTGTGCATTGATGCCTGCGATCAGGTCATGGAGAAGATCGGAAAACCCAAGAAGCTGATCGGCTATACCACCGTCGCTGACGAGACGCTTGCCCGCGAAGGCAAGCCAACCAAGACGCCGGTGCAGCGCCTGTTGCGGCCGCGTACGCTGATTTACTTCGGGGTGTGGGCGATCATTGGCCTTGCCATGCTGTTCACGCTCAGCACGCGCGACCGATTGGAACTGGACGTTGCGCAGAGCCGCAATCCGGTATGGGTGCGAATGAGTGACGGACAGATCCGCAATGCTTACACGCTGAAGCTGCGCAACATGGAAAACCGTCCCCGCCCGTTCCAAATATCGGTGCGGGGAGTTGACGGCCTGATGTGGGATCAAACCATGTCGCGCGATCAGGCGGGAAAGACGCTGACAATCGACGTTCCAGCCGACACCGTGACCAAACGTAGTCTCTATCTGGCGGCACCGGCTACCGGCGATCAGCAAGTCAAGATATTATTCTCTGCAAAAGCATTGGATCAGGACGGGGGCGAGGCTGTCGGGCAGGCCCGCTTCGAGCGACCGGAGGACGAACAATGAAACGGGAAATGACCGGGCGCGATGTCACCATCATATTAGTCGCCTTCTTTGCGGTCGTCATTGGCGTGAACGTCGTGATGGCTCGTCTTGCCGTTTCGACATTTGGCGGGGCGCTGGCCGAAAATGGCTATGTCGCCAGTCAGGATTACAACAAATGGATCGCCCAAAGCACCGCCCAGGATCGGTTGGGCTGGTCAATGAAGGCAGATGTATCCGGCCATCATCTACTGATTACCGCAGCGGGGCCGTCCGCCCCCACGTTCGATGTAGTTGCGGAGCACCCGCTTGGCCGAATTGACGATCTCACCGTCCAAATGGTGCCGGACGGTCCGGGGCAATATCGGTCGGCAAAACCCCTGCCGGAAGGGCGGTGGAAGGTCCATGTCATCATGATGGACGGCGACAAGAGGGCCGAATATTTGCAGGAAATTCAGGTGTGAACGCCCGGAGGCCCATCGCGCGGTCCGATGGCGTACCGGTTGAAAGCACCCTCTTTTCCGTAGAGGGAATGCGCTGCGCCGCTTGTATCGCGCGGATAGAGGGCGGCCTGGTCGCCCATCCCGGTATCGTTGCGGCGCGCGTGAATCTGTCCGGTCGCCGCGTTCGGGTTGATCATGATTCGTCGCTCGATGAAGAGGCCATCATCGCCGCATTCCGCGACGCGGGTTTCGACGCCCATCCGTTTGCGGGCGAGCCCACGAGCACACAGCGCAACAGCGAAAGTCGCCAGTTGATGCTGGCAATGGCGGTGGCCGGATTCGCCATGATGAACATCATGCTGCTGTCGGTCAGCGTCTGGTCGGGCGCCGACGGCATGACGCGGCAGCTGTTCCATCTTGTGTCCGGTCTGATTGCTGTCCCGACCGTCGCCTATGCTGGCCGCCCGTTTTTCAAGAGCGCATGGGGCGCATTGCGCCAGCGCCGCACCAATATGGACGTGCCAATTTCCATCGGCGTGATCGTGACCGTGGCGATGAGTTTCTATGAAACCGCCATCGGCGGGGCACATGCCTATTTTGACGGCGCCGTCATGCTTCTCTTTTTCCTGCTGGCGGGTCGCTACCTGGACAGCGTCATGCGCGCCAAGGCCGAGGATTCAGTTGGCGCCCTCCTCCGCCGCGTGCCCGGCGAAGCGACGGTCATCGACGGCGGCCGCAGCGATCGCCGAAGCGTTGCCATGCTGATGCCGGGTGACATGATCCTGGTTGCAGCGGGGGAACGTATCGCGGTCGATGGGGTCGTGATCGGCGGGACAAGCGATGTTGATCGGGCGCTCATCACCGGAGAGAGCCTGCCCGAAGCCGTCGTGCCGGGAACAACCGTGCTCGCCGGTACGATCAACCTGGCGCGTCCGATCACCGTTCGCGCAGCCGCTGTTGGCGAGCAGACTGCAATCGCGGACATCGGCCGACTGATGGACGGTGCCGGGCTTGCCCGATCCCGCTATGTCCGCGTGGCCGACCGTGCATCGCGACTCTACGCGCCCGCCGTCCATACGCTCGCCGCGCTGAGCTTTGTCGGTTGGATGATCGCCGGTGCAGGCGTGCATCAATCGCTACTGATTGCGGTGGCGGTGCTCATCATTACCTGCCCGTGTGCGCTCGGTCTGGCGGTTCCGATTGCCCAGGTGGTTGCTGCCGGTGCCCTGATGAAGCGCGGTGTTCTGGTGAAGGATGGGGCGGCGCTGGAGCGGCTTGCGGCCGTCGACACCGCATTGTTGGACAAGACCGGGACCGCAACGCTTGGAAAATTAGAGCCGGCCAATCTTCCGACAGATTCGGGGGAACGCGCCATCCTGGCCACCATGGCGCGGGCGAGTCGCCACCCCCTCGCCCGCGCTGTCACCTGCGCCCTCGACGGAGTCGATGGTGCCGCTGCCGACGCAATGGACGAAATTCCCGGCATGGGCGTTGAGGCCACCATTTCCAGCGCCCGCTGGCGCTTTGGACGCCCCGATTGGGTCGGAACTGGGCGCGAAAGCGGCGCAACCGTTGCCGCCTTCGGCGTAGAGGGCGGTAAAGCCCGCCTAATTCATTTCGCCGACGCGATTCGCCCGTCAGCACGCCATGCGATGGTGGAGCTGGACGCCCTCGGGGTTGAAGGAAAGTTGGTCAGCGGTGACGTAGAGCCGGTTGTGGCCGACATCGCCCAGACCATGGGCATTCCCTTTGCCGCACGCGCCACGCCGAGCGACAAATGCGCCATGGTTGAAGCGGCGCAGGCGTTGGGACACCAGGTTCTGATGGTGGGCGACGGCCTGAATGACGGGCCGGCCATGAAGGCGGCAGATGTCGCCATGGCCCCGGCGGCCGCGTCCGACGTCGGGCAGCTGACCGCCGATCTCGTCTTTTTCGGTGACAGCCTTGATGCCGTTCCGCGCGCCGTTCGCGCCTCCCGCAAGACGATGGCGGTGGTGAAGCAGAATTTCGCCCTCGCTATTGGATATAACGTGTTGGCGGTCCCTATGGCGATTGCCGGAATGGTCACGCCGTTGATCGCGGCACTTGCGATGTCGGGCAGCTCAATCCTCGTCGTTGCCAATGCCCTCCGCCTGAAAGGCGCTGCAAAATGACCGGAATTGGTGTCCTCATGCCTATCGCCCTCGCCCTTGGCCTGCTTGGCCTTGGCGCATTCTTCTGGTCGGCGCGCAGCGGACAGTTCGACGATCTCGACGGTGCGTCCATGCGGATCCTGATTGATGATGAAGACGACGGGACACTGCCCCAATAAGCCAATAAGAAAGGGCCGACGGTTTCCCGCCGACCCTTTCCGTCCGATTGGCATCTCGTTTACTAGAAACGCCAGCCGAACCCGACCCCAACAACAAGCGGGTCGATGTGAACCTTGACCTTTTGGGTACCAAGCGCGGTAGTTCGCAGCGTCGCCTTCGTGTCCATATCGATCCACTTGGCGTCGAGGTTGAAAAAGCTATTGGGGCCGACGGCAACATCGACACCGGCCTGAACTGCGGGACCAAAGCTGTCGGACATGCTGACCTTGGTTTTGCCAACGGCGGCTTCGAGGTCTCCCGACGCCTTCTCGCTATAGAAAATGGTATAGTTGACGCCGACGCCAATATAAGGGCGGACCGTGCCCTTGGCGTTGAAATGATAATTGAGCGTCAGGGTCGGCGGCAGAACCCAAGTCGACGCCAGCTTGCCGATGGAGCCGGTGGTGCCGGTCTTGCCGCTGGCCTTATGCTTGGTTGTCGCAGCGATCAGTTCGACGCCCACATTGTCGGTGATCATGTAGGTGAAATCGACTTCCGGCGCGACAGCATTAGACACTTTGACATGTTCGCCGGGAAAGGTCGGGGAAATGCCACTGCTGCTTTCTTGCGGGATAACGGTGATCGCACGAATGCGCACCAGCTTGTCCCCGGCGGATAGTCCGCCGTCCGCTGTTTTGGCGTCTTGCGCAAACGCTGCCGATGGCAAGGCGATGACCGCCGCCGCCGCCAGCAAGAAAGTTTTTTTCATGATTTTCAATGCTCCCATCAATGTGATGGGGCCGCTGTGGCAGTGGATGACCACTTTCGCCTTGTTGCAGCGCAACCAACCGTTTGACCATGGTCAACGCGCGAGTTGCAGATCCATGGAAATGCAACCTCCATGTGGACCTATTATTCCGAACTGCTCGCTACGCCTGTGCCGCGCTACACCAGCTATCCCACCGCAGCCGAATTCGGCGAAACGGTCGGCGGCGCTCAGCAACGCGATGGCCTGAAGGACGTCGCGGCGGATGAGGCAATCAGCCTCTATGTCCACATCCCCTATTGCCGCGAAATCTGCTGGTACTGCGGCTGCAACACCGGCGCCGCCAATCGCGGCCAGCGGCTGACCAACTATCTGGCGAACCTTCACCTTGAAATTGATGCGGTGGCCGACGTTTTGAGCGGGCGGGGTATCGTGTCGCGCATCGCCTTTGGTGGGGGCAGCCCCAACGCAATTTCCGCATCGCAATTTACCGCGCTGGCGGCGAAACTTCGGGACCGATTTGCGATCTCCGCCGCGGCGATATGGTCGGTCGAACTCGACCCACGCGGGTTTAACGCGGAATTTGCCGATGCGATGCAATCCGTTGGAATCGCCCGGGCGAGCCTGGGCGTGCAAACATTCGACCCTGCAATTCAGGCTGGCATCGGACGAGTCCAGCCCGCCGAATTGATTGAGCAGACGACAGCGATGCTCCGCCGCGCCGGCGTGACCAGCCTCAATTACGACCTGATGTATGGCCTTCCTGGCCAGGGGATAACGGCGCTGATCGACAGCCTGGAAAGGGCAAGCGCGACGGGCGCCGACCGGCTTGCCGTGTTCGGCTATGCACATGTTCCTCACCTGCTGCCGCGCCAGCGCCGCATTGATGCATCTGCCCTGCCCGCTGCGGCGGAACGTTTTGGCCAGGCCGCCGCTGCCTATGATTACCTTGTTGGCGAAGGCTGGACACCGATTGGTTTCGACCATTTTGCACGACCCGCCGATCCGCTGGCGATTGCCAGTAGAAGCAACCGCGTTCGCCGCAATTTCCAGGGATTCACCGACGATCCCTGTGATGTCTCAATCGGCCTTGGTGCCTCTTCGATCAGCAGGCTGCCAGGCATGCTGGTGCAGAATGAGAAGAACAGCGGACGATATGGCCTCCTGCTCGCCAATGACCATCTGCCGGCCACCCGCGGAATCATGACGCCCCCAGCGGAGACGCGGCGCGGGGCAATGATTGAGCAGCTGCTGTGCAATGGATCGGCTGACCTTACCGGACTCCCGGATCTTGGCGAGGTGCAGGGCCGCCTGCGCCCCTTCGAGGCGCGGCACCTGATCTCATGGGCGGGACCCCGGCTCTCAATCCATGAAGACGCGCGGCCGTACGCACGCACCATTGCCGCCACCCTCGATCCATGGCGCAATCAATCCGCCGTGCGGTTTTCCAGTGCGGTTTAGCGGCGCTTCCGACCTTGCCATTGCCGGATCGCTGGCGATGGCACTGCTGCCGGTTGCGTCTGCGGCCCTGCCGCCATCCCATCCGATGAGCTTCTGCCGGCCGCTGGCGCCTCCATCGCGGGATCGCGGACCGGACCGACAGCCGCAAACACCATGTCACGCGTGCATACCCTGTTCCGGCCGCCACGGGGATTGCGACGATGACGGGGATGATTGCGATGCAGGCTGACATCGCCCTGCAACATGTGGCATGGGAAGATATGGCCGACCAACTGCCCGACCGCTGTAGCCGATGCCAGGTGCGCGAAACATCGCTGTGCTCGTCACTTTGCGATGACGAACTCGCAACGCTCAATTCCATCGGTCGCCGCAAGATCGTCCCGAAAGGCGCAGTCGTAAGCTGGGAAGGCGACGACAATGGCATGTGTGCCAACATTGTTTCCGGGGCACTAAAGCTGCTGAAGACGACGTCCGACGGGCGTGAGCAGGCAGTTGGTCTTCTATTCGAGGGCGATTTCGTCGGGCAGCCCTTTACCGACACGAGCGAGCTAACCGCCGTCGCGCTCAGCGATACGGACATATGCCAATATCCGCGGAGACAATTTGAGCGCGTGATGGCGGAAAAGCCGAAGCTGGAACGTGCACTACTGCAACGAACGATGCGGAGCCTTAACGAGGCCCGTGATCGTCAGCTGACGTTGGCCAGAAAGGGCGCCCGCGCTCGAATCGCAGGCTTCCTGGTCGATCTGTCGCGCGGCGGCGCCAGGGATATCGAGCTGCCGATGAGCCGCGGCGATATTGCCGATTATCTGGGCCTCACGATCGAAACCGTCAGCCGTCAGTTTACAGACCTGCGCGCCAAGGGCCTGATTGATGCCGAAAAGGGAGGACGCCGCGTGAAGCTGATTGACGTGGCCAGCCTTCAATCCCTCAGCGACGAATGACAGCTGCTACAGCCCAAATATAGACGCTCAAGCGCAATCGCGCGGCGTCGGCCATCGAATAATGATCGGAGCATATAGGCCAGGCGGTCGATATTGCCGCCGCGCCTGGACTGCCATTCGGCCCATAATGCAACGATGACATCTTCGGCATGGACGCTGTCTAATTGCCGACACAGACGGGCGGCATCGCATGCCTCTAGCAACTTCACTTCATCACGACGTTCCCAGCGCCGACTGGCACGCTCCAGCCGTTCCGTGAGCCGCCGCAGCTCGGCTGCCGATGGCAGGGTCGGCAATTGATCGGCAAGCCGTTCCAAATCGCTGCACAGCGCCAGATCTGCCTCATGCGATTGGCTGAGCATGCAGCATTCGTCCTGATCAAACGCGCTGCACGCGCCACTGGGATGAGCGGAAACTGCCATTGCAGCCGAATGACGCGGTCAGGGCGAGCTGGCATTGACCCAAATCAAGCGCACTCAAGAACTGCCTGCGGACCGTAGTCCGGTGATCGGCAATAATTGGCTCTGCACAATTACCACCGATTCGTTCGGACCTGGCAATCAGTGGGGACGGCAAATGGCGGAGAGGGAGGGATTCGAACCCTCGGTACCCTTGCGGGCACGCCGCATTTCGAGTGCGGTGCATTCGACCACTCTGCCACCTCTCCGTAATGCCAAGATGACGCTGGGCCGGTTGGCCCCGCTATGGTCGGTGGCGGCCTCTAGCAGTGCTTTTGAACCTTGCAAAGCCTGTTTGCGGTGCGACCATCGCTTGCGTGTCCGCGCAGAGCGATTACATTGTGCGCATGAATAGCCCGTCCCCGTCCGCGCGTCGTGACATTCCCGCTGCCCGCTATGGAATCGGTCAGATGGTTCGCCATCGCCTGCTCGATTTTCGCGGTGTGGTGTTCGACGTGGATCCGGAATTCGCCAACAGCGATGAATGGTATGAGGCAATCCCAGAGGATATGCGCCCACCCAAGGATCAGCCTTTCTATCATCTTTTCGCCGAAAACAGCGACAGCAGCTATGTTGCCTATGTCAGCCAGCAGAATCTGGTTCCGGATGACGAAGGCGAACCGATTGACCACCCGGCGATCGGCACGCTGTTCGATGAATTCGATGGCGAAGGTTATAAGCTGAAGCGTCTGCATCGCCACTAAAGTCACCAAAAACGTGATTCTTCACCCCGGAAGGTTGACAGAATCACCCCCCTCACATAGGCGGCACCCTTCTCCGCGCGAGGCCCTTGGTCCCGCGACCTTGTTTTTGCGCGGTCAAAAAAGATTCTGACGAAAGAAGATTAGGCCCATGTTCGCTATCGTGCGCACGGGTGGCAAGCAGTACCGCGTTGCCCCCGGAGACAAGATCGTCGTTGAAAAGCTGGCTGGCGAAGCCGGCGAAAGCATCGACCTGACCGACATCCTGCTGGCTGGTGAAGGCTCCGACCTGAAGTCGACCGACGGCCTGACCGTTGGTGCCAAGATCGTTGCGCAGGCGAAGGGTGAAAAGGTCACCGTCTTCAAGAAGCGTCGTCGCCACAACTATCGCCGCAAGAACGGCCATCGCCAGCAGCACACGATCCTGGAAATCGTGTCGATCGGCGGCAAAAAGGCCGAAAAGAAGGCTGCTCCCGCAAAGGAAGCCGCTGAGGCGTCGACAAAGGATGCTGCACCTGCTAAGGCCGCAGCTAAGAAGGCAGCCCCCAAGGCCGCCGCGAAAAAGAAGTAAGAGCTGAGCAATGGCACATAAAAAAGCTGGCGGTTCGTCGCGTAACGGCCGTGATTCAGAATCAAAACGCCTTGGCGTGAAGAAGTTTGGCGGCGAAGCAGTTCGCGGCGGCAACATCATTGTGCGTCAACGCGGCACGCGTTGGTACCCGGGGACGAATGTCGGCCTGGGCAAAGACCATACGCTTTTTGCGCTTACGGACGGCCGTGTCTGTTTCAAGGACGGCAAGCTTGGTCGCAAATATGTACACGTAGAAGCGATTATGCCGGAAGCGGCCGAATAAGCGGGATCAGTCGATAAAGGACTGCTCCCGGGAGGGGGCAGCCCAGATCGAGACTCGAAAAAGGTTTCGAAAAGGGAGAAGAGGGAAGCCCCCTCTCCTCCCTTTTCTTATGTCCGCACCGGACAATAGAACAGGAAGCGTCAAAATCTTCTCCCGAAACTGAAACATGGCTCGCCTAATCGGCGCGCCATAAGGAGAAGGAAATGACCATGTTCGCTCGCACCGAACGCTTGTTATTGAGGCCCGGCTGGGCCGAAGATGCCCCCTTGCTGGCCCGCGCCATCGCCGACGAGCAGGTTGTCCGCAACCTCGCCACCGCGCCCTGGCCCTATAGCCTGGAAGACGCGGAGGCCTTCCTCGCGAGTCCGCGCGATCCGGTAATGCCCAGCTTCCTGATTTTCGAACGTACCGATGGCGCGCCGCGTCTGGTTGGATCCTGCGGCATGGCCCGGCGTCCATCGGGCGCCGTTGAGATGGGGTATTGGATCGCCCGGCCTTACTGGAACAAAGGCTTTGCAACCGAGGCCGCTCGCGCACTGATCGAGATTGCCTGCACGCTGAAGCTCCCGCGTCTTGAAGCAAGCCACTTCATAGACAATCCTGCATCGGGCCGCGTTCTCGAAAAGCTTGGCTTTATCGCAACCGGCTTGATGGCACCGCGGCGAAGCTGCGCCCGCGCCGATGAGACGATGACGCGCATCTATCGCCTCTCGCTGTCGAACCGCGGCTGTTGCGATGAACCGACGCCGCTTGCGGCGTAACGTTTAAGCTGCCTTTCGGGCGCGCCGGACCTGGCGAGAGGTTTCCGGCGCGTGCCCGAGCACATCGTCATATGATGCGATCAGATCACGATCATCCTCATTCCAAGGGTGGAATCCCGGCAGGAAAAAGCTGAACCAGGCACCGGCAATCTTGCGAAACATGCCCGGGCTGATCCACGAATAGGCGAGTACCAGCCACCAGGCCTTCAGTCCCACAATCCCATCCTGCCGAAGTAGTTCCAGCGCACCAGCGGTTCGATCAACGACGAAATTGCGCGTGACGTAGAGCATCACCTTCGCCTTGACCTTCCAACGCTTCCACCGCGTCCAACCTTTGGTCGCGTGCAACCAGGTGTCATAGGCGACACCCTTGTGCTCAATCTCCTCGATCGCATGCCAGCGCCACAGGGCGGCGGTCGCAGGATCGGCGCCATCGAGATGTCGCGGATCGGCAAGCAGTTCATGCGCCAGGATCGCGGTAAAATGCTCCAGCGCCATCGTCGCGGCCAGGCTTGCCACCGGCGGCTTACCCTTGGTTATCGCTAGCCGTTTTTCGACCTGCGCCTCCAGCTCGGTCAGGTCATAGCCCGAATCGGCGGCGCGGCGGTTGAATGCCAGATGCTCGCGGCTGTGTACCGCTTCCTGCGTTGTGAAATTCTTGATGTCGTCGGCAAGTTTCGCGTCAGCGCCATCGCGAAACGCCCGCACGCTCTCGACAAAGAAGGCTTCACCCTTCGGGAATGTCGACGACAGCGCGTTGTAGAGTGCCGTCGCTTCGGGCCGCCCGCCATGCCACCAGCGCGGCGTTTGCTCGTCGCGGCCGAAACGGCGATCACGCGGAACGATGGTCAGGTCAGCGGGGGTAATGCTTGCAACGGTCAACGGACATCTCCAAAGCCTTTGAACCATCAAATCGCGATAACTGACAAATATGTCAATAACATTACCCGTCCGTAAACGCCTTTCACCGCAGGAAAGCCGCGCCCAGGCGCTTTCCGCCGCTCGCGACCTGCTGCGAGAGGACGGGGTGCAGGCGATTACGCTCAAAGCCGTCGCGGGCCGCATTGGCCGGACTCACGCCAATCTGCTCCATCATTTCGGCTCGGTTGCCGACCTCCACCGCGCGCTCGCTGACCAGATCGCGCATGAGGTGGCGAGCCAAATCACCAGCTCCATCGGCCAGATGCGGCGCGGCGAAAAGCGGCTCCGCGACGTGGTCGAGGGAATGTTCGATGCCTTCATCGAACAGCGCGTTGGCGAGCTGATGGCATGGGTCGTCCTCACCCGGCAGCGCGAGACGCTGGAGCCGGTGGTCGAGGCGATTTCGCAGGTCATCAAGGATATCAGTTCCCCCGACGACAAGCGCCCGCTCGATCAGGCGACGCTGGGCCTCGTCCTGTTCGCCATCGGTGACAGCCTGGTCGGCGCCGAAATCGCCCGCGCCTGCGGCCTCCCCCGCTCCGCCGCCCGCGACATCGCCACGCAACAGGTGCTGGCGGTCGTGGCGGGCAAGAAGGTCGTGGGATGAGCTAAACCCAAAATCGTCATCCCCGCGAAAGCGGCGACCCAGGCTATACGATATCATTTGCTGGGTTCCCGCTTTCGCGGGGATGACGGAAAATTGGGAACTCCTTCCCCTTCGCTCCACTCTCCCCTACATGCCCCCTCATGCATTTCCTTGACCAAGCCAAGATTTTCATCCGTTCGGGTGCCGGCGGCCCCGGCGCGGTGAGCTTTCGGCGCGAAAAATATATCGAATATGGCGGCCCTGATGGCGGCAACGGCGGCAAGGGCGGCGACATTGTCTTTGAAGCAGTGCCGGGCCTCAATACGCTGATCGACTTTCGCTATACCCAGCATTTCAGGGCGCCGCGCGGCAAGGGTGGCGCGGGCAGCAACATGACCGGTGCCGGCGGGAATGATCTGGTCATCAAGGTCCCGGTCGGCACCCAAATTCTGGCTGACGATGAAGACCGAACCCTGCTCGCCGACCTGACGATCGAGGGACAGCGGATCGTCTTCCTGCGCGGCGGCGACGGCGGGCGCGGCAACGCCAGCTACAAGACCAGCACTAACCGCGCCCCGCGTCAGCACGGCACCGGCTGGCCGTCCGAAGAAATGTACGTCTGGCTGCGGCTGAAGCTGCTTGCCGACGTCGGCCTCGTCGGGCTTCCCAATGCAGGCAAATCGACTTTCATCAACGCCGTCACCAACGCCAAAGCCAAGGTCGGCGCCTATGCTTTCACCACGCTGCGCCCGCAGCTTGGCGTCGTGACCCATCACGGCCGCGAATTCGTGGTTGCCGATATTCCGGGCCTGATCGAAGGTGCCGCGGAAGGCGCCGGGATTGGCGACCGTTTCCTGGGTCATATCGAGCGGTGTCAGGTGCTTCTCCACCTCGTCGACGCCAGTGACGAGGATGTCGCGACCAGCTACGAAATCGTCCGCGGCGAACTTGACGCCTATGGCGAGGGCCTCAGCGATAAGCCGGTCGTTCTCGCGCTCAACAAGGTCGATACGCTTGACGACGAGTTAATCGCGGCGCTGTCCAAGGAGCTGGAAGACGTTAGCGGCCTGCCGGTCATGCCGCTCAGCGCCGCCGGCGAGATTGGCGTTGATGCCGTCCTAGACGCGCTCATGGCCAAGCTCGACTTCAGCAAGGAAGCGATTGAGGCCGAATATCCAGAGGACGAACAGCCCTGGTCGCCCCTTTCGTAATCGCGATCACCGGCGCGACGGGCTTTGTCGGTTCGCACCTCGTTGATCTGGCGCTGGCGCAGGGCCATCAGGTCCGCGCCCTCACCCGCCGCCCACAGGACCTGCGCGACGGCGTAACTTGGGTCGAGGGCGCGCTCGACAAGCCCCAAAGCCTGGTCGAGCTTTGCAAGGATGCCGATGCGGTCATCCATGTCGCGGGCGTGATCAATGCGCCCGATGCGGCCGGCTTTGAAAAGGGCAATGTCAACGGCACCCTCGCCATGCTCGCGGCAGCGACCGCGCGGGGCGTCGGCCGGTTCGTCCACGTCAGCTCGCTGTCGGCCCGCGAACCGCAATTGTCGCTTTACGGTGCATCGAAGGCACAATCGGAAGAGCTGGTGGAATCCAGTGGCCTCCAATGGGCGATCGTCCGCCCGCCCGCCGTTTATGGACCCGGGGATCGGGAGACGCTGGAGCTATTCAAAATGGCGGTGCGCGGACAGATCGTCATGCCGCCGCCGGGGGTTGCGTCCTACATCCATGTCGATGATCTGGGCCGTCTGCTGCTCGCGCTTGCAGCGCCCGATGCCCCGTCGAGGGTCCTGATTGAGCCTGACGATGGCCGCGCTGGTGGCTGGTCACATCGCGATTTTGGCGCTGCACTGGCGCAAGCGGTCGGAACCCGGGCCCGAACGACTCATGCGCCCCGGTGGCTGTTGAAAACGGCGGCATGGGGCGACAAGCTGGTGCGCGGGGCCGGTGCCAAGCTTACGCCGGACCGGGTGGCCTATTTCTGCCATCCCGACTGGGCCGTGGATTCCGCCAGAGGCGCGCCGACGGATATTTGGGTGCCATTGATCCCTACCCCGCAAGGTCTTGCCGATACCGCGCAATGGTATCGCACCCAGGGCTGGCTTTAGTACCCAATCCGCCACCTTTCCGCCCGATTTCGTTGCGAAAGGGCGCTTGAAACCATAAGGCGAATTCCATGACAGACCGTGCAGCCACCGCCGCCACCATCGAGACCCTGATCGAACCCTTCAACAAGAAGGGGATCGACGTCACCGACGCGACCCGCTTTGCCCAGGACCTGGAATGGGACAGCCTGACCGTCCTCGACTTTGTCGCCAATATCGAGGACGAGTTCGACATCCTCATCACCATGAACCAGCAGGCAGAGATTGAAAATGTCGGCCAGCTGATCGACGCGGTGATGCAGCTGAAGGCCGCGTAAATGGGCGACCTGTTCGACAAATTTCAGCCGCTGATCGATCAGCGCGAGGCGCTGCTTTCCACCGGCGTCACCGACCCGTTCAACCTGGTGATGGAGCGCGTCGTGTCGCCGACCGTCGCCATTTGCAACGGGCGCGAGACGATCCTGCTCGGCACCTACAACTACATGGGCATGACTTTCGACCCCGAGGTCATCGCGGCGGGCAAGAAGGCGCTCGATGAATATGGCAGCGGCACGACCGGCAGCCGCGTCCTCAACGGCACCTATATCGGCCACAAGGAATGCGAAGAGGCGCTGAAGGAATTTTACGACGCCGGTCACGCCATGGTCTTTTCGACAGGCTATCAGGCGAACCTCGGCATCATCTCGACCATCGCAGGCAAGGATGACTATATCATCCTCGACATCGATAGCCATGCGTCGATCTATGACGGCTGCGCGCTCGGCAACGCCAACATCGTTCCCTTCCGCCACAATGATTTGGACGCGATGGAAAAGCGGCTTCAGCGCGTGCCGGAAGGCGCAGGCAAGCTGGTCGTGCTGGAAGGCGTCTATTCGATGCTCGGTGACATTGCCCCTCTCGACAAGATGGTGCCACTAGCCAAAAAATATGGTGCGATGGTGCTGGTCGATGAAGCGCACTCGATGGGCTTCATCGGCGAACATGGTCGCGGCGTTGCCGAAGCGCAGGGCGTCATCGATGATTGCGATTTCATCATTGGCACGTTTAGCAAATCGGTCGGTACTGTCGGCGGTTTTTGTGTATCCAACCATCCGAAATTTGAGATTTTGCGCCTCGTGACGCGCCCTTATGTATTCACGGCGTCGCTGCCGCCCAGCGTCGTTGCAACCGCAGCGACCAGCATCCGCAAGCTTCAGCACGGCGGTAACAAGCGCGCCCATCTGTGGGAAAATTCGAAAAAGCTCCACAACGGCTTGACCAAGCTCGGCTTCACGCTTGGAACGAAGGAGCCGCAGTCGGCGATCATCGCGGTCATCATGCCCGACCTCGCAAAGGGTGCGGCGATGTGGGAAGCTCTTTTGAACGAAGGGTTGTACGTTAATCTCGCCCGTCCACCAGCGACTCCCGCCAACATGACCCTTCTTCGCTGTTCGCTATGTGCGGAACATACCAGCGAACAGGTCGATGAAATCTTGGGTATGTTTGAAGCGGCAGGGCGGGCTACCGGCGTTATCGCCTGATCATTTCGGGGTTTCATCGCAGGAATCGCGGGCGTAAGCTGCCGACATGATGGGCGGGGAAAATCGGGAATTTAATTGGTCACGCGGCGGCGCAGCGGCAATTGGCCTGCTGGCGACGCTGCTGCTGCTTGGCATGGTGGCGTTGGTTGCCATGTCTAACAGCGCCCGCGACCGCGCCCTGAATGCCGAACGTCACGCCTATGACGTGGCCCTGCTTACCCGGACGATGGACGGCAGTATCGCCCGCGCAGAGGCGGCCGTAGGGCGATATGCGCTTGATGAAGATGAGGCTGTTTCAGGGAGCCGCTATTATTCGCAATGGCGTCTGGCGACGCAGCAGATGGGCGAGCTTGAGCGGTTGGTAGCGTCCGACCCCGAGCAGCGCCAGCGCGCATCGGAATTAAAGGCCCTGCTGGATCAGCGTGGTACCCAATTTGCCGAAGTCGCGCGTTTCGTTCGGGCCAAGCAAAAGAGCTACGGGCTCAATTATTGGTATTATATCAGCAAGCAGACCGACGTGGATCAAAAGGTCCGCGCAAAGCTGACTGAAATCGCCAATGCAGAGCGGGCGGGGCTGGCGCAGAAGATCGCTGCCACCCAATCCTTCTCGGCGCAGGCAGACCGGCTGACCGACTACCTCAGCTGGATGGGCGTCATTATCGGCTTGATTGCCATCTTCCTGGGCTATGTCACAGTTCAGGCACTTCGCCAGACCGCCGACACACGTAAGGAAGCGGAGACGGAGTCCGAACGCGCCATGGCGCTAGAATATGCAGTCGCCGAACGCACCAAAGAACTCAGTGCGGCCAATGAAGCACTCAAGAAAGAGGCCGTGGAGCGGCAGGCAGCCGAAGCACAGCTTCGCCAGGTGCAGAAGATGGAGGCAGTTGGGCAGCTGACCGGCGGGATCGCCCACGACTTCAATAATATGCTGGCAGTGGTGGTGGGCGGAATTGACCTTGCGCGCCGCCGCCTCAACGGCCCGCGGCGGGAAGTTATGACCCATCTGACCAACGCGATGGAAGGCGCTACCCGCGCCGCCGCGCTGACCCGGCGCCTATTATCATTCGCCCGTTCCGAACCGCTGCTGCCAGAACGCGTCGACAGCGCCGACCTGATCGGCGGCATGAGCGATTTGCTGGACCGGACGCTTGGTGAGCGGATTTCCATCGTCAATGAGCTGGAAACGGCGGCATGGCCCATATTCGTCGATCCGCATCAGCTTGAAAACGCGATCCTTAACCTGGCCGTCAACGCGCGCGATGCAATGGATGGCGCCGGGACGCTGCGTATTCGGACAACAAATGAGACGGTCACGGCCAATATGGTCGGGGATATTCAGGCGGGCGAATATCTGCGCATTGACGTAACGGACACCGGATGCGGCATGCCTGACGATGTGCGCGAACGTGCATTTGAACCGTTCTTCACCACGAAAGAGGTTGGCAAGGGCACCGGCTTGGGCCTGTCCCAAATATTCGGTTTTGCGCACCAATCGGGCGGCGAAGTCGGAATTGAGAGCGCGGTCGGCAAAGGAACCACCGTGTCCATCTACCTGCCACGAACAGCAGAAAAGGCGCAAAGCAACGTCCAGCTCCACCCGACGATGCAATGGACGGATCAGGCCGAACCGCTTGTCGAAGGCGCGCGGATCCTGTTGGTGGAAGACGATCCGCGCGTGCGGGCCGCGACGCTCGGTGCGCTTGAAGATCTGGGCTATGAGCCGATCGCCTGCTCAGGCGGCGAAGAGGCGCTCGCCCTGTTCGACAGTATGGAATTCGATCTCGTCATTTCCGATGTAATCATGCCGGAAATGACCGGCCCGGAAATGGTCCGCGAATTGAAGAATCGCCGCCATGATGTCGCCGTTCTGTTCGTGACCGGTTATGTTGGCGAAGGAGAAGGCGACGACCTCGTCGGTTACGACCTGCTGCGCAAACCATTTACCGTGGCGACCCTTGCGACCTCCGTAGCCGGTGCGCTCACCAAATCTAGCGGATCGCACCCGACTTCAGGAGCTGCGGCAGCAGGCTGATCGCCGTCATCAACGGGTGACGCTTCTGCCATTCGCTAAGCTGGATGTCGGTCCCGGCATGGCGATTGATTTTCCAGGCAATATATTCGGCCCCGCCTGCATAGGTCGCGCTCGCCTTGGCCAGGCGGGCGACGGAGAGCAGCTTCCCCTCGATCCGGCGGCGGCCCCACTGGCCGGACGCGGCACCGGCAGGAATGGCGCGGATCGCAGGTGCCGCAAATTGCTCATAGCGGTCCATATCCGCGTCGACCACCGACGTTGCGCGACCTTTGCGCTCTGCTCGAAGCTCGACCGAATAGGTCAGTGAAAAGGCGCGCCGCCACCAATCGAGCGGGCGCTCACCATCGACCTTGCCTGCCGCCGCCAACAAGGTCGGGGCCGCACGCGAAACGGCGGCAATGGCCTTGCTGCGCGCTGCATCATCCCTCACCCAGACCAGCCGCGACGGCTGCGCAAAGCGGGCCCACACCGAAACATTACGCGTCTCGGGTCCGTTAAGACGATGAAAGTCCGCTTCGCTCAGCACGGCATATTTGGCCATCAGACCTTCATGCTGGAACGGGAAAACATTGGGAGGGATCAGCGCGTTGGCCTTTGCCATCCAGCCTTTGCCATAGGCTTCCGCATACTCACTGACGATCAGGTAGAAATCGAGCATCAGGCCGCCGAGTTGTTTTTCGCGCAGGCAGCTTCCGTAAAACAGCACCGCCCGGCTTGCGTCCCCATATTGGGCCGCGATCGCCGCTGCCATTGCCGACACTTGCGGATCAACCGGGCTCGACAATTCCTCCTCGACAAGGCGGGTCAGGTCATTGGTCATGGCGGAATTGCCTAGGCGGCGAGGCGCACAAAGGAAAGCGGCCGGGCCGGCCGCAACAGGATCGGCTTACCCACACCGGCCTTGAAGGTCTCGCCATCCAGGATAACCTTGCTCGCTTCCCCTTCGATGGCGATTTCATCGGCCTCTTCGACATGGACCCCGTCGAGCTTGGTCCGGCCGAGCTTCCCGGCCAGGCTGGCGGCAAACGCCCGCAGCAGCGAAAACGGCTTCTGTTCGACGGCGACGAATTTCAACGCGCCATTCCCATGGCTCGTAAATTCGCTCGACAGCAACAGCTTCTCAAGCGTCGTTACGAACAGGAAGGCAAAGCGACCGTCAATCTGGTCATCCTTGCGAACCCGCACCTTCAGCGGGGCAGGTTCGGGCGGCAGGAATTTGGCCTGCCACCGGAAGACCTGGCGCATAATGACCGCGATGGCCGTGATTATGTGGCTGATGCTGTTGGGCAAGCCGAGCGGGTAAATACGCTCGCGGCAATACAGCATGACGTCGGCCAGACCGGCTCCACCAAGGAACATGCCGATCACAGGCGAATGGCTTTCTTCGCCACCCGACAATGAAATGAGTTCCCGCGGGACGAGATGCGGCGCAAGGTCGCCATTGGCCAGCGCAATCAGTTTTTCCAGCGCCTCGACCGGGTCACCTTGCGCGCCAAGATCGAGGGCGATCAAATTCGTCTTCCCACTCGGCAGCACAGCAACCGGGGGCATATCACCATGAAAATGGCCGCCGTGATGCATTTCGGTGAGCGCGGCCTGCACCGTTCCATCGCCGCCATTGATCGCAAAAATGGTCGGCTTAATGCGCGCGATGGTCGCCATCGCCTCGCCAATCTGGTCGACCCGTTCCACCTCATAGTGGAAGATGTCGGGATGCTCCGCGCAAAATTCACGAATGCGCGGCAGCTGGGCAAGGTTGCCCGTCGACTTGGGATTGGACAACAGGGCGATGCGAATTCGGCTCATGGGCGGTCGCTCACAACAGTCCGGCACCCGCGGCACAGGGCCGGTGTGTCGAAAATCGGCAGGTCGTGGCGATAAATGGACATGATTTACCGAACCAGTTCGCTATAGGCACTAGGCAAGCGTCGTAACCGCGCCCATCCATTCAGGATGTGGCAAGGCCCGTCGCCCCCTTGTCCCAATGCGCGTGCATTGCGGCCAAATGATGGTGTTGCAGCGTCCAAAAGGTGCCAAAATTGTCGTTGATCGACCGTTACCTTGCCCGAAACATCTTTGTGCCGCTCGTCGGCACGCTGATCCTTGCCGCGATGCTGCTGATTCTCGACAAGATGATCCGCCTGTTCGATTTCGTCATCACGGCTGGCGGCCCGGTCAGCGTCGTGTTCGAAATGCTGGCCAACATGCTACCGGAATATTTCTCGCTTGGCATTCCGATCGGCCTTTTGATGGGAATCCTGCTGGCGTTTCGCAAACTGACACTTTCGTCTGAGCTGGACGCGCTGCGCGGCATCGGCGTCGGATATACCAAGATGCTGAAGGTGCCCTATATGTTCGCCTTCGCGTTGATGCTGCTCAACATCGGCATCGTCGGCTGGCTCGATCCCTATGGTCAATATCGTTACGAGGGGCTGCGTTTTGACCTTCGGTCGGGCGCGCTGGGCGCGTCGATCAAGGTTGGCGAATTCAACAGCTTCGGCAAACGGATGACCTTGCGTATCGACGAAAGCGAAGAGCGCGGCGCGCAGCTGAAGGGCATTTTCACATCACTGGAAGACAAGAACGGTACCCGCGTCACCGCCACAGCAAATGAAGGGCAATTCCTGGGAACCGACGACCCCAACACGATCATTTTCCGCCTTCGCAACGGCAAGCTCATCCAGGAGAATCCCAAATTCACCGCACCGAGGGAGTTGGTGTTCAAAAGCTATGACCTGCCGATCAAGATGCCGAATATCGACAATTTCCGCGGGCGCGGCGACGACCAAACCGAATTGACGCTGCCCGAAGTGGCCAAGCGCGCCTACGGCAACACCAATGCCACGGAAAAGGAACGGCTGGCCGCGCGTGCCAATCTCAGTTTCCGGCTGGTCGAAGTGGTAATGATGCTGATGCTACCGCTGCTTGCAATTGCGCTCGCCATTCCGCCGAAGCGATCCAGCAGCGCGTTGGGCATTTTTGTCGGCATCGTGATGGTCGTCACCTATCACAAGATCAATCAGTGGGCGCAGGGTGTGGGTGTGCAGGGCCGGGTCATTCCCGAAATCGCATTATGGGTGCCCTTCCTGTGCTTCGCGGTGCTGATCGCGTGGATGTACCATGTCATTGCCGACCGGCCCGGCGGCCAGCCGATTGGCGCGCTCGAAGCGGTGTTTGCGAAGCTGGCGCGGGCGGTCCGCAAGCTGTTGCCCAACCGGCGCAATCGACGCCCTGAGGAAGCCGCATGATCAATTTCGATTTCATGCCCTCGCGCCAGCTTGCACTCTACGCTGCGCGCCTGTTCCTGACACGCAGTCTGGCCGTTCTTGTCCTGCTGGTCATGGTGCTGATGATGCTCGACCTGCTCGGCGAATCCCCTAAGATCCTTGCGGTTCCGGGCAATGGCGAGGCCGAGCTTTGGCGTTATGCGTCGCTTCGCGTCCCGCTCCTCGTCTCGCGCTTCCTGCCTTTTTCCGTCCTGCTGGGCGCGCTCATCACCTTCACCACGCTGAACCAGAATAGCGAGGTGATTTCGATGAAGGCCGCCGGTCTTTCCGCACATCAGATCCTTGCGCCGATGATCCTGGCGAGCCTTGGTGTGGCAGTTGCCCTTTTTGCCTTCAACGAAACCGTGGTGGTTAAATCCGCCCGTATCGTCGGTGCCTGGAGCGATGCTGATTACCACCCGATCCCGGCGGACAGCGGCATCCTGTCGAACATCTGGCTTCGCGACGGCAATGATTTGATCCATGCCAAGTTGGTTGGCGGCCACGACCGCACGACCCAGCTACGCGGCGTTACCATTTATGAGCGTCAGGGCACCGCCATCACCCAGATCATTGATGCCCAGCGGGCAGTTCAAAACGGGGACGGCTGGCAGCTACAGGACGTGAAGCAATATTCGCCGGTAACACATCAAAGCGCGACGATGCCGACGCTTCAGGCGCTTCCGGGCGTCGCGCCTAATCAGTTCACACTGGCCAAAGTCGACCCTGCCGAACGGGACTTTTTCTCGCTGAAGCGCGCGATTGACGAAATGGAGGCCGCAGGCCGTCCTACCGAAGAAGCCCGCACCGGATGGTGGCATAAATTGTCCAGCCCGCTCTCCACGATTCTGATGCCGCTGCTAGCCGCGACGGCCGCATTTGGGCTGGCGCGGTCCGGCAAGGTTTTGATGCGTGCCTCGATCGGCATGGCACTCGGATTTGCCTATTTCGTCGCCGACAATGCCAGTGTCGCGCTCGGCAATTACGGCACCTATCCGCCGTTCATCGCGGCCTGGGCACCATTCCTGCTGTTCTTGCTGATCGGCGAACTAGTCCTCATCCGGCAGGAGGAGTGATCGGCCCGGGCTAGCTTTAAGGGCACGCCGAGCACATTACTGCGAAACCGCCTGCCCGCTCCGGTGCGTATTGTGCCACAGCTTTACCACGAGCGGCATCAGACCGCGATAATTGGCAATGTGGTACGACGAATCCGGCGCCATCTCCGCCATCAACCGGCGGTGCGCCGCCGGAAGGGCATGGTAGGGAATCCCGGGCAGCAAATGATGCAGCGCGTGATAGCGCAGACCCACTGGCGCCCAGAATTCGGCCCATATGCCCGGCGGCGGCACATTGACGGTATCAAGATATTGCTCCGTCACGGTCATCTGCGACCCATCATTTTCCCACAGATGCGCAACCAGCGTGCGGATCTGGTTCAGCACTAGGGCGCCCGACGTCACGCCAAGGAAGATCAGGAACGCGCGCAGCGGGATGACCCCGGTAGCAGTCAGCACGATCAGGGCGATCGCGAACAGGCTCGCCCCCGCTTCCTGCCACGCCCATTCGCGGCGGAATTCGCCTTCCGGGCGCGCGCGAACAAACTTGGGGTTGATCTGAAGGCCGGAATATTTGCCGACGACAACATCACGCAGCTTCGGGATCAGCAGCGAAAGCGGCGTGAGCACTGCAAAACGGAGCAGCAACGCCACAGGGCCTAGCACCGCAATTGCGACGAACAGCGGCAGGGTCCACGGCTTCATCAGCGCCAGCGGCAGATATTCGGGATCCTCCACCGTGCCATAGCGGATCTTGGCATGGTGCATGTTGTGGATGCCCTCATACATGAAACTGGGCGCCATCAACGGCACGCCGACGAGGATATTCCACCCCAACTTGAACCCTGGCAGCGCCCCCGCCTTGATGTGGGTAATCTCATGAATGAACAGACCCGCGCGGTAGAGCGCGAGAAGCGAGATAATTCCCGCCGCGACCGAAGCGACCGTACTGGAGGACAGGATGGCGAACAGCAGCGCACCATAGCCGAGCAATGCGGAGCCGATCATGTCGGCCCAGTAAATGCCCGCATTGGGCTGATTCAGCTCCCGCGTCAGATTCGCGGCCGCTTTCAGCATTGCCTTGTCGTCGGCATGAGTTCGCAGCGGCGCGGATTCGCGGACGGCAGCACTCGGAGTGCCCATAAGGGTTTGTGTCGTAGTCATATTATCTGCTTTCCGCGGTCGCGCTTGCCCAAAGATCGTGGCACCATCATGGCGCGTCAAGGCCGACAATGTGTTGATACGGGTCAAGAGCAGGTTTGCAGATCGCCTAATCCATAATGACAGTCGCCCCGAACAAGGCTAGCCATGCGCGCCATGAGCAGCACCCTTACCGTCTGTCCGGTCGACAGCAAAGCCGACCTCAAGCGCTTCGTCGACTTCGCGTGGGAGGTTTACAAAAACGACCCCGCGTGGATCCCGCCGCTGAAGGATGAGGTGTACGGCCTGCTCAATCCCAAGAAGAACCCCTGGTTCGGGCATGGCCACGCCCGCTATTTTCTTGCGGAGCGCGACGGCAAGGTCGTCGGGCGGATCAGCGCACAGGTCGACGACCTGGTGCAGGAGCATATGGAGGCGGGTCTCGGCCAATGGGGGTTTTTTGACGCGCTGGACGGCGAAGCGGCCGCTGCCCTGATCGCCAAAGCCGAGGATTGGCTGCGCGGTGAAGGCATGAAACGCGCCATTGGCCCGATCTCGCTCAGCATCTGGGACGAGCCGGGCCTGCTGATCGAAGGGTTCGACGAATCGCCGCTGGTGATGATGGGCCACCACCGCCCTGAATATCGCGCGTGGATCGAGGCGGCGGGCTATAGCAAGGCCAAGGACTTGCTGACCTTCGAACTCGACATTCGCATCGACATGGTCCCGGTCATCGACCGGTTGATCAAGGCCGGCGACAAGAACCCGCGCATCGTCATCCGCAACGTCGACAAGTCGAAATTCGACAGCGAAGCGGCAATCATCCTCGACATTTTGAACGACGCCTGGTCGGATAATTGGGGCTATGTTCCGCTGACCGACGCCGAGATCGCCTATGCCGGCAAGAAGCTGAAACCGATCATCATCGAGGATCTGGTCAAGATCGCCGAATATGACGGCAAGCCGGTCGCCTTCATGCTGACCATCCCCGACCTCAACGAAATGAGCGCGGATTTGAACGGCAGCCTGTTTCCGTTCGGTTGGGCCAAGCTGCTGTGGCGCCTGCACAAGGTGAAGGCCAGCCGCGTGCGCGTGCCCCTGATGGGCGTCCGGAAGGAACTGCAGGGCGGCCGCCTCGCCAGCCAACTCGCCTTCATGCTGATCGAAAAGACGCGCCTCGTGCTGGTCAACAAATATGGCATCAACGTCGGCGAATTCGGCTGGGTGCTGGAGGACAACCAGGGCATGATGTCGATCGCGCAGTTGCCGGGTGCGGGGACCAACCACGTCTACCGGATATTTGAGCGGACGCTCTAGGCTCGCGATTGATTAGTTCCCCTGCGAAGGTAGGGGCCTAGGAGCGCGGTAGCGCTTGGAAAGGCTCAAGGCCTGGCCCCCGGCCTCCGCCGGGCGACGTATTTTAGCTGATTTACCAAGTTGCTTCTTTCGACCCCCAATGCGACGTTCATACGCATGGTCACAATCGTAAATTTAAAGGTCGGCGAATCCCTCGGCGACCGATTTATGAAGGTCGATCACGCGGGCGAACATGGTGCAATCTGCGTCTATACAGCGCAGTTACTGCTCGCCCGATGGCGTGCGCCAAATATGGTCGAAGAGTTAATGCATTTCCGCACACATGAGCGCGGCCATCGCGCACTATTCGCAAGCCAATTGGAAACGCGCGGTCTGAGGCGGTGCCGCAGCTATCATTTCTGCGCCATCGGCGGTTACGCGCTTGGCCTAATCACCGGTTTACTTGGACGCGGCGCAATCGCAGCGACAACCATCGCAATTGAGCGTGTGGTTCTTCGCCACCTCAACGAGCAAATTTCAGCGCTTGGTCCAAATGATCAATCGGCTGTTGATACGATCAACTGTATCATCGCCGACGAGCAAGAGCACCACGACCAATCCGCGTCCCACCTGCCCGCTAACTCGTGGTGGTCATACACAATTGGCCCGGTGGTCTCCGCATCAACGGAAGTAGTAATTTGGCTTGGAATGCGGCTCTAGAGGCGACCTACCCCGCCAACTCAATGCCCACCGGCGCATGATCGGACGCCTTCTCTTCGCCGCGCGCCCACTTATGCACCTCGGCCCCGCGCAATCGATCCGCGGCCTGAGGCGAACACAACAGATGGTCGATGCGGAAGCCCGCATCGCGCTGCCACGCACCCGCCTGATAATCCCAGAAGGTCCATAGCCGTTCTTCGCGCGGATTGAGCGCCCTCAGCGCGTCGGTCCAGCCCTGGTTGAGGATTCGGCGGTACGCGGCCTGGCTTTCCGGCTGCATCAGCGCGTCGTCAGCCATCGCCTTGACGCTGAACGTGTCGCGCTCTTCAGGAATGACGTTGTAATCGCCTGCCAACACCGTCGGCCGTTCCGCCGTCAGCAATTCCGCCGCATGCTCGCGCAGCCGCTCCATCCAGCGCAGCTTATAGTCGAACTTCTCGGTTCCGACCGGATTGCCGTTGGGCAGGTAAATGCTCGCGACCACCAGTCCGTGCACCTCCGCCTCGATATAGCGGCTGTGCGTATCGTCGGGATCGCCGGGCAGACCCGCGCGGCGCAGCTTGGGCGGCTCGCCCTTGCTCAGGATCGCGACGCCGTTGAAGCCCTTCTGCCCATGCCACACGGCATGATAGCCCGCGGCCTCGACATCCTTGATCGGAAACGCATCGTCGTCGGCCTTTAGCTCCTGCAGGCAGACGATGTCCGGCTGCTCCCGCGTCAGATAGTCGATCATGCGGGGAAGCCGCGCGCGGATGCCGTTGAGGTTGTAGGTGACGAGTTTCATGGGAAACGCAGTAACGCCAACACCCCGTCATTGCGAGGCCGAAGGCCGCGGCAATCCAGACAAACGAGGCACTGGATTGCTTCCCCCGGATCTAGTCCGGGGTCGCAATGACGACTGATTAGCTAAACCGAAAAACTCGATCCGCACCCGCAGCCGCTGGCCGCATTGGGGTTGGTGACCTTGAATGCCGCCCCGCCGAGGTCTTCGACATAGTCGACCTGGCTGCCATCCAGCAGGTCGAGGCTTACGGGATCAACGACCAGCTTCACGCCATCGGTTTCGGCCACCGCGTCGTCCGTCTCCACCTCACCAAGGCCGAATCGGTAGGAAAATCCCGCGCAGCCCCCGCCGTCGACGGACAGGCGCAGCACCGCAGGTTTGCCCTGCTTGTCGGCGATAAAGGCGACGCGCTTTGCGGCGCTCGGTGTAAGGATCAATGCAGTCACGAGGATGATTTAGGGGCCGTGCCCCCACGCGACAAGGCTATTAGCGCTTGCCGCCCGATGGGCCGCCCAGGGCAACAGCGTCCATCGAGTGGGTACCGCCACCATTCTTCTGCATGGCGAGCAGATAGTCATTCGACTTCATGAACGGGATCGGGTTGACGGCGCGGCCGTCGATGCGGACTTCATAGTGAAGGTGGCTGCCGGTCGAGCGGCCGGTGGAGCCCATGCGGCCGATTTGCTGACCGCGAACCACGCGCTGCCCGGCTTTCACCAAGACTGCCGACATATGGCCGTACCGGGTTTCAATGCCCTTGCCATGGTCAAGTTTCACGAGATTACCGTAACCGCCACTGTTCCAGCCTGCGGTTTCAACGACGCCATCGGCGGTCGCATAAATGGGCGTGCCAACCGGGCCGGCAAGGTCAATACCCATGTGGCGCGCGGCGCCGCCCTGGAATGGGTCGCTGCGGACGCCATAGCCGGAGGTGAAGGCGGCGGTGCGAACCGGCTTTTCAGACGGAACGGCAATCGCGCCATCGGCAAGGTTGTCGAGTTTCTTCCAGCTGGAAAATAGCGATTTGAATGTCGGATCGCCCTGACTGGCGCTGTCGAACGGTCCACCGACCGCGAGCTGCTCAGCCGAGGTCGGCACATGATAGCCGAGCTTGGCGATGGTTTCCGGCGACACCTGCTCCCCGCTCATCATCGCGGAAATAATGCGCTGGCGCTCTTCGATTTGCTTGACCCGCGTTTCAGTCGCGGCGGCGAGACGGGCAATGTCGGCGTTGGGGGCGGAAACGATTTTGGTGGGGGCGGATTGAGCGGTGAAGAGGCGGACCGTGGCGAACGTCGACCAGCAAAGAAGCAGGGCGGTCAGGACCAGCATGCCCATTTGCATTGGCACCGACAGACGCAGGCGGCGCAGATGGCTGCCGTCATGAATGAAGAAATCGCGATCCCGAAGGATTGCCGCTTTACTGATCGAACCCGTATTCACTTCTCACACGCTCCCAAACGCACACACAGGGCATTGCCCGATGCAGCTAATTTCAGCGGTCGTGGAGCTCCCCAGCCCCGGCTATACGATGAACGGATTGCCCGCCGCTCATCGACAGGCTGAAACTGACCGAAGTGGCACAAGGAAAGCAACAATTGGTTCCCCGTTAACAGATGAACGACGCCTGACCCACGATGAACCGAGCCTCAAACTTGCCTCAGATTAGGACATTTCCACTTTTTTAACCCTTTTGCACCGCAGCAATCGGCCAATTTCACGGAATCGTCATACCGTCGTGCGATAGCGGTTGGCCGCTTCACAAACTGCCGCTAAAGCCGTCGACGGGCCACGCCGTCCCAACGCGGCGCGTGCTCTCTGTGAGGAGAGTTTATTGTGACGAATCCAATGCCAGACGTGCGTCCTGCGCGTCCTTATTTCTCATCCGGTCCCTGCGCGAAGCCGCCGGGCTGGGCCCCCGAAAAACTGTTCATCGAAGACCTTGGGCGCTCGCATCGCGGTGCGCTCGGAAAGCGGCGCCTCGCCTATTGCATCGACCTGATGCGCGAGATGCTGCAACTGCCCGGCACCCACCGCATCGGCATCGTTCCCGGCTCCGACACCGGCGCCTTTGAAATGGCGATGTGGACGATGCTCGGCGCACGCCCCGTCACGACATTGGCGTGGGAGAGTTTCGGCGAGGGCTGGGTTACGGACGCGGTCAAGCAGCTGAAGCTCGACCCCACCATCATCCGCGCCGATTATGGCGAACTTCCCGACCTGTCGCAGGTGGATTGGTCGAACGACGTCCTGTTCACCTGGAACGGCACCACTAGTGGCGTCCGCGTTCCCAATGGCGACTGGATTCCCGAGGATCGCGAAGGTCTGAGCTTTGCCGATGCGACCAGTGCCGTCTTCGCCTACGACATCCCGTGGGAGAAGATAGACGTTGCCACCTTCAGCTGGCAGAAAGTGCTGGGCGGCGAAGGCGCGCACGGCGTCCTGATCCTCGGACCGCGTGCGGTTGAACGGCTGGAAAACTATACCCCCGACCGGCCGCTACCGAAACTCTTCCGCCTCGTGTCGAAGGGCAAGCTCAGCGAAGGGATTTTCAGGGGCGAGACGATCAACACGCCGTCCATGCTGGCAGTCGAGGACGCGATTTTCGCGCTAGAGTGGGCCAAGGGCGTTGGCGGACTGAAAGGCCTTATTGCCCGGTCCAACGCCAATGCTGCCGCGCTCGACCAGATTGTAGCGGAGCGCAACTGGCTCGGCCACCTCGCCGCCGATCGGGCGACCCGATCGACCACCAGCATCTGCCTCACCGTCGACGGCGCCGACGCGGACCTGATCAAGAAGTTCGCCAAGCTGCTCGAAACCGAACACGCCGCCTACGACATCGCCGGCTACCGCGACGCGCCGCCGGGCCTCCGCATCTGGTGCGGCGCGACGGTGGATACCGCCGATATTGAAACGCTCGGCCCTTGGCTCGACTGGGCGTGGAACGAACTCAACCCTTAGTCGTCATCCCCGCGAAAGCGGGGGTCCCGCTTATTCTTCAACATAACCGTCAAGCGGGATTCCCGCCTTCGCGGGAATGACGAGAAAAGAGAAATACCATGACTGTCAAAGTCCTTATTTCCGACAAGATGGACCCGAAAGCCGCCGCGATCTTTCGCGAACGCGGCATCCAGGTCGATGAAATCATCGGTGAAACGCCGGAGGAGTTGATCGCTCGTATTGGGGAGTATGATGGCCTCGCCATCCGCAGCTCGACCAAAGTGACCAAGGCGGTGCTCGGCGCCGCGACCAATTTGAAAGTCGTCGGCCGTGCCGGGATCGGCGTCGATAATGTCGACATCCCCGCCGCCACCGCGCACGGGGTCGTCGTGATGAACACGCCGTTCGGCAACTCGATTACCACCGCCGAACACGCCATCGCCCTGATCTTCGCCCTCGCCCGCCAACTGCCAGAGGCCGACGCCTCGACCCAGGCCGGCAAGTGGGAAAAGAACCGCTTTATGGGCGTCGAAGTCACCGGCAAGACGCTCGGCCTGATCGGCGCGGGCAATATCGGCTCGATCGTCGCCAGCCGCGCGCTTGGCCTGAAGATGAAGGTCGTCGCCTTCGACCCGTTCCTGACTCCGGAACGCGCCGTTGATCTTGGCATCGAGAAGGTGGAGCTGGACGAGCTTCTCCGCCGCGCCGACTTCATCACACTCCACACGCCGCTGACCGATCAGACCCGCAACATTTTATCCCGTGAAAATATTGCGAAGACCAAACAAGGTGTTCGCATCGTCAATTGCGCGCGCGGCGGCCTGATCGACGAGGCGGCGTTGAAAGATGCGCTCGACAGCGGCCATGTCGCGGGCGCGGCGCTTGATGTGTTCGAAACCGAACCGGCCAAGGACAGCCCCCTGTTCAACACGCCGAACTTCATCTCCACCCCCCACCTCGGCGCGTCGACCAGCGAAGCGCAGGTCAATGTCGCGATCCAGGTGGCAGAACAGATGAGTGACTTCCTCCTGCTCGGCGGCGTCACCAACGCCATCAACATGCCGAGCCTCAGCGCGGAAGAAGCGCCGAAGCTGAAGCCCTATATGGCGCTCGCCGAAAAACTTGGGAAACTGGTCGGGCAAGTGCTCGGCGACGACATCAAGGCCGTGGCGATCGAGGTCGAGGGCGCGGCCGCGCAGCTCAATCAGAAGCCAATTACCGGCGCCGTGCTGGCGGGCCTGATGGGCACCTATTCCGATACGGTGAACATGGTCAACGCGCCCTTCCTCGCCAAGGAACGCGGGCTCGACGTCAAGGAAGTCCGCCATGACCGCGAGGGCGCCTACCAGACGCTAATCGCCGTCGAAGCGACCACCGCCAAGGGCACCCGCCGCGTCGCTGGCACCCTGTTCGGCAACAACAGTCCCCGCCTCGTCGAACTGCTCGGCATCGACATCGAGGCGGAGCTCGAAGGCTCGATGCTCTACATCGTCAACACCGACGTCCCCGGCTTCATCGGTAAGCTCGGCAGCGCGCTTGGCGACGCCGACATCAACATCGCCACCTTCAACCTCGGCCGCCGCAAAGCCCGCGACGACGCGGCCAGCCTGGTCGCCGTCGACGGCAAGATTGGGCCAGACGTAGTGAAAACGCTGAGCGGGCTCGAAGGCGTGCGAAAGGTGGTGCCGCTAAGTTTCTGACTATCTTGAAATGCGCCGTTGCAACAACCATTTCTGGCACAACCTCTTCGGGGGGCTAGTGAGTTCAACTCTCGTAGTCTGGCTAATTATTGGTGTCCCTATTGCGGTCATCTGTCGCTATTTCAGCGTCAGTTTAATGCATTGGGAGATTGATATGCGATCAAATGGAAAAAATGTCCGCAAGGGCAACAAAATCAGTAATCGTTACGCCAAACATAAACTAGCTGCCAACAACAGCGCTATTACTTCGGTTCTTTTAGAATCTATCTGGGCACTGATAATTGGCTGGTCTGCGGGTGCGACCACCTCTGTCCCATTCAGGCGCATGGGGACAGGCGCCAAGGCCGTCAGACCCGCCTGACGGCCAGTCATTCTGTCGCGCATAATCACGAGCTGATTTAAGCGGTCAGCCGGGCTATGATGCAGCAATTGGATGCGCCATAGGGCGCGTGATAATGGTGCCACTGGGTAAATGTGTTTCGTCACGCCGCCGGGTGATAGATTAGCGCACACTTGCCAAAAACCTCTCCACCTCACCCGTCGCGAAATCGCCCTTCTCGCCAATTTCTTTGTTGAGGCTACCGTGGGTTTTGTCGGGCACCACCACGACCTTTGCGCTCGCGCCCGCCTTGGCAAGCGCCGCCGCCAGCTCCTTCGATTGCGTCTGGCTGTCGGCGCGGCGTTCGATGGGGAGGATCAGCCAGTTCGCCACATTGGGCGCGGCCGCGTGTAGCGTCGGGGACAGTGCTTTCTGCCGCGCAACGTCCTTGCCGAACGCGGCGTCGTACATGGATTCCACCGGATTGCGCCCCGACGCCATTTGCGGCGCGATGTCATAGCCCGCGCCATCAAGCAGAATGACGCCCTTGATCGCCGACAGCGGCACGCCCGCCTTCGCCAGATAGCTCGTGTCCGTCCCCAGCAGTGCGATCAGGTGCGCGCCCGCACTATGGCCCATCAGGACGACGCGGTCGGGGTCGAGGCCCTGCTTTGCGGCATTCGCCCGCGCCCAGGCCAGTGCGTTCGCCAAATCGGCGGCCTGCTGTTCCACCGTCGCCTGCGGGACCAGCCGGTAATTCACGCTGGCAAACGCCCAGCCCAGCCCGTTTGCCCAGGGCGCTTTGGTCGCCTCCCCCGCCGCCTTGTCGCCAATCGACCAGCCGCCGCCATGGACGAAGAACAGCAGCGGCGCTTTGGTCACCCCCGCCGGGACGATCAGGTCCAGCTTCTGCTTCGGGTCGGCGCCATAGGCGAACTCCTGCATCCCCGTCGGCCGCTCAGCCCGCGCCATCGCCCGCTCGCTCGCCGCCTTTCGGCAGTCATCGCTAAACTTGGGGAAAGCCGTGCGCAGGCACTGGCGCATCCCGCCGCCCGCGCCGCTACACATTTCCATCAACTGCTGCCGACATTCCGGCGACGGACGCCCGCCGCGTTGCTGCGCCACTGCTGCTGCGCCGACCAAAACTGCCGCGCCAGCGGCCCATCCCACCCATGCACGCATCGTTTTGTCCTATCCTTCTGGACCTTCCTGCCCCCAATCAATAGGTCGGGCGCTGAACCGCGCCTGAGCGATATTAGTTAAGGAGTATCAATGCGTACCGTCTTTCGTGCTGCCCTTGCGGCAGGGCTGCTCGTGACCGCCGCCATTGCGGTGGCACAGACCGACTTTGCACAGCCTCCTGCCCCGACCCGCGACGACTTCTTCGTGGTCGGTAATGCGCCCGCGCACATGCCAAAGGGCGCGAACCTCACAATCGTATATTTCTTCGATTACCAATGCCCGGCGTGCCGCCTGCACCATAATGAGGTACGGTCCGTGTTTAATACGGATCAGAAGCTGCGCATCATCTACCGCGACACCCCGATCTTCGGCGCGCGGTCGACTGCGGCCTCGCGCGCCGCGATCGCTGCCAAATATCAGCGCAAGCACACCGCCATGCACCACACACTGATGACTCAGCCGCTGCCCCTCGACGATGTCGCGATCCGCACCGCGGCAAAGCGCGCCGGTGTCGATTGGGCGCGGCTGGAGCGCGATCTTGCGACGCATCGCAAGGACATTGACGCCCAAATCGCCCAGAACCAGAACCTGTCCGAAGCCGCCGGCATTTCGGGCACGCCTGCCTTCATTGTTGGCGATACGCTCAGCGATGGCGCGCTTGATCGCAAGAACCTGCTAGCCGAAATTGCCGACGCGCGGCGCGCAACGCGCCGCTGACTTTGACGGCTTGCGCCATCGCGACTAGGAGCGCGGCGTAAGCAGCAGGATCACCGAATCATGGGCAATGTGACCGTCATCGGCGCGCAGTGGGGCGACGAAGGCAAAGGCAAGATCGTCGACTGGCTGGCCAGCCGCGCCGACGTCGTCGTCCGTTTCCAGGGCGGCCATAACGCCGGCCACACGCTCGTCGTCGGCGACAATGTCTACAAGCTCTCGCTGCTGCCAAGCGGTATCGTCACCGGCACCCCGTCGGTGATCGGCAATGGCGTCGTGCTCGACCCATGGGCGTTGAAGGCCGAAGTCGAGAAGCTGCGCGCCCAGGGCGTTCGGATCGAGCCCGATGTGCTGATGATCGCGGAAACCTGCCCCCTCATCCTCCCCATCCACCGCGATCTCGACGCGATGCGCGAGGATGCGAGCGGCGCGGGCAAGATCGGCACCACGCGGCGCGGCATCGGCCCGGCATATGAAGACAAGGTCGGCCGCCGCGCGATCCGCGTCTGCGACCTCGCCCACTTGGGCGAGATGGACCCGCAGCTCGACCGGCTCTGCGCCCATCACGATCACCTTCGCGCAGGGTTCGGCCAGCCGCCTGTCGACCGGCAACGCCTCAAAGACGATCTCGCCGAAATCGCCGAGTTCGTGCTGCAATTCGCACGCCCCGTATGGCGCGACCTTGACGACGCCCGCCGCGGTGGCAAGCGGATTCTGTTTGAAGGCGCGCAGGGCGTGCTGCTCGACGTCGACCATGGCACCTACCCGTTCGTCACCTCGTCCAACACCGTCGCCGGCACCACCGGCAGCGGCAGCGGCATGGGCCCGAACGCGGCGGGCTTCGTGCTCGGCATCGTCAAGGCCTACACCACCCGCGTCGGCTCTGGCCCCTTCCCGACCGAATTGAACAACGCCGACGGCCAGCGCCTGGGCGAGCGTGGCCATGAATTCGGCACTGTCACCGGACGTCAGCGCCGCTGCGGTTGGTTCGACGCGGTGCTGGTCCGCCAGTCCGCCGCCGTCTCCGGCATTACCGGCATCGCGCTGACCAAGATTGACGTGCTCGACGGGTTCGAGACCGTCAAGATCTGCACCGGCTACAAGATCGGCGATGAGGTGTACGACTATCTCCCGCCCCACGCCGCCGATCAGGCACGGGCCGAACCGATCTACGAAGAAATGGAAGGGTGGAGCGGCACCACCGCTGGCGCCCGCAGCTGGGCCGACCTCCCCGCCCAAGCCATTAAATATGTCCGCCGCATCGAAGAGCTCATCCGCTGCCCCGTAGCGCTGGTGAGCACCTCGCCCGACCGGGACGATACGATTTTGGTGAGCGACCCGTTCAGCGCATAATTTAGCGGGCGCGAACGGCGCCGTTAGTAGACCGACCGCCCCCGCCCATAGCGGACAATGACTTCTGTCGAATTGACTTCACCGGTCGCGTCCGCGCCCTTTGTGAACCTAAGCGCGCGCTGGTAGGCGCTTGCCGGTGACATTATCGCTGCCCATCGACTCGGTTCTGCCCGACCTCACTGCCGCGCTTCACGGCGGCACGCGCGCGCTGCTGATTGCGCCGCCGGGGGCGGGCAAGACGACGCGAGTAGCACCGGCGTTGCTCGATCAGCCGTGGTGCGATGGTCAGGTGCTGCTTCTCGTTCCGCGCCGTCTCGCTGCCCGCTCCGCCGCCGAATATATGGCGCGCGAAATGGGTGAGGAGCCGGGGCGGACCATCGGCTACGCCACCCGCCTCGATACCCGCATGGGCAAGGACAGCCGGATCATCGTCATGACCCACGGCGTCTATCTGTCGCGCATCCAAAACGAGCCGGACCTGCCCGGCGTCAGCGCGGTGTTGTTCGACGAAGTGCATGAGCGCAGCCTTGATAGCGATCTCGGTCTGGCCCTTACTCTCGACGCAGCGGCGGCGCTTCGCGATAACCTGCGTATTGTCGCCATGTCGGCAACGCTCGACGGTGAACGCTTCGGCAGGCTACTCGGCGATCCACCCTGCATCGAAAGCGAAGGACGCAGTCACCCGCTCGCCCTCCACCATATCGGCCGCGATGCTGCTGCGAAGATCGAGCCGCAGATGGCCGCCGCGATCCGCCGCGCGCTCGCCGACCATCATGGCTCGCTGCTCGCCTTCCTGCCCGGCATCGCGGAGATTGAACGGACCGCCGAGGCGCTCGGCAACCACCCTCCCGATGTGGTCCTGCACAAGCTCCATGGCGGTATCGAACCACAGGCACAGCGCGCCGCCCTCCGCGCGCCCGATCCCGGAACGCGCAAACTTGTCCTGTCGACCAGCATCGCCGAGACCAGTGTCACGCTCGACGACGTCCGCATCGTCGTCGACTCCGGCCTCGCACGCCGCCCCCGTTATGATCGCGGCGCTGGCCTCACCCGCCTCGTCACCGAACGCGCCAGCCGCGCTGCCGTCACCCAGCGTGCGGGCCGTGCGGCGCGGCAAGCGTCGGGGGTTGCGATCCGCCTTTGGGAAGAGGCGGCGAACGCCTCGCTCCCCGCGCATGACCCCCCGGAAATCCTTGAGGCGGATCTGTCGAGCCTACTCCTCACCAGTCTGCTTTGGGGTGAAGCCGACCCGACGCGCCTGCCCTTTCTCGACGCGCCGCCTGCGCCTGCGCTGGCCGAGGCACGCGAACGGCTGTTGAGGCTCGGCGCGCTGGGCGACGATGGACGCTTGACCGATCACGGCCGCGCCATCGCCAGCTGGCCGCTCGAGCCGCGCCTTGCCCATATGATGATCGAGGCCGGCGAGCGCGGCTTTACAGGCGCGGCTGCCGATACCGCTGCGCTCCTCACCGAACGCGGTATCGGCGGCCGCGATGCGGACCTGGAGGTTCGCTGTCGCCGTTGGCGAAATGAGAAGGGTCAACGCGCCGATGCCGCACGGCGAATGGCCGCCGGCTGGCGCAAACGCGCTGGCGCCAATACCGAGCAGCAAAGCAGCGTATCGGATATCGCCAAGGCAATCGCCCTTGCGTTCCCGGATCGTCTGTCCCGGCGTCGCGACGGATCGGGCGAACATTGGCAATCCGTTGGCGGGCGCGGATTCCGAATTGACGCGACGTCGCCGCTTGCGCGCAGTGAATGGCTGGCCATTGCAGAGGTGGCTGGCGCTGCGTCGGGCGCTCGTATCCTCAGCGCCGCCGCAATCGAGTGGGCGGATATTGAAGAATTATTCGGCGATCAAATTGAACAATTTACCGAGGTTCGCTTTGACCCTGCCACCGCTGCGATTGCAGCCACCAAGGGCAAGCGGCTAGGCGCAATTCGTCTGTCATCTGCGCCTGACCCCAAGCCTAATCAGGCCGCGGTCGAAGAGGGTTTGATTGACGCCGTGCGGCGCCATGGCCTGTCCGTCCTGCCGTGGAGCGATAGCGCCATCTCGCTTCGGCAACGCTCTGCTTTTGCTGCGCAACATGATTGCAGCATTATCGATCTGTCGGATGCGGTTTTGATTGATCGTGTCGATGAATGGCTCACCCCGCTTCTGGCCGGGCGGCGCAATCTGTCGCTCGACCCCGGCGCGCTTCGTAGCGCGCTCGACCGACTTTTGGGTTATGAGGCCGGCCGGGCAATTGATCGGCTGGCGCCGACGCATTTCCATTCGCCTGCGGGCTCTGCCCATCCCATCGACTATGGCGCCCATGGGGGCCCGATGGTCGACGTTCGCGCCCAGGCACTTTATGGCCTGAAGGACCATCCCACCGTTGGCGGCGGCCGAGTGCCGCTAACCGTTGCCATCACCAGCCCCGCCCATCGCCCGATTCAGACGACCAAAGACCTACCCGCCTTCTGGACGGGCAGCTGGCGTGATGTCGCGAAGGAAATGCGCGGCCGCTACCCCAAACACCCATGGCCGGACGATCCGGCAGCGGCAAATCCGACCCTTCGAACCAAACGCGCCACGAGAGGCTCTTGATTTGGGACGCGGCTTGCGCCAATCGCTGCGTCATGGCGACCGCACGCATCATCGAAGAACAGCGCAAAACCACTCAGTCGGGTAAGGCCAAGGTCGGCGGCTGGACGATGGAATATGAACGGACGCAGGCGCAGCGCCCCGACCCCCTCACCGGGTGGGCCGGAAGCGGCGATACCAATACACAGCTTCGGCTTCGCTTCGATACCAAAGAGGAAGCACTTGCCTTCGCAAAGAAAAAAGGCCTCACAGTAGAGTTAGTCCCGGCGCCAGTGTCGACGATGAAGATTCAAGCCTATGCGGACAATTTCCGTTAACCTTTGATCTATTGCGATTATTAGCTAATTGCGATTAAGTTATCCTGGCCGAAGCTAGGGGGAATACTGTCCCAACAAAAAGTTGCGCTCGTCATCGGTACGCGTCCCGAAGCGATCAAGTTTGGGCCCGTTGCCCGAGCTCTTGCTTCTCAAGGTGAGCCACCCGTCATCATCATGACCGGTCAGCATCCGGGTCTCATGTTGTCGCAACATGGACTCGCCGGATTCGACCATGTGCCATTGAACTGCGTCGGGCAGGTCGATCCCATGGTCCATGCCGACATGGTAAGAACCGCCCTGTCTCGCCTATTGCGCAGCCGCGGCAGTCCGCTCGTTATGGTTTTGGGCGATACATCCAGCGCCCTTGGCGGCGCACTGGCGGCAAAGGATGCGGGCAGCATCATTGCCCATGTTGAGGCCGGTCTGCGATCCCATGACCCCCAGTTGCCGTGGCCGGAAGAAATCAACCGAACGCAGATCGACCAGGTCGCAGATCTCATGTTTGCACCGACGTCCGCGAACGCCGCCAACCTCCATCGCGAGGCGGTTCGGGGAACCGTCCACGTAACCGGCAACCCGGGCATCGATGCACTGGCAGATATCGTCGGCACGCTTCCCCTGCGACCAAAGCGCCGCTGGTTCCCGAAGCGATCGCTTGACCTGCTGGTCACGTGCCACCGCCGCGAGAATTGGGGCAGCGGCATCGAATGCGTATCGACGGCATTGGTCACATTGACCCGGGACGCCGCAGTTTCGGTCGACGTAATCCTTCACCCCAATCCGGCCGTAGCCGAAATCATGTGGCAGCGGATGGGGCATGTTGCGGGCATTCGCCTGATCACGCCGCAGGCCCATGTTTCAATGGTCGAGCGCATTCGCCGCGCCGATATTATCTTGTCGGACAGCGGCGGCATTCAGGAAGAGGCACCGGCGCTTGGCATTCCCCTGCTGGTCTTGCGCGACAAGACGGAGCGACCCGAGGGCCTCGCCAGCGGTACAACGGAACTGGTTGGCACCGATCCAAAGCGCATTGTCGATGCTGTTCGCCGTATCCGATCTGACCGGGCCTTGCTCGAGCGTATGGCACGACCGGCCATGCCGTTCGGCGATGGGCAAGCGGCGCCGCGGATCGCCGCCCTGACCATCGCCTATATCGAAGAAATGGACAGCGACTCCGCCCACGGCCGTGCGGTTCGCGCATAATTGACTCGCGCCGGGCGGCCGACCATAGCCACCGTGCGTGGTTCCAGTGAATCATGGCCCCTTCGTCTAGCGGTCAGGACGCGGCCCTCTCACGGCTGAAACACGGGTTCGATTCCCGTAGGGGTCACCAGCAATTCAGCGGATTGCGAACGCCTCGATGCAGGCAAAATGGGGCCGTGCCTCGGTGCTAAAGCAGATATTTTACTCTTAGCGCCTGGGCCGACCGGCCGGTCGGTACCGTGAAATGAACATCCGCATATCGCGGTGGTCCCATGCGGATCGCCGGATTCCGCGAAAATGCGAATCCTTCCTTCGGGATCCCCAACATAGTGTCGAGCCGGCCGTTTGCATTTTCATCGTGAATTAGCAGCAAACTATATTCGCCCGGCGTCAATCCAGCGAATTCCGCGGCCCGCGCCAACCGGGTCGGGACAATGCGCGCAACCTTAGCCGGGTCTTTGTCGCATTTCAGAAATTCGCTGCCGCGATTCCGGGTCAGGCAGATCAGGACGTTGCCCTTTGTATTTCGCAGGCCATCAACCGAAACGATAAGCTCAGCCGTCGGTTGGGGCGATGCCGCGATCATCACGGGCGCGGCGACCGTCAGCGCGGCGAGACGCAGCAAATTTGCCCAGCCCGCGGTCCGTGCCGCATAGCCGATCCCAGAACCGGAAATAGAGGCCGTAGTTGCAGCGATATTTCTGATGGTGATGTTCATGATGGCTTGCCGTTATCAACCATTGGCCCAAACGGCCATGAACAATGAACTTTGGAAACAATTCCCATCCCATATGGTTGGTAACGCCCATCACCGTCATGACGGTCAGCACCGCCCCCAATATCGCGACATGGATCGGGATTAGGAATAGCAACGCCGGAACTACGATTGCGCCGGTTATCGCCTCCCACGGATGAAAGCTCATTGCGGCCCATGCGGTTGGAGGTCGGCTCTCGTGATGCACGGCATGCATGTGCCGGAACCACCACGGCCGATGCATCAGCCGGTGCGTCCAATAAAACCAGCTGTCATGCACAAGCAGATAGAGGCCAAGCGACAGCGGCAACCACCACAGCGGATGATCGCTAACATCGGTATAAATCCGCGTCCAACCGCGCTGATGCCATCCCCAGGCGACAATGCCGGCCGGCGCACCATAAATGGCCGCCGCGATGAGGCTCCAGCCGATTTCTCGCCGCACCTGGGCGCCCTGACCGGACAATTTTCCCGGAAACCGCCGATCAGTGATGGCGGCAAAGATGCCGCTGCTGATCAGATAGCGGACAGCGACGATCAGCGTCATCGCGAGCGCGGATGTGATGACAGCAAGAACCACGCATCACCCCTAGGCGCGGCGATGCGGCGCGGCTAGACCAAAGGCGATGACCGCCGCGCGATACGACCTAATCATCCTCGGCGGTGGCCTGGCAGGGGGGCTTGCGGCGCTCATGCTGAAGCGCACTCGCCCCGCCGTCCGCGTGTTGCTGATTGAGGCGGGGACGCAATTTGGTGGCAACCATATCTGGTCGTTTTTCGACAGCGATGTAGCGGACTCGCAACGCCTCCTGTTGCAACCGCTAATTGGGCATCGCTGGCCGGACTATGAAGTGCGCTTTCCCGCCTTTCGCCGAACCATCGACACGCCCTATCGATCGATCGACAGCCATGCACTGGACCGTGAAGTCTGCGGAGCGATGGGCGATGATGCGTTGGCGAACGCGGTGGCAGTCGCGGCTGCACCAGATCAGGTGATCCTGAACGACGGCCGCCAGCTTGCGGCCAACGCCGTGCTCGACTGCCGCGGCTTAGCTGGCCTGCCAGAAGGTCTGGATTGCGGTTGGCAGAAATTCTGCGGCCAGCTGTTGTCGGTCCCGGCCGGGCATAGACTTGATCGGCCAGTCGTGATGGACGCTACCGTTGATCAGCATGACGGATATCGCTTCCTATACTGCCTGCCATTCTCGCCGACGGAGCTGTTCGTCGAGGACACCTATTACGTCGATAATCCTGATCTCAACCTTCCGCTGCTGCGCGATCGGATCGCGCGCTACGGCGACGACAATGGGTGGAAAATTGCGGGCGTCGTTCGTGAGGAAGCAGGCGTACTTCCGGTTGTGATGGATGGCGATTTTGATCGATTCTGGCCCGCCGATGACCCGCTTGCGCGTGGCGGCGTGCGGGGCGGGCTGTTCCATCCCTTGACCAGCTATTCATTGCCCGACGCGGTGCAATTTGCCCATTGGCTTGCGCGTGACGCGCACCTTGACGGAACATTGGCGTCGCAGACACGCGCGCTTGCGCGTCAACATTGGCGCGCGGGCGGATTCAACAGAATGTTGGCCCGAATGTTGTTTCGCGCAGCCGATCCGGCCGCGCGCTATAAAGTCCTGGAACGGTTCTATCGACTGTCCCCCTCGCTGATCGCCCGCTTCTACGCTGGCCGCTCCACATGGAGCGATCGCACCCGAATTCTGCTGGGACGCCCTCCTGTTCCGGTTATGCGGGCACTTTCCGCGATGGCGGGCCGATCATGACGCGTGCGATCATCATTGGTGCCGGCTTTGGCGGTCTTGCGCTTGCGATCCGTCTGCAATCGGCAGGCATCAGCACCATAATTGTCGAGGCGCGCGATAAGCCCGGTGGCCGCGCCTATTTCTGGGAGCGGGATGGTCATGTCTTTGACGCCGGTCCAACAGTTATCACCGATCCCGACTGTCTCCAGCGCCTGTGGCAGCTCAGCGATCAGGAGATGGCGGCGGACGTCGAGTTACTTCCCATCGATCCATTCTATCGCCTCAGCTGGCCGGACGGCGTGCATTTTGACTACACTAATGACGACAAGAAGCTGTTTGATCAGATTGAACAGCTGAATCCCGCCGATGTGGACGGTTATCGGCGCTTTCTTGAATATAGCGACGGCGTCTATCAGCAAGGCTATGTGAAACTTGGGAAAAAGGCGTTTCTCCGTGTGGCAGACATGGTGAAGGCCGCGCCGTCGCTGGCCAAATATCAGGCGTGGCGATCCGTCTATTCGATCGTATCGACCTATGTCAGGGACGAGCACCTTCGCCAGGCATTGAGCTTTCATACCCTTCTCGTCGGCGGAAATCCGATGACCACCTCGTCAATCTACGCGCTGATTCACCGGCTGGAGCGGGATGGCGGTGTATGGTTTGCGAAGGGCGGAACCAATCGGTTGGTCGCGGCGATGGTGTCCCTGTTCGAACGATTGGGCGGGACTATCCGCCTTGGCGACGCAGTTACCGCGATCGAGGTCAGCAACGGCCGCGCAGCCGCCGTTAGAACCGCGTCAGGATGGCGGGCGGAGTGTGACATGGTCGCGTCCAATGGTGATGTGGTGGCAAGCTATGGTCTGATCGAAGGCCATCGCCATGGGCGGCGGCATCAGCGCCGGTTGAAGCGCAAACGCTACTCTCCGTCATTATTCGTCCTGCATCTTGGGATCGAGGGACCATTGCCTGACGTTGCCCACCACAGCATCCTGTTCGGACCGCGTTATGATGGCTTGCTTGGTGACATTTACGACCGCGGCGTTCTGGCGGGTGATCCATCGCTCTACGTTCATCATCCCACTGCGACCGATCCGTCGATGGCGCCGCCGGGCCATTCCACCCTTTACGCCCTAGCGCCGGTTCCGCATTTGAAACGGTCGCAGGTGGACTGGTCCGTTGAAGGCGATCAGTATGCCGATGTCGTTCTCGATACGCTGGAGACGCGCCTGATCCCCGATATTCGGCAACGGATCCGCACGAGATTCCACTATGCGCCGACTGATTTTCAAACCGATCTCTTCGCGCATCTGGGTAGCGCGTTCAGCCTTGAACCGGTGTTGTGGCAATCGGCCTGGTTTCGCCAGCATAACCGTGACGACGTCATCCCCAATCTCTATTTCGTTGGTGCCGGCACCCATCCCGGCGCGGGTATACCGGGCGTCATTGGATCAGCAGAGGCGACCGCGGAATTGATGCTGTCATGAGTGAAGAGCGGGAACGCCTGGTTGAAGCAGCGGGCAAGTCGATTGCCGCAGGCTCGAAAAGCTTTCGCTTCGCCAGCCAAATTTTCGACATCGAGACGCGGGAACGCAGTTGGCTGCTTTATTGCTGGTGCAGGGCGTGTGACGACATTACCGATGGGCAGACACTCGGCCATGATGCGCACGTGACCGACCATCCCGAAGAGCGGCTGGCGTTTATCAATGAATTGACCGAGGCCGCTCTCGCTGGACGGCCGACCGGACTGGTTCCGTTTGATGCGCTGGCCGTTGTGGCCGAAGAAACGGCCATACCGCCGACACTCCCGCACGATCATTTGGCCGGGTTCACGCGCGACGCGCACCACTGGCAGCCGATCACCGAGGACGATCTGCTAAGCTATTGTTATCAGGTGGCAGGCGTCGTTGGCGTGATGATGGCGCATGTCATGGGTGTCGATCCGAACGACCGCGACACGCTGGACCGTGCCAGCGACCTAGGGATCGCGTTCCAACTCGCCAATATTTCCCGTGACATCGTGGAGGACGCAAAGGTTGGGCGAACCTATTTGCCGAAAGAGTGGCTGGTGCAGGAAGGGATTGATGGGGGCGAGCTGGTCGACCCCGATCATCGCCAATCGCTCGCGCGACTTGCACGGCGGCTATCCGCCCTTGCGGGCCAATATCGCCGATCCAGCAAGGTAGGCGCTGCTCGCCTTCCATTTCGAAGTCGATGGGCGGTGCTCAGCGCAGCGCGCATCTATGGCGAAGTTGCCATACGCGCGGCGGAATTGGGCGAACGAGCCTGGGACCGACGGATCGTCATCTCCAAGGCGGAAAAGCTGATCATGGTGGTGATGGCCTTTGTGGACGCGTGCTTGCCGTCCCCGAAGGTCAGCCGTGACGGCCTGTGGACCCGTCCTTAGGCGTCCGAAGCCGCGCCGAGCCGCTGCGCGCCAACTCGGCCTTTAAGGCGTCAACCGACGGTGCATAAAGGAAACCGAAACTGACCGCGCCCTCGCGACTTTCAACAATGTGATGAAGTCGATGGGCCTGCACGATGCGCCGGAAATAGTCAGAGCGCGGAACGATGCGATGCGAGATCCGGCGGTGGACGATCACATCATGAAAACCGAAATAGATTGCGCCATAGGCGGCAATGCCGACACCAATTGTCGTCGCGGGCCAGCCCCAGTCCTGCTGGACCCCCATATAGATTAGGAGAATGGACGGGATAGCAAAAATTACACCGTACAGGTCATTGCGCTCGAACAGCCCTGTTCGTTCCCGGTGATGGCTCTTGTGAAGAACCCAGCCAATCCGGCCATGCATCACCCAGCGGTGCATGACATAGGCAAATCCTTCCATGAAGGCGACGGTGGCCAAAAATGTCAGCGTAATGGCCGGCCACATCATCTCAATTGTCCTGCGGCTTCTCCGCCAGAAAATGCATCAACTGGGCCAGCGTCGCCTCCATTTGGTCCTGCATCTGCCCGATAAGTTCATTCTCACGCATATTCTCATGGTCGAGCGGCTTGGAATAGCTGTCGGAAAAGGCGTGAAGGTCGTCGGCATCGAAAATGCCCTTGGCGACCAGTTTGGCAAGGATGACCAAAAGGCCATTTGTATTGGCGATGTTGCCGGCAACAAGCGCCTCGTCAACCATGGTCAGCGAGGTGTCGTCGTCATTGTCTTCGATAATGTCGGTCATGTCCCGATTAATGTGGGAGTGTTTGCTTCCCGACGCAAGCTGTTGCGGCGAACCACCCGCTGCCGCTAAAGCGGCACCTTATGGAGCCGCAAGAGCTGCGCATCGCCCTGTTCTCGGGCAACTATAACTACGTCCGGGACGGCGCAAACCAAGCGCTGAACCGCCTTGTCGGGTATCTGCTAAAGCAGGGTGCGCAAGTTCGAGTCTATTCGCCCGTGGTCGATCATCCAGCGTTTCCGCCTACGGGCGAAATGGTCAACACGCCGTCCGTCGCGATTCCCGGCCGCGAGGAATATCGAATCCCAATCAAATTGGCGGGCCAGGCCCAGGCCGATCTTGAAGAGTTCGCGCCCAACATCGTCCATGTGTCCAGCCCCGACGTTGTTGCCCACCGCGCCGTTACCTGGGCACGGTCAAAGCGCATTCCGGTGGTGGCGTCGGTCCACACGCGTTTTGAGACCTATCTTCGCTATTATGGCGTTGGGTGGGCGGAACCGGCGCTTCGGGCCATCTTACGCCGCTTTTATCGGCGCGCAGACGCTATTGTAGCACCGGCCGAATCCACTGCTGCCGTGCTCCGCGCACAGCGCATGAACCGTGACATCACCATCTGGAGCCGCGGTGTCGACCGGACGCAATTCAACCCCGCCCGCCGCGATATGGCGTGGCGCCGCTCGCTGGGCATTGCGGATGATGAACTGGTGGTCGCCTATCTCGGCCGCATCGTCATGGAAAAGGGCCTTGATGTTTTTGCCGACGCGATCGCCGCAGCCGAACGGCGCGGCGTATCGCTGCGCGTTCTAGTCATTGGCGACGGTCCGGCGCGGCCCTGGTTTACAGAGCATCTTCCGGCCAACACCGTGTTCCTGGGGCAGGTCACCGGCAACGATCTCGGCAGGGCGCTGGCAAGTGCCGATGTATTTCTGAATCCGTCCATCACCGAGGCGTTCGGCAACGTGACGCAAGAGGCATTGGCGAGCGGTCTGCCGGTGGTTGCCGCCGCCGCAACAGGGGCGACGAGCTTAGTCGAAGATGGTGTGAGCGGGATATTGGTCGACCCTATGGAGATCGACCAATATGGCGAGGCGCTAGAACGGTATTGCCGCGATCCCGCCCTTCGCGCCGCCCACAGTGCGGCCGGCCTCGCCTTCGCCGCCACCCGCGACTGGGACAGCATCAATTCGGTCATGCTGGACCTTTATGAGCGGGTGATTGAGCGAAGGCGCCGCCTGCAGGCCAGCTTTGGTCCGAACTGGCTGCCGGGTTAATCCAGTCGCTCGATCCGCTTTGCGGCCTCGTCTATGATATCGACAACCTGGTTCAACAGATCATCGGTCCATCCCCCACGCGCGACGCGATTCTTAAGGGCGGCGGCAAGATTGCCCATGGCACGACCGATTTCCGGCCGCTGATTGCGGCGCTGCCGCGATCCGGCTTCCTCCAGGCGGCCGATCAGCGCGTCCACCTCAACCTGATTTTCGGCGAGATGAGCTACGCCATCATCCGTCGCCTCATAGATTTTCTTGCTGTCTTCTCCCTTGCGCTCGGCAATCAGGCCCATGTCGTCCAGCATGGTAAGGGTCGGATAGACGATCCCCGGTGACGGTGCATAATCGCCGCCCGTCATTTCCTCGATCGCCTTAATCAGCTCATAGCCGTGACGCGGTTGGTCGGCGAGCAGCTTCAACAGCACCAGTCGAAGTTCGCCACTATCGAACATCCGGCGGCGGCGACCGCGACCACCACCACCGAACGGACCGCCCGGCCCATAAGGGCCATTGGGTCCAAAGGGACCGCTTCGTCCAAACGGGCCGTCAGGACCAAAGGGGCCATCGGCGCCAAAACCGGCCGCAAATCGCTTACCACCAAACGCCGCGAATTCACGGCGGCGACCTCGACCTTCGTGGCCACAATTATAATGGGATTTCATTGATTATTCCTTTCATGATCGCTCTAAGATATATCTTGTAGCAATCATCATCAAGAGGTGATGCAAATTATGGCGGCGCGTCTTACATGTCCGAAATGGCTGATCTCTTTGCTGACGACGCGCCCCCGCCCTCTGCTGCTGCTGCGCCATCACCCGATGCGCCGCTCGCCGACCGACTCCGCCCCGACGCGCTAGATGAGGTGATCGGCCAGGCGCATTTGACCGGTGCGGAAGGGGCAATCGGCCGGATGGTTGCAGCGGGGAAATTGTCATCCATGATCCTGTGGGGACCTCCCGGAACCGGAAAAACGAGCATTGCAAGATTGCTGGCGGATGCAGTGGGGCTGCGCTTCGTCGCGCTGTCGGCGGTATTCAGCGGTGTCGCAGATCTGAAACGGGTCTTTGCGGAGGCGAAAACGGCGGCGCGCGCGGGCCAGCGCACCCTTCTGTTTGTGGATGAAATCCATCGCTTCAACCGATCGCAACAAGATGGATTTCTGCCGTTCGTGGAAGACGGCACCATCACGCTCGTCGGCGCGACAACCGAGAACCCGAGCTTTGAATTGAACGCGGCCCTGCTGTCCCGCGCCCAGGTGCTGATTCTCCATAGGCTTGACGAGAAGGCATTGAACATTTTGCTGGACCGGGCCGAAACGGCGGAGGGTCGCCCGCTCCCCCTCAGCAAAGACGCGCGGGAGGCGCTGGTGGCCGGCGCCGATGGCGACGGGCGTTTCCTGCTCAATCAGGCCGAAACGTTGCTCGATCTCGCGCTGGAAACGCCGCTGGATCCAAAGGGCCTATCCGCGTTGCTGCAGCGGCGGGTCGCGGTGTACGACAAGGACCGCGAAGGGCATTACAACCTGATTAGCGCGCTACACAAAAGCGTGCGCGGATCGGACCCGCAGGCGGCGCTTTATTACCTTGCGCGCATGTTGGTGGCGGGGGAACAGCCGCTATACCTGCTGCGCCGGCTCATCCGCATGGCGGTTGAAGATATTGGCATGGCCGACCCCAACGCGCTGGTGCAATGCCTCGCGGCCAAGGATACCTATGATTTCCTCGGCTCGCCAGAGGGTGAACTGGCACTGGCCCAAGCGACCATCTACCTTGCCACTGCACCAAAATCGAACGCCGCTTATACCGCGTTCAAGGGTGCCACCAGGGCGGCGCGCGAAACCGGATCGCTGATGCTGCCCCAAAATATCCTCAACGCGCCGACCAAGCTGATGAAAGACGTCGGTTATGGCGCGGGCTACACCTATGACCATGACGCAGAGGGGGCCTTTTCCGGTGACAATTATTGGCCCGACGGGATGGATCCGCAGGTCTTTTATCAACCGGTTGAGCGGGGATTTGAGGCGAAAGTGAAGGAACGGCTTGCCTATTGGGACTCGCTTCGGCGAGAACGGCGACAATAATGTTCAGCGCAACGAGGGGAGCGTCCATGTACCAGACCACTCAACCCGCCGCCTATTGGCAGCAACAGCTGGTGGAATGGGGGCCAAAGGTCCTCTTCGCACTCGTCATTTTGCTGGTCACCTATTTCGTCGCCAAGGCGGTGCAGTGGGCCGTGGCCAAGGCAATTGAGAAAATGCCGATCCTCAAACGCCATCCCAATGTCGGCGGCGACAGCATCGGTACGGAACTTGGACGTCTCGCCTATTGGTTGGTTTGGCTCGTCGGCCTGATCGCCGCACTTCAGCCGCTGGGCCTGTCAGGCGTCATGACGCCAGTGACTTTGCTGACCAATGAGGTGTTCGCCTTCATTCCCCGCCTGATCGGCGCGGGTCTCATCTTCTTTGCCGGCTTGATCCTGGCACGGATCGTCCGCCATGTTGTCGAGGCATTCCTTGGCGCATTGAATTTGGAGCGGCTTGCGGGCCGCGCCGGTCTGTCGCTTGCCGAAACGCCATTGGCAGTCGACGGTGAAGGCACTGCTTCACCGGGCGCATCGCCGGCGCGGAGCAGCATCGCCAACGCCGTTGGCCTTATCATTTCGGCGCTCATCATCATTTCCGCCTCAATTGCGGCGCTGCAGGCGTTGGGCATTAGCGCGATCGCCGACCCGGCGGTGGCGATGCTGCAGACAATCGGTCTGGCGATCCCCAATATCCTCGGGGCGCTGATGTGGCTGGCAATTGCGTTCGTGATTGCCAAATGGGCCAAGAGCCTGATTGAGGCGATCCTCCCCAGCCTTGGATTTGACAATTATATTCATTCGCTGGGCGCCATGCCGCGCCATATCTCGCCGTCTCGGGTGGTTGGCTCTATTGCCATGACCGCAATCCTATTGTTCGCGGGCATTGAGGCCCTGCACCGCCTTGGCGGCGATGCCACCGCCGCACTGATGATTCAGGTGACGGAGCTGGGCGGCAAGGTCATCTTCGGCACGATCATCATCGTCGTCGGCTTTGTCCTGGCCCGCATTCTCGCCAATCTGGTCGGCAGTTCGACTGGCGAGGGTGGTTACGCTCAGACGGTCGTCAAATATTCCATCATCGCCCTGTTCACCGCGATCGGCCTGACATTCATGGGACTGGCCGACCAGATCGTGATGATGGCGTTCGGCCTTATTCTCGGATCGGCTGCGGTTGCGACCGCCATCGCCTTTGGCCTTGGCGGGCGCGATTATGCGGCGCGGGTGTTGGAGGAATGGCACCATACCAACAACCCTCCGCCCGCACCGCGTCAGCCGCCTCGCCTGAAGAAGGTCACGCCGCCAGACGATAACCAACCGCCGCTGGTGTGACCCGTCACGGTTTCTCACGCACCGTCGCGATCGATTGGTCCGGCGCGAAGGGAAGCCGCCACAAAGGAATTGCAATCGCAGAGGCGCGGGAGGGCACACCCCCGCGCCTCATTTGTCCGGACCACACCTGGTCAAGAACCGACGTTCGGGATTGGCTGCTCCAACAGGCGGCGGCGGAACCTACCCTATTCGGCTTCGATTTCAGCTTTGCCCCGCCGATCATCGAACGCGGCGCGTATCTTCCCGGTGAAAAAGGCGTTCCGGCCATCGCCCGCGAATTCTGGGCTTATGTCGACCATCTCGCCCCCGACCTAGACCTTGGGGCGGCCAGTTTTCTAGAGCGGGTCCATCGGCGCCACTTCTATTTCGGCATCGCCGACGGTGTGAAAGCCGACTTCATGCATTTTCGCCAATGCGAGCGGCGGGTCAACGATCTGGGCGGGCGCAAGACGGCGACCGTTTATGACGCCATCGGCGCGGCGCAGGTGGCCAAGGCAAGCTTTGCGGGCATGCGGCTGCTTCACCAGCTTGCGGGGCGAATTCCGATCTGGCCCATGGACAGCGTGCGTGACGGGCAAAGCGCGATCGTCGAAATATATACCCGAATCTACATCCGCAGAGCCGGATTATCCGGCGCGAAAATTCGAGACAGGGCTGAACTCAATCGCGCATTGGCGGCCCTTGGCGCTCCGGCATGGCGAGGACGGCATGCTGTAAGCGACCATCAAACCGACGCACTCGTCACTGCGGCGGGCATGTGGGCCCATCTGACAGACGTCGACGCCTTCCGTCCTCCAGGCCTGACACCCCAAATTGCGCAAAGCGAGGGCTGGACCTTCGGCGTCAGCTAACGCTAAGGGGCGTATCAGGCGGGCCGGCTTAGCACAGTGGTAGTGCAGCGGTTTTGTAAACCGAAGGTCGGGGGTTCAAATCCCTCAGCCGGCACC
>NZ_CAMLDL010000006.1 GCF_946478955.1 uncultured Sphingomonas sp. | reverse complement strand
GCACGCTCAACTGCCGCTTCTGCCACACCGGCACGATGAAGCTTGTTCGCAACCTCGAACCCGCCGAAATCGTTGGGCAGGTCATGCTCGCCCGCGACGCGCTCGGGGAATGGCCGAGCTCGCCTGACGGACGCATGTTGACCAACATCGTCATGATGGGGATGGGCGAGCCGCTGTACAATTTCGACAATGTGAAGCAGGCGCTGAAGATCGTCATGGACGGCGACGGGCTCGGCCTGTCCAAGCGCCGGATCACCCTGTCGACGAGCGGCGTGGTACCGATGATGGAGCGCGCCGGCGAAGAGATTGGCGTCAACCTCGCGGTCTCGCTCCACGCCGTGACCAAGGAAATCCGCGACGAAATCGTGCCCCTGAACAGGAAGTATGGGATTGAGGAGCTGCTTCAGGCGTGCGCCGACTATCCCGGTGCGAACAACGCCCGCCGCATCACCTTTGAGTACATCATGCTCAAGGACAAGAATGACAGCGACGATGACGCCCGCGAGCTGGTTCGGCTGATCAAGGCATATAAGTTGCCGGCCAAAGTCAACCTTATCCCGTTCAACCCGTGGGAAGGTTCAGTATACGAAACCTCCACGCCCGAACGCATCCGCGCCTTTAGCAATATCGTGTTCGAAGCCGGTATCAGCGCCCCCGTCCGGACGCCGCGCGGCCGCGACATCGACGCCGCTTGCGGCCAGCTGAAGACGGCCGCCGAAAAACGCAGTCGCGCCGAGCTTGACCGTCTTGCAGAAGAAAAGTTGAAGGCGCTTGACTGATTTGTCCGCGCTGGCACTGGCGGCCGGCGCTGGCTTCATCGGCGGTGTGATGAACGCGCTTGCGGGCGGTGGCACCTTTGCGACGCTTCCGGCGCTGCTGGCGATTGGATTGCCCGCCAACGTCGCAAATGCCACCTCAAATGTTGCGCTGCTCCCCGGCGCCGCGACCAGCGCCTGGGGTTTTCGCGACGAGCTTGGTCCGCTTGGCGGGCTTAGCTGGAAACTACTTGCGGGCGTAACCTTTGTGTCCGGTCTGATTGGCAGCATGCTTCTGGTTGTCACGCCGACGCAGACCTTTGACCTCATCATTCCCTGGCTGGTCCTTTATGCATTCATCTTGCTGCTCGTCGGCAAGCGGGCATCCGACTGGCTGACATCGCGCGTGACGATTGGACCCAGAAGCTTGATCGCCATGCAGCTATTGCTTGGCATCTACGGCGGCTATTTCGGTGGAGGGGTCGGACTGATGATGACCGCGACCTATGGACTGCTCGCCGGGCTCAATCCCCGGCAGATGTTCGCGCCGCGGACGATGATGCTGGCCGTCGCAAACAGTGCTGCTGCAATTGTCTTTATCGCCTTTGGCATGGTTGCCTGGGCCGCGTGTCTGGCAATGATGGTTGGAAGTGTCGCCGGTGGCTGGGCCGGGGCAGGGGTTGGAAAAAGGCTGCCTGCCAGCGCGGTTCGCGCGTGGACCTTGTTGGTGACGGCGGTCACTGCGCTCGTCTTTTTCGTTCGCGCATATGGCTAAAGCCATTGCCAAGCGCGGTTGCCGCTGGCTAGCTTCGGATGGTGCCGAATAGGGGGACTGTATGAGCTTGGTCGGTCGACTGGTCGGCAAAATTCTGAAGACGGGTCAGATCACCCTGCTTCTTCCGGACGGGAGCCGTGAGGTTGTCGGTCCGGGCGGCGGGAAAGAGATCACCGTTCGCTTTACGGACAAGCGCGTTGCCTTTGACATCGCTCGCAACCCGCGCCTCAATTTTGGCGAGGCCTATATGGATGGGCGGATCATTGTCGAAGATGGTTCGATCCTAGACCTTCTGGAATTGATCACGGGGTCCAACCGTTGGGAAGATGGCGGCGCGTCTCGCAGCGTGATTTCAAAAAACCGCTGGCAAGATGTAAAGTCGCTGTTCCGGCGGAACCTGCCCGATGCATCGCGCCGCAACGTCGCGCATCATTATGATCTCGACGACAGGCTCTATGATCTGTTTCTGGATCCCTGGCGCCAATATAGCTGTGCCTATTTTACCGATCCCTCAAACAGCCTCGAACGGGCGCAGACGGACAAGCTAGCCCATATTGCGGCCAAGCTTGACTTGAAACCGGGGCAGCGGGTGCTCGATATTGGCTGCGGCTGGGGCGGGCTTGCGATCTATCTTAACCGCGTCGCAGGGGTCGAGGTGCTCGGCATCACTTTGTCGGCTGAACAGCTAAAACATGCCCGCGCCTGGGCCGAGCGCGAGGGCGTGTCGGACAAAGTGAAGTATGAGCTGATCGACTACCGGCTGCTCGAGGGCCGGTTCGAACGGATCGTGTCGATCGGCATGTTCGAACATGTTGGCCTTGCGCATTACGAAGAATTCTATGCCAAATGCCGAGATCTGATGACCGACGATGGAGCGATGCTGCTCCACACCATCGGCAAGCTTGGCGGGGCCGGATCGCCCGACCCCTTCACCGATAAATGGATTTTCCCCGGCTATCATTTGCCGTCGCTCAGCCAGATGACCCGCGCCAGCGAAACGGCACGGCTGATCAGCAGCGACATCGAAACCCTGCGGCTCCACTACGCCTACACCTTGCGTCATTGGTTACAGCGGTGTGAGGACCGCAAGGCAGACATCGTCGCCATCTATGACGAACGTTTCTATCGGATGTGGGAATTTTATCTCGCTGGTGGCATCGTGATGTTCGAAACCGGCGCGGCCTGCAATTACCAGATCCAATATATTCGCGACCGCAATGCGCTGCCGATCACCCGGGATTATATCGGCGTAGAAGAGCTTTCCTATCGGGAGCGCGTATAGGCTATTTGCCGCGCAGTTCCTTCATCAGCGCCGGCGCTGGATAGATTTTGGTCAGCGCCTGCTCAATGGCGGCGGTCGTCGTGCCAATCGACCGCGCCATGGTCATGTCATAGGCATAATCATTGCGCAGACCGTGGATGTTGCGATCAAAATTCGCGCCGATGACATTGAGATGGCGGTCAATGACCGGCGATCCAGAATTGCCGCCGATTGTGTCGGTCGCATAGGCAACATCCATTGCCCCATTGAGGTTCAGACGGTCTTTCGCGGTCAGGATTTTCGGGGCCAATGCGAATGGGTCGGCACCGGTCGCCCGGTCAAAGGCTCCGGCCCACGTCGTCCGGAACGGAACCTTCACGCCATTTTCTGTCCATCCGCCGACATGGCCGTAGGTGATCCGCAGGCTGAAGGTCGCATCCGGGTACACGCTATCGCCATAAGCAGAGAAGCGGGCATCGGCGAGCTTGGCGCGCGCGGCGGTTAGCGGTCCATCGACTTTCTCATCATAGCGTTTGATGAGGGCGCGGTCATTGGCTTCGACTGAACGGGCATAAACAATCATCGGATCGGTCGACGCATCTACCGCCGCGCTCCCGCCGTCCCAAAGCGCCTTTCGGACCGCCGGATCGGCCAGTGTGGTCCCGCTGACCAAGCGATGGGCCAGACCTTCCGGCGATTCCCTGCCGAGGAGCAATCTGGTCTGCGCATGATCCGCGCCAAGATATTCGCGCGCCTTTGACAGCGACCATCGCATCAATAATTCGTCGCGCCACGCCGCAATTGGTTTTGCATCGAGCAGCTGTTTTTGGAGCAATGGAAGCGCGCTGGCGCTATATCCGGGCAGGCGCTCACTATCCGGTTTGGCGCGCTCTTGGCCGGCGCGGACCAGCGCCATCGCATAATCGAACAACTCTCCATCCGGCGTGGCAAAGCGCCGCTCGGCGTCGATGTTGCGAAGTTCGCCAATCGCCTGCGAAACCGAGGTCCAGGGATCGCCAATCGCCGCATTGCCTGCCGATTTCGCTTTCAGATCGCCCTCGCGCTTGTCGAGCATCGAATAGAAGGCGGGATCGTTGAGCGCCTTAACCCGGCCGATTGTCCGCTTCAGATTATTTTCGATACCATAGAGCAAATCGGTGCCTTCGCGCCGCTTTTCAGGATCGTCGCCCATCGCCTCGATCAGTCGGCCGCGAAGCTCTGCCTGGGTCGCAAGTGTCACCGGCAGGTTCACTTCCCGTTGATAGGCGAGCTCACTCATGGTCAGACCGCGCTGTGTTGAGCCGGGGTTGCCGACCACGAAAACCAGCTCCCCGTCGACTGGCTCGCGCCCAGTCCATTTCAAATGTTGCGGGGTCGCTACCGGTTTCCCATTCTCATAGGCGCGCAGGAAGCTGGCATCGAGTGCGTAGCGCGGGAAGTTGTAATTGTCGGGATCGCCGCCAAACTTGCTCGCCTCATCCTCCGGCGCCCAGACGATACGAACATCGCTATATTTGCGGAAGGTGTAGAGCTTGTACTGGCCGCCGCCATATAGTTTGACCACCTGGCAGCGCATCTTCTCCAAGTCTGTGCAACCGGCGCTTTCAATGGCGGCGATCGCGGCGGTCCGTGCCTTCACTGCCTGCTCGCCCGACAGGGTACCGATGGCGGCTTTCACATTGCCCGTGACATCGCGAATGGTGGTCAACACCTCGGCCTGTTGCCCAGGGCATTTTCGTTCCTCACCCCGCGCCTGAGCGACATAACCGCTCTTCAGCAGATCATGGCCCGGCGCCGAAAGGTCAGCGAGACATTCGGCGACACAATGCTGGTTGGTGAGGATCAGTGCGCTCGACGAAACGAAACTCGCTGAACAGCCCCCAGTCAGGCGAACGGCCGATAGTCGCGCTCGATCAAGCCACGCCTGGTCCGGCGCCCATCCCTCTTCCGCCTTTAACTTCGCGGCCGGAAAGGCATCGAAGGTCCACATGCCCTCATTTGCAATAGCGGGGGAGGCAATGAGGGCGGTAACGCTGGCGTAGACAATCGAGCGGCTGGCAAAGAACACGGCATTACTCCAAACTTTGTGACCAACCTGCATGAAAAAGGGCCCGGCGCAACCGCCGGGCCCTTCCATTCGACGAACGACAGTAAGCCTTAGCTTGGCTGCCCGCCCTGATGCATTTTCATCATCTGTTCGCGCGCGGCCTTGCGCTCTTCGCGCGTCACCTTGCCGTCCTTGTTGCTGTCCATCTGGTCGAAATGCTTCATCGCCATCGCCTCGGCCTCGGGCAGAGTGATGCGACCATCATTGTTGCTATCGGCCATGGCCATCATTCGCATATGACCACCGCCGCGGCGACCGCCCATGCTTCCATGCTCGTCGTGACCCATCTTTGCGCCATCGCGCATCATTACGCGCTTTTCGATCCGGATCTGGCGACCCTGGGCGAACTCGTCGCGGCTGATGGACCCGTCCTTGTTGACGTCGATCCGGTCAAACGCGACATTTGCGTCGCCCGGCCCCTTGTCCATGCGATGGCCGGGGCCGCCCATTGCGCCGATCTCATCCTTGCTGACGGCACCATCCTTGTTGGTGTCCATCTTCGTGAAATGGTCGCGCACTTTGGCAGTCATTTCCGCGCGGGTCATTTCCCCGTCGGACATCATGGCCGGTGCAGCGAAGGCAGTTGCGGCCAATGCCGCAGCGCCCGCGCCGATCAACAGCTTCTTGATCATGTTACTCTCCAGTCATTCCATGCTTCGATTGCACGCGCGAATAACCGGGCCGTCATGTATCGGGCTTGAATAGAAAGACAAAAATGGGCCCGGCGCACAGCGACCGGGCCCTTGTTCATGAACCTCGACGTTGGCTCTCAGCCCGCTGCGCGGGCGTATTTCTGCCTGTAGGCGGCTCGTTCGGCCGGCGACACCAGGCTGTCGCGATTGCTGTCCATACGGTCAAAGTAGAAATAACCCACGGCCACAGCTTCTTGCAGGCTGAGGCGTCCGTCCTTGTTGACGTCTGCCCGGGCAAAACGCTTTCCGTCCATCCGGAGGCCCATGCGCGGCGCGGAGGTGGTTTGACGCGGCGTCGACGCATGGGCGGCATGGGCGCGCACGATGGCGGCATACATGGCGTCATATTCCCCGCGGCTCAGGCTGCCGTCACGATTGGAATCGGATGCCGAAAACAGATAGTTGGCGTCGTGGCGCAGCGCATAGTTGCGACGTCGTTGGTCGCGCGCCTGATCGGCAGCGGCCTTGGCGGCAGTGGCTTCGGCGGCCGTAACAAAGCCGTCACGATTGGCGTCTGCCGCGTTAAACATCGACTGCATCAATGCAGGAACTGCGGCGCGGCCCAGCGAAGCACTGGCGGCTTGCGCATTTGCCGGGACGGCAAAACCAAGGGCGACAGCGGTCAATGCAACATATTTCATGGGTTCGAGCCTCCGGAGAACGAATCAGGTAAAGAGAAATTTAACAATAGCCTTGTTGCTTGAACCGGCGGGCATAGGGTGGCAAGGGCGCCGCAACCGTTTGTCACATTTTGGGAATATCCGTTCGATGGCCGAATCCATTCGCCGCGTTGTCCTCGCCTTTTCCGGCGGACTCGACACCAGCGTTATCCTGAAGTGGCTACAGCAGACCTATGGCTGCGAAGTGGTGACCTTTACCGCCGACCTTGGTCAGGGCGAGGAGTTGGGGCCGGCGCGGCACAAGGCGGAATTGATGGGCGTGAAGCCTGAGCATATCTTCATCGACGATCTTCGTGAGGAATTCGTCGCGGACTATGTGTTCCCGATGATGCGCGCCAACGCGCTTTATGAAGGGCTCTACCTTCTCGGCACGTCGATTGCCCGCCCGCTGATAGCCAAGCGCCAGATCGAAATTGCGAAGATGGTGAACGCCGACGCGGTGAGCCACGGCGCCACCGGCAAAGGCAATGATCAGGTGCGGTTTGAGCTTGGCTATTATGCGCTCAACCCGGATATCAAGGTGATCGCCCCGTGGCGCGAATGGGATTTGACCAGCCGCACGGCATTGATCGATTTTGCCGAAAAGAACCAGATTCCGGTGCCGAAGGACAAGCGCGGCGAAAGCCCGTTTTCGACGGACGCCAACCTTCTGCACACCAGCAGCGAAGGCAAGGTGCTGGAAGACCCGTGGGTTGAGGTGCCAGACTATGTCTATTCGCGCACCGATGACCTGCTGGCCGCGCCGGATACACCGGAAGAAATCACCATTGAGTTCAAGGGCGGTGACGGCGTCGCGGTGAACGGCGTTGCATTGTCGCCGGCCGCGCTCCTGACCAAGCTCAACGAGCTCGGCAAGAAACATGGCATCGGCCGGCTCGACCTCGTCGAAAACCGCTTCGTCGGCATGAAGAGCCGCGGCATGTATGAAACGCCGGGCGGAACCATCTACCACGCCGCCCACCGTGCAATTGAGCAGCTGACACTGGACCGCGGCGCGGCGCACCTCAAGGATGAGCTGATGCCGCGTTATGCCGAACTCATTTACAATGGCTTCTGGTTCGCGCCGGAACGCGAAATGCTCCAGGCCGCAATCGACCAAAGTCAGGCCAAGGTTGAAGGCACGGTGCGGATGAAGCTGTACAAGGGCGGCGTTCACATCACCGGCCGCAAGTCGCCGAACTCGCTATACAGCGAAAAAGTGGTGACGTTCGAGGATGATGCTGGTGCCTATGACCAGCGCGATGCGGAAGGCTTCATCAAGCTGAATGCGCTTCGCCTGCGCCTGCTGGGACGCCGCGACCGGCCGTGAAACATGCTAGCGACATCGTCGCTCATGAAGCCGCGGCGGCACCGGCCCCGCGCGGCGCCCCCCGTCCGTGGTGGGAAGGGCGGTATTTTGTCGCGGCGATGATCTTGTTGGCGTTCGTGCCTTTGCTGTGGCCGGCGATCCCGCCGGTCGTCGATCTTGGCGGGCACATGGGCCGTTACAAGGTGGCGATGGATCTGGCGAACAGCGCGACGCTGCAACAATGGTATGATTTCCATTGGGTGCCAGTAGGCAATTTGGGCGTCGATTTGCTGGTAGTGCCACTTGGCAAGCTGATCGGACTGGAACCGGCGACCAAATTGATCGTGATGTCGATCCCGCCGCTCACGGTTGCCGGACTGCTGTGGGTCGCGCGCGAGGTTCACAACCGCCTGCCGCCAACCGTCGCCTTCGCCCTGCCGCTCGCTTTTGGGCACCCTTTCATGTTCGGCTTCGTCAACTATGCGTTGTCGATGGCGCTTGCGTTGCTGGCCTTCGGGTTGTGGCTGCGCCTGGGCAGGCTGGGAAAGCCGCGCCTTCGCGCCGCTCTGTTCGTCCCGATCAGCTTTATCATCTATTTTGCCCACGCCTTTGGTTGGGGCACATTGGGGCTGCTCTGTTATTCAGCGGAGGTTGTTCGGCAACACGACCGGGGCAACCGGTGGTGGCGGGCAGTTTTCACGGCCATCCCGCACGCACTGCCCTTGGCCGGACCGGTCCTGATGATCCTGTTGTGGCGGTCCGATGCTAATGGCGGGTTCACGCGTCATTTCTTCGACTGGCAATTTAAATGGGAATATTTGCTCAAGATATTCCGCGACCGGTGGGAAATGTTCGACAAGGCATCGGCCGCTGTTCTGGCAGGTGTCCTCGCCCTGGCCATATTTCATCCGCGCCTGACCCTGTCGCGCAACCTGCTATTTTCGGCGCTGGTCCTGACCGCGGTCTACTTCCTGTTGCCGCGCATGATCTTTGGGTCCGCCTATGCCGACATGCGGATCACCCCGTACATCGTCATGTTGTATGTTTTGGCGATCCGGTTCCGGTTCGACACCGACCTGCATTTCGCGCGGATACTTGCGGTCCTGGCGGTTGCGTTCCTGCTGATTCGCCTGGGCTCTAACACCGCAAGTTTCGCGATGGCGTGGGACAAGCAGCGCGATCAGCTTCGGGCGATCGACCACATCGAAAAGGGCTCGCGCGTTGCAATTCTGATCTGGGGCCGATGCGAACTGTGGGAACAACGACGCAGTGACCACATCGGCAGCCTAGCGCTGGTACGCAAGGAAGCCTATGTCAACGATCAATGGCCGATGGTGGGATCCAGCCTGCTGACGGTTCATTATCCGCAGGCCGGCTGGTTCCAGCACGATCCGTCGCAGATCACCCGCAATCGTGGCTGCCGTCATGAGGGCTGGCGGGTCGACTATGCGCTGCAGTCGATCCCGGTGCAGGCATTCGACTATTTGTGGCTAATCGACATGCGGCCAATCCCGGAGGAACTGCTCCGCGGCTGGACGCCGGTTTTCGTGACCCAGAATAGCTGGTTATTCAGGCGGACGGACGCCGCAACACCGCCACCAGCGACACCCCAAACGGCATCGGTACGCGCCCAATAAGGCTGCTTTCCAGGCCGAAGATTGTATCCAGCGTCTTGTTGACGATGGTACCCGGCATCGCATCATCGCTGCTTTCGTCCCCGCGCATCTTGCCGATGGCACGCGCCGCCGCGATGGGCGGATAGAGCAGGGTGTTGAACGGCGAAATCAGGTCGATCTGAAAGCCTGCGTCTTTAACCATGGCTTCAATTTCCGACTGGCGATACCGGCGATGATGGTGGTGAGCCACATCATGCGCGCTCCACATCCACGGGTTGATCGGAACGGTCAGCAAAAGGGCGCCGCCATGCTTCAGACGCGTAAAGATTGATGCCAGGGACGCCTTGTCGTCTGGTACATGCTCCAGCACGTCGAGCAATGCGATGAGGTCGTAGCTTTCCGCCGGAAACATCGACAGGTCGGGTAGCGCCGCTTCCAAAACCGGCTTGCCCAGCCGCTCGGTCGCCAATTCACGCGCGATTGGGTCAAGCTCGCTGGCCTCGACAGTTCCGAAGCGCGACAACATGGCAAGGTTGTGGCCGGTTCCCGCCCCTAGCTCCAGCACGCGCGCGTTGGCGGGGGGGCGGACTTCCCGCGCAATCACCGCGTCAAGAATTCGGCGGCGCGCCGTGAACCACCAATGCCGACTATCCAACTCGGCCATGCGGTCGAACACTTTGCGATCCATCTTATGCGTCCCCGATTCGTTCGCGGATGACGTACAACGGTCGACCTTTCGTTTCAGTTAGGATGCGGCCGACATATTCGCCGAGCACGCCAAGCGACAAGAGCTGGAGACCGCCAAGGAACAAGATTGCGACCATCAGTGACGCATAGCCGGGGACCTGAACGCCGGACGTCAGCGTGCGCACGATGATGAAAATAGCATAGGCCAGTGCGCCGAGTGCCACGAGGCCGCCCAAATAGCTCCACACGCGAAGCGGAACGGTAGAAGCGGAGGTTATGCCGTCGAGCGCCAGCGTCCACAGCTTCCAATAGTTGAACTTGGTGGTGCCGACGGTTCGCTCCTCCCGGTGATAGCTCACGGATGTCTGCCGAAATCCCGCCCAGGCGAACAGCCCTTTCATGAACCGGTTGCGTTCCGGCATTGCCCGGATGACATCGACGACTCTTCGATCGAGTAGACGGAAATCGCCGGCATGTTCGGGGATTTTGTCGCTCGAAAGCCAGTTGTGGGCGCGATAATAGAGGTCGGCCGTCATCCGCTTGGGCAGGCTGTCGGTTTCGCGGTTGTCGCGGACGCCATAGACCACGTCAAAGCCATCCCGCCATTTCGCGACCATCTTCGCGATCACTTCCGGCGGATCCTGCATATCGACATCGAAGGGAATGCAGGCATTGCCACGCGCCGCATCCAGACCGGCGGACAGGGCCGCTTCTTTGCCGAAATTGCGGGACAATGAAATGCCGCGAACGCGTCCATCGGTTAGATTGGCCCTGCGCACCACCTCAAGCGTCGTATCGCTGCTGCCGTCGTCGACGAACAAAATTTCAAAGGATTTTGCGGCCGGGTCATTCAATGATTCCAATATCGGGACCAGCCGCGCGAGGCATGGGCTGATGGTGTCTTCCTCATCCTTGACGGGAATGACGATGGTCAATTCGACGGTCATGCGTAGACGAAGCGGCGATGGAGGGCGAACGTCAAGAGCGGCGTGACGAAAATGATGGGAATTGTTGGCCACCATGTCGGACCGCCCATCTGTTTTACCAAAAGCCAGATGAAGCCCTGATTCACCGCGAAACCGATCAGGTTGACGATGATGAAGCGGAACATCCGCACATGGTGACGATCCCGCTCCCCATGCCCGCGAAAGCTGAACGCGCCATGGGTGAAGTAACTCACCGCCGAGAAGAACAGGAACACGATGGTGAAACTGATCATCGGGTCGATATGCAAATATTCACTAATCGCCCAGTAGCTTCCCGCCACCAGCAGCGTAATCGCCATGCCCGCAAAGGCATATCGGAACAGCTGCAAAAGCATGGTTCGCTTTTCATGCCCGAGCGAATGAAGCGTGGACTGGATCATCGGCTTGCTCTCTAGTGACTTGCCGCTAGGACACAATCGCTCATTTGTCGGCGCGCGGTCGGCGGCGAGCAAGGTCGAAAATGGGGTAGTCAGTGCAAGAGACGATGAAGCGGATCGGCGAGAAAGCGACGGCTTTCTACGACAAAAGGTGGAAACTGCTGATCGTCCTGCTGTGGGCTATTTTTTCCGCCTGGACCCTTTTTGACAAGCGCAACGCCATTCGCTGGTTCGCGCTGGGTGATACCGACGATAATTTGCGCATGGCGCAGGTTCGCGCCTGGATGAACGGGCAGGGCTGGTTCGACCTTGTACAACATCGTTTCGATCCAGCGCACGGGGGCGCCAATATCCATTGGTCGCGGATTGTAGACCTTCCCATTGCGGGGCTGATCGGCCTGTTTCGTCCATTTGTCGGCAATGTGGAGGCGGAACGGCTGGCCGTCGCGATCGCCCCCTTGTTGCCGCTGCTGCTGCTGATGTTCGCAATTGCGCTTATCACCCGCAGGCTGGTGGACAAGCGGGCCTGGGCGCTGGCGCTCGTCGCGCTGATGTTCGCGCCGCAAACGCTGGGTATGTATGCGCCGCTGCGCATCGACCATCATGGTTGGCAGATCGCGCTGCTGCTGACATCCATCGCGGGCCTATCCGACCCGAAACGGGTTCGCGGCGGGGTCATTACCGGGATAACCTCCGGCCTGTCGCTGGCGATCGGCATGGAAATGGTCATCTATCTCGCGGTGATGGGGGTTGGAACCGTGCTGATGTGGGTCGCCGATCGGGATGAGCGGACACGGCTCGCATCCTATGCGGCTGGCCTGGCCGCATCGACCAGCCTAGGCTTCCTCATTTTCGCATCCTACGCAAATCGGTTGCCGGTCTGTGATGCATTGTCGCCGGTGTGGCTCAGCGATGCGGCGCTCGGCTCTGCCCTGATGCTGGGCATGGCTTGGTGGAAACTCGACAGCTGGAAATCGCGTCTGATGGTTGCGCTGGGCGCCGGTGTGATCCTTGCCGGCTTTCATGCCTTGGCGTGGCCGACCTGCCTCAGCCGGCTAGAAGGGGTGTCGGATGAAGCCAACGAACTATGGCTCAGCCATGTTCGCGAAGCACGACCGGTCTACCGCCACGGGATTAGGACCGCCGCAGCATCAATCTCTTTGCCTCTTTCGGCCATGTTTGGCTGGGCCGTGCTGCTGTGGCGCGCGCGCCGAACGAATGGCGGCGACAAGAACCTGTTTGCGCGAACCCTGGTGGTAGCGGCACCGTCGATGGTCGCGTTCGCCCTGCTGTTTTGGCAAATTCGCGCAGGCCCGGCGGCGCAGGCCATGGCCGCCCCGGGCGCTGTTGCATTGGCCGCGCTGTTTGCATTCAAATGGCTGGAAAGCCCCAAGATGTGGCTCCATGTCGCGGCGATACCGATGCTGTTCGCCGGCCTGGGCGCGCTGATCCCCGTCATTGTGATGATTTATCCGGACGAGCCGCCGAAGAAATCTTCCAAGATGGTCAACAGGGCCAATGCACGCTGCCCCAGCTTACCGGTTATGGCCACGCTCGACAAACAGCCGAAGGGACTGGTCTTCACCTTTGTTGACCTTGGTCCGCGCATTATCGTGACGACGCACCATGATGCGATTGCCGGTCCCTATCATCGCAATTACCGCGCCATTGTCGATGTGATGAAGGCGTTTCGCGGCGATGAGGCGCAGGCCCACCGGATCATCCGCGCCTATGGCAGCGATTATCTGCTGATTTGTCCAAACATGTCGACGGCGACCATTTTCATGTCGGAAGCGCCCAAGGGATTCTACGCCCAAATTCAGGGCGGCAAAGTTCCGAAATGGCTGGAACCGGTCGATTTGGGCAAAGGATCGCCGCTCAAGATGTGGAAGGTGGTCGGCTAACTGCCGACCGCCTCAGGCGGCGAGTCCGGGCAGGCTCCGTTCCAGACCGTCGAGCACGAACTGCGTCGCCAACGCGGCAAGAATGACACCAAGGATCCGGGTGATCATTGCTTCCAGCTTGGGGCCGATGAACTTCATCAGCGGCCCGGCGGCCAGAAGCGCGATCAACGTGAGGAGAATGACAGCGGTCATCGACCCGAGGACGACCAGACTCTGATTCAAACCTTCTGCCTTTGCATTCAAAAGCATGACCGATGCGATTGAACCTGGCCCCGCGATCATTGGGATCGCCATGGGAAAGACGCTGATATCTTCGGCTTCGGGCGTACCGCGAATTTCCTCTGCCCGCTCTTCACGCCGTTCGGTACGGCGTTCAAACACCATATCGAGCGCAATCATGAACAGCATGATACCGCCCGCAAGGCGGAACGCGGACAGCGAGATGCCCATATGGCCAAGCAGCCATTCCCCGAACAGCGCGAAGAATAGCAGAATGCACCAGGCAACCAGGCACGAACGGAGCGCCATGGCGCGGCGATGCTTCTGGTCGGTTCCCGCCGTCAGCGAGGCAAAAATAGGCGCGCATCCCGGCGGATCGATAATGACCAAAAGCGTCAGGAACGCAGAGGAAAATAGCTCAATCATGCGATCGCGGGGTCCGCAAGACCCGCGCGGCGATGCGCGGCGACCAGGGTGTTACGAAGCAGCATGGCGATGGTCATCGGCCCGACGCCGCCGGGAACCGGTGTAATCGCATCCGCAACATCGGCCGCCTCTGCAAAGGCAACGTCCCCGACCAGACGGCTCTTGCCATCCGGCCCCTCGACGCGATTGATTCCGACATCGATGACAGTCGCGCCCGGCTTGATCCACGCCCCGCGCACCATCTCTGGCCGACCGACGGCGGCCACGACGATATCGGCGCGGCGTACGATGTCAGGCAAATCATGGGTCCGGCTATGGGCAATGGTGACCGTGCAGCTTTCGCCCAGAAGCAGCATCGCCATTGGCTTGCCTACGATATTTGATCGGCCAATCACCACCGCGTCCTTGCCGGTGAGGTCGCCAAGCTGCGCCTTCAGCAAGTGAAGGCAGCCAAGGGGGGTGCAAGGGACAAGCGCCTCTGCGCCGACGGCGAGACGGCCAGCGTTTTCGACATGAAAGCCATCAACATCCTTGTCGGGCGAAATCGCCGCGATCACCTTGGCGCTGTCGATATGGTCGGGCAGCGGCAGCTGGACCAATATGCCGTCGACGCCGTTATCCCGATTGAGGTCGTCGACCAGCGCCAGTAATGCTGCTTCACTCGTGTCGTCGGGCAGCTTGTGCTCGACGCTCTTCATACCTGCCTCGGTCGTCGCCTTGCCTTTCGACCGGACATAAACCGATGAGGCCGGGTCTTCCCCGACCAGCACGACGGCGAGACCCGGTGCACGCCCCACCGTCTCGCGAAACGCCGCCACGCCGTCCGCTACCCGCGCCCGAAGGGTGGCAGCGGCGGCTTTTCCGTCGATCAGTGTCGCCGTCATACGGTCGCCGAATAGACGTCCATCGCCACGCCGCTGACCAGCATGCTGACGATGCGGATCAGGATCAGCAGGATGATCGGCGAAAAGTCGAGGCCGCCAAAGTCCGGCAGGATCTTCCGTATCGGCCGGTACAGCGGCGCGGTAATGGTATCCAGCACCTGATAGATCGACCGAACGAACGGCTGTTGCAAATTGAGGACGTTGAACGCCACCAGCCAGCTCAAAATCACCTGTGCGAACACGACGTAGGTGAGGATATCCAGCAGGAAGAGTATGATGTTGAAAAGCGCGAGGATCATGCGCCTCGTCTAGCCATGTCCGGCGCGAGGCACAACGGGCGATCGCCTATTGCGCTCGCGTTGCACCGGGTTCCCAGAGCACGTCACCCCCCTGGTCGGCGGCTATCGCGCGCGCAGTCACAAAGAGATGGTCGCTGAGGCGATTGAGATAGGCCAGCGCATGATTGTTCACCTGCTGCGTGTCAGACAGCGAAACGACAGCGCGCTCGGCTCGCCGGGAAATGGCGCGCGCCAGATGAATGAGCGCAACGTCCGATGAGCCGCCGGGAAGGATGAAGCTGGTCAGGGGATCGAGCGATGAATTCATCGCATCAATCTCCTCTTCCAGCCGCGTAACCTGCCGGGGCACGATACGCAGCGCATGATCTTCGAAATCGGTGCCGAACGGGGTGGCGATATCCGCTCCAAGGTCGAACAACTCGTTCTGGATCTGCCGGAGACGGCGGGCGTGATCGCCCGCGCCCAGCGCGGCGATGGCGACCCCAAGGGCGCTATTGGCCTCATCAATGTCGCCGATGGCGGCCATGCGGGGACCGGCCTTGCTGACGCGGCTGCCGTCAACGAGCCCGGTCGAGCCACTGTCGCCCGTGCGCGTATATATCTTGTTGAGTTTGACCACGCGTGAAGGGTTTGGGTCAGCCGCGGCCGGCGAGGGCCAGAATTGCCACGACGATGACGATGGCGATGCCCTGGAAAATCACGCGCTTCTGCATGTAATTCTGCTGGATCTCGCCGGTGACATCCTTGCCATTGGCCATGGCAATGACCCCGCGAATAAGAACGTAAAGCACCGCGCCCATGGCGGCGACGAGGGCGATCATCAGCAGTGTGTTCATGGCCGCCTATTTAGGCGCCTAAGAGCCGAAATCCTAGGGGAAAGCGATCTTGTCCAATATCGGCGGCGAGATGGCGTCCGTCAGCCCCCGCTGCCCGCATCGCGGCCAGCGTTGGCGCTTGATCGCGCTTGGCGAGGCGGCGGCCATCGTCATGGGCAACTATCGGGTGATGAAGATAGCGCGGTTCGGGCAAATCAAGCAGCATCTGAAGCAGTCGCTGAGTCGGCGTCGACGGCCGCAAATCATCGCCTCGGACCACCATGGTCACACCAGCATCGGCATCATCGATCACGCAGGCAAGATGATAGGATGAGGGCGCATCCTTTCTGGCGAGAATGGCGTCACCAAAATCATTCTCAGACGATTGATGCCGGGCTCCGTCTGCCTCTTCCCAACCCGGCAACCCTGCCAGGGCGAGCGCCTTGGCGCTGTTGAGTCGCCAACTATGTGCGGTGGCATTACGGCGCCCCGGATCATCCGGAAGCACGCGGCAGGTCCCGGGGTAGTGGACACCGGCGTCGCCATGTGGCGCGGTCAACGACTGTGCAATGTCAGCGCGCGTGCAAAAACAGGCATATACGAGGCCCAATTGCTTCAACCGCGCCAGCGCCGCGTCGTATAGATGGGTTCGCTGGGACTGGACGAGCGGCGCGGCGTCGGGGTGCAGGCCGAGCCATTCCAGATCGTGCATGATTCCGGCGACAAATTCCGATCGGCAGCGACCAGGGTCGAGATCTTCTATCCTGAGCAGCCATTGTCCGCCGCTGTCTCGCGCCGTCCGCGCCCCTAGAACCGCCGAATAGGCATGGCCAAGGTGAAGCTGTCCCGATGGGGAAGGGGCAAATCGGGTGACGATCATGGCGCCTTCCATATCATGCGCCGCGGGCCTGTCACCGCCGCCCCCCATGCCATCACCAAAACCATGTCGTGAAAAATCCGCGCCACTGTTGCAAAAGCGACTCTTGACGCGGATTCGCCGATTTGGTGTCATGCCCCTGTCACTTCGGGTTGGCATCCGAACGGCGCGACAGACGGAAAGACGGGCCAGATTTGGCCGCCGGTCTCCCGCCATGAGTGCGACACGGCCAGGGGGACTGGCGTTCGGTATGGCCCACAACATGGGTTCGAACGCTGGAGAGAAGTGCGCGCATGTACCACCCCGATATCATCCGCCATCCCGATAGTTGCCCTGCATTGGTGCTCAACGCGGATTATACGCCGCTAAGCTATTACCCGCTCTCGCTATGGTCGTGGCAGACTGCGATCAAGGCGATGTTCCTCGAACGTGTGGACGTGATCGCCCATTATGACCGGGAAGTGCATAGCCCGTCGGCGAGCCTGAAGCTTCCGTCGGTTATCGCGCTGCGCCAATATGTGAAGCCGAACGAATATCCGGCCTTTACCAGGTTCAACTTATTCCTCCGTGATCGCTTCCGCTGCGTCTATTGCGGCACCCACCGCGAGCTGACGTTCGACCATGTCGTGCCGCGCGCGCAAGGCGGCCGCACAAGCTGGGAGAATGTCGCAACGGCTTGTGCGCCCTGCAACCTGAAGAAGGGTGGCCGGACGCCGCGCCAGGCTGGAATGCATATTGAGGCAGAACCGATCCGCCCGACGAGCTGGCAACTGCAAGATCATGGCCGCAGTTTTCCGCCAAACTTCCTTCATCAAAGTTGGCGGGATTATCTCTATTGGGACGTGGAACTGGATCCCTGACGGGCCGTCAGATATTCCTCTATTACTGGGCCAAGGTCGGGACGGCTGAGCGCAATCGCCAGATTGGCAAGAACAAATCCTGCCTTGTCGCCGCAGTCATATCGCGTCGCGTCGACCTTCAGGGCGTGGAACGGCTGTTCGCCGATTAGCTTGGCCATGCCGTCGGTCAGCTGAATCTCGCCTCCGGCGCCGCGCTCGCCCTTTTCAAGGATGGACATGACTTCCGGCTGCAGGATGTACCGTCCGACCACACCAAGGTGGGACGGCGCATCCGCTGGCGCCGGCTTCTCCACCAGCCCTTTTACCTCGGTCGTGTTGCCGCGCGTGTCGCCAGGCGTGATGATCCCATAGCTTCCGGTCTTATCGGCGGGTACGTCCTGAGCGCAGACGATGTTACCGCCCAATTCATTATAGGCGTCGACCATCTGGCGCAGCGCGCCTGGCTTCCCGACCATCAGGTCGTCAGGGAGCAGAACCGCGAACGGCTCATTACCGATAATATGACGGGCAATCCAAACTGCATGGCCGAGGCCCAGCGGTTGCTGCTGCCGCACCGACACAATCTCACCGAACTGGGTCCGCGCCGGGGCGAGGGACTCAAGGCTTTTTCCCGCCTTGCTCATCGTCGCTTCCAGCTCATAGCCCATGTCGAAATAGTCGACGAGCGACCCCTTGCCGCGACCGGTCACGAAAATCATTTGTTCGATGCCCGCTTCGCGCGCCTCGTCGACGGCATATTGGATCAGCGGCCGGTCAACCACCGTCAGCATTTCCTTCGGCATGGTCTTGGTGGCCGGAAGCAATCGGGTGCCGAGTCCAGCGACGGGGAAAATGGCCTTGCGAACAGGTTTGATCACTTGGTCGTTTCCTGCGGTTGGGTGTCGGCGGTATTGGTGCCGGTTGCACCCGGATCGTTAGGCGCTGGCACCGTTTTGGGCACTGTTTTGCCGCTGGGCGGGGGCATGTCGAAACGGTCAGGCTGGCGCTGCTCGCCGCGCTTCAGCAGTTCATCGATCCGGTCGGGCCGGGCATAGGGCGGCAGGGTCAGAAGCTCATTCGCCGTCGGCGTCGTCGCTGCCAGCGCCGGTTTCTGGGGAAGCGTATGACCCGCGGCTGGCTCAAGGTCTGCGACCTTGCCGCATCCCGCCAATGTTACCATGGCAAGCACCCCGGCCAGTCGATTGCGCATCATTCCTCCCGCGCCGCCATTTGCGCCCGGGCCCGGGCGATGGCTTCCTTTACCCGTTCCGGGGCGGTGCCGCCAGCACTTCGCCGCGACGCAACCGATGCTTCGACCGACAAGCGCGGCAGGACGCGCTCGTCAATGCGCGGGTCAACGGCGCGCAGCTCTTCCTCGGTCAGTTCATCGAGCGCCTTGCCCTTCGCGTCAGCTGCGGCGACGGCGCTGCCGCTGATGTGATGCGCTTCGCGAAATGGCACGCCGATATCGCTGACGAGCCAATCCGCAAGATCTGTGGCCGTGGCATGACCTGCGGCAGCTACCGATCGCATTCGTTCGGGAACGAATTGCAGGTCCGTGACCATCCCTGCCATCGCCGCCAGACTGAGCGTCAGCAGATCATGCGCATCGAACATCGGCGGCTTATCGTCCTGTAAATCCTTGGCATAGGCCAGCGGCAGGCCTTTCAGGATCACCAGCATCGCCACCAGGTCGCCGATGATCCGTCCACTATGGCCGCGCACCAATTCGGCGGCGTCGGGATTGCGCTTGTTGGGCATGATCGAGCTCCCCGTCGACCATGCATCGGGCAATTTGACAAAGCCGAAGGGCTGCGATGCCCACATGATAATTTCTTCGGCCAGTCGCGACAGGTGGACCGAGGTCAGCGCGGCAGCATGGAGATAATCGACGACAAAATCACGATCGCTGACCGCATCAAGGCTATTGGCGGTTGGCCGGTCGAAGCCGAGTGCGGCGGCTGTGCCGTCGCGGTCCAGATCAAATCCAGTGCCGGCCAATGCGGCACTACCCAATGGCGATTCGTTCATCCTCGCCCGTGCATCGGCAAAGCGGCTACGATCACGCACCAGCATTTCGCGATAGGCCATCAAATGGTGGCCCAACGTCACCGGCTGCCCGGACTGGAGATGGGTGAACCCCGGCATGACACTTTCCGCATGCTCTTCCGCGCGGTTCACGAGCGCATCTTCCAGCGCGTCGACGGCGCGAATGACCTCGTCGATGGAATCGCGCACGAACAGTTTGAAATCGGTCGCGACCTGGTCATTGCGCGACCGGGCGGTATGCAGGCGCCCCGCCGCATCGCCAATCTTCCCGCGCAGCCGGTCTTCGACATGCATATGGATGTCTTCCAGCGCCGGATCCTCGACCAGCTCGCCGCGTTCAATTTCCAATCCTACTTCGGTCAGGCCTTCGTCGATCGCCTTCGCATCGGCTTCGCTCAATATCCCGCGACCCGCCAACATGGCGGCATGGACGCGGCTGGCCGCGATGTCGTGTTGCCACAGGCGCTTGTCGACGGAGATGGAGGCATTTATCTCACGCATGACGGCGGCCGGGCCTTCAGCGAAGCGTCCGCCCCACATCTTGTTGGAGGTTTCCTTGCGGCTAATTGTCCCGTTCCTTGTTCTTGGCCTTCTTGCCGGCTGCGATAAGCAAAAGCCGGCGGAGCCGCAATCTCCCGCGAATGGTATGGATGCACCGTCTCAGTCGGCGGAAAAGGGCATTGATCGTACGCACAAGGGAGAAGCGGCGCCCGTGGCGACGTTCAAAAATCCCGACGGCGGCGATATGAGCCTGGTCAGTTTCAAGGGAACCCCGGTTTTGGTCAATTTATGGGCCAGCTGGTGCGCGCCATGCATCAAGGAACTTCCGACACTGCAAAAGCTGGAGGAAGAGCAGGCCGGGAATGGCGCGCTGGGCGTGATCGCCGTCAGTCAGGACATGGCGCCCAAGGGGTCGGTTGACGCGTTTCTGAAGGAAAAGGGAATCGCCCGCTTCGCCGCCTATCATGATCCTGACATGAACCTGTCCAGCGCGCTGGGCGTGCAGGTTATGCCGACGACAATATTATATGACGCGCGTGGGATGGAGGTGTGGCGCTACACCGGCGATCTGGATTGGACGGGCCCCGAGGCCAGGGCATTGTTGGCCGAGGCGGGGGCAAGGGACTAGGCGCGAAGGCGCTTCCAAAGCCGTCCGTCGATTACCGACAGTCCGGCGCCGATCAGCAAAAGACCGAACAGCTGATTGAGGCCCAGACGCTCCCCAAAAACCATCGATCCGATGATGATCGCGACCGGCGGGACGAGCAGGGTGACTAGCAAGCTGTTGGTGGCCCCGGCCCGCTCGATCAGGCGAAAGAAGAGAACATAGGCAAATGCCGAGCAGGCGATGGCGAGGGCAAGGACTGCCCCCCATGCCGTCCAGCTTGTCGGTAGCGTCGCGAACCGCTGTCCGAAGGTAAGGGCGATCGGCGTTAGCATAATTGCGCCCGTGAGGAATTGGGCAGCCGCCAATTGCAACGGATTGACGCCCATCGCCTTGAACCGGCGCGCAAAGATGCCCGCAAGAGCATATAGAAGGCTCGCCAGCAAACAGGCGACCTGTGCAAGCAGATGATTGCCGCCATCGCCTGCAATCTGCGGCCCAATCATCGTCGCAACGCCGACAAAGCCGACAATCACCCCAATCAGCTTGCCTTTGGTCAGCTTTTCATCGCTCGTTGCAATATGGGCGGCAAGGACACCGAAGATGGGCGTTGTCGATTGGAGGATGGCGGCAAGGCCGCTGGCGATGTGCTGCTGGCTCCATCCAAAGAGCAGGAAGGGCACGACATTATTGAGCAGCGCAAGCAACCCCACCGCCGCCCATACTACGGACGGGAAGGTCAGCTTATGGCCTGCCAAACGAACAATCCCGATCAGCGCCATCGCTGCAATCGTCAAGCGTAGCCAAACATAGGTCAGCGGATTGAAGTTTTCGACCGCGACCTTGATGAACACAAAGGCAGAGCCCCAGACCAGGGCAAGAATGCCCAGCATGATCCACTCGGTGCGACCCATCGCGGGTGCCACAGCGCGAGGATGCGCCGCGCCAGCTTCGACATATGAAATAGGACGATCAAGCGGCGCCATGGCGTGTCTCCAACGGAGCTGCAACGCTATGGCCGATATGCTGCGCCCGCCAACCAAATATCAGCGCAGGAGCATAAGGACTACTTATGTTCTAGTCCCGGAGCAATTCGTTGATCGCGGTCTTTGCCCGAGTTTGCGCGTCAACACGTTTGACGATGACCGCGCAGGACAGGCTTGGACCCGGCGACCCGTCGGGTAGCGGCTTGCCGGGAAGCGCACCGGGCACGACCACCGAATAAGCGGGCACGCGGCCGACGAAAATCTCACCCGTTTCGCGATCAATAATCTTTGACGTGGAGCTGATGAAAACGCCCATCGACAGGACGGCGCCTTCTTCGACGACGACGCCCTCTACCACTTCAGATCGCGCGCCGATAAAGCAGTTGTCCTCGATGATGACCGGCCCAGCCTGCAGCGGCTCCAGCACACCGCCGATCCCTACACCGCCGGACAAATGAACATTCTTGCCGATCTGGGCGCAGCTGCCCACGGTCGCCCATGTGTCGACCATCGTACCTTCGCCGACCGACGCGCCAATGTTGACGAAGCTGGGCATGAGCACCGCATTTGGTGCGATATGGGCACCGCGGCGGACGATGGATCCCGGCACGGCGCGGAAACCGGCCGCCTTGAATGCCTCGTCGCCCCAACCGAGGAATTTGCTGTCGACCTTATCCCACCAGTTGGCACCGCCGGGTCCACCGGAGATCGCTTCCATAGGGTTCAGCCGGAAGGACAGGAGCACAGCCTTTTTCAACCATTGATTGACCTGCCATTTGCCATCCACCTTTTCGGCGACGCGGGCCTCCCCGCTGTCAAGGCGCAGAACCGCCGCCTCCACCGCTTCGCGAATAGCCTGGTCGCCGGTGTCGAGACTGTCGCGACTGTCCCATGCATTTTCGATGACGGTCTGAAGCTGGTCGGTCATTGGTCAGTTCCTTGTGTGATCGTCTGGAGCCAGTCGGCAACGTCGTGAATGACATAATCGATCGCCGCGGGGTCGGCATCATGGTCGCCATGATCCGATCCATTGTCGACCCAAACGGTTGTCATTCCCATCGCTTTGGCGGGTTTCAGATTTTTGGCCATATCCTCCACTAGCACCGCGCGAGTGGGGTCAATGGCGAACTTCTCCACCAGCAGGCGGTAGCCGTGCGGGTCGGGCTTCGGCAGGTAATTGGTGGCGTGAATATCAACCAGGCCCTGGAAATGGTCGCCAATGCCAATCGCCTTTAATACCCGATGGGCATAGGCATCATTGCCATTGGTGAACACAAAGCGGCGGCCCGGAAGTTTGAGCAATGCCTGGCCAAGCACGCTGTTCTGGACGATGCGGTCCATTTCAATGTCGTGCACATCATCCAGAAAATCATGCGGATCGACGCCGTGCAGTCTCATCATTCCGGCCAGGGTCGTGCCATGGTCGCGAAAATACTGCTTCTGAATTCGCCGCGCTTCCAATGCATCGTCCAGACCGAGCGTTCGCTGGACATAGGCCGTCATGCGTTCATCAATCAGGTCGAACAGCCGTGCCGACGCCGGATAAAGCGTGTTGTCGAGATCGAAGATCCAGTCGCGAATATGATCGAAAGGCGGGCGCATTTGAACGCCTTTAGACGGTGAAGCTTTCTCCGCAACCGCAACTGCCTTTTGCATTGGGATTTTCAAACACGAACCCCTCCGCGAAATCGTCGACCTTCCAATCCATGATTGAGCCGATCAGATAAAGGATCGATCCAGCATCGACGTAAAAGACGCCGCCCGGCGTCACGATTTTCTCGTCCGCGCGGTCTTCCTCGTTCACGTAATCAACCGAGTAGGCAAGGCCGGAACACCCGCGGCGCGGCGTCGATAGCTTGACCCCAATCGCGCCCTCAGGCGCGCCTGCCATCAGCTTCGCGATCCGGTCCTCGGCCGCGGGCGTTAAGGTGATGGCCGCGGGCCGGGGACGACGCGTTGTGGTCTCCGCCATTACAGCATCCCCAGTTCAAGGCGCGCTTCGTCGCTCATCTTCGATGGATCCCATGGCGGATCCCAGACTAGCTTGACCTCGGCATCGCGAATGCCCGGGACTGACAAAACACGCAATTCGACTTCGCCCGGCATGGATTCGGCGACCGGGCAGTGCGGGGTGGTTAGTGTCATGGTGACCACGGCGTCGCCATCCTCGCTGATGGCAACGTCATAAATCAGGCCCAGTTCGTAAATGTCGACCGGGATTTCCGGGTCATAGATTGATTTTAGCGCATCAATGACGGCCTCCTGTAGCGCGCCGCCGGCGACGTTGGTGGCCGGTTCCGGCTTCTTCTCGGCCAGGAACCCGGCGAGATAGTCGCGCTTCCGTTCCACTTCGGGGGTCAGCCGGGCGCGCGGCGGCGTCGCGACCGACTCCACCTCTTCGACCTCAATCTTCTTTTCTTCGCCCATCATCCAAAAATCCGCTTCACTTTATACAGGCCGTGCACCAGCGCCTCGACGTCGCTCGAATCGCTATGTGCAGCGAAACTGGCCCGGGCCGTCGCCGGGACGCCCAAATGATCCATCAATGGCTGGGCGCAATGGTGACCAGCGCGCACCGCAACCCCTTCATCGTCCAATATGGTGCCGATATCATGAGGATGAACCCCATCGACGGCAAAACTGACGATACCGGCGCTATCGTCGGGGCCGAATAGCCGAACGCCGTCAATGGTGCGCAACGCGTCGCGTGCCTCGCGAACCAGGACGCTTTCATGTGCGTGAAGTCGCTCGAAACCGATGGCATTCGCCCAATCAATCGCCGCATGAAGACCAACGGCGCCGACAATGTGCGGCGTGCCTGCTTCGAACCGCGCGGGCGGGGGAAGGAACGTCGTATGATCGAACGTCACCCGGTCGATCATTGCGCCACCACCCTGATAGGGCGGCATCCGGTCCAGCAGTTCCTTGCGGCCCCAAAGCACACCGATACCGGTCGGCCCGTAGAGTTTGTGGCCGGAAAATGCATAAAAATCCGCGCCAATTTCAGCGACGTTGACTGGCAGCCGCGGCGCCGCCTGACAGCCGTCGAGGAACAGTAGCGCGCCGACATTATGCGCAATCTTTGCCGCGCGCTTTGCGTCGAGGATGGAACCAAGCACGTTGGACACATGAGCGAGCGACAGGAATGCGTGCTGGTCGGTCGCCATGCCCTCGGCGGCGTCGAGGTCAATGCGGCCATCGGCGGTGAGCGGAACGACGTCGATCTCATAACCCGCGAGCTGCCACGGTACGATATTGCTGTGATGTTCAAGCTGGCTCAACAGGACCCGATTGCGATTGCCGCGCGGCCAGCCCGACGCAACAAGGTTAATGGCCTCGGTTGCGCCGCGGGTGAAAATAATCTCGTCAGGCTTGCCGCCAATCAGCGCGGCGGTCGCGGCGCGTGCCGCTTCAAAGCTTTGCGTCATCGCGGCGGAACGTTCGTAGACACCGCGATGCACCGTCGCATAATCGCGTCCATAGGCATTGGTGATGGCATCGATCACCGCCTGCGGTTTCTGCGCTGTCGCCGCACTGTCAAGATAATGCCAGCCTTTGATCGCCGGGAATTGATCGCGGACGTTCAAGATGTTGTTGATGACGGTCTCGGCGTTCACCGTGCCACCTCATTTAGTGCGGCCCGGGCGACATTGGCGATTTCACTATCATCGCCAAGCTCGTCCCAAAGCCCGCCAATGAACCCTTCCAGAAGCACGCGTTTCGCCGTCGCAGGATCCATGCCTCGAGCCGCCGCGTAAAACAGCTGACTCGCGTCAAGCTCGCCCACAGTCGCGCCGTGCGCACACTTCACATCGTCGGCGTAGATTTCCAGTTCGGGCTTGGCGTTGGCGGTCGCGCCGCGATCCAGAAGCATCGCCTTCACCGATTGCACGCTGTCGGTCTGCTGCGCGCCGCGGGACACTGCGACCTTGCCGAGATAACTACCCGCCGCCTTATCGCCGAGCACGCTTCGCACCGTTTGGCGCGACGTTGCATTGGGTTCGATGTGACGAACGGTCGTGACGATTTCGAGCGTTGCATCGCCGCTGCCGATGATGGCAGCATCCATCTGGAAATCTGTCCCGTCGTGAAGCGTGACGTCGACTTCAACGCGGCCGTAACGTGACGCATTTGCAAGCGTGAAAATATGCGCCGACGCTCCCGCCTCCAGCGTGATTTCGACGCGCCGAATGTCGATTGCGTCACCGCTTGGCAACCAAATTTGCTGCACCTTTTGCTGCGCAGCAATTTTGATCGATTCGGTCGGCGAAAGCGCATCCCAAACTTCGCCGAGCGCGGCGATGTCGGCGTAGCGGAAAGCCTCATCGTTTCGAGTTGGCAACGCGGTCAAGCGATCACCTCCGCATAGCCTTCGCGTTCCAGCTCCTGCGCCAGGTCGGGACCGCCCGAACGAACGATCTTTCCGGCGCTGAGGACATGCACACGGTCGGGTTTCACATAGTCGAGCAGACGCTGGTAATGGGTGATCAGCAGAACCGATTTGCCAGGCTCGCGCATGATGGCATTGATGCCGTTGCCGACCGCTTTCAGCGCGTCGATATCAAGGCCGCTGTCGGTCTCATCGAGGATGGCGAGCTTGGGGTCCATAATGCCCATCTGCACCATTTCCGCACGCTTCTTCTCGCCGCCGGAAAAGCCGACATTGACCGGCCGCTTCAACATGTCCGCATCCATACCGAGCAGTGCGGCCTGTTCCTTTGCAAGTTTGATGAATGCCGCGCCGGACAATTCTTCTTCGCCTCGCGCGCGGCGCTGTGAATTCAATGCTTCGCGCAGGAATTGGAGATAGGACACACCGGGGATTTCGACCGGATATTGGAAGCCGAGGAACAGGCCCGCCGTTGCGCGCTGCCATGGTTCTAACGACAATAGGTCCGCACCATCAAATGTTGCCGAGCCTTCGGTCACTTCATAACCGGGGCGGCCGCCAAGCACATAGGCGAGCGTCGATTTACCGGCGCCGTTGGGGCCCATGATGGCATGTACCTCACCGGTCGGGACGGAGAGGTCCAGCCCCTTGAGGATCGGTTTGTCCGCGACGGTCGCGTGGAGGTTGGAGATATTGAGCATCACTCTTTCGTTCCCGAACAATGGGCTAGATAATAACGGCGCTTGGCGTCCATCGCGTCGCTGCGGAGGCTTTCGAGCAGGCGTTTGTCGTTGAGCGCGCGCTGGCGGTCCTCGACCGCTGCGGCGCTAAGGTCGAGCTCGGGAAGACTGTCGCCGCCCTTCAGGCCGGTCACACCAGCCTCCCTGAGCGCGCGCTTGCGGTTTGCGATGTCGAGCCGGTCGGCGACGATCGATTCCTGTTCACGATAGGCGTCGGTCATGAACTGGCTTTGGCGCTGTGCCTGCTGCGCGAATACGGGGCTGACTTCGGCGCGGGAGCAGCGTTCGACAGCACTGTCGAGCGTGTCCAAATCGGTCGCGGTGAGCGAGGCAAGGAAGATCAGGGAAATCACCCAACGCTCCCCTCAAGGCTAATCCCCAGCAGCTTCTGCGCCTCAACAGCAAATTCCATCGGCAGCTGTTTTAATACCTCGCGGGCGAAGCCGTTGACGATCAGGGCAACCGCCGCTTCCTGGTCCAGTCCGCGCGCCATGGCGTAGAACAGCTGGTCCTCGGAAATCTTCGACGTGGTTGCTTCATGTTCAATCTGCGCGGTCGGATTGCGGACTTCGATGTAGGGCACGGTATGCGCGCCGCAGTCGCTGCCGAGCAGCAGGCTGTCGCACTGGGTGAAATTGCGCACGCCCTCCGCGTTCGGCATGACTTTCACGAGGCCCCGATAGGTGTTGTCGCTGCGCCCCGCGCTGATGCCCTTCGACACGATGGTCGATTTTGACCGCGGGCCGATGTGCACCATCTTGGTGCCGGTGTCGGCCTGCTGGCGGTTGTTGGTCAGCGCCACCGAATAGAATTCGCCGACGCTGTCCGCGCCCTTCAAAATGCAGGACGGATATTTCCAGGTGATCGCGCTTCCGGTCTCGACCTGCGTCCACGACACCTTGCTGCGGTCGCCGCTGCACAGCGCGCGCTTGGTGACAAAGTTGAAGATTCCGCCCTTGCCGTCGGCATCGCCCGGATACCAATTCTGGACGGTGGAATATTTCACTTCGGCATCTTCATGCGCGAAAATCTCGACCACCGCGGCGTGCAACTGATTCTCGTCGCGCATCGGCGCGGTGCAGCCTTCGAGGTAGCTGACGTAGCTGCCCTTGTCGGCGACGATCAGCGTGCGCTCGAACTGGCCGGTGTTCTGGGCATTGATTCGAAAGTAGGTGCTGAGCTCCATCGGGCAGCGCGTGTTTTCGGGGATGTAGACAAACGTCCCGTCCGAAAAGACCGCGCTGTTGAGGCAGGCGAAATAGTTATCGCGCTGCGGCACCACGCTGCCGAGGTATTTTTTGATGAGCTCGGGATATTCCTTGATCGCCTCGCTAATGCTGAGGAAGATCACGCCGGCTTTGGACAGTTCCTCGCGGAAAGTGGTTGCGACGCTGACACTATCGAACACTGCATCGACCGCGACCTTACGCGCGCCCTCGACGCCGGCGAGCACCTTCTGCTCTTCAATCGGGATGCCAAGCTTTTCGTATGTACGGCGAATCTCCGGATCGAGATCGTCGAGCGACGCGAGCGTCGGCTTCACCTTCGGTTCGGCGTAATAATAGGCGTCCTGATAGTCGATCGGCGGGATCGTGAGCTTCGCCCAGTCGACCTCCTCCATCTCCAGCCAGGCGTGATAGGCCTTAAGCCGCCAGTCGAGCATCCATTCGGGCTCGCCCTTCTTGGCGGAAATGAAGCGAACCGTGTCCTCGTTCAGTCCCTTGGGCGCGAAGTCCTGTTCAACGTCGGAAACGAAGCCCCACTCATAATCCTTGGCGATGGCCTCACGGGCTTCGCGGTTCGTAATTTCAGTTTCTTCGTTCATTGAGCTGCTGCCACAAAAGGTTCCTGGGCCAATTCCTGCAAGCTGACCGCGCCTAGCGCCCCGCGCACCGCCTCCCCGACCACGCTCATATGTGGTTTCACCCGGCAATGGGCATCGAGTGCGCAATCGGACGCGCCCTCATGCGAAGCGCATTGGGTCAGGTCGAACGGCCCTTCGACCGCCTCGATAATGTCGGCCAGCGAAATGTCGGGAACCGGGCGGGCCAATGCATAACCGCCGCCTGCGCCGCGCTGCCCAATGAGCAGGCCCGCCGCAGCCATCCTCTGCATCACCTTCTGAGCGGTGGGCAGCGGCACGCCGGTATCATCAGCCAAATCGGTAGCGGACAGGCGCGCAGGAACGCCCACGTCGCTGGCGGCATCGCGGCGCGCGGCGGCGGTCATCATAACGACCGCATAGTCGGCAAGATGGGTGAGTCGCATGTCAATTCGGATAATATCGTTCCGAATTCATATAGGCGATAGTGCATGTGTATCAATGACCGATTGCATCGCGGCCTGCGAATGGCATAGCGCAGGCCCATGGGCTTCTATCAAATCCTTCGACCATTGATCTTTCAATTTGACGCGGAGTTGGCTCATCGGGTGTCGATTGCGGCGTTGAAACTGCGGGGAGTAATGGGCCCGACGTCAGATCCGGCTCCCATTCCTTCACTGGAAAGCAAAGTTGCCGGCCTGCGCTTTCCAAATCCAGTTGGGCTGGCCGCCGGTTTCGACAAAAATGCCGAAGTTCCGGACCAAATGCTAAACCTGGGCTTTGGCTTCGTAGAGGTGGGAACGCTGACGCCGCGGCCGCAGGGCGGTAATCCCCGTCCGCGACTGTTCCGGCTGACCGAAGACCGGGCGGTGATCAACCGCATGGGGTTCAACAATGATGGGCAAGCGGCGGCGCGCGCGCGGCTCCAGCGTCAAATCGAGCGTAGGGCGATTGGCGAAAACGGCGGTCCAATCGGCGTCAATATTGGGGCCAATAAGGACAGCAGCGATCGCATCGCCGATTATGCGCAAGGCGTCCGCGCCATGTCGCCGGTCGCCGATTATCTGACCGTCAACATCAGCTCTCCGAACACGCCAGGACTGCGTAACCTGCAGGCAGGCGGCGAATTGGTGGAATTGCTGACGGCAGTAAGGGAAGCGCGATCGCCTGGTATCCCTGTATTTCTGAAGGTAGCGCCCGACCTTGAAGCGGGGGATCATGCGCGCATCGTCAGAGCGGCCATTGATAGCGGCATTGATGCGCTCATCATCAGCAACACCACCATTTCGCGCCCGGCGCTTCATTCGCCTCACGCGGCCGAGCAGGGCGGGCTGTCCGGGCAGCCGCTAAAGGGTCTTGCGCTGCAGCAGCTTCGGATGTTCCGGGCCGAGGCAGCGAATCAGCTTCCCCTGATTTCAGCTGGCGGTATCGAAGACGCCGACGATGCCTGGGGCCGAATTCGCGCCGGGGCGTCGCTGGTCCAAATCTATTCGGCCATGGTTTATGAAGGGCCCGGCCTTGCCAAGCGGATTGTCAGCGGGCTCGCTGATCGATTGGCGAAGGAGGGCATTAGCAATATTGCCGATGCGGTGGGGACCGAGTAGCGCTTAGACGATGCGCTTTTTCCCGATCCTGCTTTCCGTAGCGTCGTTGGGCCTTTCCGCCTGCACGACGACCCCGCACCTTCATGCCGCGCCGCCGCAACGGGCGCATGGCCTCGTCAGCGCGGCAGACCCGCGCGCGGCCGAGGCTGGCGCCTCGATCCTGCGTCAGGGAGGAAGCGCAACCGATGCTGCTGTTGCGACTATGCTGGCGCTGACCGTGGTTGAACCGCAATCGAGCGGGATCGGCGGCGGAAGTTTCCTCGTCACCTACGATCCTGCGACGGGCGTCGAAAGCTATAATGGCCGCGAAACCGCTCCAGCGTCGGCGGCGGGCGATTGGTTTTTCAAGGACGGCAAACCCATGCCGATCGACGAGGCCATTCCTGGGGGGCGCAGCGTTGGCATTCCGGGCAATATCCGCAATGCGGCGGTGGCCCACCGCGACCACGGCAAGCTGCCATGGTCGGTGTTGTTCCAACCTGCAATTTCGCTGGCGCGCGACGGTTTCCTGGTGACGCCGCGATTGTACACCATGCTTGATCGTTACCGCGCAACCGGGGCGATGACGGCGGAGGGGCGCGCAATCTATTATCAGGCGGACGGCAGCCCAAAACCGGTTGGCACGCGCATCGTCAATCCTGCGCTTGCGGCCACCCTGGAAACGCTGGCGGCGCGCGGCCCCGACAGTTTTTACGTCGGCCCGAATGCGCAGGCAATTGTTGCGGCCGCCAATGGCGCGGAGAAAAATCCATCGAAAATGGATCGCGGCGATCTCGCGACATATGACGCGCAGAAACTTCCGCCCGTGTGCGGTGAATATCGCGGCTATCGGATTTGCGGGATGGGGCCGCCATCGTCGGGTGCCACCACGGTATTTGCCATTTTGAAACAGCTGGAACGGTTCGACCTCGGAGCACTGGGGAAAGATGATCCGCGGAGCTGGCATTTGATCGCGGAATCGATGCGTCTCGGCTATGCAGATCGCGAACGGTATCTGGCCGACGCCGATTATATTCGCGTTCCCGTGAAGGGGCTGATGGACCCGACCTATCTCGCCCGGCGGTCGCAGCTCATTCATATCGACGGCACCATGGCGGCCGTGAGCGCGGGCCTTCCTGCTGGCGCGCCACCGGTCGGACAGCCGCTTGAATCGGTGGAACATGGGACGACGCATTTTGTCGCTGTCGACCAGTGGGGCAACGTCGCATCCGAAACTTCGACCATTGAAAGCGCCTTTGGGTCGGGCCTGATGGTTGGTGGCTATTACCTCAACAACGAGCTGACCGATTTCAGCCTGGCACCAACCGATTCAAACGGACTGGTTGTCGCCAACCGTGTTGAGGGCGGGAAGCGGCCGCGAAGTTCGATGGCGCCGACAATCGTGTTCAGTCCAGACGGCAGGGTACGTTTGGCCGTAGGCGCAGCAGGCGGCGCAACGATTATCGCGCAGGTTGCGAAAGCCATCATTGGCGTGATCGACTGGAATTTGTCGGCGCAGGACGCAATCGCGCTTCCGGTTCTGTTTTCGCCCGGAAGCACCGTGTGGGTCGAAAAGGGTACGAGCCAGGAGGCGATGATCCCCGCTCTGATTGCCCTTGGACACCGCGATGTCCGGCCGCGCGAGCCGGGTTTCAAGGCCAATGCAATTGAATGGATTGGAACCGGTTGGGCGGGCGCCGCCGACCCTCGCAGCGAAGGGGCCGCGGAAGCGCCCTAAGCCGCACAATCAGGATTGACCAAGCGTCCGAAAAGAGGCGCGACAGGAGAAGGAACAACAGGGTGGCATCAACCCAGCTCGAACATTTCCCCAATTTGGTGACGATGTTTTTTCAGCGCGCACGCGAAAAGGGTGACAAGCCGTTTCTGTGGAAAAAGCGCGACGGCGAATGGCAACCTGTCAGCTACTCCGAAGCGGCGCGTCAGGTCGCCGCGCTGGCCAAAAGCCTGCACCGCCTTGGCCTGAAGCCCGGTGATCGGGTGATGCTGGTCAGCGAAAATCGGCCGGAATGGCTGATCGCGGATCTTGGCATCATGGCGGCGGGCTGTGTTACCGTGCCGACCTACACCACCAACACAACACGCGACCACCAGCATATTCTGGCCAATAGCGGCGCCAGCGCCGTGATCGTGTCGAATCAAAAGCTGGCGAAACCGCTTCTCCCCGCAGTTATGTTCGCCAGTGATTGCCACCACATCATTTCAATCGACGACATCATTTCCGGCCAGTCGACGGATGTGGCCGATTTCCATCACTGGAATGACCTGGTGAAAGATGGCGGCGATGTTGCCGCCGCTGAGCAGCGAATGGAAACCGTCGGACGCGACGACCTCGCCTGCCTTATCTATACCAGCGGCACCGGGGGCGCCCCGCGCGGCGTGCGGCAGCATCATGGCATGATCCTCGCCAATATTGAGGGATGCATCGACATCATCGCCAATGATTTTGGTTGGGACGATGAAGTGTTCCTGTCCTTCCTCCCCGCCAGTCATGCCTATGAACACACCGGCGGCCAGCATTTCCCGGTCGCGCTCGGCGGGCAGATTTATTACGCCGAAAGTTTGGAGAAGCTTGCGGCCAATATCGAGGACGTAAAGCCGACCATCATGGTGGTGGTACCGCGCCTGTTTGAAATGTTGCGCGCCAAGATCATGAAGCAGGTCGAAAAGGACGGCGGCCTGCCAGCCTATCTGATGAATCGCGCGCTTTCGATCGAATCAAAACGCTATCGTGGGAAGTCGGTGCCGTGGGACCTGCCGATGGACGGCATCCTGTCGCTGACGCTGCGCAAGAAGGTGAAGAACAAATTTGGTGGCCGGATGAAGGCGATGGTCTCAGGCGGGGCGCCGCTTAACCCCGACGTCGGCCTGTTCTTCCAGGCGATGGGTCTGCCGATGCTGCAGGGCTATGGACAGACCGAGGCCGGCCCGGTCATCAGCTGCAACCGGCCCAAAGCGGGAATTCGCATGGATACGGTAGGTCCGCCGATGCTTGGCGCCGATGTGCGGATTGCCGACGATGGCGAGATCATGGTTCGCGGCGAGCTTGTGATGCATGGCTATTGGAATAATCCGGAAGAGTCCGCGCGCGTGCTTCAGGATCATGGGGACGGTGCCGGGACCTGGCTCGCTACCGGCGATGTCGGCCACCTTGATGAAAAGGGCCGGATCAAGATCACGGATCGCAAGAAAGATCTGATCGTCAACGACAAGGGCGACAATGTCTCGCCGCAGCGCGTCGAAGGAATGCTGACGCTGCAGCCGGAAATTCTGCAGGCGATGGTCTATGGCGATCAGCGGCCACATCTGGTCGCACTGCTGGTCCCGGACCCGGAGGAGACGCGCAAGGTAAAGGACGATCCCGAGGCGCTTCAGAAATTACTGGCGAAGGCCGTTGACCGGGTGAACGCAGACGTCAGCGTCATTGAGAAGGTGCGGCGGTTCATCATTGCGGACGAACCGTTCACGGTCGACAATGAAATGCTGACGCCGTCCATGAAGATTCGTCGCCATGTCATCGGCAAGGAGTATGGGGACCGTCTGGCGGCACTCTACTCCCGCTAATCAGAGACGCTTGTAGGGGGTGAACAGGCACCTCCCTGGATGCCATTTTCAAAGTCCATCAGGCCGACCAACTCATCCGCGCACAAATAGCGGGTTGTCGGGATTGGTCGGGTGTCTCACCAATGGCGGCCCGGCAGATGCCAGTAACGTCAGGCCGACGACAATCGGAAATTTCATAAATATTTCCCCTAAAGCCGTGGATAGCGCGATGATCCCGTTCACGGCTTTAGAGTAGTTGATGATTTGGATTATCGTCTACGGATTACCGCGGCAGGGTATAAGGAATGAACGGTCCGAAAACGCATGCACCACCCTGCATTCCTGTGCGCAGATCAACCAGATTATTGATATCGCCGTCACATAGTTGATTGGTACCGAACTGGCGCGTTACCAGCGTGTTGCTACCAATGGCGATCCCGTTACATCCGCCGCGCGGTTTCTGCAGCCAGGTCGTCCGGCCGTCATGATAGAGCAGCGTGTAATCGTCGATGATCTGCATATTCATGCCCCGGTTGTTGGGAATGCAGTTTTTTGGCGCGCCGGCAACGCGCCCCTGAAGCTCTTTGGCAAGCTCTGCCTGTGCTTGCGGGCTGGGGCCATTATAGGCAGTGCTAGCGGAACAGGCCGCCAGCGCCGCAGCAGCGGCTGCAAGCATTAGGGTGGTTTCGGTCCTCATGGTTCTATCCCCTTTCTGCCTTAGACGATGCGACAACGCACCAGCCTTGAAATTGGCTATCGAAAATTATCCTTTGCGGTGCGCAGCGCGGCGAATTCGCTGTCGGTCTGCGCCCGCAAGAAGGGATTGGTGGCCCGTTCCTCTCCGACCGTTGTTGGCACCGTCATGCGGTCCTTCGCCCGCTTGTCCTCAACAATGCGAAGCCGCCGATGAATTGCCTCATCTTCCGGGAAGGCGTCGGCCGCGAAGCGGGCGTTGGCCAGCGTATATTCATGCGCGCAATAGAGCCGGGTGTCGGCCGGTAATTCGGCCAAACGGCGAAGGGACGAGAACATTTGCTGAGGCGTGCCCTCGAACAGGCGGCCGCACCCCATTGCGAACAGTGTGTCCCCGACAAAGGCAAGGCCATCATTTCGAAAGACGTAGGCGATATGGCCAGCGGTGTGGCCGGGAACTTCCCAGATTTCGGCCTGGTGGGCGCCGACGCTAACGACATCACCTTCCTTCAAGCCAACATCAGTGGTCGGGATGCGGCCGGCTTCTCCCGCTGGGGCATAGACGGTCGCACCCGTGGCCTTGATGTCGGCATTGCCGCCCGTGTGGTCCGGGTGCCAATGGGTGTTCAGAATCTTGTCGATGGTCCAGCCACGACGTGCCGCTTCGGCCACGACCGGTGCCGCATCGCCCGGATCAACGACCGCCGTTTCGCCGCTGTCGCTATCGTGAAGCAGCCAAAGGTAATTGTCCGAAAATGCCGGAACCGGGACGATTTCGAGCGTCATTTTACCAAGTCCCGCCGTTGGGCATCGATGCCCATGGTTCGGCCGGTTCCAGATAGCCATCCTGCAGGAGTTCGACCGAAATGCCGTCCGGTGACTTCACAAATGCCATATGGCCGTCGCGTGGAGGACGGTGGATGATGTGCCCGGCGTCGGCCAGCCGCTGGCAGGTGTCGTAAATATTGTCGACGCGGTAGGCCAGGTGGCCGAAATTGCGACCACCGCCATATACCTCGGGCGGCGCACCGTCTTGCGATGGCCAGTTATAGGTCAGCTCGACCTCGGCGCGGGCCTTGTCCGATCCGTCAACAATATCTTCGGGCGCCGCCAGGAATATCAGTGTGAAACGACCGGCTTCGCTCTCCATCCGCCGCATCTCCCGTAGGCCGAGCGTTTCGAAAAATGCGATGGTTGCTTCGGGGTCCGTCACCCGGATCATGGAATGCAGGTATTTCATCTCGATCTGCTCGCTTCTTCAATGGTCAGGCGGGGCGTCATGAACGCAAACCTGCGAGCAGAGAGTCTGGGTCCAACCCGTATAAACTTCAAGGCAAAGGGCCGCATCCGCCGTGCGAACGCAAGCTGCGGGGTCCGATATTAATTCTGTGGTTGGTCCTGGCCTTCACCATCGCCATCGGGACGCGCGGTAACATGGTTCGTCACCGTCAAGGGAACGCTCTGGCTATTGAGGTTTGCCTGGGCGGTCTGGCCGGCGGCGCTGGTCGCACCTGCGGCAATTGCGCGGTTCCAAAATTGCTTTGCGGCGTCCTTGTCGCCCGAAAGGTCGGCGATATTTCCGGCCTCGAGCAGCAATTCCGACGAATTGGGTGCCATGGACAAGGCGCGATTGATGGCCGAGCGCGCGCCCGGCAGGTCATTCTCCCGCTTGGCCAGCACAGCGGAAAAATAATAGAGGAAGGGGTCGTCGGGGATCGTCACGGTTGCGCCGCGCACCATGGTTCGCGCGGTCTTCAAATCGCCAGCAGCCTCTGCAGCGCGGGCGCGGTCCAGCTGGGCCAGCCCCAATTGCTGGCCGGTGAGAGTGCCGCCTTTGATCGCCTTGTCCAGCGCCGCCCCCGCTTCGGTGGGGCGCCCGCCGGCAATCCACATGTTGCCAGCCGCCGAATAGGCACGATCGCGGCGGACCGGCTCGCTGTCACCTAGACGCGCGGCAAGCTTCTCAAACTGACCGGCGCTACCGGCGAAATCACCCCGACGTTCGGCGTCCAACGCGCGGCAGGTGATATCATCAGGCTCCTCGCCAACGCCGCAGGTCGCGGAGACAACTTCGGGATAGGCGATGGGCTTGGCCGGCCCGCTGCTTGGTGCGGCAATGATCAGCGCCGCGGCAAAAAGGATCATTCGGCAATCAGCTCCAACAGGCCGACGAGCGCAACGAGAATCGCATGGATCTCGTGCGGTTCACTAAGGCGGTGGCCGCCATTCTTGATGAGGTTTAGCTGCACGTCCGATGAACGCAGGTCGTCCATCAACTTGATGGGAACGCCCATTGGGACGTCAGTGTCCTTTTCCCCATGGACAAGCCGCACGGGAATATTGAGGTCGATGGGGTTGTACAACAGCCGCATGCCAAGCCCGGATTTCCAGAAGTCCGGGTAGGTCCGCATCGGTTCCGGTCCATATGGGTTTGCGCGTTCCAGAACCTCGCCGCGATCCAGGCCCTGCTTTTCCTCGGCACTGAAACCCCAGTCGGTGAAATCGGGCGCGGCGGCGATCCCCACCAGCCCTTTGACGCGATCTGGGCGTTGCAGGGCGGCGTGAAAGGCGAGCCATCCGCCCATCGAGGACCCCGCGATGACGATCGGTTCGCCATCGGTCATGAAATCAATCGCGCTCAACACCTCGTTCAGCCATCGGTCCAGCGTCCCGTCGCCAAATTCCCCGCCTGAAGACCCGGTGCCGCTATAATCCATGCGCAGGCAGCCAACCCCTCGGCTGGCACAGAATAGATCGATCGTTGTCGCTTTCGCGCCTTCCATGTCGCTGGCGTATCCGGGCAGGAAAAGGACGGTTGGCTTGCCGTGATCCGGCTTGCGTTGGCGATACGCGATCCGGCGATTGTCGCCCGGATCGAAATAGGCGAGCGGTATGGCGGGGATGTCGGTTGTCTGCATGCTTCTCCCCATGCCCGCCCCGTCGCAGCCGGGCAAGGGCGGGTATGCGCTACGGCGCTAGCACCTCTTTCTCCGGCCTTGAGCCGCAGGCATTCTGGAGGGCCTGATAGTCGGCCTGGGTCAATGATGTTTGATAGATGCGCCCCTTTTTCCACGACGCGTCGAACAATTTGGCACGGTCGCCGCTTTGTGGATGGCTGTTCAGCCATTTGACCGAATCCAGCGGCCCACTCAGCTTTTCCAGGTCACGGAACAATGCGGCGGTCGGGCGCGGGTCGATGTTGCCGTTGTCCAATGCCTTGATCGCCTCCTGGTCGGCCTCCTCCTCGTTGGCGCGAGTATAGCTTAGCGACACAAGCTGCTGCGCATTCGCCCCGATGTCGCCCGCGAACAGGCGGATCAGCGCGCCGATGCCAAGTTCGCGGATCAGCGCCTGCGTCACATGTCGTTTGCGCACATGGCCAATCTCATGGGCCAATATTCCGGCCATCGCATCCGGATTGTCGGTGTCATCCAGCGCGCCTTTGAAAATGACGATACGGTTTCCCGGAATGGCGGCAGCGTTGAAAATGCCAACGTCGATGACCGTCATCGGAATGCTGGCGGCGGAACCTGCCGCCGGGTCGACTCGCGCCGCCATTTTCTTCAGCGCAGCGTCTGCGGTGCTGGAGTGGCACGCATTGTCGCCAAAATCACCAACAAGCGCTGCGCCAAGGTTCCTTTCCCAGCTTTCGGGAACCAGCGGCGCCATCCATGTTGGCGCGGTATAACCGATGAGCAGGACAGCGCCGGCAGCGACCGCCATTGCGCCCGACGCTTTCCATAATCCGACCCGGTCGATCCAGCTGCCATAGTCGCTCTTCTTAGGCAGCAACGCGGCGATGTCCGGTGCAACCGGTTGCGCAAGGACGAGGCGCCAGCCGGATCGCTGTCTATGACCCAGCGTGGTTCGCCGAGCATCGGAATCGACAATCGTCAGGTCCGTCGCGGGAATGGATTCCGGCCCGGCCGACAGTCCGAATAGGTGCAGGTCTCCCGTGCCTGCTTCGACACGAACCTGGTGACGATCGGCCGTAACGCCGTCATAGAGGATTGCGTCCATGCCGCCCCCCTAGATCGCGCCAATGTCAAAGGCGTCGGCAAAACCTTCCGCCTCGGTCGGTGCGTGGGTTGTCGATTGCTGCATCATCGACACATCGACTTGCCCATAAACATGAAGGTGGCGAATGATGAACGACCAGTTTCGATAGCCCCAATAGGTCAGACCAAGGCCAAGGGTGACGATCGCCAATGCAATATTGCCCAGCCAGAGCTTTAGCCATTGCCACGTCGTGGCGTCGAACCCGAAGGCCAGGTCCCCAAGGCGCAATTCGTCGGCCGCTTTGCGATAAAAGGCAGCATACCAGTTGAGCATCGCCAAAGGGACAATAAGGTAGACCAGGAGGAATAGGGCCAGAAAGATTGTTCCCAAGGTGGCCTCAGCGGCCTCGTTCTTGAACTGCCCTGTGCCAAACCCGACCGCCGCGAAAATAATTCCGATCAAGACCAAAACGGCAATCGGCGCAAGGTAGATCGCGAACCAGCGCGCCTTCAGGCCATCTGCATTAAGGTCGGTCGAAAAGGATTGCTGGCCAAAGCTCATATTATTCCAACGGCTATTCCACAGGTGGACGGCTTGCCACGGCCAGGCGATGCCCCATGTCATGCCGGCGATAATGGTTCGGCCAAGATATTCGCCGCCATAATTCCAGCCGGGCTCATCGCTGCCACCCCGTATGCCGCGCCACCAGCTCCGCGACAGGCGGTAGCGCAGCGCGCGGAACTGAGCGAAGCCGCCGAGGTAAAGGATGGCGATATAGAACAGAATCACCACCATTCCTGCGGCGATACCAAGACCCCGTGCGGCAAGCGCCGGCAGCAGGAACTGGAAAAACAGGAAGAATGGCATCATCACGGCCATCACCATCAGGAAACCGATGAACATCTCCTTGCCGGTGCCGGTCCATTCCAACGGATCGCCAATGAGCTCGGTCCGGCTCCATAAATAGCGCCGCTGCCGCGCGGCCGCCCAGAAACGGTAGATACCCAGTGTTACGATGGTCAGCAGTGCATTGCTCGCCGCGATCGGCAGATATTCCCGCCAGGTCCCGGTGAAGACAACCGCCTTATCCGGATCCGCCGACGTACGCACATATTGGTCCATCATGTCCCCCAACTGCATGGTCGCGCCGAGCGTCGCTAACCCATCCTATCTGTTTGCCTAGAAGGCGCCGATATCAAAAGCGTCGGCCAGGCCGTCTGCACCGTACGTTCCCACATGCTGCGATTGCCGAAGCGCCAGAAATTCGCCGCCGCCGTGGATTTCCAGTCTGTCCACGATGAATTTCCAACGCCGATATTGATAGACGAAGATAGCCAGTCCGAGCGTGACGACCGTCAATGCGGCCGTCGCAAGATAGAAGTTCAGCCAATCATTGAGATTCGAATCCAGCGTAAATTCCACGTCGCCCAATCGTAGTTCGTCCAGCGCGCTGCGGTAGAAAGCGGACAGATAGGCAAGATAGCAGATGCCAGTGACCGCATAGATCAGCAGCGGCACCATCAGCGCCGGCGCACCGGGACCGAACATGATCACATTCGGGTCCTGCAGAATGATCAGCATCATATTGCCAAACCACAGTGCGGCCAGAGTCACCGCCCAAATGATGCGCAGGGGCCGCGTCGTCATCCTCGACGTGAACGGCGATGACCCGAAACCCATCGATCCCCAGCGGTCGTTCCAGTTGGCAACATGGCACCAAGGGTACAAAACCCCCAGGGTCGCAAACGCTGCGGCGTAACGACCGAGCGCGCGCAGAGCGTATCCATAGCCGCGTTCCGTGGCGCCGCCGGAAATCCCGCGCCAGCGGCTCCGCGACAACCGATATCGCAAAGCGCGAAACCGCGCGAACGCCAGCAGGGTGAAGAACAGCAAATAGGTCAGGATGGATACACCGACGGCCCATTGCCAGCCCACGCTGCTCGCTATGCGGGGAATTCCCCAACCAAACATGGCGAAGGTCGGCAGGACTAGCGGCAATGCCACCAGGAAACCGATAAATAATTCCTTGCCGGTGCCTTCCCATTCGAACGGTTCGCCGATCATCTCGGTCCTGGACCATAGGTAGCGGCGTTCCCGGGCCTTTGCCCAGAATCGGTACAAGCCAATTGTCACTATAGTCAGGACGAAATTGACCGAGACTATTTTCAGATATTCGGCCCATCGACCGCTAAAGGCGATCTCATCGTTCGACTGGAAATAATCGGGCTCGGCGACGCCCACCATTTGAATATTCATTATCCCCCCAAACAATGGCGCCGAGCCTGCGCACGCCATCCCCCCAAATGTTCGGCCCACAATGCTTAGCAAGGCATAAAGCCGAGGGAAGCGGTCTTCATACGAATTTCCCGGACTGTTGCTTCGCAGCAGCGCGATGATCGCCAGCCGGTCCAGGGGAGGATTCGGTTCGCCACGCTTGAAGCCGATGCTGCGCTGCACTAGGTGCTTCTCCATGTCCGAAATGTTCAAAATCTCGCTCCCTGATGGTTCCTCGCGCGAAATGCCCCACGGCTCGACCCCCGCCGATGTCGCGGCGGCGATTGGTCCGGGACTCGCCAAGGCCGCGCTGGCAGCGCGCGTCGATGGTGAACTGCGCGACCTCAATCGCCCGTTCGACGGAGACAGCCAGTTGGCGCTGGTCACCTCGCGCGATGAAAAGGATGCGCTGGAGCTGGTCCGCCATGATTTCGCGCACATCCTCGCGGAGGCGGTGCAGAACCTCTATCCGGGGACGCAGATCACCTTCGGTCCAGCGACCGACGACGGCTTCTATTATGATTTCGCGCCGACCGCAGATCACGGGCCCTTTACGGAGGAAGAGCTCCCGGCAATTGAGGAGGAGATGCGCCGCATCATCGCCGCCGACAAGCCACTGATCCGCGAAGAGTGGAGCCGCGCCGACGTCCGCGATTTCTTCGAAAAGAGCGGGGAGAGCTTCAAGGCCGAATGGGTGATGGAGCTGCCCGAGGGCGAGGCGATCACCATGTATCGCACCGGCAAGGCCGACGGCGACTGGATGGATCTTTGCCGAGGCCCGCATTTGCCCTCGACCGGCAAACTCGACCCGCGCGCGTTCAAATTGACCCGGGTATCGGGCGCTTATTGGCGCGGCGATCCGAAGAATCCGATGCTGAGCCGCATTTACGGCACTGCCTGGCTGAACAAGAAGCAGCTTGACGATTATCTTGTCCGGCTGGAAGAAGCCGCCAAGCGTGACCACCGCAAGCTGGGCAAGGAGATGGACCTGTTCCATCTTCAGGAAGAGGCGCACGGTTCCATCTTCTGGCACCCGCAAGGTTACAAGATTTGGCTTGCGCTGGAGGCTTATATGCGCCGCAAGATCGTTGGTGCGGGCTATGAAGAGGTTAAGACCCCGCAGCTGATGGATGCGCGGCAGTGGGAAAAGAGCGGCCACTGGGGCAAATATCGCGAGAATATGTTCGTGGTGCCCGACGAAATCCCGTCGACCGACGAAGAAGCGCCGGTGCTTACCGGGGCGGCTGACCTGATGGCGCTGAAGCCGATGAACTGCCCGGCGCACGTCCTCATCTTCAAGCAGGGCATTACCAGCTATCGCGATCTGCCGCTGCGCATTTACGAAAACGGCTGCTGCCACCGCAACGAACCGCACGGCGCGCTTCATGGCCTGATGCGTGTGCGTCAGTTCACTCAGGACGACGCTCACATCTTCTGTACCGAAGATCAGATTGTCGACGAGGCAAAGGCCTTCGCGAAGCTGGCGGACGATATCTACAAGGATTTCGGTTTCAAATATTCGATCAAGCTGGCGCTGCGCCCCGACAAGCGGTTTGGCAGCGATGACGACTGGGACAAGGCAGAGGCCGAACTGCGTAATGCTGTGGTCGAGGCCGGTATGGCGACGGAGGAATATGGCTGGGAAGAATTGCCGGGCGAGGGCGCCTTTTATGCGCCCAAGCTTGAATGGCATTTAACCGACGCAATCGGCCGGACCTGGCAGGTCGGCACGATCCAGTCTGACCGTGTTCTGCCTGAACGGCTCGACGCAACCTACATTGGCGAAGATGGGGAACGGCATCGGCCGGTGATGCTCCACCGCGCCATCTTTGGCAGCTATGAACGATTTATTGGAATCCTGATCGAGCATTTCGCCGGAAAGCTGCCCCTGTGGCTGGCTCCGACACAGGTCGTGGTCGCGACCATTGTCAGCGACGCCGACGATTATGCCCGCGAGGTGACCGAGAAGTTGAAAGCTTCCGGTATCCGCGCGGAAATTGATCTTCGCAACGAGAAGATCAACTACAAGGTGCGCGAACATAGTCTCGCCAAAGTGCCGCTGCTGCTCGTCGTTGGGAAGCGCGAAGCAGAGGAAGGCACCGTTGCCGTCCGCCGTCTGGGAAGTGACGAGCATCAGAAGATCATGTCGCTCGACGACGCGATTGCTACGTTTACCGCAGAAGCATTGGCACCCGATTTGCGCCCATGATCACATGCGTTTGGTCTCTGGCTTTCTGGGCCACATACGTAATCGCCGCCTGCCTGGGTACTTCTACGATCGGAGAAACGGCTCGAGACCGGCGGTAATATCGAACAATGGCTGGGGCGATCTGTTGCGGCTGGGCGATTCGCACCCCATATATTCCATCGTAGCGCGGCGCAGGTCCTTGAACGGCCAGTCGACAAGCTTTGGCCGCTCCCAAAATGACACCATGGCGCCACATTGTGCGGTGAAAATGGAACGGGATGGCCTGCTCGCTCTTTCTTTTAGAGGGCGAAGGATTTAAGTCGCGCCCGAAACAACGCACAAAGGAGACGCAGCTATACCACCGCCCTACCCGCGCCGCTCGATGGCGCCGCCGCAAATGACCGGCCCCCGCTATAATCAGTTCATCCAGGCACAGAAGGTCCGGGTGATCGACGAAAATGGCGAAAATCTGGGCGTAATGTATACGCGTGAAGCCTTTGAGCAGGCACAGGAAGTCGGACTCGACCTGGTTGAAATCAGCCCGGGCGCAGATCCGCCCGTCGCCAAATTCCTCGATATTGGCCGCTACAAATATGAAGCGCAGAAAAAGGCCAACGAGCAGCGCAAGCGCCAGAAGACGCAGGAGATCAAAGAGATCAAAATGCGTCCGAACATCGATGACCATGACTTCAACGTCAAAATGAAGAAGGTCTTCGAATTTCTGGAAGAGGGCGACAAGGTGAAGCTGACCCTTCGCTTCCGGGGCCGTGAAATGGCGCACAACCAGCTTGGCATGGCTGTGCTGCAGCGTGTTGCCGAAGAGACAGCCGAAGTGGCCAAGGTTGAGCAACATCCGCGCATGGAAGGCCGTCAGATGCTGATGGTGATTGCGCCCAAATAAATCGCGAACCTCGTTGGTTCAAAAAAGGCGCGTGCTTCCCCTACGGAAGCCGCGCCTTTTTTATGTTGCGTCGCCGCATGTGACATTTTGGCCGCATGGACTCCGGTTTTGACTGACAAGGTGTGCGTCACGCTTCCTTCAAATCCCGGCCTGATTTAATTCTATGGGCAATAATAAGAAACCTACACAGGGGAGTGTGTTCATGCGCAAGTCGTTCTGGCTGCTTTCGGCCGGCCTCGTTGCTCTTTCTACGCCGGCATTTGCCCAGCAAACCGATACCGATGGTGCGGCGGCTCAGCCGACCGATGGCGCGACCTCTGAAGGGGCGGCGGTCGACAATCAGGCGACGGCTACTACGGCAGAACCCGACACGGGTGACATCGTCGTCACGGCAACGCGCCGCAACGAGGCGCTTTCGGACGTTCCGCTGGCCGTGTCAGCAGTGACCGCCGACTCGCTCAAGAACACCGGCGCCAATGACATTCGCGCCCTGACCCAGGTTTCGCCGTCGCTGCTGGTGTCATCGACCTCGTCCGAAGCCGGTGCTGGCGGCGCCCGCATTCGCGGCGTGGGTACGGTTGGCGACAACCCCGGCCTTGAAAGCTCCGTCGCGGTCTTCATCGACGGCGTTTATCGCAGCCGTATCGGCGTCGGCCTGACCGAACTGGGTCCGGTTGACCGGATCGAAGTATTGCGCGGGCCGCAGGGGACGCTGTTCGGCCGCAACGCATCGGCTGGCCTGGTGTCCGTCATCACTGCGAAGCCGAAATTCAATACGGAAATTTCCGGCGAAGCGACTGTTGGCAATTACAATCTGCGCCGCGGTCAATTGTCGCTCACCGGTCCGATTAGCGACACGGTTGCGGCCCGCCTAGACGGTGTGTGGATGAAGCGCGATGGCTTCATGCATGACGTAATTTCCGGGCGCGACGTAAACGATCGCGACCGCTGGCTGCTCCGCGGCCAATTGCTGTTCCAACCGTCAAGCGACCTCAGCTTCCGCGTCGTTGCCGACTATTCGAAGCGCAATGAGGAATGCTGCGCCGGTGCCTATCTGCCGACCCATGATGCCATTACCGACGGTTCGGGTGGCTATACCTATGGCCCGTCGTCGATTGCCGCCATTGAGCGCGGTCTTGGTGCGCAAATTCTCGACGACACGTTCGACCGCGATGTCGCGATCACGCCAGGGCGTAACTATGCGTCGCGGGTGAAAGATTACGGTATTTCCGGCGAGCTGGTTTATGATCTGGGCGGTGCCGAACTGACCTCGATCACAGCCTACCGCTACAATAATTATGTGCGCGGTCAGGATGCCGACTTCAACAATCTCGACATCATCTATCGCGATGATGACGGCAATTCGGCCAACCGGTTCAAAACCTTTACCCAGGAACTGCGCCTTCAGGGCAAGGCTTTTGGCGACAAGCTCGATTGGCTCGTCGGCGGCTATTTCGCTAACGAAAAGCTGCGGGTCCGCGATAATCTTGCCTATGGCGCCGACATGTCGCGCTATGCCAACTGCCTGGTTGCCGCGAACTTTGCCGCATCGCCCTTGGTTCCTGATTCGATTGTTGCGCCGACGGGCGGCACTTGTTTCAACACCGCCATTGCCGGTGCCGTGCGTAGCGGCCTGGAAGCGCAATATGTCGGCGCGGCGGGCAATGTCCCGCTCCAAACCGCGCTCGCGTCGCAGATCCAGGTTCTCAGCGCATTCGCCCGCCTTCCTGCCGATGGGTTCGTGCCGGTCAACTTCGGCGCCGCCCCGTTCGTCAACAGCGGCTTCACCAACGTCTCGCTGGTAAGCGGTGCCGGACCGCGCACCTTCACCGGCGTAGCGCAGAATGACGTGTTCCATCAGTCCAGTCGTAACTGGGCATTGTTCACGCACAACATTTTCGAAATCACGCCGGGCCTGAACCTGACCGTCGGTGCCCGCTACACCCGTGAACGCAAGAAACTGAAGGCGACACTGACCGACAACAACACGCTCTGCGCGCTGTTCTCGGGCGTGCCGGCGCTCAACGCGCTACAGCAGCTGCCGTGCGTCATTCCCAGCGTCCCTGGCGGAAACTGGAGCGACACATCCAGCAAGACCGAAGGCAAACTGTCGGGAACCGTGGTCCTCAGCTGGAAGCCGACGGATCAGCTGCTGACCTACATCGGTTATTCGCGCGGTTATAAGGCAGGTGGCTACAACCTGGATCGCAACTCGCTTCCGCGTAATGGTTCCTCGCGCAACGGCGCGGTGTTGGGGTCGGCCGATCTCGACGATCTGAAGTTCGAGCCAGAAATCAACGATGCGTTCGAAGCGGGCGTGAAGTATAACGGCCGCGGGATCGACGTGAACGTGGCAGTGTTCCGTCAGCTGTTCGACGCGTTCCAACTTAACACGTTCAACGGCATTTCGTTCGAAGTCGCCAATATCTCAAGCTGCAGCCAAAGTCTCAACGGCCAGGATACGGACAATGATCCGACCACCGGTGCCTGCACCGACGGCAAGATCAAACATGGTGTGAAGTCGACCGGCGTTGAGTTTGAACTCTTCTCCCGTCCGCTGCGGAACGTGACGTTCAACCTTGGCGCTACCTATGCCCGGACGCGTTACGCCAACAATCTGGTAACCGCCGACGGCGATCCGATTTCGAACCAGCTGTTCCAGCTTCCGGGTCGGCAGATGTCGAATTCGTCCAAATTGTCGGTCACGAGCTCGCTCGGCTGGACTCCGCCGATCGGTAGTGGCGGCATCCATGGCCTCGTCTATATCGACGCGCGCCGCATGAGCCGGTTCAACACTGGCTCAAACCTCGATCTGGAAAAGATCCAAAAGGCGTTCACCGTGTTCAACGCCCGCATCGGTCTGCGCGGTGCCGAAGACCGCTGGGCGATCGAGGCTTGGGCGCAGAACCTGTTCAACAAGAACTTCTATCAGGTTGCCTACAACACGCCGCTTCAGGGTTCGGGATCGACCCGCGGCGTCGAAGCTGGCTTCTACCCGGTTTCAACCTCGCTCTACTCTGCGTTCCTTGGCGAGCCCAGGACCTATGGCCTGACGCTGCGTGCCAAGTTCGCGCCGCGCAAGGCGGAACCGGCGCCGCCGGTGGTCACGCCGCCGCCGCCCCCGCCGCCGGCGACGCAGACCTGCGCCGACGGGTCGGTAATTCTGGCGACGGACGCTTGTCCGCCGCCGCCGCCGCCCCCGCCGCCACCACCGCCCGAACCGGCCCCGGAACGCGGCTAAGCCAAAGCTCAAAGGTTAAAAGGGGGAGGGGCCTCGCGATATCGCGGGGCCCTTTTCCTTTGTTCGAACTTGCGGGGTCAATCGCTAATGGCGTCAAGCAGGCGGCGACGAAGCGCATCGGCCTTGTCTGGCGACACCTTATGGTCTTGATCGTCGCTCAAATAAAAGACGTCGACCGCGCGCTCGCCATAGGTGGCAATATGTGCGGAATGGAGCTTCAAACCTTCTGCGTGAATAGCGGCAGCGAGCCGGGCGAGAAGGCCGGGCCGATCATGGGCGTTAACCTCCACCACGGTGGTCCGTGACGACGCCTTCTCATTCACCAGAACCCGCGGCGCTACCTCGAAAATGTCAGCTTTTTGCCCGGTGGCCGGAACCGGCGTGGGAATTTCATCTATGTCGGCAAGAAGCAGCGCCGCCTCGACCGCTTTTGCCAACCGTTGCCGTGATCGGGTGTCGGTATAACCTTTGCCTCGGCCGTCACTGATTAGCAGATTGTCGAGCGCCATCCCGTCACGCGTGGTGTGGACTCGTGCATCTACGATCGACGCGCCGGCACCGCTGAGAGCCGCGACAATTCGGTAGAACAAGCCGGGTCGGTCGGCGGTGAATATGGTGACTCGCGTCGTTCCCGATTCCGGATCAGGAACAACCTTCACCGATGTCGGCTCACCAATCGTCGCCTCGGACTTGGCTACCTGCAGGGCATTGTCACGCTGCCATTCCAGCGGCTCGGCCAACCAATAGCTGTCGCGAAGGCGCTTGGCATGGGCCCGGAACAGCGCCCCGGTCCAGTTTAGCTCGCTAGCGAGCGCGTTCTGGCGCTCCCTCACCCGGTCATCGCGACCGCGCTGCTTGTGGCCGAGCCGAAGTCGCTCTTCTGCCGCATCGAACAAGGACCGTAGAAGCAGTCGCTTCCACTCGCTCCAGGTGCCGGGCCCGACCGCGCGAATGTCGACGACGGTCAGCATCAAAAGAAGCCGCAGTCGTTCGGGGCTTTGAACCTGCTTAACGAAATCCTCGATCGTTTTCGGATCGGCCAGATCGCGTCTGAAGGCCGTGTGGCTCATCAGTAAATGGTGCCGGACCAGCCAAGCCACGGTTTCTGTTTCGGCAGCGTCGAGCCCCAGGCGAGGGCAAAGCTCCTTCGCGACCTCTGCGCCAAGCTCACTGTGGTCGCCGCCGCGCCCCTTGGCGATGTCGTGAAGCAGCACGGCAACATAAAGCACCCTGCGCGACGCAATCTGCTTGAAGAGGGCGGTGGATAGTGGGTGGTCATCGGCCAATTCGCCGCGCTCTATCCGCGACAGCAGGCCGATCGCCTGAATGCTATGCTCATCTACGGTGTAATGATGATACATGTCGAACTGCATCTGCGCGACCACGCGGCCGAAATCCGGAATGAAGCGGCCGAAAACGCCGGCCTCATTCATCCAGCGCAGGGCTGTGTCCGGGCGGTCTTTGGCGGTTAGTGTATCGAGGAAATAGCTGTTGGCCCGCGCATCATCACGGACCCGTTCCACCAGCCGCGCTTCGTGGGCGGCGGCGCGCATTGCGGACGGGTGAATTTCCAGCCGCTCGTGGGCGGCGATTTCGAACATCTGGATCAGGCGAGCGGGGTCGTCCCTGAACCAATGATCATTTGGAACGGATATGCGCCCGCGATCCTGTACGAAACCGTGCAGTCTTTTGGGACGGCGACGAAGCGTGGGCAAGGCAAAGCGTCGTCCCTTATCACCCATCTGCTCGTCCAATTGGGCAAGAAACACACCCGTGAGGTCGCCGACCGCCTTGGCGTTGAGGAAATAGAATTGCATGAAACGCTCGACCGCGCTTTTGCCGGGCCGGTCGGCATAGCGCATCGCTTCGGCAAGCTGCCGCTGGAAGTCAAAGCCTAATCGCTCCTCCGCGCGTCCGGCGGCGAGATGCAGGTGACAGCGGACAGACCAGAAAAACCGCTCGGCACGCTCAAACCGATAAAATTCGGTCGGAGTCAGCAATCCGCGATCGACCAGCTGCGACGGGTGATCGACCCCATATGCATATTTGCCGATCCAATAGAGCGTGTGGAGATCGCGGAGCCCGCCCTTGCCGTCCTTCACATTGGGTTCCACGACATATCGGCTGTCGCCCATGCGTTCGTGACGCCGATCCCGCTCGGCCAGCTTTGCAGCGACAAATTCGCGTGCGGTCCCCTCGATGATGTCGCGCTTGAACCGGGCTTTGGTGTGATCGGCCAGCGCTTCATCGCCCCAAATCCACCGCGCCTCGATCAGCGAGGTTCGGATGGTCATGTCGGCCTTTGCGGCGGCGATCACCTCGTCTGGCGTGCGGACCGAATGACCGACCTTAAACTTCAAATCCCAAAGCAAGTATAGCAGGGCCTCGCTCACCTGCTCGCACCAAGGGGCGCGGTGGTCGCCAATAAGGAACATCAGGTCGAGGTCGCTGTACCGCGCCATCTCCCCGCGGCCGGTTCCGCCAAGGCCGACGATGGCAAGGCGTTCGCCGGCCGATGGAATGCCGACAGGGTATAATCGCTCCACGACGAGATCATGGGCTAACCGAACGATCTGATCGTTCAGGAAGCTATAGCTTGCGGCAATCACGCGTCCGCGTCCCGGCTGAACGCTCAGGCGCTGGGCAATCTCATCATAACCGGCCGTCAGGGCGCCGCGTAAAATCTGTGTTGCCGCCTTCTGCAGATCTTTGTCGGGCAGGCCCGCGATCTGTTCGGCAATCGCCCGGCGGTCGATGATCGCCCGCCGATCCTCAATCAGGTCGTAGCGCGGCGGCTGGCGCATCAGCCGCTCGAGGCCAGACGCTTGAGCGCATAAAGCGCATCGAGGGCCTCACGCGGGCTGAGCGCGTCCGGGTCGATGATCGCCAGCGCCTCGGCAACCGGATCGATGTCGGGGGTCTCCATCGATTGCGCGGCAAACAAGGGTAGATCATCCAGGCCTGCGGCAATTCCGCCGGTCGCGTCGCGGCCCGCTTCCAGCTTGGCCAGGACCGACTTGGCGCGGGCAAGAACCAGTGGCGGCAACCCCGCCAATTTCGCAACCGCGATGCCATAGCTGCGATCGGCGGGGCCATCCGCGACCTCGTGCAGCAGCACAAGTTCGCCTTTCCACTCGCGGGCGCGAACATGGTGCAGGGACAGGGCCTCCAGGCGGTCCGCAAGCCGCGTCAGCTCGTGATAGTGGGTTGCGAACAGGGTCCGCGACCGCACCGTATCGTGCATCGCCTCAACCACCGCCCAGGCGATGGCCAGCCCGTCGTAGGTTGACGTGCCCCGACCAATCTCGTCGAGAATCACCAGGCTTTGCGGCGTCGCCTGGGCCAGGATCGCAGCAGTTTCTACCATCTCCACCATGAATGTGGATCGGCCTCGCGCCAGATTGTCGGCGGCGCCAACCCTGCTGAATAGCCGGTCAACTATCCCAATTCTGGCATATGTGGCGGGGACGTAACTGCCGGACTGTGCCAGCAGGGCCGCAATCGCAGCCTGGCGCAGGAACGTGGACTTGCCGCCCATGTTCGGGCCGGTGATTAGCCATAACCGATCCCGCGGCGACATCGCGCAATCATTGGCGACGAAGCGTTCGCCGCCCTTCGCCAGCGCCTCTTCGACCACCGGATGGCGGCACCCCCGCAGGTCCAATGATGGTTCGTCGATTATCTCAGGCAGGCACCAGCCGCCTTCGCTGGCGCGCTCCGCGTGACCGGCGGAAACGTCAATCCGCGCGATCGCGTCAGCGGTGCGAATGATGCGCGGGGCGGCGGCAACGGCCCTGGCCGTCAACTCTTCGAAATGGGCGGTCTCGGCGGCCAGCGCGTGACCGCCTGCTTCAACCACCTTGGCAGCCTCGGCATGGAGGTCCGGCGAATTGAAACGCACAACCCCGGCCAGCGTCTGGCGATGGGTGAAGCCGCTATCGGGCATCATCAGCCGGTCGGCCGCCTTTGCGCTCACTTCAATGTGATAGCCCAATACCGCATTATGGCGGATTTTCAGGGTGGGAACACCGGTTGCCTCGCGGTAGCGCGCCTCCAGACCAGCGATTGCGCGGCGCCCATCCTGACTGGCCACCCGCAGGGCATCAAGCGCGGCATCATAGCCTTCGGCGATATAGCCGCCCTTGGCGGTATCAAGCGGCGGCGATGCAATCAGCGCGATATGGAGTAGGTCGGTTAGCTCCGCGTGGCCGCCCATGTCGGGCAGGAGCGAGCGTAGCAGGTCCGGTGCATCCGCTTCCCTGTCCAAATCATCGCGCAGCGCCGCCGCCGCGGCCAGGCCATCGCGCAGCTGGGCGAGGTCGCGCGGACTGCCGCGCCCTGCCACCAGCCGCCCGAGCGCGCGGCCGACGTCGGGCATCGCCTTTAATGCCTCGCGCACGCGGATGCGGTTAATGGGATCCTCATGGAACCATTGCACCAGCGCCAGTCGCGAGCCGATCGCCCGAACGTCCGTCAAGGGCGCACTGAGGTCCGCCGAAATCAGGCGGCGTCCCGGTGCGGTCACGCAGCGATCTATACAGGCGAGCAGACTGCCGCTGTGGCCCCCGGTCTGCGTCCGGACAATTTCCAGGCTATCACGAGTTGCGGGGTCGATGGCCATATGGCGCGCCCGCGCAATCCGACGTGGCGCAGCGAGGAACGCGGCCGCGTCTTTCTGCGTCGCCTGTAAATAGGTCAGCAGGCCGCCCGCTGCGGCAAGCTCCGCCCGGTCCGGCGCGCCAAAACCGTCCAGAGAGGCGACGCCGAACCGTTCCTTGAGCAGGCGTTCGCCGCCAATACTGTCAAAGCCGCCTTTGCCCGCGCTTGCATCCAGTCCCTGCACAGGGACGTCGGCAATTATTTCCGCTGGTGACAGGCGGGCAAGCTCGGCCTTGAGCTCGCCGGGACCGCAGGCGACCAGTTCAAAGCGGCCGGTCGAAATATCCGCGGCCGCAATGGCCCATTCCTCGCCCGCCCGCGCGACCGCCGCCAACCAGTTGGGGCGTCCCGATTCAAGCAGCGTCTCTTCGGTCAGGGTTCCTGGCGTGACCAACCGCACGATGGCGCGTTCTACCAGAGCCTTTGATCCCCGGGCTTTGCGCGCTTCGGCGGGGCTTTCCGTCTGCTCGGCAATGGCAACCCGATGACCGGCCCGAATGAGCCGCGCCAGATAGGATTCGGCGGCGTGGGCTGGAACGCCGCACATTGGGACATCGGTCCCGCCATCCGATCCGCGTTTCGTCAGCGCAATGTCGAGGCAGGCAGCGGCGACCTTCGCGTCGTCAAAAAACAACTCAAAAAAATCGCCCATGCGATAGAAAAGAAGCGCGTCCTCCGCCTCTGCTTTGAGGCGATGGTACTGCACCATCATCGGTGTCTGCTTCGGGCTATTGTCGTCGCTTCGGGCCATTGGTGCCTTGCTAGCGATAATGTGCGGTTTGCGCGAGGGTGACTCTTGCGCCTCCTCGTCTTAAAGCCTCGGGCGAACAGGAGATATGATGAGCGAGAGCAACGTCAAATTCACCCGCCAGGAAGCATTGGACTTTCACTCAAACGGGCGGCCGGGAAAGATTGAAATTGTCGCGTCCAAACCGATGGCGACACAACGTGACCTCAGCCTGGCCTATTCGCCAGGCGTCGCCGTCCCGGTGGAAGCCATCGCGGAAGATCCCGGCCTTGCGTATGATCTGACGGCGAAGGGTAATCTGGTCGCCGTTATCTCCAACGGGACCGCGATCCTGGGCCTTGGCAATCTTGGCGCGCTGGCATCAAAGCCGGTAATGGAAGGCAAAGCAGTTCTCTTCAAACGCTTCGCCGATGTTGATTCGATCGATCTCGAACTCGATACGACCGATGCCCAGAAATTCATTGATGCGGTGTCGTTGATGGGCCCCAGTTTTGGCGGCATCAACCTGGAAGATATCGCTGCGCCGGATTGTTTCATCATTGAGCAGGCGCTCAAGGAAAAGATGAACATCCCGGTGTTCCATGACGATCAGCACGGGACCGCAATCATTACGGCCGCCGGCCTGATCAACGCCTGCTACCTGACCGGCCGTGAATTCAAGGACATTCATGTCGTCGTGAACGGCGCCGGCGCAGCGGCAATCGCCTGCACCGAACTGATCAAGGCGATGGGCGTGCCCAACAACAATGTCATCATGTGCGACCGCAAGGGCCCGCTCTATCCCGGCCGTGAAGACATGGACCAATTCAAATCGGCCCACGCCGTGCCTACCAAGGCCCGCACGCTGGCCGAGGCGCTGAAAGGCGCGGACGTCTTCCTCGGCCTGAGCGCCGCGGGGGCGCTGAAACCCGAAATGGTCGTCGATATGGCGCCGCAGCCGATCATTTTCGCGATGGCCAACCCCGATCCCGAAATCACGCCGCCGGAGGCAAAGGCCGCCCGGCCCGATGCCATCGTGGCGACTGGCCGGTCCGACTACCCGAACCAGGTCAACAATGTTCTCGGCTTCCCGTTCATTTTCCGCGGGGCGCTCGACGTACGGGCGACCGGCATTAATGAGGAAATGAAGATTGCGGCCGCCGAAGCGCTTGCGGCGCTGGCGCGTGAGCCCGTGCCGGAGGAGGTTGCCGCGGCCTATGGCGGCATCACCCATCATTTCGGGCCAGACTATATTATTCCGGCCCCATTTGATCCGCGCCTGATCGAAATTGTACCGTCGGCCGTGGCGCAGGCGGCGATCGATACGGGCGTCGCCCAGCGGCCGATCACCGACATGGACGCATATAAGGCGCAGCTTCGGGCCCGCCTCAACCCGACATCGTCGGTTCTGAACATGGCCTATGATTCGGCCCGCGCCAATCCGAAGCGCGTCTTGTTTGCCGAAGGCGAGGAGGAAAATGTCCTGCGCGCGGCCATCGCGTTCAAGCAGGGCGGATATGGCACGCCGGTGTTGGTGGGGCGCGAGGATGTTTATGCCAAGCTGGCGGAATTGGGCGTCGACGACCCGAAGAGCTTTGAGGTTTTGAACAGCCGCAACTCGCCGCTGGTGAGCCGCGCCGTCGATTTTCTCTACGCCAAGCATCAGCGGCACGGGATGCTACGCCGGGAAATCGAACGGATGGTCAACCAGGATCGCAATACCTTTGCGGCCGCCATGTTGGCCATGGGCGAAGGCGACGCGATGATCACTGGCACGACCCGCCCGTTTAGCCAGTCGTTGCGGCAGGTTCGCTGGGTCATCGACGATGAAGATCCGCAGCACACACCGTTCGGGATCAATATCATCGCGTCTCGCGGGCGCACCGTGATGATCACCGATACCGCCGTCACCGAACGACCGACGGCCGAGCAACTGGCGGCGATCGCGATTCGTGCAGCGTCCTTCGCGCGCCGCATGGGGCAGGAACCGCGCGTCGCCTTCGTATCCTACACCACGTTCGGCAATCCGGTTGGCCGCCACATCGGCGAAATCCGGGACGCGGTCAGGGTGCTCGACACCATGGAAACCGATTTCGAATATGAAGGCGAGATGGGTCCGGATGTCGCGCTGAATCACGAGGCGCAGCGCAAATTCTATCCCTTCAGTCGCCTCACCGGACCGGCCAATATTCTGGTCATGCCGGGCCTGCAATCGGCCAATCTGTCCGCTAAATTGTTGCGAGCATTGGGCGGCGAAAACGTCCTTGGGCCCTATCTGCTAGGCATGACGTTGCCGGTGCAGATTGCGCCAATGACGGCATCGACATCGGACTTGGTGACGCTGGCGGTGCTGGCCTCCGGCGGTGCGGACGCGCTGCGTTCGGCACCGGCGAAGGTCGCGGCAGGCTAAATACGCTCGACCTGGCTCACGCCGTCCGCAGCGCGCAATGCCGCGACCAAGCTATGGAGGTGGGCCAGGTCATGCACTTCCACATCGACGTTGAAGGTATGGAAGCTGCCGTCGCGGTGGGCGAGCACCAGATTGACGATGTTGGCCCCTTTTGCGCCCAATATGCTGGCCATCTCGCCCAGGGCGCCGGCAACGTCCCGCAGGATGATCGTCAGGCGCGCGGTGCCGCCGTCCGACCCATCGCCCCACGCAAGGTCGAGCCAGTCTGCATCCACCCCGGTCGCCAGCTTTTCACAACCGATGACATGGACCTCAATGCTTTCATCCTCGCGCCGTAGGCCGACGATTCGGTCGCCCGGAATCGGATGGCAACATTGGGCCAGATCATAGGCAACCCCGGGTGTCAGGCCGCGAATGGAAATCGCGGTGCGTTGACCCAGTGGGCGAGGCGCGACATCACCGCCGGCCGATCCCGGCATCAATGCCTCCATCAGTTCGACATCGCTGACCTGGCGGCGCGCGATCTTGATCATCAGCGCGTCTTTATCGTCGGTCTTAAGCGTTTTCAGTGCGCGCTTCAGCGCGTCCGGTGCGACGGCTGCGGGCAGTCGCTCGACAATCTCTTCATAGATTTTCTTGCCCAGCTCGATCGTCTCGTCGCGTTCTTTGTGACGGACAAAGCGACGAATTCCCGACCGCGCCTTACCCGTAACGACAAACCGCAGCCAGCTAGGCTGGGGATGTTGGGCCTCACTGGCCAGAATTTCGACCTGATCGCCATTGTCGAGGATTGTGCGCAACGGCACCACCCGGCCGTTGACCTTCGCGCCAACGGTCTGATCGCCCAGATCGGTGTGAACTGCATAGGCAAAATCGATCGGCGTGGCGCCCTTGGGGAGCTGGATCAGCTCGCCTTTCGGCGTGAACGCGAAGATACGGTCCTGATACATCGCCATCCGCGTATGCTCGAGCAGTTCCTCCGGGCTTTCCGCATGGTCCAGGATTTCGACAAGATCGCTGATCCACGGCACCTTTACATCGTCGGCAGGCTTGCGTTCCTTATAGGCCCAGTGGGCGGCTAGCCCGCGTTCTGCCTGTTCATGCATCTGTCGGTCACGGATCTGGATCTCGATACGCGATTTGCTGTCATGGATGACGGTGGTGTGGAGGGAGCGATATCCATTGCGTTTTGGGGTTGAAATATAATCTTTGTAGCGGCCCGGCACCATCGGCCAGCGTTGGTGGATAAGGCCGAGCGCGCGGTAACAATCGTCAACGTCGTCGACGATCACGCGAAACGCCATCACGTCGGACAATTGTTCAAAGCTGATGTGGCGTTCGGCCATCTTCTTCCAGATGGAATAGGGGTGTTTTTCGCGGCCCGTCACCTCCGCCTCCAGCCCGTGATCGGACAGGTATAACTGGAGGCCAAGCCCGATCCGGTTGACGAGATCGCCGCCAGCATCATGCAGCTGCTTCAAACGGCGAGTGATGGAGGCGTAGGCGTCGGGTTCCAGCTGTTTGAACGCCAGCTCCTGCATCTCCTGCATGATTTCATACATGCCGATCCGCTCCGCCAGCGGCGCATATATGTCCATGGTCTCTTTGGCGATACGGCGGCGCTTGTCAGGATTCTTGATATGGTGAAGCGTCCGCATATTGTGGAGGCGGTCGGCCAGCTTCACTAGCAGCACGCGGATATCATCGGACAAAGCCAGAAGGAATTTGCGCAGATTCTCCGCTGCGCGTTCGCTTTCCGATTGCGCTTCAATCTTCGACAGCTTGGTCACGCCGTCTACCAGCCGCGCGACGGATGGGCCGAACAGCTTTTCAATCTGTTCCGGCGTTGCCACCGTGTCTTCAATCGTGTCGTGCAGGATTGCGGTGACGATTGTTTCGTCGTCCAGCTTCAGGTCCGTGAGAATCCCGGCAACTTCGATAGGATGACTGAAATAGGGGTCGCCCGATGCCCGCACCTGCGCGCCATGGGCTTTCATGGAAAAGACATAGGCGCGGTTGATCAACGCCTCATCGGCATCGGGATCATAGGCCCGCACCCGTTCGACAAGTTCATATTGCCTCAGCACCGCCTTAAGATGGGGCGGGAGACCCCCATTTCGCAAGCGCGAAAAAAGGGCCGGCCTCTATAAAGAGCCGGCCCAGCCAGTGATCGCGCAAAACATGACGCGATCGGGAGTGTCAGTTGGCGGTCGCAAGCGCGGCCGGGGTGCCGCCTTTCGCCGATTTGTTGCACTTAGCCAGCTCGTCGGCGCCCATGTCGCGGCCGTTAATTGTGAAGCTGCCAATGGCTCCTGTGCGCTTGGCGAGATCCTGACACAGGACCACGGGGCGACTGGCTTCGGTGGAGCCGGTGCAGGCCGTAGGACCGCAAGCCCAGCTGATGTCGCGACCAATGATCTTGCCGTCGGCTGGCGCGACGGGCTTCGCAGTGTAGTTGGCCGAAAAAGCGGGGGTCGCAATGAGCGCGACGGCGGCAAACAGGGCGAATCGGGACATTGCGGGCCTCGAAAAGTAAGTTTTAGAGAGAAACTGGATAAACTATTTCCGTTTCATCACGCAACTGTTATTTTGATTCGGCATGTGCCAATCATCATGACGGGAGAGGTAAAGCGTTGAGTCGACCAGTCGGCGAAGTTTCCGATATTGAATCGTTTCGTGAGGCGGCGTTGCGCTGCCCGATTCCCCCTGCCGTCGAACTGATCGGGGAAAAATGGGCGTTCCTGATCCTTCGGGGCGCGTTCAACGGGCTGCTGCATTTCGAACAATTCCAGGCGGGATTGGGGATCGCCCGCAACATCCTGTCCAATCGCCTAGGCAAACTGGTCGAAGGCGGCATCCTCGCTCGGCAGCCGGATCCAGATGATCGCCGCAAGGTCACCTATTCGCTAACGGCCAAGGGAGAGGCATTGCTTCCGGTTGTGCTGGCTCTTCGCCAATGGAGCGAGGCTTGGGGGCATGGGGAGCAGGATATCTTTCTTGCGGACCAGCGCGACGGCCGGCCTATCCGAAGCATCTGCATTCAGGCGGCGGACGGACGCGAACTCAGCCTTCAGGAGCTGATGTGGGTCGACAAGAATAGCGGCGCCAGCGTCAAGCATCCCGGCAACTAGGGCCGAATTGCAAAAAAGGGCGGCCGTGAAGCCGCCCTTTTCAAACATTATCGCGTATCGCTCGCGCCGTGGCGACTTACTCGTAGTCGCCCCCCGACGGGGTCGGACGCGGCGGGGCAGCGGCGGTGAGACGCAGGGCCTCGGCCGACTCGCTCAGCGAGGCCAATTCATCCGTTTCATCATCTTCATCGATGCGAACGCGCTGCAGCCCCGAAACGACCGCTTCTTCCAGATGCTTCGGCTTGACCGTCTGCTCGGCAATTTCGCGCAGGGCGACGACGGGATTCTTGTCACGGTCGCGATCGATGGTGAGGTCGGCACCGCCCGAAATCTGACGCGCACGCTGTGCGGCCAGCAATACCAGATCGAACCGGTTGGAAACCTTGTCGACACAATCTTCGACGGTAACGCGCGCCATTTGTCGCTCCGAATAACTTGAATGGAATGAAATGAAGTCAGCCAGATAGGGACAGGCCCTTCAAGAGTCAATGAAATCGGCACGGGCTTGCGCGAACCGTCGGTGCTGGCCAAATTGAATTTCGGAGGTGGAATGGCGGCGAAGGTGAAAAGGGAAGCGGGAAGCGTGGCGGAAATAACGGCCACCATCGACGGCAATAGTCTTGCCCTGATCCCGGACGGCGCACGCCGCCGCACCACGCTGGTCGACCTGATTGACGGCGCGGCGGACAGTCTTCGTCTCCTCTACTATATGTTCACCGAAGATGAGGCGGGAGAAGAGGTGCGCGATGCACTGGTCAGAGCTGCGGCGCGCGGGGTCTCCATACAGGTACTGGTTGATGGTTTTGGTTCCGTCGGCATTCGCAGCGAGTTTTTCGGTGAGCTTGAGGCAACGGGCGGCAATTTCACCATCTTCCACCCCAGCTATGGCCGCCGCTACCTGATCCGCAATCATCAGAAATTAGCTATCGCCGATGAGCAGGTGGCGTTGGTGGGCGGCGCCAACGTCAATCTCCAATATCTTGAAGACGACAGCGACGATCGCTGGCGCGACCTTTGGCTGCGAGTGGATGGTCCCGCCGCCGCCGCTCTCGCGCGCTATTTCGACGACATCGACAAATGGACCAAACAAAAGACGAATCGCTTTCGCGACCTTCGCCGGATCATTCATCGTCACAGCAATGGTGATGGCCTGATTGTCTGGCGATTCAGCGGCCCGATGCGCCGCCGTAACCCGTTTCCTGCCGCGCTCGCGCAGGCATTGGAAGGCGCCAGCCGATTTGACGCGGTGGTCGCCTATTTCTCTCCGTCCTGGGCAATGCTCCGCCGGATTTACCGGGTGGCAGGGCGCGGCACGGCACGCATCGTCAATGCGGCACGGTCAGACAACCAAACGACGATTGCCGCCGCCCGCTATCTCTATAGTCGACTGCTTCGCCGGGGTGTTGAAGTGTATGAGTATCAACCCGCCAAGCTGCACACGAAACTCTATATCGTCGATGACATAACCTTCATCGGTTCATCCAACTTCGACTTCCGCAGCCTCTACATCAATCTGGAGATGATGCTGCGGATCGAGGACAAGGGGTTTGCGGACCAGATGCGAGCCTTTGTTGACCATGAAATTGCCGACAGCGTGCGGATCACGCCCGACCTGCACCGGGCGCGCACAAATTGGCTGATCGCCATCAAACGCTGGGTTGCGCACTGGCTGGTGACGACGGTGGATTACACTGTCAGCCGTCGGTTCAACGTCGGGCTGGAATAGGGCTCAGCTACCCTTGCGGTCGCGATAGGCCCAGAACAGCGTTGCGGGCGGCACGTTGATCCATTCAAATCCGCGATCGATCTTCTCGAAATGCGGTTCGATAAAATCGCGCACCTTGGGGCTGAATTGATAGACTAGGAATGCGCCGCCATCACGGATGGCACGGCCGGTTGCTGCGGCAATTTCGTCGCCCACACCGGCTGGCAGCGTAGAAAAAGGCAGGCCGGAAATGATGTAATCGGCATGGTCAAAGCCATGGTCCGCAATGATCTTTTCTACGTCTGCTGCCGAACCGTTGACCGCGATAAAGCGGTCGTCGTTGATGTCATCGTTGAGGTAATCGATGAAATCCGGATTGGTGTCGATCACGATCAGCTTGGCATTAGGACCAAGCTTTTCCAGGATCGGCCGCGTGATAGTGCCCACGCCCGGGCCATATTCGACGAACAGCTTGGTCGCCGACCAGTCAACCGGCTTCAGCATTTTCTCAATCAGAATTTTCGATGACGGGATGATCGATCCGACCATCACCGGGTGTTTGATGAATCCGCGCAGGAATTGCCAACGGGGATGCTTGCGGCCTCGGCCGGGACGCACACTCTGGTGGCGCTGGCCCTTCATCTGGTTGGCACGGGTCGCGTTCAAGAAAATTGCTCCGATATGGAAATCTAGGGCGTAGGCGTTCGCAAATGGTTGCGCACTTGGCAAGTCCAACAGGCGACTATCCACTTCGTTCCGTCGCGCCTAATGCGTAGGACATGCCGTTTTCGCCCCGACGCCGGACAGTTGGCGGTACCGCGCTTAGCGGGACTCACTTTATGCTGCTCTATGCGGCGATGCTGGTTGCGGCCGCCGGAAACACGGCGCTTCAGTCGGTGATGCCTGCCATTGGACGCGAAATCGGCACCTCCGATTTCTGGGTCACGGTCAGCTACACCTGGTCGGCGGTTCTATGGGTGTTGTTCGCGCCTTATTGGGCCCGCAAAAGTGACGTACACGGCCGCAAGCGGCTGGCCTTGATGGGGGTCGCAGGCTTCTTCGTTTCGATGACTTTGTGCGGTTTGGTGCTACTCGGCGGCCTCAAACATGTCATTAGCGGTACCGTTACCTTTCTCCTCTTTGGCCTGTTCCGCGCCGTCTATGGAACGCTGGGCTGTGCGACGCCGTCGGCGACGCAGGCCTATCTGGCATCTAAGACCCGTCGAGGCTCCCGGGTGGCGGCCCTGTCCGCATTGTCCAGCAGCTTTGGCCTCGGCACTATCATTGGCCCGGCAATGGCGCCCTTATTCGTTGTACCAGGCGTAACACTTGCTGGACCACTCTTCGCCTTCGCGCTCATTGGCCTGATTGTCTTCATTGCCATCGCGCGCGGCCTGCCCGACGATACCAAGCCGCGGCACGGCCCGCGCCCGGGCCATGGCGCGGCAATGAGCTATCCGTCGCTGGCGAGCGCCACCACCGGGGCCAGTGTCATTGCCGCGACCCGTCCGCGCGGGCACGCCATTACCTGGCGCGATCCGCGAATTCGCAATTGGATATTAGCCGGTGTCGCATCAGGCCATGCCCAGGCCGCGACGTTAAGCTGCATCGGCTTTTTCACCATCGACCGGCTTGGGCTGTCGCCGCATGGGTCGGAACAATCGATTGCCATTGTCATGATGGCGGGCGCCGGTGCGACGCTGGCGGCGCAATGGGGACTGATCCCGCGGCTCAATCTCTCGCCAAAGCGGCTGATATTATCCGGTGCCCTCATCGCGGCACTGGGAATGGTGGTGACGATGCTTGCCGCGAACCTATATGGCCTGGTGCTGGGCTTTGGGCTGGCCAGTCTGGGCTTTGGCTTTGTTCGGCCGGGCTTTACTGGCGGGGCCAGCCTTGCGGTTCCGCTGTCGGATCAGGGCGGCGTCGCCGGTGTTGTCACCGCTGCCAACGGCATCAGCTATGTCGCTGCGCCGGGCATCGGCATGGGCCTATATGCTATCAATCCGAACTGGCCGTTTGCGCTGTGCGCTGCCTTGTTGGTCGGGTTGGTAATATGGGGCCGACGCCGTCTGACGACGACCCCATATCCTTAGGATTTGCCGCCTTCCTTCGGCTGCAGCATGCCGGGTAGGACAAAGCCGATCCCGCCGACCGGACGCACCGCGTCGGCCTTCAGCGTGTCCTGAATCTTGGCATAGTCGGACAGCATATCCTCGGTGACTGATGCACGCGTTTCCGACAGCGCCTTTTCAAAGTCGGCCATGGTTACCTTGCCGCCCTCCAGATCGCGGCGAAGTGCGGTCAGGCCGGCACGGCGGACAAGATCCTCAAGGTCCGCGCCTGTAAAGCGTTCCGTCCGTTGCGCCAGCGACTCCAGGTCAACGTCGGTCGCCAGCGGCATCTTTTTGGTGTGGATCGCCAGGATACGCCGACGGCCCGCTGTATCGGGCGGCCCGACATAGACCAGCTCGTCGAACCGGCCCGGCCGCAGCAGCGCCGGGTCGATCAGGTTGGGCCGATTGGTCGCACCGATCAGGACGACGTTGTTAAGCTCTTCCAGCCCGTCCATTTCGGCGAGGATGGTGTTGACCACCCGCTCCGTCACCTGCGGCTCGCCAAGGCCGCCGCCGCGTGCGGGAACCAGACTGTCGAGCTCATCGATGAAGATCACCGTAGGCGCGACCTGTCGAGCGCGGGCGAACAGGCGGGCAATCTGCTGCTCGCTTTCGCCATACCATTTGGAAAGTAGGTCGCTTGACTTGGTGGCAATGAAGTTCGCTTCCGATTCCTTCGCGGCCGCCTTGGCGAGCAGGGTCTTGCCGGTCCCAGGCGGGCCATAAAGCAGGAAACCCTTGGCCGGTCGGATGCCCAGCCGCTTGAACGCATCAGGATGCTTCAGCGGCAGCTCGACGCCTTCGCGCAGCTTGTCGCGCGCCTCGTCGAGGCCGCCAATGTCGTCCCAGCTAAGGTTCGGCACTTCGACCATCACCTCACGCATGGCGCTCGGTTGAACCCGCTTCTGGGCATTGTCGATATCGGCCTGCGTTACTGACAGCGTGTCGAGCACCTCGGTCGGGATCGTGTCTTCGCTAAGGTTCAGCTTCGGCATGATCCGCCGCACGGTTTCGAGCGCGGCCTCGCGCATTAGCGCGGCAAGATCGGCACCGACAAAGCCATAGGTCCGCCGCGCCAGCGCATCGAGGTCGACATCATCAGCCAGCGGCATGCCGCGGGTATGAATGCCCAGGATTTCGCGGCGTCCCGCCTGATCCGGGACGCCGACCACGATCTCGCGGTCGAACCGGCCGGGACGGCGCAGTGCCTCGTCAATCGCTTCGGGCCGGTTGGTGGCGGCAATCACAACCAGATTGGTGCGCGGTTCGACTCCGTCCATCAGCGTCAACAGCTGGGCAACAAGCCGCTTTTCGGCCTCGCCCGACACCTGACCGCGCTTAGGCGCGATCGAATCAATCTCGTCGATGAAGATGATCGATGGCGCCGACTTGGTTGCTTCTTCCCACAACTCGCGCAGCTTCTTTTCGGATTCGCCATACGCTGCGCCCATGATCTCCGGTCCGGCGATGGAGAAGAAGCGGGCATCGCTCTCATTGGCAACCGCACGCGCAAGCATGGTCTTGCCGGTGCCTGGCGGCCCATGCAGCAACACGCCCTTGGGCGGATCGACGCCCAGGCGCTGGAATAGTTCGGGGTGGCGAAGCGGAAGTTCGACCATCTCGCGCAGTGCGTCGATCGTGCCCTTCATCCCGCCCAGATCATCATAGGTGACATCGGCGCGGCGCTCGCCTGCCTTTTCACTAAACTCGGGAAGCAGCTCGACCTGCGTATTCTCGTCGATATGAACGATCCCCCGGGGCGTCGTCGACATCACCTGCAGGCGAATTTCCTGCAGCGCAAAGGCCGGGGCATTGATCAGCTGGCGGATATGCTCCGGCATGTCAGCATTGACCCGCTGATGTCCGGCGGTCGCGACCGTATCGCCCTCGGTGAAGGGGCGGCCTTCGAAGCTGCGCTTCAGCGCCTCTGCCGATCCCTGCAACCGCACATTGTTCTGCGCTGGTGCGAAGACGACCCGGGTGGCGGCCTTGGATTCGGCCTTCTTCACTTCGACAAAGTCGCCGGAGCCTACGCCCGCGTTGGACCGCTGCAGGCCGTCGAGGCGGATGATGTCCAGTCCCTCGTCCTCGCCATAATGCTGGATGACCCGCGACGCGGTGGTGCGCTTGCCGATGATTTCGATGACATCGCCTTCGCCCAAGCCCAGCTCCTTCATCAGCTTGGCTGGCATCCGCGCAAAGCCGCGTCCACTATCCGCCGGGGGCAGGTTGGCGACCTGCACGCGCCCAATCATCGTGTCGATGTCCGCCATAGGCTTTTCATATCCTCTTGTACCTGAATTGAACTGGCCCCAGACGGCACCGCAGAAACGGCGCCGGGGCATTAGTTGTTCAATTTGGGGACGGACAATCCAGAAAAAAAGAGGCCGGGCGTCGCCGCCCGGCCGGAAGGATTCAGGAGAGGATGCCTCGAAAGGCGTCATTGTTATCGCACTGCACAATGAATTTCGCAAGTGCGAATTCGCAGTTGCAGCATGAATAGGTATTCAAATCGCTACTGGTTTGAAACCACTTATAATTTTATGGTGCCGGCGATCTTGCGGAGGATGGATCTGGGTAGGAAACGGTGGCCTTGTGCGCCCAATTTATTGACGAGTCCGGGGATCACCACGGTCTTTCCGGCATCGAGTCCGTCGATTCCGGCAGTGACCACCGAGGCAGAGCCTGCCGTCAGATTATCAACGATCGGATGGCCGCCGAACCCGGCAACTTCGCCAAACTCGGTAGCTGTCGGGCCGGGGCAAAGCGTCGAGACGGTGATATTGTCGGCCTTCAGCTCCTCATGCAGCGCTTCGCTGAACGACAGGACATAGGCCTTGGTTGCGAAATAGACGGCCATACCGGGGCCAGGCTGAAACGCGGCGGTTGATGCCACATTCAGGATCGCGCCTTTGCCTGCCGCTTTCATGTCGGGGATCACTGCATGGCAAAGCTCGGTCAGCACTCCGCAGTTGAGGTCAATCATCTGCCGCATGCGCTTGCCGTCTTGATCGGCAAAGCGCCCCGTCTGACCAAATCCGGCATTATTGATCAGCGTATCGACCGTCTCGCCATGCGCGGCGATGTCGGCCATCAACCGGTCCGCGGCGCCCTCGACGCTGAGGTCAAGTTCGACCGGCCGGGCGTTACCCAATTCCTTGGCCAACGCCTCCAGCCGGTCCCCGCGCCGTGCGACGAGCACCAGCCGCTGGCTTTTGGCCGACAGCTGGCGCGCGAAGTCGACGCCGAGGCCGGCCGATGCGCCGGTGATGACCGTGACGGGCGATGCCATTTAGGCGATGGTCGCCTTGACGATCTTGCCCGGATCGCGAACCGGCTCACCGGTCGGCAGGGCATCGACATATTCCATGCCGCTCTCGACTTCGCCCCACACCGTATATTGGCCGTCGAGGAAGCGGGCGTCGTCGAAGACAATGAAGAACTGGCTGTTGGCGCTGTCGGGATTCTGCGCGCGGGCCATGGATGCCACACCGCGAACATGCGGTTCGTTGCTGAATTCCGCCTTCAGGTCGGGCAGCTTGGACCCGCCCATCCCGGTACCGGTCGGATCGCCACCCTGCGCCATGAAGCCCGGGATGACGCGATGGAACACGACGCCATCATAAAATCCGTCCTTGGCCAGCTGCGTAATCCGCTCGACATGGCCCGGGGCAAGGTCCGGACGCAGCTTGATGACGACATCGCCGCCGGTCGACAGGTTGAGCGTGAGGGTCTTCGGATCGGCCATGGTTCTTGTCTCCTTGGAAATATTGGCTGCCATGTAGGCGCGCATGTCGCCTTGCGCCAGTGGGCGGCTCGTCATAGGAGGGCGCACGACCGCAAATCCAATCAACCGGGCAAGGGGAATAGCCATGAGCGACAGCGACGTCATCGCCACCCCGCCGCATGACCCGGATGAGCCGGTTCTGGATCATTTCCCGGAAAATCAGGTGAAGGACGAAGAGGACCGGCTGCGCCCTGCCTTCGTTCGTGACGTGCTCGACGCCGTTGCGGACGGGGATGACGAGGCGGCACGGGCGCTGGTGGCCGATTTGCACCCGGCCGACATCGCCGACCTAATCGAGCTTGCGCCGGCGGATGAGCGTGCCGACCTGATCCAGTCACTTGCCGGTTTCGTCGACGCGGACGTGTACGCCGAACTTAACGATCACGTTCGCGAAGACGTTATTGACGAGATGGAGCCGCAGCAGGTCGCAGATCTCGCGGCCCAACTCGACACCGACGACGCCGTCGCGATGATCGAGGATTTGGAGGAGGATGAGCAGCGTGCCGTTCTCCGCGCGATGGAGCCCGACGATCGGGCCGCCGTTGAAGAGGCGCTCACCTATCCCGAGGAAACCGCCGGGCGCCTGATGCAGCGCGACCTGATCGCGGTGCCCGAACATTGGAACGTCGGCCAGGTTATCGATTATCTGCGCAAGGGCGAAGAACTGACCGACGATTTCTGGGAAATCTTCGTCGTCAATCCGCAGCATCATCCGGTCGGCACCTGCAAATTGTCGATGATCCTACGGTCGCCCCGGTCAACGCCGATCACCGACGTAATGATGCGCAAGCAGACACTAATCCCGGTCGATATGGACCAGGAAGAAGTGGCGCTGAAGTTTCAGAAATATGCGCTGATCTCGGCGGCAGTCGTCGACCCCAGCGGGCGGCTTGTCGGCATGATTACGGTCGACGATATCGTTCACGTCATTTCCGAAGAAGCGGGTGAGGATGCCCTGCTGCTGTCGGGTGCGGGCGACGGCGACATTAATGAGCCGCTTGGCATTACTGTTCGGGCGCGCCTAACCTGGCTGGTCATCAATTTGGGCACGGCCATGCTCGCGGCCAGTGTTGTAGGCTTGTTTCAGGGTGAAATCGGGCGTTTTGCTTTGCTTGCCGTGTTGATGCCGATTGTGTCGGGGATGGGGGGCAATGCCGGGACGCAAACGCTTGCGGTCACGGTTCGCGCACTCGCCACAAACCAGCTGACGAGCAGCAATACCCGCCGCATGATCGGGCGCGAGTTCATGATTGCGCTCGCCAATGGTTTGACACTGGGTGCTATCATCGGTGGAGGGACCCTTCTTCTGTTCCACAACCCGACGCTTGGCGCGGTGATTGCGGCATCAATGGTAATCAACAATCTGACGGCGGGCCTTGCAGGCATCCTTGTTCCAGTCACGCTCGACCGGCTCAAGATCGACCCGGCGGTCTCGTCGGCGGTGTTTGTGACGACCGCAACCGATGTGATGGGCTTCTTCAGCTTCCTCGGCCTGGCCGCGCTGGCAGGTCTCGGCAGCTGATTGCTTGAAATGCCCGGTCGGTCCCGCCACTTGGGACAAGTGCCGCTTCATCTCACCAAAGTCGCCGTGGGCTGCGCCAGCCTGGAGGCGCTGGAAAACCGCATCGCCCGCCGGGTGACGCAGGCGGGCGAAGTGCATGTGCCCACCCGGATGCGCCCTAAACGCGCCGACGAACTGATTGGCGGCTCGCTTCACTGGATCGTCAAGCATCGCATCATCGCGAAGCTTGAGATTGTGCGATTGGAGGATCGCAGCGACGGCCGGATCGACATTGTCTGCCGCGAGCAGCTGGTGGCGGTTTCGCCGGTACCGAGGCGCGCGCATCAGGGCTGGCGCTATCTGGAAGACAAGGATGCCCCCGCAGGCGATGGTGATCCCAGCGGCGTCGCCGCGCTCCCGCCGCGGTTGTACGGTAAATTGGCGGCATTGATGCTGGTCTGATTGCTCCCCTTGAAGCGTGCTGCGGAAGCTGCGACGGTGCGCCGGATGGGGGAAATTAAGACATCAAGACACGGCTGGCGGACTGGTCCGGAATGGATCGTCGCCATTCTCATGACTGTGGCGCTGGGCATGCGCATTTATGGGTTAGGGCATCTGCCGGGCATTAATGGTGATGAGGCGTGGTATGGCAATGCCGCATCCAGCCTGATTGCCACGGGCAATTTCGCGCCGATCACGCCCAATGGCAATGTCGCCGGGCCGGGGCAATTCTATGCCGTCAGCGTCCTTCGTCTGCTGTTCCCGCCATCGATCGAGCTTCTGCGCGTGCCCACGGTGCTTGCCTCGCTCGGCGCCATCGCGCTCGCCTTTCAGATCGGTCGGCGGATTGGCGGCCGGTCGGCGGGGCTGGCCGCGGCTCTGCTAATTGCCAGCGTGCCGATCAACATTGCCTATGCCCGTTTCGGTTGGGACCCCGGTTACAGCGGCCTGATCGTTCTTCTCGCCTGCTATCTTGGCCTTCGTCACAAGCTGCTTTTGTCGGCGCTGACCATCTGCTTCGGCCTGTTTGTGCATGTCACCAACGTATTTGCGGTGCCGTTCTTGTTTGCCGTGGTTGCGTGGGATAATATTGGGCGCAATGGCTGGCGCGGGTCGGTTCAGCCGTCATTGCGCTATGGGCTGATGCTGGCAGCGGTGCCGCTGATTGCCTTCGCGCTTGCATCCCGGTCGATGACGGCCCAGCCGCGCCCATTGGTGACGACACTCTCCGATATTGGCCAGTGGGGCGATTTCCTTGCTGCCGTGCCGGGCATGATGACCGGCAACACTGTATTTATCTTCCTGACCGGAGACGGAATGGGACCGACGGCGACATTCGCTGCCGCTGCCCTGATCATATTGATGGTCGTCATGCTGGCCCTCGCCGTCATTCGGTGGCGCCGGGGTTCATGGCCTAATTGGATTGGTGCGGTGGGCGGCTGCCTTGGCATGCTGGTCGCGCTTAACCTGCTGATCGGCATTCAGGCGTTGACGCCGCATATGGAACGCTATGGTTTCGTCATCGTCGCGCCGATTGCGGTAACGTTTGCCGTGGTGACCGTGGCGGCGATTGGGCCGCGCATTGGCGTTGTGCTGACATCGGCGGTGGCGGCACTGCTATTGTTGGCCGCCGCGCACTATTATTTCCGGCCGCTCGCGCGCGGCGCCGCACATGCACACACCGCGTTCCAGACCGGCATCCCCGAACCGAAGGCGGCGGCCGCGCACGCGGTGAGGGCCGCGCTGTCAACCGCGCCTGGGCTTGCAGTCATCGCGGAGGATTATTGGTTGGCGGAGCCGGTGCAATATCTCGCGGGGCTGCCAACGGTTGTTCGCGGCGATTACCCCGGTCGGCCACAGGCAATTGGGCCGGGACAGCTCTGGCTGGTCTATGAAGGCGGCGAAGCGGAGGGGCGTCTTGGGGCTTATGGGCCCGCAATGCCTGTATGGCAGGGCAAGCAGGTCGCCGGCGGAATGCGTCTTCGTTTGTGGATTGTGCCGACGTCTAGCGGCAACCGATGACGCTGGCGGAGCCTTGCGACTTAACCACGCACCCGGGCCTGCCCTGAAGCTGAACCGACGTCAGGCCAACCGCATCGATTTTCGCTGATTCCGTAACGGTCAGTCGGACCAATGATGGCCCCTCGGCCCCTATCACCGCTTCTTTGGCGACCATGTCATCGCCTGCGAGGCTGGACGTGCCCCGCACCGTCGTAAACAGCTTGTTGGTCTTTCCGGCGATGCGGATGGTACCGGACCCGGCAAGCGTAGCCTTTAATTCGTCAACCTCGGCCGAATCTACGCGCGCCGCACCGGCCCCCACAACGCTGATATCGAAGGTTGCGGATTTTACCTTGTTGATCTGGACGCTGCCCGCACCATTAACCCAGGCCGCCGACAATTCATGCGTGCCCAGTTCGATCATGGCTGGACCGTTATCGCCGTCTCCGCTCGACCATGCCTCGGTCTTGCGGATTACCAACGTTCGTCCCTCCACCCGTATCGATACGGAATCGAGCGCCGACGACTTGGCGCCGACGGCGCGGGCAAAGGGCGGAACGCCAACGGTCAGCCGCACGTCATACGGCCCGTCGATGCGCACGCGATCAAATCCCGTAATACCGAAATTACGGGTCGCCGCGCTGTGGCCAGGCGTGGGAATGCTCGCAATGGCGGCAATAGCGAGGATGGGCAGGCTGTGTTTCATGCCGCCTATCCTCGCCGATTGATGGTTAACGAAGCGTCAATGCCGCCCGACGCGGGAGTTAGTTGCAGCGAACCTCGCCGCCGCCGAACTTCGAAACGTCGCACTTGGCCCCGCCGCTGATCTCGACATCGCCTGAGCCCATGATCGACACCTTGGCCTGGTCGCTGACATTGGCCTTGATGTCACCCGATCCGGCGATCGAAATATCGGCTGTTTTGGCGGTAAGTTGCGCGGCATCAACGTTGCCCGACCCGGCAATGCTGAGGTCGATGTTACTGGCCTTGCCCGCGCCGCTGACATCGCCAGAACCCGCGATATTCAATTTCAGGTTGCCAACGTCGACTGACGCCATGCGCAGGCTGCCAGCACCCGCCAACGTCCCTTCAAAATCGCCCCCGACCTTGTCGATATCTGCATCACCCGCGCCGGCCAGCGTCAGACTGCGCAGGGCAGGCGTGGTGACCGTGAATACTGCCTTGGCGCCGCTCCAGTTCCAGCGGACGCCATTATGCTTCTTCGGCCGAATTTTCAGTTCGCCATCTTCGACAATGACTTCGGTCTCGTCGAGCAGGTTCGTGCCGCCGGTGGCGGTGACGCTGGCGGTGTTGCCGGTGACAATCTTGATGTCGAATGCGCCAGCGGTCTCGACCTTGTCGAAGCTTCCCACCTGATAAGTTCGGCTGGTCTGCGCACCGGCATCGCGGTCCTTGGCTTCGCTTCCGACGTGGCATCCGCCGGTCAACAGGGCGGTTGCAAGAATCACGGCAAATCGGCGCATCTCAATCTCCTTAGCGTATTGCAGTAGTAATACACCTCGGTATCGATTCAGGCAACCCAAAATTTGGCGACCAGGATGCGACAAAAAGAAAGGGCGCCCGGTTAAGGGCGCCCTTGCGTTGGACCGATGCCGCCTATCTTAGGCGTCTTCGGTCGATTTGTGATGGATCAGCGCGGCCTTGTTGAGGATCTCCAGGATCTTCGCCAGGGCGCCCTTTTCATCGGTTTGTTCCATCGCCGCCAATTCGCGGGCTAGGCGGGACGAAGCGGCTTCGAAAATCTGACGTTCCGAATAGCTCTGCTCCGGTGCATCGTCCGGACGGAACAGGTCGCGCGTCACTTCGGCGATCGACGTAAGGTCGCCCGAATTGATCTTCGCTTCATATTCCTGGGCGCGGCGCGACCACATGGTGCGCTTGACCTTGGGTTTGCCTTTCAGCGTTTCCAATGCGTCCTTCATCGTCTTGTCGCTCGACAGCTTGCGCATGCCGACCGAATCCGCCTTGGCGACGGGAACGCGAAGGGTCATTTTTTCCTTCTCAAAACGAAGGACATAAAGGTCGAGCCTGGTACCAGCGATCTCGGTGCTCTGGAGTTCGACCACGCGGCCGACGCCATGCTTGGGGTACACCACATAATCGCCAACATCGAAACTAAGGGCTTTAGCTGCCATTGAGCCACCTTTCGCAAACTTCCACTTGGCAATGACCCAAGAGACCCGTATCGCCCCCCAACAGCGACCCCCGGTTTGGTATGCCAGATCGTGGATTTTGTTCCTGTGTGAAACGACCGCCGCGGGAAGCGACGGCCTTGTTTCAATTATATAGCAGAAATTGAATCAAATTTCGAGTCCCAGCTGCATGGGTGCCGATTCGTCTGTTTCCACGATGGAATGCAGCCCCAGACCCAGCAGCCGGACGCCCTTTGGAACCGGCAGAATAAGTGCCAGCAGAAGCTGTCCTGCTGCCTCAAATGCCTCGAAATGGGGGATGGGGCTCGCAAAGCTCTTGGACCGGGTAATCTGCGTGAAATCCGCAAATTTGATCTTCAGCGTCACCGTCCTCCCTTGAACCTCTGACCGTTCGATCCGCTGCCATGCGTACCCCGCCACCCGCACCACCTCGCGGCGCAAATCCTCTTCTGCGCGGTAATCAACATCGAACGTTCGTTCCGCGCTGACCGATTTCCAGGGTCGATTCGGCTTAACCTCGCGGTCGTCTATCCCGCGCGAGATTCGCCAATACCAGCGTCCGGACGATCCGAAATGGGCCTCCAACTGTTCGATCGGCCAGCTGGCGAGATCGGCGCCGGTGAAAATGCCCAATCGTTCCATCTTGGCCGCCGTCACCGGACCGACGCCATGAAACCGTTTCACGGGCAGGGTCGCGACAAATGCAGCGCCCTTGCCGGGCGGGATGACGCACAGGCCGTCAGGCTTGTTCTGGTCACTCGCCAATTTGGCAATGAATTTGCAGTAACTCACGCCTGCCGACGCGGTGAGGCCGGTTTCTGCCCGGATGCGCCCCCGAATTTCCTCGGCAATTGCCCTTGCGCTACCCAAAGCTCTCCGATCTTCGGTCACGTCGAGGTAGGCCTCGTCCAGTGCCAACGGTTCGATCAGGTCGGTGTAGTCGGCAAAGATCGCGCGAATCTGACGACTCACGGCCCGGTACACATCAAATCGCGGCTTTACGAAGATGAGGTCGGGGCAGCGCCTCTTTGCGGTGACTGACGGCATCGCTGATCGGATACCAAATTTGCGCGCCTCATAACTAGCGGCGGCAACCACCCCGCGGTGGCCACCGCCCACCGCAACCGGCTTTCCGCGCAACGCAGGGTCGTCGCGCTGCTCCACCGACGCATAGAAAGCGTCCATGTCGACGTGGAGGATCTTTCGAACGGTAGAGTCGGTCACTTCGACCTTTGCCTAGCTTGGCATCACGCCCGAGTCATGCTTAAGGGCGCGCAACTCCTTCTTTCCTATTCAGCAGGACTCGCATCCCAATGAACATCCACGAATATCAGGCCAAGGAATTGCTCGCAAAGTATGGCGTGCCGGTCCCCGCGGGCTATGCCGCGCTTACCGTTGATGAGGCGGTTGCCGCCGCCGGCAAACTTCCCGGCCCGCTGTGGGTGGTCAAGGCGCAGATTCATGCCGGCGGCCGCGGCAAGGGCAAGTTCAAGGAACTCGGCCCTGATGCAAAGGGCGGTGTCCGCCTCGCCAAATCGATCGACGAAGTCCGCGATCATGCGGCGGAAATGCTCGGCAAGACGCTCGTCACGATCCAGACCGGCGACGCCGGCAAGGAAGTGCAGCGCCTCTACATCACCGATGGCGTCGACATTGAAAAGGAATTCTACCTGGCCCTGCTGGTAGATCGCGGAACCGGCCGTATCGCCATTGTCGCGTCGACCGAAGGCGGCATGGACATCGAAGCCGTCGCCCATGACACGCCGGAAAAGATCCACACCATCACCGTCGACCCGGCAACTGGCCTGATGCCGCACCACGGCCGCGCAGTGGCCGCCGCGCTCGGCCTGTCGGGCGACCTCGCCAAGCAGGCGGCGTTCGTCACGGCGAAACTCTACGACGCGTTCGTCGGCACCGACGCCAGCCAGATCGAAATCAATCCGCTCGCCATCACCGGCGACGGCAAGCTGATGGTTTTGGACGCCAAGGTCGGCTTCGACAGCAACGCAATGTTCCGCCACAAGGACCTGGCCGAACTGCGCGACCTGACCGAAGAGGATCCGATGGAAATCGAAGCGTCGAAGTACGACCTCGCCTACATCAAGCTCGACGGCGACATCGGCTGCATGGTCAACGGCGCTGGCCTTGCCATGGCGACGATGGACATCATCAAGCTCAACGGCGCCTTCCCGGCCAACTTCCTCGACGTTGGCGGTGGCGCTAACAAGGAAAAGGTCACGGCCGCGTTCAAGATCATTTTGAGCGATCCGGCGGTGAAGGGCATCCTCGTCAACATCTTCGGCGGCATCATGCGCTGCGACATCATTGCCGAAGGCATCGTCGCCGCGGCCCGCGAAGTGCAACTTAGCGTGCCGTTGGTCGTTCGCCTCGAAGGCACCAACGTCAAGGAAGGCAAGGAAATCCTCGCCAATTCAGGCTTGCCGATTGTCTCCGCCGACGACCTGGGCGACGCCGCCCGCAAGATCGTCGCTGAAGTCAAACAAGTCGCGTAAGTTTTCAGGAGAGCGAACCCATGAAACTGCTCGTCGCCGTAAAGCGGGTGATTGATTATAACGTCAAACCGCGCGTCAAGATGGACGGTAGCGGGGTCGACCTCGCCAACGTCAAAATGTCGATGAACCCGTTCGACGAAATCGCCGTCGAAGAGGCGATCCGCCTCAAGGAAAAGGGCGCGGCGACCGAGATCGTCGTCGTCTCCATCGGCCCGGCCAAGGCGCAGGAAACGCTGCGCACCGCACTGGCCATGGGCGCCGACCGCGCCATCCTTGTCCAGACCGACGAAGAAAATGTCGAGCCGCTTGCTGTCGCCAAGATCTTGAAGGGTGTGGTTGATGAAGAACAGCCGGGTCTCGTGATCCTCGGCAAACAGGCGATTGATGACGACAGCAACCAGACTGGTCAGATGCTGGCGGCGCTCCTCGGCTGGCCACAAGGCACCTTCGCCTCAAAGGTCGAAGTCGCCGGGTCGGACGTCAACGTGACCCGCGAAATCGACGGCGGTCTGGAAACGGTGAAGCTCGCGACCCCCGCGATTGTCACCACCGACCTTCGCCTCAATGAACCGCGCTATGCCTCGCTGCCCAACATCATGAAGGCCAAGTCGAAGCCGCTGGCGACCAAGGCGCCCGGCGATTATGGCGTCGACGTTGCCCCGCGCCTCGAAACGCTGAAGGTCGTCGAACCCGCCAAGCGCACGGCGGGTATCAAGGTTGGCTCGGTCGACGAGCTGATCGCCAAACTCAAAGACATGGGAGTTGCGTAGCATGAAGACGCTCGTTCTCGTCGAACATGACGGCGCCTCCATCAAGGACGCGACCCTCGCCACCATTACCGCTGCCTCGCAGCTTGGCGATGTGCACCTGCTGGTCGCGGGCAAGGGCGTTGGCGCCGTTGCCGATGCTGCTGCGAAGATCGCGGGTGTCGGTACGGTCCACGTTGCCGATGCGGCGCATCTGGAGCATCAGCTGGCCGAAGACGTCGCGCCGGTCGCGGCCGCGCTGATGGAAAGCCACGACGCCTTCCTCGCCCCGGCCACCACCTTTGGCAAGAACATCGCGCCGCGCGTCGCCGCCGCGCTCGATGTCATGCAGATTTCGGATATCCTCTCGGTTGAGGGCGAAGACACGTTTACCCGTCCGATCTACGCCGGCAACGCCATCGCGACGGTCAAGACCAAGGACGCCAAGAAGGTCATCACCGTTCGTGGCACCGCCTTCGACAAGGCCGCCGCATCGGGCGGCTCGGGCAGCGTTGAAGCCGTTGACGGCGGTAGCGCCTCGGGCAAGTCGAGCTTCGTCAGCGCCGAGCTGTCGAAGTCGGAACGCCCGGAACTGACCAGTGCCAAGGTGATCGTCTCGGGTGGCCGTGCCTTCGGTTCGTCGGACCAGTTCCATTCGCTGCTCGACCCACTCGCCGACAAGCTCGGCGCCGCGGTCGGCGCGAGCCGTGCGGCGGTCGATGCGGGCTATGCCCCCAACGACTATCAGGTCGGCCAGACCGGAAAGATCGTTGCCCCCGAAGTCTATATCGCCATCGGCATCTCCGGCGCGATCCAGCACCTTGCGGGCATGAAGGATTCCAAGACCATCATCGCCATCAACAAGGATGAAGAAGCCCCGATCTTCCAAGTCGCAGACATCGGCCTTGTCGGGGATCTGTTCCAGATCGTGCCCGACCTGACCGCCAAGCTGTAACCGCTACGACGCCAGTATTTCGAAGGGCCCGGCTTCCAGATGGAGGCCGGGCCTTCGTCGTCTTGAGGAGGCGCGCAAGGTAGCGGCGCAGCCTTGTGCTAAGCGGCTTCCTGTTCTGTGCCGTGGTCTGCCGAAAAAATCTCGTCGCATTCGTCGTCGTCCTCGACGGAACTTTGCGTGCCAGGCAGCAACCGGAACACGGCAAATCCGGTGATGGCCGACAGCAACGACCCGGCCAGCGTCCCAATCTTCGCTGCATCAATCGCCGCCGCATCGCCGGGGAAGGCCAGCGCGCCGATGAACAGGCTCATGGTGAAGCCAATCCCGGTAAGGATGGCCGCGCCATAGATTTGCGGCCAGCGCGCGCCGCTCGGCAGCACCGCTATGCCTGACTTCACCGCTGCCCAGATCGTCGCGAACACGCCGATCTGCTTGCCGATAAACAGGCCGAGCAGGACCGCCAGTGCAACCGGCTGTCCCAGGGCGCCAATGCCGCCCGTCAACACGACGCCCGCGCTGGTAAAGCCGAATAGCGGGACGATACCGAACATTACCCATGGATGGATCGCGTTTTCGAGTTTCTTGAGGGGACTCGCCTTCTCGGTCTCGCCGAGCGGGATCGTAAGCGCCGTCATCACCCCTGCGATGGTCGCATGAACGCCGCTGGCCAACACAAAATACCATAGGAATGGCGCTGCAAGCAGGAATGGCCATAAACGCCGCACGCCGAGAATATTGAGCGTCGCCATGCCGACCATGATCCCGATCGCAATCCCGAATGCGGCGACGTTGAGGTCGGCGGTATACGCAATGGCGATGATCGCAACGGCGCCGATATCATCGACAATGGCGATCGACACCAATAGCAGCTTGATCGACGATGGCGCATGGCGGCCAAGAATCGCGAGCACACCGATCGCAAACGCAATGTCGGTCGCTGCGGGGATTGCCCATCCCTGCGAATGTGCCGGATTCCATCCTACTACCGCCAGGTACACAAAGGCCGGGAACGCCATGCCGCCGATTGCCGCGATGATTGGCAGACGGCGGTCAGCCGGATTTGCCAATTTCCCCCAATACCATTCGCGCTTCACCTCCAGACCGACCATCAGGAAGAAGATCGCCATCAGCGCCTCCGACACCCAATGCGCAGTATCCATCACGCCGAACTTCGGCATGGCGGGGCCAAATTTGGTGTGGAGGACAGCATCATAGGCGTCTTTCCAACCACTATTGGCGAGAACGAGCGCCATCAGCGCGGCGGCAATCAGCAACAGGCCGGCATTGCGCTCCTGCGCCTGAATTTTTTGACGATCGATAGGCATTGCCGGAGGGTAGGGTACAAGGGGGACCGCGTCGACCCTAAACGGCGGATTTCGGCCCTTATCCGGGGACATAATCACTCGGCTGCCAACCGAGCGCCGTGAGCATCACCACGAAACCGATGACGTAAGCGACTGGAATGAACCAGGCATCTTTCAGCCACCGCCACAGCGATCGGGCTTCAGGATAATGGTTGGTAATGGCGACACCGGCTGATGAGCCAAACCATATCATCGATCCGCCAAAACCGACGGCATAGGCCAGAAGTGCGAGGTCGCCCCCGGTCTGGCGCAATGCAAGCGCCGTCAGCGGGATATTGTCAAAGACCGCAGATAAAACGCCCAGAGTGAATGTCGACCGCGGCGATGGGTCGGGCAGTTCGTTCAATGGCATCAGGGATGCGGCCGCGACCAGCGCGCAAAGGAAAATGGCGCCCTTGGTCGCCGGTCCGACCACGCCCCAATTAGGCCGGGCAATGAGGCTGGTTGCAAGGATCGCTGCCCATAGCGCGAGTCCCAGCCACGGAAATGTTTCGTCGCCATGGCTCATCAGGTTGGCCAGAACATTGGCCGAAACAGCGGTGACGAGGATCGCCGCAACAATCCAGATTCGCCGCCACTCCAACGGGTGGCCTGGTTCATCATGGATCAGGATCGGTTGATATTTTTGTTGGGCCCAGGCGCCCATTGGCGCAAAGATCAGGAAGGCAGGAACGGCCGCGACGTAGGCAGGCAGGACTTCGCCAGGCGGTACGCCATGCAGCCACATCAATGTCGTGGTTGTATCCCCAATGACGCTTCCCGTACCGCCCGCATTGGCGGCCGCGACAATCGCGGCGAGGAAGGCGATACTGACCCGCCCCTTATAGACATGATTTGCCATCACACCGCCAAGGACGGCCGCCGCAATATTGTCCAGGAAGGCGGACAGCAGCAGCACGATGGCGAGCAGCACAAGGCCGCCCGTCCAATTGTCGGGCAGATGGTCGGGCAGATGGTCGGAAATATTGCTCAGTTCAAACTGATTGGAGAGCAGCGCAAATCCGGTCAGCAGAAGCATCAGATTCGCAATAGTGACCCATTCATGAGCGGCGTGTTGCCCAAGAGCGGCCAGGCCCTCACCGGTGGGGAAGGCGCTGAACAGGCCTTCGTAGATCAGGATTGCTGCAAGGCCGCCCAGCGCAACCCACAGGGCCTGTCGGTGAAAGATGGCGACACCGGCCAGCATCGCCGCAAACAGGAGATATTCGACCGGAACGGGCATCGCGGCCCTGCTAGCGGGTCAGGTGGTGGGCGTCGAGGGTGGGAACTTCGCGCATTTGATCTTTGTCCTCGTCAGTCCCCCGGACTGACTGTGGGCAAAGATGGTGCCTGGGGACGGGATCGAACCGCCGACACTGCGATTTTCAGTCGCATGCTCTACCAACTGAGCTACCCAGGCGCGCTTGTCATATGGGGCAGGACACCCCCGAAGCGATGGGCCGTCTAGCGGTCGCTTTCGCCGCTGTCCAGCCCCTGCGGATCTGCGGAAGGGCCGGGGATGCGATAGCCGTCGCCCAACCATTGCAGAAGATCGCGGTCTTTGCAGCCGCGACTACAGAATGGCGCAAAGGCTGGCGCTTCCGGCTTGTCGCAGACGGGGCATTTTTTGGATTTACTCGGCATACCCGCCTGACATGGCGAGCGCGGGCTCGCTTCGCAAGGCTACCGTCCCGCCAATCTGGCGAGCGAGCCGGTCAACCCAGTCCGGATTCGCGTTCAGGACGCGAATCACGGCGGGGTTTGCAACGATCGATCGTGCGCCAACTTCACCGCCAAGCCGACGCAGCAACGCGCGCGCTTCGAAGGCAGCGCGGTCAGTAGCCAGATCAACAAGACTGGCACGCGTGCGTGGCCGTACCACCTGCGCAAAGCCGAAGCCGTTGATCGCCGTTTTTTCGAACGGCGCCTCGAGATAGTCGCGAAGAATCGAATCGGCCTGCGTCCGCGCAGCCTTGTCACGGAGCGTGGGGAAATCGATTCCGGTCGGTCCGCCAAGGTCGAGGCGACGGATTGCCCGGGCCGCCGCCCAGGCACCCATTTGCGATAGCTTGTCCGGTACCAGCCAGCCGTCGATGTCGATCATCGTCATGGCCGCGGTTGGTTCAATGCGAAGCTCGCCGCCGTCGAACCGGACGATGCCGGTGCGCGCTTCGTCTAAAAGGTCATTCCAGCCGCCAATTCGGCCGGGCTGGCCCTCTGCCAACGGCGGCGCAGCACGTGGCGCTTCGTCGGTCATCCGTGCCAGTCCGCGCTTCCACGGCTCTGCACCGCCCAATGCTTCGCGCGTCACTTCAATTCGCAACCCGCGCCCTTCCGACACACCGGATGCGCCGCGCGGAAGCAGGAATTGCTCGCCGTCCGCTTCCACCATCACGCGCGGGGCGATTGCAACCAATTTGGCATCAACCACGGTTCCGGCGGGCGTCACGCCTTCTCGCCGGACCCGCGCTTCAACGATCTGGTCATTTTCGACCAGCGCCGCCCGCGTCTCGCCGATGCCGTCTTCGATGATCCACTCAGGCAAGGTCGTAGCCTGCGCTTTTCAGCAGGTGCCGCGTTTCGGCCAGTGGCAGGCCGACGACGTTGGAATAGCTGCCCGCGATGTGGCGCACATAAACCTCGCCATAGCCCTGCAGGGCGTAGCCGCCGGCTTTGCCGCGCCATTCGCCATGACCCGCGTAATAGTCGATTTCCTCGTCACTAAGCCGCTTTATAGTAATGGTTGTTTCGACAGTTTTGCTGCGCATTGTCCCGTCGGGTAGAATGAGCGCGACGCCGGTCAGCACGCGATGGCGGCGGCCGGATAGCAACGCCATGCATTGGCGCAGCGTCGTTTCATCTTCGACCTTGGGCAGAATGCGGCGCCCCACCGCGACCACGGTGTCGGCGGCCAGGACCAGATCTCCGGGATGACGCTCGGCCGTCGCCTGCGCCTTCTCTTCCGCCAGCCGCAGGGCGTGAGCTTTCGGCAGCTCGCCCCTCGGCACGCTTTCATCGATATTGGCGGGGTCCACCGCGTCCGGCGTCACGCCGATGCGGGCGAGAAGGTCCATCCGGCGCGGACTGGCCGACGCCAGGATCAGCTTCATCAGGCGGCGGCGGGCCCAGGACCACCACGGCCCGGCATAAAGCGATAGGTGATGCGACCCTTGGTGAGGTCATAGGGCGTCAACTCGACCAGCACTTCGTCGCCGGTGAGAACACGGATGCGGTTCTTACGCATCTTGCCGGCCGTGTGGCCGAGGATTTCGTGGCCGTTCTCCAGCTCGACGCGGAACATCGCATTGGGCAGCAGTTCGACCACCCGTCCGCGCATCTCGAGAAGTTCTTCCTTGGCCATTCGGGTCCTTCGTGTCTTTGAAATTGGTCGCCGCCCTTTAGCGGGCAAGCGCCGGAAAGGGAAGGGACCCGCTTAGTCGGCGATGGTCAGCACCGTCGACCCCACGGTTCCGCGCGATTCCAGCGCCCGGTGAGCGTTGGCGGCGTCGGCGAGTGGAAAGCGTTGGCCGATGTCGATTGTCACCTTCCCGCTTTCAACCGCGTTGAACAACGCGCTGGCCGATTGCACCAGTTCTTTCGGCGTCGACGTGTAGGTCATCATGGTCGGGCGGGTCAGGTACAGCGATCCTTTCTGCGCCAATATGCCCGGCACAAACGGGTCAATCGGGCCCGATGATTGGCCAAAGCTGATCATCAATCCACGCGGACGGAGGCAATCGAGCGAGCGCAGGAACGTATCCTTGCCAACCGAGTCATAGACCACCGGAAGCTTTCGGCCCTCGGTGATGCGGTCGACCTCGACAACGAAATCCTGAAAGCCGCTCAGTAGCGGATAATCGCAGCCATTGGCCGCTGCCAGTTCCGCCTTTGCCTCGGTCGATACGGTACCGATGACCGTCGCGCCCATTGCCGATGCCCATTGGCAGAGGATCAGGCCGACTCCACCAGCCGCCGCATGGACCAGGATAATATCACCCGCCTTCGTCTCCCGCACCCGATTGAGCAGCATGTCCGCGGTCATGCCCTTCAGCATCATGGCGGCGGCAGTGTCGAACCCGATGTCGCCGGGCAGACGGACCAGCTTCGCCGCGTCGATCAGTCGCTGTTCGGTATAGGCGCCGATGACACCGGCATAGGCGACGCGGTCACCGATTTTGAAATCAGTGACATCGGGGCCGACGGCATCGACCACGCCTGCGCCTTCCGATCCGGGAATGAACGGCAGCGGCTGAGGGTAGAACCCGGTGCGGTGATAGATGTCGATGAAGTTCAGACCGACCGCTTTCTGGGCCAATCGCACCTGCCCCGGGCCCGGCTCGCCAACCTCCACCTCGCGCCACAACAACGCCTCCGGTCCGCCCGGTTGTTCAACAACAATGGCGTGGGTTTTCATCAGCGCAGCTTTCGTAAAAAATAACCCCCGCCGAACTCAACGTCCGACGGGGGCCAATAGACTCATTTTGCGGCGATTTACATCGCGGCATGTCCCGCCAGCGCCGCCAGCAACAGCAGCGCGACGATGTTGGTAATCTTGATCATCGGGTTCACCGCTGGGCCCGCCGTATCCTTGTACGGGTCGCCAACGGTGTCACCAGTGACGGCAGCCTTATGGGCTTCGCTGCCCTTGCCGCCATGGTGGCCGTCCTCGACATATTTCTTGGCGTTGTCCCAGGCACCGCCGCCCGACGTCATCGAAATGGCGACGAACAGCCCGCCGACGATCACGCCGAGCAGTAGTGCGCCGAGTGCCGCAAATCCCTGCGCCGGACCGGCGATCCAGCTGATCACGAAATAGACCAGGATCGGAGCAAGCACCGGAAGCAGTGACGGGATGATCATTTCCTTGATTGCGGCCCGGGTTACCAGGTCGACCGTGCGCGCATAATTGGGGCGCGATGACCCGTCCATGATGCCCGGATTGTCGCGGAACTGTTCACGCACGTCCTTCACCACGTCACCGGCTGCCCGGCCGACGGCCGTCATACCAAGCGCACCGAACAGGTATGGAAGCAGCGCGCCGAGGAGCAAGCCGACGATCACGTACGGATTCTCAAGGCTGAAATCGACGTTCAGCCCAGGGAAGAATTCGCGAAGGTCGGTGGTGTAAGCGGCGAACAGGACCAGCGCGGCAAGACCCGCCGAACCGATGGCATAGCCCTTGGTCACGGCCTTCGTGGTGTTGCCAACCGCGTCCAGCGCGTCCGTCTTGTTGCGGACGCTTTCGTCCAGCCCGGCCATTTCGGCGATGCCGCCGGCATTGTCAGTGACGGGACCATAGGCATCGAGCGCCACAACCATGCCCGCCAGCGCAAGCATCGACGTCGCGGCATAGGCAATGCCGATCAGGCCAGCGGTCAGGTAAGCGATGATGATGCCCGACACGATCACCAGCGTCGGCAAAGCGGTGGATTCAAGCGAAACGGCGAGCCCCTGGATGACATTGGTGCCGTGGCCGGTTTCCGACGCCTTTGCGATCGATTTTACCGGGCGATAATTGGTACCGGTGTAATATTCGGTGATCCAGATGATGAGGCCGGTGATGACGAGGCCCAGCATCGAGCAATAGAATAGATCCATGCCGGTAAAGCCGCCAACCACGCCGATGACGCGTTCGGCGCCAATGACCTGCGCGCCGTCTGTCACCGCAAACACGGCGGCAAAGGCATCGCCATTGATCGGAAGGTCCATGTGCCCGCGGAAGACATAGTTGATTGCGAGGTAGATGGCCGGAACCGACAGCAGGGCAGACGCAAGGAAGCCCTTGTACATCGCACCCATCACATTGGTCGACTTGCCCAGACGGACGAAATAGGTGCCGATGATCGAGGTGATGATGCACACGCCGCCAATGAGCAGCGGCAGGCTCATCAGCGGACCTGCGGCAAGGACGCTGATGCCCTTCAGCAGCAGCGCGGTCAGAACCATTGTCGCACCAACGGTGACGACATAGGTTTCAAACAGGTCGGCGGCCATGCCGGCACAGTCACCGACATTGTCGCCGACGTTATCGGCGATAACGGCGGGGTTGCGGGGATCGTCTTCGGGAATGCCCGCTTCAACCTTGCCGACCAGATCGGCGCCAACGTCCGCAGCCTTGGTGAAAATACCGCCGCCCAAACGCGCGAAGATAGAAATGAGCGAGGCCCCGAACGCCAGAGCGACCAGGCCGTCAATGACGATGCGGTCGGTCGGTGCGTGGCCTGCCGGTCCGGTGAGGTACCAGAAGAAGACCGCAATCGCTAGCAACGCCAGGCCAGCTACCAGCATGCCGGTCACGGCACCGGCGCGGAACGCCATGGTCAGGCCCTGCTGCAACCCCTGGCTCGCGGCTTCGGCGGTGCGGACATTGGCACGAACCGAAATGTTCATGCCGACGAAGCCCGTCGCACCCGACAGGAGCGCGCCGAGGACGAAGCCAGCGGCCGAAACTGGCCCCAGGAAGTAAAAAACGATCAACGCCACGATGACGCCGACAATAGCAATGGTGGTATATTGGCGTCGCAGGTAGGCGGAGGCGCCTTCCTGAATGGCGCCGGCCACTTCCTGCATACGCTGGTTGCCGGCGGAGGCGCGGAGCACCTGCTGGCTAGTCAAGATGCCATAGAGCAGCGCTACGAGGCCGCAGGCAATCGCAATAGTTACGGCATTCATCTGGTGGTTTCCCCCATTCGACCCTGAAAGGCGCGCCGGTCTTTACCGGTCACGGCGATTAAGTGCGATTGGAAGGTGTAACGGGCTTTTGGCCGGTGGCAACCCGCTGCATCAGCCGTCGCATCAGTGGCCGCCTTTAGCGGACGAGAAGCGCCGTCGTCATGCCCGACACGAGGCCCAGCAACGCAATAACCCACTGACGGGCGCTAAGGGTAGCGATGTTCATATCCCAAATGCTCCGGCATCGGCACCGATCCTGACCGATCAACCAGTTTCAGCTGGCTACCGTCCGTCAGGGTTCCGATGGGAACAAGGATCGTCCCGGAAGGTAAAGAAACTCTTACTGTCGGGTCGAAATCCGGCGGAAAGGCGCACAGCAGCGCATAATCGTCGCCGCCGGTCGCGGCAAACAACCGCGCCTCGCGGTCCTCGCCATGATTGGCGATGAACGCGCGGGACAGGGGGAGCGCCTCGAGGTCGATGGATGCGCCGCAGTCACTGGCCCGTATCATCCGCCCAAGGTCCATCAACAGTCCGTCGGAAACGTCCATCATCGCGCGGGCATATGGCGCCAGCGCGCGGCCCGCGACCAATTGAGGGATCGGGCGGCGATAGGCCTCGACCATTGGGCCCTCCGCTTCCTGATCGTTGGTCAATGCCGCCAGACCCGCCGCCGCGTCGCCCAGCGTTCCAATGATCCAAAGCCGATCACCGGGCGTCCCGCCCGCGCGTGACGGAATCGGAAGGTCGGTCCGGCCGATGGCGGTCAGGCTGAACACGCGCGGCGCACCGTCGGGTAGCGCGATCGTATCTCCGCCGAGCAACGCCAGGCCATAGGTTTCGCATGCCGCCGATATGCCAAGCAGGAACGCGTCGTCCCATTCCTTGTCACCGATGGTCGCACTCATCAGCGCGCCAACGGGGGCGGCACCCTTTGCCGCAAGATCGCTGAGATTGACCGCGACCAGCTTCCACCCCACCGACGACGGCGGGTCATCGGGCAGGAAATGCACGCCCTCTGCTATGCTGTCCTGCGTCAGCACCAGGTCGCCAAGCACCGCCACATCGTCGTTCAGGCCGCGTGCGGCGGGGTCGTTGGCAATCCGGCGGAGGCGTTCGATGAAGGCCAGTTCGGTATTGCTCATTGCTATTGGGCAGTGGTGCTGGTGAACATGGGCGGTACTATAGACCAAAGAGGCACTGCCGATGAAAGCCCTCATGACCGCTACGTTGCTCGCGTTAGGCATTCCAACAACAACAATGGCGACCGACGCCTCGCACATGATGCCGGCGGTCAGCGCGGGAAAGGTCGTCGCATGGCCGGACATGGACGGCGGCGCGGCGGGCAAGATGACGGTGTGGGTGTGGACCCCGCCGGGCTACGGCACGGTCAAGGGCAAACGCTACCCTGTTCTCTACATGCACGACGGGCAAAATCTGTTCGACAGGGCGCTTACCAACTTCAATCAGGAGTGGGGGATGGATGAAGCGATTCCGCGAATGGTCGCCCAGAACGATCTGCGCGACTGGATCGTCGTCGGCGTTCAAAGTCCCAAAGCGCGATATCATGCGCTGTTTCCGGCAAAATTCCTGCCGCTGATGAGCGGCGAATTCCGCCGTCGTGTTGAAATGCTGGACAGCGGCGACCCAAAAGGGCCATTTGCATCGGACGACTATCTTAAATTTCTGGTGGACCGGGTGAAACCTCGCGTCGACCGGGTCTTCCGGACCCTGCCAGGCCGCGACGACACAGCGGTGATGGGATCATCGATGGGCGGTCTCATGGCATTTTATGCAATGGCCGAATATCCAAAAATATTCGGACAGGCGGCCTGCGTGTCGATGCATGTTGCATTGGCGAGTTCGTCAGAACCGGGCGCTGATCATGCGATGTGGGCGCGGCAGGCGGCCGACGTTTTCGCCCGATATCTCGCAACATCGAAGATGCGCCCCGCGATCAACCATCTTTATATCGATCATGGCACCGGCACGAACGACGGAAGCTATGCCCCTTATACTGACGCGTTGATCCCGGCCCTCAATCGCATGGGATGGACGCGCGAGCCGGCGTTTGAATTTCGCACCTTTGCGGGCGCCGAGCATAACGAAACGGCATGGTCGCAGCGGGTAGACATCCCGCTGGCCTTTCTGGACCGCCGCGACCCTTAGACGGGCTTATTCTGCGCGGGCCGCCTTGCCAATGCTGTCGAGAAGTCCGTTGACGAATCCCTTTTCGCGCTTGTCGTAAAAGGCGTCGGCAACGTCAACATATTCGCTGATGACGGTGGCCAGCGGCACGTCGCGCCGCGCCAGCAATTCATAACCGCCAACCCGCAGGATCGCCTTCATAGGCTTGTCGAGGCGGGGCAGGGTCCATCCATCGGCCAGATTGGCGGCGATGAGTTCGTCAATCTCTGAGAGGCGCGCCGAGGTGCCCGACACCAGATCGTCAAAAAAACTCTGCTCCGCATCGGCATAGGTCGCATCCTCGATCGTCGCGCCAAGGCGATGGTCGTGGAATTCATGGATCAGCTTGGCGATGCCAGTGCCTTCCATGTCGTGCTGATAAAGGGCCTGCACGGCGGCGAGCCGGGCGGCGGAACGGGAGATTGAGCGAGTCATGGCGCGAGGGCCTTTAGCCGTGATCCTCGCCGGGGGGAACAGGCTTCTTGGCGCGCTTTGCCTGTTCGTGCCGCTCCATCAACTTTTCAGCGTGCCTACGCAGGGGCTTCGGTTGCGGGACACCGCGTTCCACCCATCCGCCGTTGAAACTACCCCATTCCCACATGGCAACGAGCAACAGAATAGCTAATGACAGGCCACCGACAATTAGCGGCGCAGGGTGAGCGAACCACACCCATATGGCGGCAATGACGAATAGGCCGGTCCCGACCATGTGCGACAACGGCCACCACGGCAGGCCGCCGGTGATCCGTTTGAACACCATCGTCCCGGTTAGGAACAAAGCCGAGCCTCCAAGTGCTGCGATGCCCATCGCGGGGTCGAGATGGCCGGTCGGGTGAGCAAGCAGCATTTCGTCGGCCATTGCGGTCAGGATGATGCCGGCAACGATCGGCACATGGGCGTATGTATAGGCATCGCGCGCCACCCGTCCGCTCTCTTCATGTTCGGCGATCAGGGCCGATCCCCGCACGGCGCCGACATTGAAATATATCCACCACATCGCAACGGTTCCGGTGAACGCGATCAGCATGGCCGCAACCGTTGGCCCATCCCACGTCAGGTCGGTGAAGGTCGCGCCGGTGATGATTATGCCTTCACCGAGCGCGATAATGATAAACAGGCCGCAACGCTCGGCCATATGTGCGCCCGTAACCTGAAAGGCGCGCATGTCACTGCGCCCTTCGCGATTATTGTTGGCGAGGAAGATTGGCAGGGCATATTCAATCATCACCGCGACCGCCCAGATCCACAGACGGCGTTCTGGATCGGCAAATGCGCCAGCGATCCACAAACATCCGCTAAGCGCGAAGGCGATCCCAGTAGGTGTCATTGCGGTCGCCAGCTCGGGGCGCTCGCGCCTTGCAACCATCACCAGATACACGGTTCGAAGGACCTGAATGGCAACATAAGCGCCCGCGAACCACAGGGCCCGGTCCTCGAACGCCCGGGGGATGCTCGAACTCATCACAAGGCTGACCAGCATCACGCTGAACAACATTAAGCGGTTTGGGGTTTTGGTGGGGTCCAGCCAATTTGTCGCCCAAGTGGTGAAAACCCACGCCCACCAGACCGCCAGAAACATGACAAGCGCCTGCAACACGCCGATGAGGTCATGATGATGAAGCAGGAAGTGCGACAGCTGCGTGACCGCAAAAACATAGACTAGGTCGAAGAACAGCTCCGAAAAGTCCGCCGCGGCGTGATGGCCGTGGTGGGGCGGTCGTGTCAGCATCCTGCTAGTGTCGGCCATTGGCGGAAAACTCCCTGTTTCTTGGCCCTTCTAACCAGCGGTGAGGAATGGTTTCAAGGCTGCCGCGACGGCTTGCGGAGCCTGCCACGGCGCGAAATGCCCGACACCGGACAGCGGGAACACATCGATATCGGTGCCAACCTCTCCAATGCGTTCCAGTTGGATCGGCAGCAATGCCTTGTCCTCAAGGCCCCAGATAATGCGAACCGGGATGGTCAACTTTGGCACCCCCCGAGCGACCCAATCAGGCATTGCCGCATCTTCGTCCAGTGCTGGAACGACGATCTGGCTCGCCCGATACCAGTTGAGCATCGCGGTTAGCGCGCCCGGCTGACTCCAATTGTCGATATAGCGCCGCCGCTCGTCGTTAGGGATTGATGCAAGATCGACGTGGCCGGAAAAGCTCTTGTCGAAAAATGTCTCCATCCCCATCCGCGCGATCCCGGCTTCCATCCCAGGACTCCGAAAGGCGTTCATATATTGGCTCGCCGCGCGCTGCGCCGGATCGTCGATAAGGCTGCGCTGGAACAGCAGGGGGTGGGGCGAATTGATGATCGCCAGTCGTTCGATCCGGGGATCGCCCCTGATCGCCGCGGCCCAGGCGATTGCCCCGCCCCAGTCGTGACCAACTAGCGCGAACCGCTCGATCTTCACCGCATCGGCGAGCGCGTACAGATCGGCGATTAGCGTGTCGGTTGCATAGTTGGTCACATCCTGTGGCTTGTCGGTTGCACCGAACCCGCGCAGGTCGGGCATGATCATTCGAACCTCGTCCGACAAAAGCGGCACCAGCCCGCGCCACGTCCGGTGGCTTTCCGGAAAGCCATGGACAAACAGGGCGGCCGGCGCATCAACCGGCCCTGCCGTCGCGACTGTCATGGTGATGCCGGTTGGCAATTCGAAGGTCTGATACTCGATCATGGCTTGAGCTTCGGTGCTGGCCGCGCGAAAGTCCAGCCATGCGACATATCGGAATCCTGCAATACAGCCTCGAAGGCGCGGTCCTCTGCTACCGCGAGGTAGCCTACGGCGCGATGGCGCGGCTGGGCGAACATAAGCATCCGTTGATCACCATGGCCGGGCTCAGCATGGCGGAAACGGTAGACGATTGGGACGCGAAGAACTACGCCGCCCTTCGCGCCGGAACGGCAGAGGTCGTCGATCGGCTGGCGGCGGCGGGCGCGGACTTCTTCGTCATGCCCGACAACACCGCTCATATCGCGCTGGAAGAGGACGGCCCACCGCTTGCCATCCCCGGCCTCCACATCGCCGAAGTCGTGGCCGACGAGGCGGCTCGTCGCGGATTCACCAGGGTCGGCATTCTCGGCACCAACTGGACGATGGAGGGTCCTGTATATCCCCGAGCACTTGGTCGTCGCGGGATCGGGTGGGCGGTAGCTGACGTGACGACGCGCCGCGAACTTCACCGGATCATCATGGACGAGCTGTGCATGGGCAACTTCATTCCAGCCTCGATCGCCTTCTATCAAGCGGCCGTCGACGCGCTGAAGGCCGACGGTTGCGACGCGGTGGCGCTAGTGTGCACGGAAATCCCGCTGATCCTGAATGACGGCAACAGCGCGCTCCCGGTCCTCGATTCGACGCGCCTCCTCGCCCGTGCCGCCGTCGACACGGCACTTGGCGACCGCCCCCTGCCTAAATGGCGCGGCGGGCCGGCCCAGGGCTAAGCTATTCCCCTGGCGCGCGCGCCTTGATACTCAGCGCATGGACCTTGTCGACCATCAGGTCGCCCAGCGCGGCGTAGATCGTGCGCTGGCGCTGGACCCGGTTTTGACCGGCGAACAACGGGCTTTCGATGATCAACGTGAAATGGCTTTCGCCGCTGCCGTCGTAACCGGCGTGGCCGCGATGCTTCTCGCTGTCGTTGATCAGCTCGAAATGGGTGGGGGACAGCGCGGCGGTCAGGCGGCGCGTCATTTCGGTGGCCACTGGGCCAGTAGCGGTTAAGCTCATCATGCCTATATAGGGCTCATGGCGACAAAGGCGAGCAAATGGCACGGACGGGTCGAAGGGTCGTCCGCAACCTGCTCTGTCCCCGGATGCGGGGAGGCGGGGGAATTTCGCGCGCCCATCACGCCGGGCACGTTTGACGGGCCGGGGCATTACCGCTGGCTTTGCCTCGACCATATTCGTCAACACAACAGCGCCTACAACTTCTTTGAAGGGATGAGCGCGGAAGAAATTTACGAAGCGCAATCACCGGTCGCCGGTTGGCAACGCTCGACGCGCGCGTTCGCCTCGAACGGGTCCGACCCCGGCCCCGCCTGGTCCGACTTCAAGGACCCGCTGGATGCCATTTCCGCTCGCTATCGGCCGGAGGCGCGGCGACGGGCGGTTGATCGCTTCACCGCCAAGGAACGGCATGCACTGCAGACCCTTGGCTTGAAAGACGATGTCGAGCTTCACGCCGTACGCAAACGCTATTCGGCGCTTGTTCGGGAGTATCACCCCGACCGCAACGGCGGCGACCGGAGTCATGAGAAGCGGCTCACCCAGGTCATCGAGGCGTGGCAGACGCTGAAGGTCGCCCGCGCCTTCGCCTGACCTGGCGGCCCCTCGCTTAGTCGGTCAGCGCAAAGTCGACCCGGACATTGACGACGCTGGTGTTGACGCCGGGATTGAACGGCGGCGGTGGGGCGACAGGGACCGGGACCGCGGCCTGCACATCCAAGGTCCGCAATTGCTCCATCGGGATCGGTTCGCCCCCGGCCTGCCCGCCATCGCGGATGGCCAATACGCGGCTGACCTTCAGGCCGGCCGCTTCGGCATAGGCGTCGGCCCGCTGCCGCGCCGCCTTATAGGCGTTGGCATAGGCCGACATGCTCGCTTTCTCGGCATCGGCTACACGGAGCTGTGGCCCGGACAACAGGTTCGCCCCGGCCTCGGTCGCGGCAACCACCGCATCGCTGGCCCTGGACAGGTCCTTCAGGCGCACGGTGACGGTGTTGTTGGCCTGGAACCGCCCGCGGTCCTTGCCGTAATCGATCCGGTTCAGCGTCAAATTCCGCGTCTGCAGATCATCCGGCTTGATCCCGAAGCCGGTCAGCGCCGCCGTCACCTTCTGCATCTTCTCATTGTTCAAGCGGCTGGCCTCCGCCGCCGATCCCGCGATGGTGTTCACGCCCAGCGAGAAGGTCGCCTCGTCCGGCCGAGTCTCGGCCCGACCACTGGCGCTAACGGTCAACAGCGTCTCGTCGCGATCCACCCCGCGCGGGTCGGGCGCGTGCTGCCCACAGGCAGCCAGGGCAATCAACGGAACGGCAAGCAGGATACGCATCAACACTCTCCCCAACGAAGAAGCGTCAATGATATAGTATTACATAGCGCCGTCAATCCCGGTCCGGCGCTCCCAAGGGGAAATAGGGGCGGTAGGGCCGCGCGCCCTCCACCGACTTGCTCACGGCCGGATGGCCCAGCAGGCGGGTGCGATAGGCCTTCAGGCGCGGGCGCTCGTCACCAATCTCGTCGACCCAGTCGGCGTAGAACAGCGCTGGTGCGGCGGCGCAATCGGCCATCGTGAAGCTGTCACCAGCCGCCCATTCGGCATCCGGCAGATTGGTTTCCAGCCAGTCATAGGCGGTGCGGAGCCGTTTCAATCCCTGCTCCGCGCCATAGGCATCCCCTTGTCCTTCGGGTCTCAGCGCGTGGTTGACCGACGGCTGCATATTGCCCTGAATATGAAGGTCGAAGAAGCGATCAAGGAACCGCACCCGCCGTCCCAATTCGCCGTCCGGAATCCACACATTCGGACCCGGATGGTTTGCCTGCAGATGTTCGATGATACAGCTGGTCTCGGTGACGACAATGCCATCGTCGACCATCACAGGAAATTTCCCGATCGGCCACAATACCTTCATTTCCTCCATCACACCGGGGAAAGCGGGGTCGACGTTGCGATACGCATAAGGCGTGCCGTCTGCGTCGAGCGGGATCTGCACCTTCCAGCAGAAACTGCTGAACGGATGCGCGTAGAGGGTTAGGCTCACCAGCTGCCCTCCGCCAACGCCGCCTGCCGCGCGGTTTCGCGCGCGCTGGTCGATTGTGGCCCGGCCCAACCATGCTCGACCTTGCCGCCCGGTTCATAAGTGGCGATGACCGCGCCGGACCGCGTGACCTTGTGGTCAATCAGCTTCAGTGCTTCCGCAGGGGTTCCCTCGCCAAACAGTCGCTTGCCCCTGCCAAGCACCACCGGGAAAGTCATCACCGTCAACTGGTCGAGCAGCCCTGCCGCCAGCAGTTGCGGGTAAAGCGTGCTGCTGCCTTGGATCAGCAGCTGCGGGCCATCACCCGCCTTGACCTTGGCAAGCTCGTCGATGCTACCGAGCTTGTGCGTGTTCGACCAACCCATGTCGGGCGATCCGCGCGTCAGTACGAACTTGTCGGCGCGGGTGAAGTCTTCGCCCATCTGGATCGCAGCGGCCTCGCCTTCATCTTTGCCGGTCTTGTCGAATATCTCGCCGATCCCGGTCGCCTCCCCGCCGACATAGGGCCAATACGCCGCGAATATGTCGTAGGTCCGGCGACCCAGCAGCAATGCATAGTCATCCTTGAACACTGCATCGATGGCGGCCCCGACTTCCTCGTCAAAGAATTGGGGCAGCCAGCCACCATGGGCGAACCCGCCGGTCGGGTCCTCGCTCGGCCCGCCGGGCGCCTGCATGACCCCGTCGAGCGAGACGAAGACCGAACCGACGATTTTACGCATTGAGGGTTTCTCCCCGGATTGCCGCCTCGATCGTGGCAACGTCGATCTTCTTCATCGTCATCATCGCCTCGAACGCGCGCTGCGCGGCTGAACGGTCAGGATTGTCCATCGCTTCCAACAGGACGCGCGGGGTGATTTGCCAGCTGAAACCCCATTTGTCCTTGCACCAGCCGCATTCGCTTTCCTGACCGCCATTGTCGACGATGGCGTTCCAATATTTGTCGGTTTCTGCCTGGTCTTCGGTCAGGACCATGAAGCTCACCGCCTCATTGGCTTTGAAATTGGGGCCCCCATTCAGGCCGACGAACGGCTGGCCAAGTACAGTGAAGTCGATCGTAATTTCATCCTCGGCCTTGCCGCCCGGATAGTCGGCCCCTGCCTTGTGACCTTTGCCGACCTTGCTGTCCGGGAAGACGCTAGCGTAAAATTCTGCCGCCTTCTGGGCCTCGCCATAGTCGAACCACAGGCAGGTGGTGAGTTTGTTGTCTGACATCTTCCTTCTCCTTGGTTACGCTACCGGGTGACAGGTTTCAGTGGCTGGCGCCGTCAAACATCTGAGAATTCAACGCGCGAGCATCGACCCCGTCGAGTGTGTTCACATTGATCGCGACCATCTCGGCCCCATTCTGTTCGCCTGTCGCGAAACTTTGGACGCCGCACGTGGTGCAGAAACGGTGCTTGATGTTGTGGGTGTTGAACAGATATTCCGTTGTCGCGTCGGCACCCGACTGCAGGTCGAATTTGTCGGCCGGGATCATCGTCAATACGAATCCCATCGGCTTGCACCGAGAACAATTGCAGGTAATCGTCTGATCCAGGTCGACATCGGCTGCATATCGAACCGCCCCGCACTGGCATCCGCCGGAATAATGTTGTTCCGCCATACCCATTTCTCCTTGTCCGATCAGCCGGTAATTCAAACCAGTGGCACCGGATCCGGCCCATCGGCTTGCTGCCAGACGGCGATTCCGATCATCCGAGCGGCTGGTGCAGCATCCGTGTGACGCAGGTTCCGCCTATCCGCCTCTGGCGCCCACCAGACCGAAGGCCGCGCCCTGCGGGTCGATGCCATTCAGGGAAAATTCCCCGCCGGGAATTTCAACTGGTCCGAACAGAATGCGCCCGCCATTCTCCGCGACGGCAGCTGCGGCCGCATCAATGTCGCTTACGCCGATGTAATACCCCCACAGGCTCACCGGCATCTCCGCCGCCTTGCGCATGATCGCGCCAATACCGACACCGTCCGCCTGGATGAACTTATATTCGCCCATGTCGCCCATCGGCATGCCGCCCTCCTGCGTCCATCCGAAATGCTTCTTGTAGAAGGAAATCGCGCCGGCCTGATCACTGGTCGATAATTCGTTCCAGCGGATATGCTGTGCCTTCATCGGGTCGAAGACGTCGCTGGTGGCGTCGGGATCGCCTGTCGGCGGCGTCGGCTTCATAATGTAGAATGGCGCTCGCCATGGGTCTGTGACCATCGCGACGCGCCCGATACCGGGAATATCGAAGGGGGGAAGGTGGATCTCGCCGCCATCGGCTTTGATCGCTGCCGCTGCTACATCGACATCAGCAACACTGATATACCCGAGCCACATCGGCCGGGCGCCATGCGCGTACATTTCGTCAGTAATCGGCAAAACCCCACCGGCCGATTTTCCGTCGCTGCGGGTGATCATCCGGTAGCCGCTCGGGAATTGCGCCTCCCCGGCGATCGACCATCCCACCACCGCGTCATAAAAGGACTTGGAGCCGTCCGGATCGCCGGTGAGAAGTTCATACCAGATGAAGCTGCCCGTGGGGTTTGCCATGAACGTTACTCCGCCTTGGTGTCGAGGATGGGTCGGAACCCGCCCCAGAACATGCGCTTGCCGTCGAACGGCGGGGTCTGGTTCTGCATGGTCGGATCGTTCATCAACTCGTTCCACGCCTGATCGCGGGTCGCCTTGTCGGGCCACTGGACATATGAATAGACGATATTCTCGCCGTCCTCGGCCTTCACCGCACGTTTGAAGTCGGTGACTTTGCCATCGGGTACGTCATCGCCCCAACCTTCGACTACCCGAAGCGCACCCTTGTCCTTGAAGGAGGTCGCCATCTTTTCGGCCATCTCGAGATATTGGGCTTTGTTGCCCTCCGGCACCGGCAGGATATAACCGTCGGTGTAGCCGACCTGTCCGTCAGCCTGCTGATCGACGATGCTGTCGAATCCGCCCATAATCATCCGCTTCCCGTCAAACGGCATATCCTTGCCCATTTGCTCCATCCGTGGATCCGACATCATTTTCGCGTTGGCGGCGTCGCGAGTGGCCTTGTCGGGATATTCGAACCAGCTGAAGGCGACCGTTTCATCGTCTTTTGCCTGAACCGACTTGGCGAAGTCCGTCACCTTTCCTTCCGGTATGTCGTCACCCCAATTCTCAACCATCCGGCTAACGCCGAATTCCTTGAACAGCGGCGCGGCCTCGGCCGCATGTTTGCGATATTCATCCTTCTTGTCGGTCGGAACCGCACAGACGAATCCTTCGATGTAGGTCATTACATCTCTCCTCAATCAAGCGACCGGTTCGGGCCGCTCTTCAAATGTTGCAAGATGGTCGGCCATTGCCTTTTGGTGGGCGGGCCGCGCTTCACCGCGCGCGACATAGTCCGCGAGCGTGGGAAAGGCATCGAGCTGTCCCGTCCCGCGCAGGCCGCCAAGCACGGACACCATCATCAGATCACCGACCGTGAAATGGTCGCCCTCCAGCCATTGCTTGTCGCCCAGCCAATTTTGCAAATCTGCAAGGCGCGCCTTCAGGTCGCTGACAACCTTCGGGTGGCGATCCTTCGACCAGCTCTGATCGGCCTCGAACAGATCGTTGACGGCCAGCGCCATCACGAATGGCTCGACCGAATTGAGTGCTGCCGCCACCCATTGCTGGGCCCGCGCCCGCTCGGCGGGATCTACGGGAATCAACCCACCCCCGCGCTCGGCAATCTTGACCACCATGGCGCCGGACTCGAACATTTCGCCGTCCTCATCTCGATAAACCGGCACCTGCCCGAACGGCTGACGCCGGCGGTATTCGGCATTTTTGGAATCGCTGATCAGCTCGACATCATAGGGTTGGCCGATTTCCTCGAGTGCCCAGCGGGGCCGAATGTCGCGCACAAAACCTCGTGCAAATTCGGGCACCCAGCCAAAGGTGGTAATGGTTGGCGTCATCGACCGGACTCCTCAGCTAATGGTCAAGCCTGCTCCATCGCGCTTGCGCCTTGCTCGGCGGCGGCAGGGTCCATCCAGACGATTTCCCAATGATGGCCGTCGGGGTCTTCGAAGCTGCGGCCATACATCATATCGCCAAATTCCTGTTTTGGCCCGATGTCGGCTTTGCCGCCCGCTTTCTCGGCCCTGTCGATCGTGACATCGACGTTGTCCCTACTGACCGACGTCAGCGCAATCAGCACGGCGCTGCTTTTATGCGCGTCGGCAATCGGCTTCGGCGTGAACTGCTTATAATGATCGTGCGTCAGCAGCATGACATTTACGATGTCGCTGAACTTCATCATCGCTGCGTCGTCGTTGGAAAATTTTGGCTCCTTGGTGGCGCCAATCGCCTCGTAGAATGCGATCGATCGATTGAGATCGCTCACCGGCAGATTCACGAAAATCATCGGGCCATCGGTCATTTTCTCTCTCCTATTCCCTCGATTCGCCTTGTCTTTTGCGCCTAGCAGTCATAAATTACAACTATGGAGTTAGAAAAAATAACCAAAATGGGTCAAGGCGAGCTGAAGCGGCGATATGACGACGCTTGTGGGACGGCCCATGGGCTCGAACTGATTGGCGAGCGGTGGGCGCTGTTGGTCCTTAGGGAGTTAATGCTTGGGAGCCGCCGTTTCTCCCAGCTGCGCGAGGACCTGCCCGGAATCAGCGCCAACGTGCTGACGCAACGATTATCGGAGCTTGAAGATCGAGGGCTGGTTGTGAAAAAGCGTCTTCCACCACCCGCCAATGTTCAGGTGTATGAGGCGACCGATTGGGGGCTGGAGGCGGAGCCGATTGTTCAGGCCCTTGGTCGCTGGGCGGCCAGATCGCCTCAGCATGATCCAACATTGCCGATCAGCGGTGTGTCGATCATGCTATCGTTTCGCACAATGATAAATGAGAAGAAGGCGAAAGGTATCGATGCCCGTATTGGCTTCCAGTTTGGCGATGATTCCTACGTCGCCCGAATCAAAAAGGGCCGGATTAAGGTTCGGCGCGAGGCAGTGGATGGCGCGGACCTGATATTCGATGGCGAACCGGCCGCGCTTGCGGCGGTTGTCTATGGACATGCGCCGTTTGAGGTGATGCGGGTAAGCGGAGATATGGCTTTGGCCGAACGGTTCCGGTCCCTTTTCGTCCTGCCGCCAAAGGCTGCGCTTACGCGTTCTTGAGGCGAATCCGAGAACCGCCTAAGGGCATCTCATGAGCGATATTCCAAACATCTCCGCCGACAGCCGTGCTGAAACCATTCTCGCGTCACCCGACAAGATGGTGAAGGTCCGCGATGTGTTTGGGATCGACACCGATATGGAGGTACCGGCCTTCAGCGAAGCGGATGAACGGGTGCCGGATCTTGACCCGGCCTATGTGTTTGATCCCGACACGACCCTCGCTATCCTTGCCGGTTTCTCGCGCAATCGCCGCGTCATGGTCCAGGGTTATCATGGGACCGGAAAGTCGACCCACATTGAACAGGTCGCGGCGCGCCTCAACTGGCCGTGCGTACGCATAAACCTTGACGCGCATATCAGCCGTATCGACCTCATCGGCCGCGATGCCATCGTGCTCAAGGATGGACAGCAGGTGACGGAATTCCGCGAAGGTCTGCTCCCCTGGGCGCTGCAACATCCCGTTGCCTTGGTCTTCGACGAATATGATGCGGGCCGGCCGGACGTCATGTTCGTCATTCAGCGCGTGCTGGAAACCGACGGCAAGCTGACTCTGCTCGACCAGAACCGCGTCATCCGCCCGAACCCCTGGTTCCGTCTGTTCGCGACGACCAACACGGTTGGTCTTGGTGATACCAGCGGGTTGTATCATGGGACCCAGGCGCTCAATCAGGGCCAGATGGACAGGTGGAACATCGTTTCCACGCTCAACTATCTTCCCGCCGCGACCGAGGCGCAGATCGTGCTCGCCAAATCAGGTGAATATGACAATCCTGATGGCAAAGACACGGTAGAAAAGATGGTCAAGGTCGCGGACCTGTCGCGCCAAGGCTTCATCAACGGCGATATCTCGACGGTGATGAGCCCCCGTACCGTGATTAGCTGGGCGCAAAATGCGCTGATCTTTGGTGACGTCGGCTTCGCCTTCCGCGTGTCGTTCCTGAATAAGTGTGACGAGGCGGAGCGGCCGCTGATCGCCGAATATTATCAGCGCGTGTTCGGCACGGATTTACCCGAAAGCGTCGCCCACCGCGCCTAAGAAAAAGCCTCGCTCCGGCGAACCGCAGCGAGGCTTTTCTTCATTGATGTGCGGCCGGATTATCCGTGAAGCACGAGTTGGTCCGGATGCAAAGCTGCACCGGCCTGCATGGTCACGGCGAAGTCAGCCACGCCATTGCCATCAAGGTCGGCAGACAGCGTCGTACCGATGAAATTCACTTCCCCAGCATGACCCGTGAAAGCGCCATCGCCGATGAAGTGGAGGTCATTGCCAAGCGAGCTGAGATCGATCCGGTCGTCGGACTGGAAATCGGTGATCAGGTCGTGGAGGTCGGCAACGGTGAACTTGAACGTGTCCGCCCCACTACCGCCGGTCAGGCTTTCAATACCGGCATCGCTGAGCAGCAGGTCATTGCCCGACCCGCCATCAAGCGTGTCGTTGCCATCCCCGCCAATCAGCGTGTCATTGCCTTCGAACCCACGAAGAACGTCGTCTCCGCCGCGCCCTTCAAGGACGTTGGCGACTTCGTTACCGTGGATCAGGTCGCGGGCCGACCCGCCGATGCCATTTTCAATCGTCACGCCATAGGCGATGGCGAAATTGTCATGGGCGGTGGCGTTAATGCCCGATACGCCGGTGTAGGCGGCAATGCGGGCGGCTGCCGCACTCATATAAGTGCCGCCAAGGCTGTCCACGTAGGCCTGTGTGACGTCGCCAAACGTCGTCCCATATTCCACGTTAAACGCATGGGTATTGGCATTGATGACCGACGCCGTCGGGATCGCCGCACCAATCGAACTAAATGTCCCTGCCTTCAGGCTAAGGAACTGACTGGTAGTGAAACCCGACAAATCGATCGTGTCATTACCACCGGCGTCATAGATCGCCGCGTAAGGATACGGATTCTTCGAGAAATCGAAGACATCGCGCCCTGCCGTGGAATTGAAACCATAGACTGTGTCGTCAACGCGTGTGGTGAGGTCCGCACCATAGATCGATTGAATGGTCAAAATGTCGTGGAGCATCGGCGTCTGCGCATAATTGTTGAGCAGAACGTTCCAGTTGACCGTCAATGCGCGCGTACTGCTGCCCGACCAATAGGACATGATCGTATATTGCATCGAATCCTGAGCATATTCGGCCATGCCGTCATAGGTCGTCGCCGCAGCGCCGTTATATGCGCCGGGGTGCGATAGGCCAATGGCATGTCCAAGCTCGTGGATCAGGGTTGTGTTGCCGTAACCGCCCATCTGAAACCAGTTGTTCGACCAGTTGGCTTCAGGCGACGCAATCCAGACATCGCTGCTGACGCGGGTGTATTGCGCGCTATAGCCCGGATAATATGCCCACGCCTGGGCAGGGCCAGTGGTGGTATTAGACAGTATGATGTCGGTGTTCTGATGCGCCCAATCCCTCACACCAATGTCGCCATTGTTGACGAATTTGGCCGGAATCAGGTCGTCCCACATCTGGATTGATGCAACTGCAGCTGCCTTCTGTTCTGCAGAGAAGGGGGTGTAGCCCTTTCCTTCGCCGAACTTGGGGCTGTTATTCAGGCCGACGGCGTGCTTGCCGGTATAGAAGCCGTAGGTAATGATACCATCCGACACATCGGCGCGTGACCCGGAATCAATTTGACCGATAACCTTATCAAGCGAGAAAATTTCCTTCGGCGGTGATGTCGGCGTTCGGTAATAAAATTGCCCGGCAAATGGGTCGAGGTTGTAATCGGTCGGCGAATTTGTTCGTTCGATAAGATAATCACCGCTTTTAACGCGTGACGCTGGACTAGCGTCGAAATACCTTAGCCCCATGAGTTCCCTCCTGCTCATCAAGGTCGACGAACGAGTCGACCGTCCAATCCGGCATCGAGGCGATGAAAATTGTGAAGGTCAATCAAAATCTTACGAGATTGTTAACTATAATGTGAATCCGATCAGAAATGAGGGACTTCGCTGTAATTGTGTCACAAAATTGAACGAAAAATTTGCAGCGGACCGGCAATTGACCCGGCGCGGCAGACCCTCCATCGACCAATTATGAAACCGTCCAATCGACTCGATGAGTTTCGGCGCGCATTGTCCAGCGCCACGCGCGCCATTGCGAAGGATGCCGACGCCGACGTCGTGTTCACCTCGGAACCCGGTGCATCCACCGGAAAGATCGCGAAAGTGATCTCGCCCGGGCCGGCCCTGGAGACCCGAATGGTTGCCGAGGCCCGCGGCGCCGCCGACGCGCTGGCGCTGCGGCTACGGTATCATGATCCGGCATTGCATCAGTCGCGGGCGCCCGGCGGAGATGGCGAGGGGCGGGCGGTATTCGACGCGCTGGAAGCCGCACGGGTTGAGGCGCTTGGCGCCAAGGCAATGGACGGCGTTCGCTCCAATTTGAACGAGTTGATGGATGCGCGCGTCCGCAGCGACGCGATCGTTCGCGCCCGGACCAGCGAAGAAGTGCCACTGGCAACCGCAATCAGTCTTCTTGCACGTGAGCGTCTGACGGGCGAAGCGCCACCGGCTGCCGCGGCCAAGGGGCTGAAGCTCGTTCGCAATTGGATTGAAGAAAAGGCGGGGGCCGAGCTCGATGCGCTGGCCCTTGCGATTGACGATCAGGCAGGGTTCGCGACCCTGTCACGCCGATTGCTTGAAGACCTGGAGCTCGCCGACCCCGACGCCGATGCCGATCAGGAACCAGACGAGGGCGGCGATCAGGACGATGGCGAGGATGAAGGCCCCGACGAGAGCGATGATCAGGAAACTGACGGCGCGGCCGACGGCGGTGACATGGACATGCGGTCTGAGCAGACGGAGCGCGATGACGGGCAGGACGATCAGGCCGACACCGAAGCCGAGATGGAAGAAGGCGACGCGACCAGCGCCGATGATGGCGGCGAGCAAGCGCGATCCAGCCCATCGCGGCGTAACTGGCCCGACGAACGCGCCACCGATTATAAGGCGTTTACTACGCGGTTCGACGAAATCGTGCCCGCTGCGGAGCTTTGCGACGAGGAGGAGCTGGGCCGGTTGCGCGCCTATCTCGATCAGCAACAGGCAAGCCTCGGTGGCGTCGTTACGCGCCTGGCCAACCGGCTTCAGCGCCGGTTGATGGCGCAGCAAGCCCGTAGCTGGGCCTTTGATCAGGAAGAAGGCTTGCTCGATGCCGCCCGGCTCGCCCGCGTCATTGTTTCGCCTGGGCATTCGCTCAGCTACAAAGTTGAACGGGATACGGAGTTCAAGGACACCGTTGTCAGCTTGCTGATCGACAATAGCGGCTCAATGCGCGGCCGCCCGATTTCCATCGCGGCTACTTGTGCCGACATATTGGCGCGCACGCTGGAACGGTGCGGCGTCCAAACGGAGATATTGGGTTTCACCACGCGTGGCTGGAAAGGCGGGCAGAGCCGTGAGGCCTGGCTTGCGGAGGGCAGGCCGCCGCATCCGGGCCGACTTAACGATCTGCGCCACATTATCTACAAGCGCGCCGACGAGCCATATCGCCACGCGCGCCGGAGCCTTGGCTTGATGATGCGCGAAGGCCTGCTGAAGGAGAATATCGACGGCGAGGCGTTGCTGTGGGCTCATAATCGCCTGCTGGCGCGGCCGGAGGAGCGCCGCATTTTAATCGTCATTTCCGATGGTGCGCCGGTCGACGATTCGACCGCTTCCGCAAACGGGGGCGCCTATCTCGAAAAACATCTTCGGCAGGTGATCGAGTGGATCGAAAAGAAATCGCCGGTGGAACTCGCAGCAATCGGCATCGGCCATGACGTGACGCGTTATTACGAGCGGGCCGTCACCATCATGGATGCAGAGCAGCTGGCAGGGGCCTTGATTGATCAGCTTGCGGCATTGTTTGATCAGCAATGACTTGGGAGAGGGTCGGGTCCGGGGTAATACGCACCCCGGACCCCCCTCGATACGCGACACGAGGGTCTCTTTTGGCCTCGCGGCAATCAAGCGAAGGAAAAAGGGGGAAACCTCCGTCGATGAAGAAGCTTATGGCCGATTCGCCGTTGAACGGTCCTGAACGAAACTTGCAGCATTCATTCATGAAGTCGTTGAACCTAAAAGCCTTTTCCTTATTCCTTCTCGTCGTCGCATCGGCCCTATGGCTGCGCTCGTTACCGCAAATTCCGGCGCGCCCTCCGGCTGACGATATGGTGCGGTTCAGCCCTGTCGCATTGCCGGCGGTCGCAGGCTCGCCGCTGCGGCTTGCCGGTGCATGGGAAATGTCGGCGTCCGACCCGCGGCTGCAGGGCTTGTCGGGGCTGTCATCCGAAGGGCAGCAACTGGTCGCCGTCAGCGATATGGGATCGGCGGTACGCTTTTTGCCGCCAGGCGATGCCGATGCCGGGCGGGCCCGGCTTGTCGATCTCCGCGACGGCCCGGGGCCATTTGGACGCAAAGTGTACCGCGATGCTGAGGCGCTGATGCGCGACCCATCCGGGCGCGGCTGGTGGGTCACCTATGAGCAGTTTCATTCGATCTGGCTGTATGACACCGATTTTCACCGCGCTATTCGCCGCGATGATCTTGGCTATGGCGGCTGGGCCGATAATCGCGGTGCGGAGGGCTTGGCCCTCCTCGGCGGGCGAATCGCGGCATTTGGGGAAAACGGCGATGCCATACTGCTGCCCGAGCCAGCGCCGTCGCGCATTCGGCTCGATTCGGATTGGATGATTGCGGACGCGTCCAACGCACCGGATGGTTCGGTATGGCTGCTTATGCGCCACCATTATGGTGCAGAGGCAGCTATAGCGCCGCTGATTATGGATGGGGGCATTGCCCGCGTCGGACCCAAGTGGACGGTTCCAAAAGGGGCCTTTGACAATTTTGAGGGGATGACGATCGTTCGCCGGAATGGAGGGTGGCGGTTTTGGCTGGTAACTGATGATGGCCATCGCTTCATGGCGCGCACGCTCTTGATCGCTCTTGATCTCAACAGGGCACAAGAAAACGCCCGGCGGTAAGGCCGGGCGTTCTTATCGCCGCCAAACGGCAATGAGTTAGGCTGACGCCTTCGCCTTCTTGGCGAGTTCGCGCTTTAGCTTCGCCGCCTTCGGGCTCAGCTTGTCGGCGCTGGTCTTGGTCAACCAATTGTCCAGGCCGCCAACATGCTCAACCGAGCGCAGGCCGTGCGTCGACACGCGCAGCTTGATGCTCTTTTCGAGCGATTCGGACAGCAGGGTCACGTTCTGCAGGTTCGGCAGGAACGTGCGCTTGGTCTTGTTGTTGGCGTGGGAAACATTGTTGCCCACCTGCCGGCCCTTGCCGGTCAGCTCGCAAACGCGCGACATCGGTCAAATCCTAAATCTAAAGGTTGGACGCCAAAGCGCCCGGAAAGCGCCGCCCGATACCGTCGGAGGGCCGCTTCGTCAACTCTTATGGGTCAAATCAGCTTTGAACAACACAAGGCAACCCTTCGCATTTGTTGCGCGTTAGCCTAACCAAACACAAACTCGTCAGGGCGGGAGTAGAATTTTATGCGTGCAATTTTCGTCATCCTCATCCTCGCGGTCGTCGCATTAATTGCCGCGATTCAGTTGGGCCTGATCAGCATTACGCAGACGCAACCTGCAACCCCGCCCACTGTTTCGGCCGAAAATGGCGCGATTCGCGCAAGAGGCCGGACAGGCGCCGGAATTCAAGGTGGAAACCGGAAAGGTTGAGATGGGGACAAGAGAAGCCAATGTCGCAGTTCCCAAGGTCGAAGTGACCAAGGACAATGCGACCGTCAACGTTCCGGCAGTGGAAGTCCGCCGGGCGGGCGAATCGACCACCAACGCCAATTGAGTGACAAGAAGGCCGGGCTGCGTTAGCGGCGGCCCATGACGGCTTTTCCGCTTCCTTTGCCCATGCGCCGCGCGCTCGACCTTGCCGCAGAGGCGGCGCTGGCGGGTGAAGTGCCGGTAGGCGCGGTGGTCACACTTGGCGATGAAATAATCGCTGAGGCGGCGAATTTCATGAGGACGGCCACCGACCCAACCGCTCATGCCGAAATGGTTGCGATTCGCAACGCTGCATCAACGCTTGGGCGTCTACGGCTGGAGGGGTGCACCTTGTGGGTCACGCTGGAACCCTGCGCGATGTGTGCAGGGGCAATTGCATTGGCCCGGCTGGACGCGGTGCGCTTTGCGGCCGACGATCCAAAGGGCGGCGGCGTTATCCACGGCGCGCGGGTCTTTAATCAACCGACCTGCAATCATCGTCCCGATGTGCTGGGAGGCATTGGCGAATCCGAAGCGGCAGCACAGCTTCGCGATTTCTTCCTCGCCCGACGCTAGAAATTAGTGCGTCCCATTGAAAAAAGGGCGCCCGCGAACGGACGCCCTTCCCCCTTTTGTATCGGCGAGGCCGATCACATGCCCGGCTGTGTTACCGGAACAATCTTGATTTCAACACGGCGGTTCGCGGCGCGCTTCGCCTCCGTGTCGTCGGGATTATAGATGGGCTGCGTTTCGCCATAGCCGCGAATGCCCATGCGGGCCCGGGCAACGCCGTGCGCCGAGAGATAATCGGCAACCGACGCAGCGCGACGTTCCGACAATGCCTGGTTATAGGCCTCACTGCCGGTCGTGTCCGTATGGCCGAGCACATCGACATAGGTCTGATTATAACTCGAAAGCGTCTGCGCAACCTGGTCCAGCGTTGGCTGGAATTGCGGCTGCACGGCGGAGCTGTCGGTCGCAAAGGTGATGCCCGATGGCATACGCAGGATCAGATCATCACCCTGGCGAATGACATCAACGCCTGTCCCCGCGGTCTGGCGGCGAAGATCGGCTTCCTGGCGGTCCATGTAGGCGCCTGCCGCACCACCTGCGATCGCACCAATACCAGCGCCCAAAATCTTCTCGGTACGGTCATGATGGCCGCCGACCAGATCGCCGACCAGATAACCGCCCAATGCGCCGCCGATGGCGCCAATTGCGGTTTTGTTGATCGTCCGTTGACCAGTGTAGGGATCGGTTGTGCAACCGGCCGTAATTACTGCACCCGAAAGGGCAATCGCTGCGAGCATATGCGTGCGGCGCATGTATGTTTCTCCGTAGGTTTGGTGATGAATTGGGGAGAAAACGGCGATCGTCGCCGATAGTTCCGTTACCATATCGACTTGTTCCGCTTGCTCCGGCGGCACAAAGGCGGCATGGAAGCGAGGATAATGACGAGCGAACCGCTCCTCCCTTTTCCCTGGCTTGACCTGGTTCTGATTGTCGCGCTTGTCGCGCTGAATGGCGTATTCGCAATGAGCGAACTCGCCATCGTCTCGTCGCGCGAAGCCCGGTTGAAGGCACTCGCCAAAGGCGGGTCAAGCGGTGCGAAGGCGGCACTGAAGCTTGCAGCGGAGCCCGGCCGGTTCCTCTCGACGGTACAGATCGGCATCACGCTCATCGGTATCCTCGCAGGCGCCTATTCGGGCGCCAGCCTTGGCAAGCCGGTGGCGCAGCGCCTCGCGGCCCTCGGGCTCTCGCCTGACACAGCCGACACCGTTGGCTTCGGCCTTGTGATCGTCGGGACCACCTTCATCTCTTTGATCATTGGCGAACTCGTCCCGAAGCAGTTTGCACTCCGCAATCCCGAACCTATCGCCGCCTTCATGGCGCGGCCGATGATCTGGCTGTCCAAAATCACGGCACCATTCGTTTGGTTACTCGATCGGACGAGCGCGCTGATTTTCCGGATGCTGGGCTTGCAACGCGAATCAAAGAATGTCGTGACCGCCGAAGAACTCCACCTCGTTGTTGCCGAGGCGCAGACCGCCGGCGTTCTCGAAGAAAACGAACGCGCCATCATCTCCGGCATCGTCCGCCTCGCCGATCGTCCGGTGCGTGAAGTCATGACGCCCCGAACCGATATCGACTGGATTGATATCAACTGCGACCTGGCCGAGCTTCGCGCGGAACTGGCCGACAGCCCGCACAGCCGCCTTCCGGTCGCGGACGGGTCGGTGGATAATATCATCGGCGTTCTCTCGACACGCGACATGCTGACTGAACTGCTCGACGGTCGACCGATCGACATTCGCGCGCTGACCCGTGACGCGACAGTGATTCCCGACCTGATGGACGCGATGGACGCGCTGTCGGTCCTCCGGTCGGCCGATGTGCCACTTGCGCTGGTTCACGACGAATATGGCCATCTTGATGGCATCGTTACGCCCGGTTCGATCCTCACGGCGCTGGCTGGTGCATTCGCCAACGACCTGGACGACGACGAGGACCCACCCGTCGTCGAGCGCGAGGACGGAAGCTGGCTGGTCAGCGGGTCGGCGGGCGCGGATCTGCTTGAGGACCGGCTGGGCATGGCGATGCCGGACGACCGCGATTATTCGACCGTGGCGGGATTCGCTCTATCGGTGCTGAAGCACCTTCCCGAAACCGGCGAGAAGTTTCGCTATGACGGCTATGAGTTTGAAATCGTCGATATGGACGGGCGCAAGATTGACAAGATGCTTGTAACCCGCCGCCGACGCAGAGACGGCGATGCTGATGCAGCGTCGCCGCCTCGGTCTGAAGCGGGCGCTTAAAGCGCTCCGAACTTTTGTTTGTATCCGTCCGTATCACCACGAGCGAGATAATCGGCCTGTTCGACAATGCGGTCCCGTACCAGGCGACCCTTGAAAGCACCCATGTCGGCGTCCAGCCCTTCCACCTGTGCCACCGAAAGCTCGGCAATCTGGTCGTAGCGCGTAATTCCATGCTGGTTGAGAAGCGCAGCGAATTTCGGCCCGACACCTTTTAGGGAGGTGAGATCGTTCGGCGCGCCAATGGCGTGCGGACGGTCAACATGCACGGCGGGTGTATGAAACGGATCCGCCTTGTTGACGTCGGGAACAGGATTGGGATCGGCCACCGCCATGTGCGGGCGAACTGGTGCAGAATCCGTAAGCCGTACCGACTGGCGCGGCCGCAGGATGAACCAGACCAACAGCAGCAGAGCTATGACCGCAAGCGCGGTGGGAAGGGGATGATCGATCAGGAACTGCATGGCTCAGCTGCCTTTCCGCTTGTTCGGATTAAAATAGACGCGGCCGACCGCGAGGGCGATGACGAGGCCCGCGGCAAACACTGGCCAATAAAATTCGATCAACGTCATCGGCTCAGATCCTCGTCTTGTAGATGTTGGCGCGGCGTCGAAGCTCAACCAGATACATGATGATCATCCCGACCAGAAAGCCGAGTAGGCCGAGCAGTTGCGCTTCAACGGCAAGGGGAAGGATACGGCTGCCGGCGGCATAGGTTCCATCCTTCTTCACCCACCGCACATCAATAATGCCTGGGACATCGTCCATAATGCGCAGGGATTCGATCCGCTGAAACTCATCGGCGTCACCGGATAAAAGGATGCGTCGGGCCATCGGGTCACGCTGCATGACGGCCTTGATCTGCGGAACCAGATTATAGGCCATCGTCTGTTTGGCGACAGCATCGGCCTGCCGCGCGAAGCGTTCGCCTGCGCCGAGCGGTCCATGCCACAGCCCCGCGAACCCGATGGTTGCGGCGATGCCAATCAGGAGAAGCCGTGTCCGGGTCATCTTCATGATTGTCGCTCCAACTCTCGCCAACCGATGTCGCGCCTACAAAAACCGTCGGCAAAATCGATAGCGTCTACGGCGTCATACGCCCGTTTGCGGGCTTCGCCAAAGCTTGATCCGCGCGAGGTAACAGCCAAAACGCGGCCGCCGCTTGCCTGTAAGCTACCATTGTCCAACGCCGTTCCAGCATGGAAGACAATCGTGCCTGCAACTGTTTCGGCGCGACCAATACCGTCAATCAACCCACCCTTCTTCGGCGTTCCGGGGTAGCCATTCGCGGCCAGGATAACTGTGAGGGTGCTGTCTGACGTCAGCGCGGGCGCTTCAAATTCGCCGCCGGTGGCGACCGCATGCAGCAGCGCCGCAAAATCACCCTCGATCCGCGGCATGATGGCCTCGCATTCCGGGTCGCCAAATCGCACATTATATTCGATTAGCTTGGGCCCATCCTGGGTGAGCATCAACCCTGCAAAAAGGACGCCAATGAACGGCGTTCCGTCGTCGACCATGGTGTTGATCGTCGGCGCAATAATGTCGCGCATTGCTTGCGATTCGAGTGCGGCGGTCAGCACGGGAGCCGGAGAATAGGCGCCCATCCCGCCCGTATTGGGGCCGGTGTCACCTTCCCCAACGCGCTTATGGTCCTGCGCCGACGCAAGGGCGATGGCCCGGCGGCCGCTCACCAGGACGAACAGGCTGGCTTCCTCGCCCTCCAAAAATTCCTCGATCACCATTGGCCCATCGCCGGCCGCGCGGATCGCCGTTTCGGCCTCGCCGCGAGTCATCGCGACCGTCACGCCCTTACCAGCAGCCAGACCGTCAGCCTTGATTACGACCGGGATCGAAAAACGGTCAAGCGCGGCCAAAGCACCTGTTTCGGTGTCGACCCGGACATATGCGGCAGTCGGGATATTGGCCCTGGCACACAGATCCTTGGTGAACCCTTTGGAGCCTTCCAGCTGCGCCGCCGCAGCCGACGGGCCGAAGCATGCAATACCAGCCGCGCGGGCCGCATCGGCAACGCCGGCGACCAATGGTGCCTCGGGGCCGACAATGATAAAATTAATGTCGAGTTCGCTCGCAAGCGCGACGACGGCCTCCGGATCGGTAGGGTCAATGTTGAAACATTGCGCCCAGCGGGCAATGCCGGGGTTGCCGGGCGCTGCAACCAGTTTGTCACAGCTTGGTGATTGCCTAAGCCGCCACGCCAGCGCATCTTCGCGCCCGCCCGAACCCAGCAAAAGGATATTCATGCCGTTCCCCGATGATCCTAACAATTCCGGCCTCCTAGCCGACGAACGGCAGGGCGACAATTCGCCGGCGGTTTCAGTTAGTGAGCTTTCGGGGGCGCTGAAGCGGACGGTCGAAAATGCCTTTGGTCATGTGCGGGTGCGCGGCGAGATTTCGGGGTGGAAACGGCACAGCAGTGGCCACTGCTATTTCACCCTGAAGGATGAGGCCGCGAATATCGACGCGGTCATCTGGCGCGGACAGGCGGGCAGCCTCGCATTCGCACCGGAAGATGGGGCGGAGGTCATCGCGACCGGTAAGCTCACCACCTACCCCGGACGGTCCAAATATCAGATTGTCGTGAGCCGAATGGAACTTGCAGGCGAGGGCGCGCTGATGGCGCTGCTTGACAAGCGCCGCCGCGTCCTCGCGGCCGAGGGCTTGTTTGATGAGCAGCGCAAGCGGCGCCTGCCGTTCCTTCCGAAGGTCATCGGTGTCGTAACGTCGCCGACCGGCGCCGTGATCCGCGACATTTTGCACCGACTGGAAGACCGCTGCCCCACGCACGTCATTCTTTGGCCGGTACCGGTGCAGGGTGAAGGGGCGGCTGACAAGGTGGCCGCCGCAATTCGCGGCTTTGCGAATATGTCGCCGCGCCCGGACCTCCTCATTGTCGCGCGCGGCGGCGGCTCGATTGAAGATTTGTGGGCCTTCAATGAAGAGAGTGTAGTGCGGGCCGCAGCCGAATCGCCCATTCCGCTGATCAGCGCAGTTGGCCATGAAACGGATACAACGCTGATCGACTTCGCATCGGATCGACGGGCGCCAACACCCACTGCCGCGGCCGAAATGGCCGTGCCGGTACGGACTGAACTGCTCAGCAACCTTGCCGAACTTGGCCTTCGGCAGGCGGCCGCGTTGAACCGCGCGTTGTCACGGGCGTCAGAACGCCTCGATCTCAGTGCCCAACGCTGGCCCGATCCCGGGAATTTGTTCGCGCCATTTGTACAACGCGTTGATGACGCGTCGGACCGGTTACCACGTGCGTTAATGCAGCGGACGGCGCATGCGCGCGCTGACCTTGCGTCGGTTGGACCGAGGCTGCAGGAGCGGCTGGTTGAGGATCGTGTCCGCACGGCATCGGACAAGCTCGCGGCATTATGGCGCCTGGCGGAACTGGCACATCCGGATCGGCCATTGTCGCGCGGCTATGCCCGCGTCACCGACCGTGAAGGGCGAACCCTTGTTCATGCCGCCGCCGTTCGTGCGGCGGTCGAAATCGATCTGCATTTCGCCGACGGTGTTGTTCCGGCGGCGACGGAGGAGAAGGCATCGGCGCCGCGCCGGGTTGAGCGCAAGCCAACTAGACCCTATCTGCAAGGGCAACCCGGACTGTTTGACCAAAAGGATTGACGATTACCATGTTGATGAGCGGCGGATCACGCGAAGCCCGCATCCATTATCTGGATGGCACATTCCGCCTGCTCGCGACGGGCGATTTTGTCCGCTGTGCCGTAACGGGCGTTCAGATTCCGCTCGAAGAATTGCGCTATTGGTCAGTTGAACGGCAGGAACCCTATGCCGACGCCGCCGCCAGTGTGGAGGCGGAACGGCGCGCCAGCAAGATTTAGGGTTCCCGCGACCGGCGGGTTATTGAACCCGCTTTCCCTTGACGCCCAATTGGCCGTCGAATTTCAGGAAATAGCTGCCAAGCGGCCCGCGCTGAATGATAATCTTCTGCCCTGCCTTTGGCGGCCAAAGATTCGTGCGCGTTTCGGTCGTTTCCCACACCGCATCGCCATCCTTGATCGTGATGCGATATCGATCATAGGGAAGGCCCTTGGTCGCTGTGATCTGGCTTTCAAGAATGCCTGTATCATCCTCCGCGCTCTTATCCCCGGCGAAGAAGGGAAGTTTGGGCATGCTAAACCCAAACAACGAACGTCGCGCCTGGCGAAGCTGACCACGATCAACGACAGATACGGCACCGCTGTTCGCCGCTTCGACCAGCGCGGTACTCGACTTGTCAAAACAGGCCAGTCGCTGGGCGTCGTCGGCGATGGCGCGGCAGGCGTCGAGCGCGCGGACCAAGGGCGATGGTGCCGCAGGCTGGTCCTTTGCGACAACTGGATTGGCAACCAGCGCGGTCGCGGCAAGAAACATTAGGGTCGTACGGACACGCATTTGGGACTCTCCCTGATTTCGGGTCGGATTTTGCACGAATGGGCCGCGCCATCAATGACCGGCGATTGTTGTCGAAATGCAACATGGGCCTGATAACCTGTTCCCGAAGGCCACAGTTTGATTGCCTCTCGCCCCTCTCTCACCATACAGGAAAGCACTCTGCATGCGGTTGATCCCCGTATGCACGTGATTCTGGCAAGCCGAAGGGCTGCCCATTCTAAGGGGAATGTAATGTCGAAGAAATTGATCAAGGGATCGCTGCTGGCGACCACCGTGATCGCCGGTATGGCGTTTACGGTGCCTGCTTATGCACAAGAAGCGGCCCCGACGAACACGCAGGGCACCGACACGGTCGCCACGGCGGACGACCAGACTCCGGACGCTGGCGTTCAGTCGTCGGAATCGGCTGGCCCGGCTGAGCCGACCAGCACGAAGGACATTGTTGTCACCGGTACGCTGATCCGTAACCCGAACCTGGTCGCCTCGGCGCCGGTCACGGTCGTCGGTCAGGACGAAATCCAGCTCAAGGCTTCGAACGTCGCCGAAGAAGTTCTGCGCACCATTCCGGGCGCGGTTCCGTCGATCGGTTCGAACGTCAACAACGGCAACGGCGGCGCGTCGTTCGTCAACCTCCGCGGCATCGGCTCCGGCCGTAACATCGTCCTTCTCGACGGTGTTCGTATTGCCCCCGCCGGTCTCGGCGGCCAGGTCGACCTTAACAACATTCCGCTGGCCCTCGTCGATCGCGTCGACGTCCTGACCGGTGGTGCATCGTCGACCTACGGCGCAGACGCCGTCGGCGGCGTTGTCAACTTCATCACCCGCAACGATTTCGCGGGCATGGAACTGTCGGTTTCGGATCAGATCACCCAGAAGGGCGACGGCAACGTTGTTCGCACCGACCTCACCATCGGCGCCAACTTCGACGATGGCCGTGGTAACGCGGTTATCAGCCTCGGCTACCAGGAATCGGATCCGGTCTATCAGGGCGGCGATCGTCCCTACAGCCAGGTTTCGATCGAATCCTATGCTGCTGACTGTATTGCGTGTCAGGGTTCGGGCACTGCCGTTCCGGCGCGTATCACGATCAACGGCACGACCCGTCAGGTGTCGCAGGACGGCCTGAGCTTCGTTCCGACCTACCAGCGCTTTAACTTCAACCCGTACAACGTCTATCAGACGCCGTTCAAGCGCTACAACATGTACTCGGCCGGCCACTACGACATCACCGACGGTCTGACCGTTTATGCGCGTGGTCTGTATTCGAACAACACCGTCAAGACGATCATCGCACCGTCGGGCGTTTTCGGTTCGGCTGTTGACGTCAACCTGAACAACCCGTTCTTGTCGACTGCACAGCGTAACCGCATTTGCTCGGGCTTCGCGATTGATCAGGCGACCTGCGATGCGGCTGGTGCGGCGGTTGATGAAAACGACCCCAACTACCAGACCGTTACCCTCGGTGTGTTCCGTCGCACGACGGAAGTCGGTCCGCGTATCTCCGACTACAACACGCAGCTGTGGGACTTCCGCGCTGGCGTTCGCGGCGACATCACTGACTCGATCGGTTTCGATGTGTTCGGTGCTCGCGGTGAAAGCGTGAACACGCAGACCATTCAGAACTATGTTCTGTTGTCGCGCGTTCGTGATGCTGTTCTGTCGAACAACACCACGACCTGCCAGTCGGGCAATGACGGCTGTGTGCCGCTCAACATCTTCGGCCCGGAAGGTTCGATCACCCCGGCAATGGTCGATTATCTGACCGACGACGCCAGCAGCAAGGTGAAGACTCGCCTGTCGCAGGCCCGTGCCACGATCAACGGTGACGTGGGCTTCAGCTCGCCGTGGGCCTCGGATCCGATCGGCTTCGCAGTTGGCGCTGAATACCGCAAATATTATGCGGAACAGCGTTCGGACGCGCTTGCCAAGACCCCGGGTGAACTGGGCGGCGCCGGTGGCGCGGCTCCGGACATCACCGGTGGCTTCGACGTCTATGAAGGTTTCGCCGAATTGATCGCACCGCTGGTGTCGGACAAGCCGGGCTTCAACGAACTGACCGTCGAAGCGGGTATCCGTCGTTCGTCGTACAGTGTCGACGCTCCGGGTAATCCGAAGTTCAAGACGACCACCTGGAAGGTCGCTGGTAGCTGGGAACCGATCAACGACGTGAAGTTCCGTGGCGCTTACAACCACGCTGTTCGTGCACCGAACATCGCGGAATTGTTCTCGCCGGTTTCGACGGGCCTGACCAACCTCGGCACTGATCCTTGCTCGGGCACCCAGGCTCAGGGTAATGCGCTTCTCGCAGCGAAGTGCATCATTCAGGGCGCGACGCAGACCCAGATCGACAACGGAACCATTCCGAACCCGATCTCGGGCCAGGCAAACGTGACCGGCGGCGGCAATCCGTTCGTGAAGCCGGAAATCGCCAACACCTGGACGGTCGGTGCGGTTCTCCGTCCGGGCTTCCTGCCGGGCTTCAACGCCACGATCGATTACTACAACATCAAGGTGAAGAAGGCGATTTCGTCGCCGACGCCGAACGACATGATCAACGCTTGCTTTGATCCGTCGGTCGCCGCCACTGATCCTGCTTGTACCGTGATCGTTCGTAACCCGCTTGACGGTGGTCTCTCGGGCGACCCGGCAACGACCGGCGGTCTCTTCTCGCCGCTCTCGAACCTGGGCCGGATTGAAACCGACGGTGTCGACCTGACCATGAACTATCGCACCAACCTGGGCGATCTCATGGGCGCGCCGGCTAAGCTGGCTCTGGCGTTTGGTGGTAACTACACCCACTCGTCGAAGTTCCAGGCAACCCCGACCGCGCTGAATCGTGAATGCGTTGGATACTACTCGGTCAACTGTGGTTCGCCGCAGCCCAAGTACACGTTCAACCAGCGCACGACTCTGTCGCTCGGCCGCGTCGATCTTTCGCTTCTGTGGCGCTATGTCCACAAGCTGAAGTTTGAGCCGCAGCAGCTGGAAGACGATCTGCAGGCAGCTGTGGACGGTGGTTGCACCGATCCCACCGGTGCCGATCCCGACGGCTGCATGGTCGATCCGGAATTCCGGAAGATCAAGTCGCACCACTACTTCGACTTCTCGACCCGGTTCAACGTGAACGAGCACTTTGACTTCACGTTCACCATCATGAACCTGCTCAACAAGAAGCCGCCGATTGTTGGTGGTACCGTGGGTTCGACCACCTACAACAGCGGCAACACCTACCCGTCGACGTACGACACGTTGGGTCGTCGCTTCGCGGCTGGTGCCCGGATCAAGTTCTAATCGAACTAATCCGGTTCAGTCCGAACCAAAAAGGGAAGGCGGGTCTTCGGGCCCGCCTTCTTTTTTGCCTGAAACATATTGAAGCAGCGCGCCGACTATTGAGCAGCTGCTCGCTGCGTTAGATCAGCGGATTGGGGAGGGCGCTCTGAATGCCGGCATGGTTTGCGACCTGCCCGGCCCAAGTTTGAACGATCGCCAATTCACGGGCGTGGCGATCGTGGCCCTGATCGCGTTCCTTCCGGCGCATGTCGCCGTCGAACCGTTCGCCGGATTTGCTGTGGCGCGTGAAGGCATCGCTGGCGGCAACCTGTTCCGCGCTGACCGGAAGATCAAAATGGGCGACCAGCGCCGCAACCGCTGCCGTTGTCTGGCCCGTCAATTGCTCACTGGAAAGCGATGTGACTGTTTCGCCATGTTCCCGGGCAAGATCCGCGAACAGGGCTTGCTGCGCCAGCCATCCCAACGCCGCAACCTGAAGATCGCTGTGGCGATATAGATCTTCGTCGGAATATCCGAACCGTCGTGCCATGCCCAAATTGATGAATTTCCACATCAATTCGCGCACCCAGGCGCGTCCCTCAATCTCCTTGCGCGCGATCGAACCGAGATAATCTGGAAGAGGCGCATGAAGCAGCAGCATCCGACCCGACGGCCGCATTTTCATCTGTAGCGGTAGCAAAGGATTGATCAGGTTCGACGGCTTGACCACCACCGCTTCGCCGTTCGAAAGTGGCCGGTCAAGCAAGGCCAGCGCGACATCCATCGCGGCCGCAACCTGCCGCGGGTCGCCGCCGCGAAGTTGCAGACCGACGACATCGTTCAATATCTGCGGCTCCTTATAGCTTGTCACCGATCCGGGCACATCGAGCGCGCGCGAGAGAAGGGTGGAGCAGCAAAAGGCCGAATGAATGATGTAGCGTGCAGGCGAAAGCTGCCGCTGTCGTACGAGGCCAAGGGCTTCGGATCGCGGCATCCTGACCTCTGCCGCTTCCCCCAACTCGCGGTCGGTCAGGAAGGTGATGCGGTCATGGTGTTCGCGATCAACCAGGCGGAACAGGATGTTGTCACCCTGCTCATCGTAGCGATGGGCCAGCCAGCGCCCGTCAGCGATGATTTCGGCGTTCGTCGGGGCGGCGTTGGAAACCATTGCGTCCCTCTATGAAAGGCACCCCTCGCCAACGCAAGTCGGCCTTGACGGCCGTATCTATTGCAACGACACAAATGCCATGACTCAGGCGGAGATTCAGCGGCAGCTCTCAAACGCCGCGCGGGCGCAACAATCGGGGAATCGCTCCGCTTATCTTGGTGCGATTGACGCCGTGTTACGCCTCGACCCTACAGAGCCCCAGGCGCGCAATGCGATGGGGCGGGAGGCGCTCGCCAGAAATGATTATGCGGGGGCGGTGACGCATTTTGAGGTGGCGGCGGCGCGTGATCCCGCCGCCCCTGCGTTATGGTTGAACCTCGCCACCGCACGGCGGGGACAGGGTGATGATGACGCTGAACGGGCTGCGCTGGAACGCGTGCTGGACATTGACCGACTTAACCTCACCGCCCTCATTCGGTTGGCGCAGCTCCATGAACGCCGAAACGAGGAAGGAAAGGCGGTCGAATATTGGGGCGCAGTTTCATCGCTCGGATCGCAGCGACCGGATGCCCCGCGCGACCTTCAACAATGGTTCGCCCATGCACGTTCCTATGTATCGAAGCGTCATGCCGTCGTTGCCGAGCGGGTAGGGGATGCGGTTGATGACTTGATCGCAAAGGCGGGCCAGCGCGATGCGCGCCGGGCGGCGGCCGCCCGAGATGTCATGTTGGGCCGTCGTTCGGTGTTTCCCAATCAGCCGCAGGGATTTCACTATCCCTTCCTTCCGGCCGACGAATATTTTGATCGCGACCATTTCCCCTGGTTCGAGCAGCTAGAGGCGGCGACCGATGTAATCCGCGACGAGCTGTTGGCGATCCTGGCGTCCAATGACCCGGGACTGACGCCTTATGTGCAGATGGAATCTGGCCTTCCCGATACCAAATGGAAAGTCCTGGATCATAATTTGGATTGGAGCTCGCTTCACTTGTGGCGCGAAGGAACCCGCGTTGATGAAGCCTGCGCGCGCGCGCCAAAAACGGCGGCGCTGATCGAGGCGTTGCCACTCTGTGACATTCCGGGCCGCGCACCCACGGCCTTTTTTTCAATCCTGAAGGCGGGCAAGGCCATTCCGCCACACACCGGCGTTACCAACATTCGAACGATCATCCATTTGCCGCTGATCGTGCCTGGTAAATGCGCATTTCGCGTCGGCGGCGAGACGCGCGAATGGAAGGTCGGCGAAGCTTTCGCTTTTGATGATTCCATTGAACATGAGGCATGGAATCGCAGCGGTGAGGATCGCGCCATCCTCATCCTCGATACATGGAACCCCCATCTGTCGCTTGACGAGCGGGCAATGATCCGGGCGATGTTTGCGGCGGCGGATGGCGCAGGGTTTAATCCCCGCGCCTAATTCCGTCAGGCTGGTTTGATGACCAGTCCGCCGTCGCCTTCATCAACCTTTACGGTTGATCCATCCTTGATCCGCCCTGCCAAAATTTCGTCGGCCAGCGGGTCCTGGAGATATTTCTGAACCGCCCGCTTCAATGGTCGCGCGCCATAGACCGGATCATAGCCGACGCGGCCCAACCAATTCTTCGCTGCGTCGGATAGCTCCAGCGTAATCTTCTTGTCGTCGAGGAGTTTCTGAAGGCGCTTCACCTGTATATCGACAATCGGCCGCATGTGGCTGGCCGAAAGGCGGTGAAACAGCAGGATTTCGTCCAAGCGGTTCAGGAATTCCGGCCGGAAGTGGCTGCGAACAACCTCCATCACTTCATTCTCGACCTTATCGGCGGGTTCATCCTCGCCCAGCTGCGCCAGATACTGGCTACCGAGGTTGGAGGTCAGGATGATCACTGTGTTGGTGAAATCAACCGTCCGGCCCTGACCGTCGGTCAGCCGGCCGTCGTCGAGGACCTGAAGGAGGATATTGAAGACGTCGCCATGGGCCTTCTCTACTTCGTCGAACAGGACGACCTGATAGGGCCGGCGCCGCACCGCCTCGGTCAGAACGCCGCCTTCTTCATAGCCGACATAGCCCGGGGGCGCGCCAATCAGCCGGGCGACAGCGTGCTTCTCCATATATTCGCTCATGTCGATACGAACCATCGCGTTGGGGTCGTCGAACAGGAACTCGGCAAGTGCTTTGGTCAGCTCGGTTTTGCCAACGCCGGTCGGGCCAAGGAACAGAAAGCTGCCCATTGGCCGGTTCGGATCCTGAAGGCCTGCGCGAGAACGGCGGATTGCGGCGGCCACGGCTTTCACCGCTTCCTTTTGACCGATCACACGGTCGCCCATGATGACTTCCATGTTGAGCAGCTTTTCGCGCTCGCCCTCCATCATCCGTTCAACCGGAACGCCGGTCCATCGGCTAACGACGGAGGCGATGTCCTCGCTCGTTACTTCCTCACGGAGCATCGCGCCGCGCGAGGCTTGCGCGGCCTCCGCGAGCCTTTTTTCAAGCTCGGGAATACGGCCGTATTGCAGCTCACCTGCCTTGGCGAGATCGCCGGCACGCTGCGCCTGCTCAAGCTCGATCCGCGCGCCGTCCAGCTGACCCTTCAGGTCAGACTCTGCATTGATCTTGTCCTTTTCCGCCTTCCAGCGGGTGGTTAGTTCGGTCGACTGCTGTTCCAGATTGGCAAGTTCCGCCTCGAGCTTTTCCAGTCGGTCCCGGGATGCGTCATCGCTTTCCTTTTTTAGCGCCTCACGCTCAATCTTCAGCTGAATGATCCTGCGGTCGAGATTTTCGATTTCCTCCGGTTTGGACTCCACCTCCATGCGCAGGCGGCTCGCCGCTTCGTCCATCAGGTCGATGGCTTTATCGGGGAGGAAACGATCGGTGATGTAGCGGTTGCTCAAGGTTGCTGCGGCGACCAACGCACCATCGGTGATGCGTACACCATGATGGAGTTCATACTTCTCCTTCAGGCCGCGCAGGATGGAGATCGTGTCGGCCACCGAAGGCTCGCCGACGAACACCGGCTGAAAACGCCGCTCCAGCGCCGCGTCTTTTTCGACATGCTTGCGATACTCGTCGAGCGTGGTGGCGCCGATAACATGCAGCTCGCCGCGTGACAGGGCCGGCTTCAGTAGGTTGCCTGCATCCATCGCGCCTTCGCTTTTTCCGGCGCCTATCAACGTGTGCATCTCGTCGATGAACAGGATGATGCGGCCATCAGACTGCTTGACCTCGTCGATCACACCTTTCAGCCGCTCCTCAAACTCGCCGCGATACTTTGCACCGGCGATGAGCGCGCCCATATCGAGCGACAGCAGTTGGCGGTCTTTAAGGCCATCGGGCACGTCACCGTTGGCAATGCGCAGCGCGAGCCCTTCGGCAATGGCCGTCTTGCCGACGCCCGGCTCGCCGATCAGGACCGGGTTATTCTTGGTGCGGCGAGCCAGGACCTGAATGGTCCGGCGAATTTCCTCGTCGCGTCCAATAACCGGATCAAGCTTGCCGTCGCGCGCTTTCTGGGTCAGGTCGACCGCATATTTTTTCAGCGCGTCATAACGGTCTTCGGCCCCCTGGGTGTCGGCAGTGCGGCCGCCGCGCAGCTTGTCGATCGCGGCGTTCAGCCCCTGCGGCGTTAGCCCTGCCTTGGCCAGAGCATCGCCGACCGCCGTGCCCTTTGCCATCACCATGGCGAGCAGGATTCGCTCCACCGTGACATAGCTGTCCCCGGCCTTGGTCGCGATTTCCTGCGCACGATCAAATATTCGAATAAGGTCGCCGTCAACGCCGGGTGCCTGGGTCGCCCCGCTACCGGATACAACCGGCTCTTTCGCGACGAGGGCATCGGCCTCACGCCGTGCCAAGGCGCCATCGCCGCCGGCCGCGTTAATCAGGCCGACCGCCATGCCCTGCTCATCATCGAGCAACGCTTTCAGATAATGGGCGGGCGTGATGCGCTGATTATGCTCGCGAACCGCGATGGTTTGCGCCGCCTGAAGGAATCCACGGGCCCGGTCAGTAAGTTTTTCAAAATCCATATTGATGCCCCAGTTTGAAATATCGTGATGGCGATGTGGTGAGTTGCCCGCCTAAGACAAGGTTCATGTCATTTTGGCGAAAGCGGGTCGCCGGAGGACGTCGGCGGCACCACAATTTTGAAGCCGGGTGACAAGGTTGGCGGCGGCACGGCGGCGGCGCTGCCCGCGTCAGACGATCTTGCGCCCTCCGCCATCACAGCGGTGCAACCCCAGCCGCCTTTGGCGCCAGCGGTGCCCCATTCCCGAAACTTCTTGGAATCGATGTGGAATCTCAATCCCTTGTAGAATCCCAAGCCAACGTTGTTCCAATTTCCGCTGCTCAGATGAACGCGGCAAAGTGCGGTCATCAATTGCTCACGCGTGACCGGTCGCAGGGGCACCATATCGACAGCGCCCGTGGTGCGGTGCGTGCTTTCACGCGCGCCGCCCGCACAGCTGTTGAGGGAATCGTTACGGTAGACGGAGACCGGCTCGACCGGCCCAATTACGGGTTCGACAAAGGCCCCGACATAGCGAAGCGCGGCGACGATGTTTGGCCATCCTTGGGTCGGCGGAACTTCGAACGGTTCGGCATGACATTTTTGCCAGTCTGTTGCGGTGCGCAGCAATTGCCACGTAGGGGCAACGCCGCCGACACCATTGGATGTCAGATAATCGTTGAACGCTTTGACATAGGTTGCACGCCAGGGCGCCCCCGCTACCCAGCGGCGATAGCCCGGTTCGTCTTGGCCGGCGGTGATATAATCCGCCGCCGGGTCGAACCGCTCCGTCGCTGCGGCGGTAGGGTTGGTCAGGCCGATCAGGACCAGCAGCAAAAGCAACAGCCGCGTCATTTGCCAATGAAACGCCGCGCGCCATTGAAATGCAAGTCCGACGGCTTCATCTATTCATCCATGCAACGACCTCTTTCTGTCAACTTGCCGCACAAGTTGGGCCGCGACGAAGCCCGCCGCCGGATCGCGAACAATGTTCACAAGCTGGAGCGCCATATTCCCGGCGGTGCCACCGTCGGCTCTCGGTGGGAAGGCGACACGCTAAAACTCGACATCGCCGCGATGGGCCAGTCGATTTCCGCTGATATTGCGGTTGAGGATGCCCAGGTGGCGGTCAGCATCCTGCTTCCCGGCATGCTTGGTTTCTTTGCCGGGCCGATAGAGGCAATGCTCAAACAAAAAGGTGGCGACTTGCTGCTTGAGGATAAGCACGACTAGGTTGGCGCCAAAATAGGCGGGAGTCGTGCGAATGCGTCACTTCGCAGTTATCGGATCGGGACCGGCGGGTTTCTACACGGCAGAGGCGCTGGCGAAGGCTTATGGTCCTAGCGCGCGGATCGACATTATCGACAAATTGCCCGTTCCATATGGCCTGATCCGTTTTGGCGTCGCACCCGACCATCAATCGATCAAGGCGGTTTCCAAACGCTATGACAAGGTTGCCGACGATGGCCAGGTTCGGTTTGTCGGGAATGTCGCAATCGGTGACGACGTGTCGATCGCGAGCCTGCGCGAGCTTTATGATGCCATCATCCTGGCAACCGGCGCCCCTAACGACCGCAAATTGGGCATTGATGGTGAAGATCTGACGGGGGTTATTGGCTCCGCCGCCTTCGTTGGCTGGTACAATGGCCATCCGGATTTCGCGGCGATTGACCCGCCGCTGAACGGGCAAAGCGCGGCGATTATCGGCAACGGCAATGTCGCGCTCGATGTTGCCCGCATTTTGTCAAAAACGCGCGCGGAGTTTGCCGGCTCCGACATTGTCGCCCACGCGCTCGATGCGCTTGAGAAATCGGCCATCCAGACGATCACCATCGTTGGACGCCGCGGTCCGCACCAGATCGCGATGACACCCAAGGAATTGGGCGAGCTAGGCCATTTGGCGGCTGCAGAAACGGATGTTGAGGCGGCGGACCTGCCGCCAGAAGGCGACGATGATGCGCTGGACCCAGGGGCCCGAAAATCGGTTAGCCATTTGCGCGCCTTCGCCGCCCATGAAGATGAGGGGAAGTCCAAGCATATCCATTTCGACTTCTTCGCACGCCCGGTTCGGATTGAAGGCGACGGTCGGGCGGAGCGGCTTGTTGTCGAGCGAACGGCTCTAGATGCCGATGGCAACAGTGTTGGCACGGGCGAAGAATATGCCATTCCGGCGTCGTTGGTTGTCAGTTGCATCGGCTATCGAACGCCGCACATTGAGGGCGTCCCTTATGACGACCGGGCGGGGCGCTTCGCCAATGAACAGGGCCGCATCGACGATCAGCTTTATTGTGTCGGCTGGGCGCGCCGAGGTCCATCCGGGACCATCGGGACCAATCGGCCGGACGGCTATGAAGTGGCCGAACAGGTGTCGCTGGCCATGGAACCGGGCGGCGACGGCGGAAAGCGTGGCGGCGATGGGCTGGACGAACTTCTGGTGGCGAACGGCATCAAGGCAACCAGCTATGACGATTGGCGCAAGATCGAGGAGGCGGAAGAGGCCGCCGCCCGGCACGACGCCCCGCGCGAAAAGATCGTCGATCATAACGAATGGCTAAAATTGCTGGGACATTGAGACGGCGCTTGCGCATTGCACCATGGCCCGCTAGGAGGCCCTCGCCCTGCACCGGATGTTCGCATCCGGTCCCGGTCGGGGAGTAGCTCAGCCTGGTAGAGCACTGTCTTCGGGAGGCAGGGGCCGGAGGTTCGAATCCTCTCTCCCCGACCATTTTCACACGCAGCCAGTCCGGCGGACTGGCGGTTCGCTCAATTCCCGCCAAGCACCTGATAAAGCGTTGCGACATTGTTGATCGCGGTCTGCTGCATTACGACGCGGGCACGCTGTGCCGAATAGGCTGACCGCTGTGCATCCAGCATGGCAAGATAGGAATCGATGCCTTCGCGGTAGCGCGCATTGACAAGCATTAGCGTTTCGTCCGTTGCCGCAACCTGGGCATCGGCGGAACGGAGACGCTCCCCAACCGTACCCCGGTCGGCCAGGGCATCCGCAACCTCGCGAAACGCGCCCTGGATCGACTTCTCATAGCTGGCGAGCGCTGCGTCGCGTTGTGCCTCACTGAGGGCGATGCGCGCCTTTCCGGCGCCACCCTGAAAAATCGCGTACCGCGCATCGCCGCTGGCGGACCAGCCGAAGGCACCGCCCTTGAACAGGCCGGTCAGCGCCGTGCTCGCCAGACCGAGAAGGCCCGTCAAAGATATGGTCGGGAACAGCGCGGCGCGGGCGGCGCCAATTTCTGCATTGGCGGCGCGCAGCGTAAATTCCGATTGCATTATGTCGGGGCGCCGCAGGAGGATTTGACTGTCCAATCCGGCGGGCGGCGCTGCGAAGCTGCCCGCAATATTGTCGATCGACCTCGGCAGCGCCGCCGTATCAATCGGTGCGCCGACCAACAGCTGAAGCAAATTGACGTCTTGGGCGAGGGCGGTGCGCTGCGCCGCGACATCGGATCGTGCCGTCTCCAATATCTGGCTTGCCTGCGTCAGGTCGGTGCGCGGCGCAATGCCCCCGCTCAGCCGCGCTTGCGTCAGCTCGACATTTCGCTGCGCATTCGCGGCGGTCTGCTCAGCAATCGACAACAGGCTGGCGTCGGCAGCGTAGGCCGCCCAAGCCCGCGCGATATCCGCAATTAGGGCAAGGCGAACCGAACGGGCGCCCGCTTCGGTCGCAAGAAGTCGCTGCCCATCCGCCTTGGCGAGCGAGGCGAGACGGCCAAACAGGTCAATCTCGAACGACGGGACGGAGATCGACAGGTCGTAATTGGGTTGGCGATTGCCTTTGCCATCCCCGGTTACCGCCGCGCCCGCGCCGGCGGTAACTTCCGGAAGGCGATTGGCCTTGCTGATCCCTGCTTGCGCGCGCGCTGCCGCAATATTGGCGGCGGCAACCATCAGGTCGCGATTGTTGGCGAAGGACTGTTCGATCAGCGACACTAGTCGCGGATCGCGGAACGCGTCGCGGTAGCTGAAGCTGGGCAGCGATGCTTCGGTCTGGCGAAGATAAGGATCGCCAGCGGGCCAGGACAGCGGAACCGGCAAGGAATTGACCGGCAGCGACGGTTCCATCGAACAGGCGGTCAGGCTGATCGCACAGGCAATAGTGACCAGCTTCTTCATGCGTCGGCCCCTTCCGGGCTGTTACCCTTGCGCAGCCAACCGCGCGCGGCGGCCAGGCCGTCGCGGACGCCGCGCCGCACCAGCACAAAGAACAGGGGAATGAAGAAAATCGCAACAAAGGCTGCGGTCATCATTCCGCCGATGACCGACGTGCCGATTGCGATCCGGCTGTTCGCACCGGCGCCGGTAGAAATGGCGAGCGGCAGGACACCAAAAATGAAGGCAAAACTAGTCATCAGGATGGGCCGCAGCCGGATTTTAGCGGCCTCCTTTGCGGCATCTATAACGCGCATCCCGCGCCGCTCCGCTTGCTCCGCAAACTCGATCATCAAGATGGCGTTTTTGGCGGCAAGTCCCATTGTCGTCAGCAGGCCAATCTGCAGGTAGACGTCATTCTCCAATCCGCGCAGCGACACCGCGAGAACGGCACCGACCAGTCCAAGCGGAATGATAAGCATCACCGCAAACGGGATTGACCAGCTTTCATAGAGCGCGGCCAGGCACAGGAACACGACCAGTAGCGAGATTGCGTAAAGGACCGGGGCCTGTCCGGAGGATTGCCGTTCTTCATACGACGCTCCAGACCATGCGACCGTCGTTCCAGGCACCTGCTCGGCGAGGGCCGCCATGCGCTCCATCGCCTGTCCCGAACTGACGCCTGGTGCCGCCTGGCCCTGGAACTCTGCCGATGGAACCCCGCCAAAGCGCGACAAGCTTGCCGGTGTCGTCGACCAGCCGGTGGTCGCAAAGGCGGAAAATGGCGCCATCCCACCATTATTGCTTCGCACATACCACTGGCCAAGGCTGGCGGGGCTGGACCGATAGGGCTCGTCGCCCTGAACATAAACGCGCTTGACCCGGCCTTGGTCGATGAAATCATTGACGTATCGTCCGCCCCACGCCGTCGCGAGGGTCGAATTGACGTCGTTCTGGTTCAGCCCGAGCGCCGTGACGCGTTGCTCATCCATATTGATCTTGTAGGTCGCGGCATCGGGAAGGTCGGTCAATCGGACGGAGGCAAGGCTGGCGTCATTGCTGGCCAGATCGAGAAGCCGGTCGCGCGCTTCGGCAAATTTGTCGCTCGGCATGCCGGAGCTGTTGAGCAGCTGCATCGTAAAACCATTCGACTGTCCAAGACCGCGGACGGCGCCGGGGACTAGCGCGAAAACGCGGGCATCGCGCAGCTGCCGAAAGGCGGCCGAGATTCGCTGGACGATGGCGTCGGCAGTGTTTTCCTTGCCCGGCCGGTCGTCCCACGACACGAAGTTGATGAAACCGCGACCGGCATTCTGGCCATTCGATCCGCCACCACCGCCAGCCACCATGAACAGGGTGCGGATATTCTTACCTTCGGAGTCCAGAAGGTATCGTTCAATCTCGTCGCGCACGGCAAGTGTTCGTTGCTGGGTCGCACCGGCGGGAAGTTGGAACTGGATCGACGCCGAACCCTGATCCTCGGTTGGCAGAAAGCCGCTGGGGAGGCGAACGAACAATGCGATCAGGACCGCGACAATGACGGCGTATAGCCCAAGGAACAACCATTTGCGATCGATGACCTTGGTCACGCTGTTCGAGAATTTTTCCACGCCATTGGCGAAACGGCGATTGAACCCGTCGCGGGCGCGATCGAGGAAGCGCGCGACGCCAGGCGCTTTGCGGCCAAGCCAGCCCTCGGAAAGCGAATGTTCTTCGCTGCGCGGCTTTAGCAAGCTGGAGGTCAGGGCCGGACTCAAGATCAGGGCAACGAGCACTGACAGCGACATTGCAGCAATCATCGTAATCGCGAACTGGCGATAGATGACGCCGGTTGATCCGCCGAAAAACGCCATCGGCAGAAAGACGGCCGATAGCACGAGCGCAATCGCGATCAGCGCGACCTGAATTTCCTTCATCGATTCCACGGTCGCCTCGCGCGGCGTCATCCCGGGATTTTCTTCAAGTAGGCGCTCGACATTCTCGACCACCACGATCGCGTCATCGACAAGCAGGCCAATCGCCAAAGCCAGCCCGAACAGGGTCAGTGTGTTGATCGTAAATCCGGCAATATAAAAGACCGCGAAAGTGCCCAAAAGGACGACCGGAATGGTAATCGCCGGGATCAGCGTCGCGCGCCAGCTTTGCAGGAAAACGAACATTACGATGATGACGAGGACGATCGCCTCCATCAGTGTCTTTACCACCTCATTGATCGACAGCTTGATAAAATCGGTGGAATCATTGGCGTAGGCGTAGGCGATCCCGTCGGGAAAGGTTGGGGCCAGTTCCTCGACCTTGGCCTTGACCAATTCTGCGGTTTCCAGCGCGTCCGCGCCGGGCGCCAGCGACACGGCGATCCCGGCACCGGGATGCCCGTTCACATGGACGTTGGAGTTATAGCTTTCGGCACCCAACTCGACCCGAGCCACGTCACCAAGGCGAACATTGCCGCCATCGCCGTTGGACTTCACCACAATGTTGCGGAATTGCTCGGGCGTCTGCAGCTTGGACTGGGCCGTCACCGTTGCATTTAGCATCTGGTCGCTGGCCTGCGGCAAACCGCCAATTTGACCCGCGGCGACTTCGGTATTTTGCGCGCTAATGGCTGTGATAACATCACTGGGCATCAATGAAAATGCGGCGAGCTTTGCGGGATTGAGCCATATTCGCATGGCGGCCGGTGCACCAAAGACATTGATGTCTCCGACGCCGGGAATGCGGGACAAGGGATCCTGTATGTTCGACGACAGATAGTCGGACACATCCATGTTGGTGCGCGTGTCGGTTTGATCATACACCGCGACGATCAACAGGAAGTCGGGGTTCGACTTGGTAACCCGCACGCCCTGCTGCTGCACCTGCGACGGCAGACGGGACAAGGCCTGCTGGACCTTGTTCTGCACTTGCACTTGCGCGATGTCGGGGTCCGTCCCCTTTTCAAACGTCGCAGTGATACTGACGCTTCCGGTTGAGCTTGAAGAGGCGGAAAAATACAACAGTCCGTCGAGTCCGGTCAGCTGCTGCTCGAGAATCTGCGTAACGCTGTTCTCAACCGTCTCCGCCGATGCGCCGGGGTAGCTGGCGCGAATGTTGACGGTTGTTGGCGCGATATCGGGATATTGTTCAATCGGCAGCCGGCTAATGGCGCCGATGCCGGCCATCATCACAATCAGCGCCAACACCCAGGCGAAGATCGGTCGATTGATGAATAGCTGCGACAAGGCCTAGCGTCCCTTTGCCGCAGCGGCGGAAGCAGGGGCGCCAATGCGCTGAGGCGTCGATGCCGGAACAGCCTTTACCGCCGCGCCGGTCCGAAGATTGTTCAGACCCTGGGTAATCACCTTGTCACCGGGTTTCAGGCCCGATGTAACGACCCAATTGGTGCCGACAGATCGCGTCGTTTCGATGACGCGCCGGACGGCCTTTCCGTCATTCGACACGACGAATACCGCCGCCTTTCCGCCCAGGTCGCGCATGACCGCCTGTTGCGGGACCAGCATGGCCCGCTGTTCGACGCCCTGAATGAAGCGTGCGCGGACGAACATACCGGGCATGATGAGGCCCTGAGGGTTGGGGAATTGGGCGCGAAGCGTCACCGTCCCGGTATTCTCATCCACCAAGACTTCCGAAAATTGGACGGTGCCAGTGTAGCCATAGGCGGTGCCGTCATCCAACGTCAGGCGCACCTGTGTACTGCCAGGCTGGATGCCGCCGCTCAGAAGCGACTGGCGCAGGCGGACCATATCGGCCGCGGATTGCTGAATATCGACATAGATCGGGTCGGTGCGCTGAATGACTGCCAGGGGTTCCGACTGGTTGGCGGTGGCGAGTGCCCCGACCGTCGACAGCGACCGGCCGATACGGCCGCTGATTGGGGCCGGGATGTTAGTGAAGTTCAGGTTGATCCGCGCCGTTCGCAGCGCCGCCTGATTCTGGGCGACCGCCGCGCGCGCCTGTCGCGCCGCCGCTGACACATCGGCATAATCCTGCTGCGACACCGCCTCGATCTTTGCGAGCGGGCGATATCGTTCCGCTTTGGCACCCGCCGCCTGGGCGGTTGCCTGGGCGCTCGACAGGTTGGCCGATGCCTGATCCACTGCCGCACGGTAAAGGCTTGGGTCAATCTGATAGAGCGGCTGACCCTTGCGGACATAGCCGCCTTCGCTGAAATATCGTTGGCGGATGACGCCGCTTACCTGCGGCCGCACCTCCGACGTTTCAAACGCAACGGCGCGGCCATCGAGCTCGGCTTCCAGGGGAACGGTGCTCGATTGCACAACGACATAGCCGACCTGTGCCGGGCCGCCGCCGCGCCCTTCGTTCTTGGCAGAGCCACAGGACGTAAGAAGCGCAAAGCTCAACAGGGCCGCCCATTTCGTGCCGGACAAGAATCAACCTCCTTCGGGATCGATCGTCAAAAATCGTGCGACGAGACCATGGCCTCCGCCGTCAGAACGCCCAATTTGCATTAGTCGGCCGCCCTCACAAGGCAGTTGGTCGGCCTCACATGTGCGTTTGTCGACGCGCCGCGCGGTTAAACCGGCCTGATTTCCGCAGGATAGGCGTCTGTCGATCAGGTGGCAAAGCCGGGGTCGAGCCGATATGCCTTCCGCAAAAGCGCCGGCCAGGCGAGCATGTTGGCGGCGAGTTTCAGGCCCATTGCGCCCTGCTCGGCCGCAAGTTCCGGGGTGCCTTGGGGTGGGTTCGACATCTGATCGCCGGCCGACAGGGCCATGATCTGCGCTTCGCAGGCGCGTTCAATGAAATAGAGCTTCAGGAAGCATTCCCCGACATTACCGCCGACGGCCAGCGTGCCGTGGTTCCGCAAGATCATGCCGCCCTTATCGCCAAGATCGGCGACCAGTCGCTCACGCTCATCAAGGTCGGTGGCAACGCCTTCATAATCGTGGAATGCGAGGTCGCCGCGGATCAGCATCGCGGTCTGCGTCAACGGCAACAGCCCCTCTTCATGCGCGCTCACCGCCTGGCCTTGCGGCGTGTGGAGATGCATTACCGCCTGCGCATCCTCGCGCGCCATGTGGATCGCGCTATGGATGGTAAAGCCCGCCGGATTGGTGATGAATGGTGTTGGCTCGACCGGATTTCCGTGAACGTCGACCTTAACCAGCGAGGATGCCGTCACCTCCTCGAACATCAGCTGATAGGGGTTCAGCAGGAAATGATGCTCCGGGCCCGGAATGCGCGCGGATAAATGGGTGAAGATCAAATCGTCCCAGCCATAATGGGCGACCAGCCGGTACGCTGCGGCGAGGTCGACGCGGACCTTCCATTCCTCCTCGCTGACCTTGCCCTTCAGGCTGGGGATGTCGACGTTCGCCATGGCGTGCAGGTCGTCCATTCCGCGGTTGATCGTATCGACGCGGTTCATTTCACTGCTCCTGGCGATCGGGGTGGGCCGCCGCAAAGGCGGGAATGGCGCTGGCGGTTTCGTCCGCGCGCAGCAAATGGGGATAGGCGTCCAGCGGCACATTGAACCGCCGCGCGTTATAAAGCTGGGGGACCAGGCAAACATCGGCCATGGTCGGCTCATCACCGAACAGGAACGTACCCGCCCGCGGCGCGGCCATTTCTTCCAGCGCGGTCAGGCCCTCGGCAATCCAGTGGCGATACCATTCGTCCCGCTGTTCCTCGCTGACGTCGAGCGCGCTCTTAAGATATTTCAATACGCGCAGATTGTTCAGCGGGTGGATGTCGCAAGCGACGATCAGCGCGAGACTGCGGACATGGGCGCCATCGGCGGGATCTCGTGGCATCAACAGCGGTTCGGGCCGCGTTTGATCCAGATAGACGGCAATCGACAGGCTTTGTGTCAACTTGTGCCCGTCAATCTCCAGCATCGGCACAAAGCCCTGCGGATTGATAGCACGGAAGGCGGCATCTTTCTGCACGCCAGCGGCGAGATTTACCGGCCGCTGTTCATAGTCGATGCCCTTGAGATTCAACGCAATTCGGACCCGATAAGAGGCCGAGGAGCGGAAATAGTCATAGAGGATAGGACGGCTCATGAAATGAGTGTGCGCCTTGCTTCGCGCATCCGTCAATGACCCACAACCGTTTCGTCGCGGCCGTCACAAACCGCCACTATAGAAACGGCGCAACAACCTCGGCAGGGACCCGGATCGGCCGCCCGCTGGCCTTGTCGATGATCGCCCATGTCGTGTTCGCGCGCACCCTGACCTTGCCGTCGTCACCGACAAATTCCATCAGCCGGTTGAACCGGGCGCCCTTCGGGGCCTCCCCGACCCAGGTTCGTCCGGTCAGCGTTTCACCCTCGAATGCTGGACGAAGATAATCAATCTCGTGCCGCGTGATGACCCAGAAATACGCCTCGGCATGCTTGGGGTCGGCCACACCATACCAATGCCCAAGCGCCACCTCCTGAATCCATTGTACCCACACCGCATTGTTGACATGACCAAGCTCATCAATGTGCTCGGCCTTGGCGGTTACGCGATGCTCAAAGACGGGGCGCTCGCTCATTTGATCTCCGTCATCACAAAGGCATAGGCTTCGGCAACTTCGCGCAAGCTGTCCCAGCGGCCCGACTTGCCGCCATGGCCCGCGCCCATGTTGATCTTCAGCAGCAGGCGATTGTCGTCGGTCTTGTTGGCGCGCAGGCGGGCGGCCCACTTTGCGGGCTCCCAATAGGTGACGCGCGGGTCGGTGAGGCCGCCGGTGATCAGCATCGGCGGATAAGTTTTTGCCGTCACATTGTCGTAAGGGCTGTAGCTGCGGATCAGGTCGAACGCCGCCCTGTCGGTGATCGGGTTGCCCCATTCGGTCCACTCGCCCGGCGTCAGGGGCAGTGTATCGTCGAGCATCGTATTCAGCACATCGACGAAGGGCACATCAGCAACCACCGCGCCGTAGAGGTCGCCCGCCTGATTAACGATGGCACCCATCAGTTCGCCGCCAGCGGACCCGCCCTGTGCGGCCACCGTTCCAGCCTTTGCATAGCCCGCATCAATCAGTCCGCGCGTCACGTCGACGAAATCGTTGAATGTGTTGGTTCGCTTGGTCAGTTTTCCGTCCAGAAACCATTGATAGCCAAGGTCATCGCCGCCGCGAATATGGGCAATTGCATAGGCAAAGCCGCGATCGACCATGCTGAGCCGGCTGGTCGAAAAGCTTGGCGGGATCGCGAAACCATAAGCGCCATAGGCATAGATGAAGAGCTTACCCGACCCATCGAGCGGAAAATCTTTCCGCCGAAGGATCGAGACCGGCACTTTCACACCGTCGCGCGCGTCGATCATCAAACGGTCGGTGGTGTAGAGCGACGCGTCGTAGCCCGACGGAATTTCCTGGATTTTGAGCATCTCCAGTCGGTGGTCGGCGGGATGATAATCATAGGTGGTCGCCGGCGTGACCATGGATGAATAGGTGATGCGGTAGGCCGCCGGGGCATATTCCGGGTTGCCCGCGAAACCGGCGCTATAACTCGCTTCAGTGAATGGCACCCGCTCAGTATCGCCGCTGGCGTAATCACGCAGCAGCAGCTGGTCCAGACCATCCACGCGCGCGGTGATGAGCATGTGATCGCGATGCGATGCGATCCCGCGCAGATAGGCGCGATCACTGCCGTCGATCACCGGCGACCACTCACCGGGCGCGGCTGGATCAGCGGACGCGAGCCGGAAGTTCACATGGCCATCATTGGTCAATATCCACAGCCGGTCGTGGGCGCTGTCGACCTCATATTGCAGGTCGGGTACGCGGTCGCGGACCAGCGTTAGCGGCCCGGCTGGGTCGTCGGCCGCGACGAAGCGAATCTCGTTGGACGAATTATTGCCGGTCGAAATGATGATGAACCGCTTGTCGCTGGTCTTGTCGACGCTCACCGTGAAGGCGATGTCCGCTGTTTCTTCATACAGGGTGATGGCGTCGGCCGGATCCTCGCCGATGCGGTGATAGCGCGCGCGGTAACTGCGCCATTGGTCATTGACTTCGGTGAACACCAGTCCGTCGCTTCCGCTCGTCCACACCGCGCTATAGATGCCGACGTCGGTCACGGTTTCCATGTCTTGTCCGGTGGCAAGGTCGCGCACGACCAGTTTGAATCGCTCGGACCCGTCATCGTCGACCAACGTCGCCAGTTTGGTTCCATCCGGGCTGACCGAATAGGCACCTAGCCGGAAATATTCCTTGCCCTCCGCTTCGGCATTTTCGTCAAAGGTCAGCTGCGTGTCGCTTCCATCCGGGCGTTTGCGGTACCACAGCCGATATTGGGTACCCTTCTTGTATTCGGTCCAATAGAGCCAGTCGCCATTGCGAATGGGAACCGAGGCGTCATCTTCCTTGATACGCCCCTTCATTTCCTGGAACAGCTCTTCGACCAGTGCGTCATTCGGCGCTTTCCATGCGTCGAAATAGGCATTTTCCGCCTTCAGATAGTCGAGCACTTTGGTGTCGGTGACATTGGGATAGCCAGGATCGCGGAGCCAGTTCCACGGATCGGAAATCGTCACCCCATGCCGCTCGTAGCTGTACGGACGCTGCTCTGCGACGGGGGCGGCGGGAAGATTCATGCGCTGGGTTCCTGTTTGCGGGACGAATGACTAGATAGGCTCGATACAGATAGCGACCATCAGGAATTTTGCCATGTCCTCCTATGCAGACCGTCTTGCCGCCCTTCGTCAGCAGTTGAAGGAGGATCGTCTCGACGGGTTCGTCGTGCCGCTGACTGATGAGCATATGAGCGAATATGTCGGCAGTTACGCGCAGCGGTTGGAATGGCTGACGGGGTTCAAGGGGTCAGCAGGAAGCGCGGTGGTCATGCCGCAGGAAGCGGCGATCTTCACAGACGGGCGCTACACCATCCAGGTCCGCCAGCAGGTCAGCCCAACCGAATGGAGCTATGAATCGGTACCGGAAACCAGCGTTGCGCAATGGCTGAAAGACAATGCACCAAAGGGCGCGCGGATCGGTTACGACCCGTGGCTCCATACCGCTGACTGGGTGAAAACCGCCACCGAACAGCTCGCCGCGAAGGGTGCGGAGCTGGTCCCGGTTGGGCAAAACCCAATCGACAAGGTGTGGGCGGACCAGCCCGAACCGTCGAAGGCGCGGCTCATCATTCAATCGGATGAACTGGCGGGCAAAAGCAGTGCCGAGAAGCGTCACGACATCGCCGACTGGCTGGAAAAAGAAGGCGCCGACGCAGCGGTGCTGGCGGCGCTCGATTCCATCGCCTGGACGCTCAATGTACGCGGCGCCGATGTCAGCCATACGCCGGTGGCGCTTGCCTATGCGGTGTCACACAAGGACGGCACCACCGACCTGTTCGTCGCGGGCGAGAAGGTCGGGGATGACGTCCGCGCTCACCTCGGCAACGGAGTGCGCTTGCACGAACGCAGCGCGTTTGAGGATTATCTGAAGACACTCGGCGGGAAGATCGTCGCAGTCGACCCGGAACGGTCGGTCGCGGCCATTGCCCAGGCTCTAGAGGCAGGCGGCGCGCGCATCTTGAAGCGCCGCGACCCGACCGTACTCCCCCGTGCGATCAAGAATGACGCCGAAATCGGCGGTCAGAAGGCGGCTCAGGCGCGCGACGGCGCGGCCGTCTCCCGCTTCCTCAAATGGGTCGCCGACGAAGCCCCAAAGGGCGACCTCGACGAAATCATCGCGTCGGACCGGCTGGAGGCGTTCCGCAAGGAACATGGCGACCTTCGCGATCTCAGCTTTGACACGATCAGTGCCTATGGCCCCAACGGCGCCCTGCCGCATTACAAGGGCACCGAAGAAAGCAACCTGCCGTTCAAGCCCGGTACGCTCTACCTCGTCGACAGCGGCGGGCAGTATGAAGACGGCACCACCGACATCACCCGCACCGTGCCGATCGGTGAGCCCACCGACGAAATGCGCGACCGCTTTACCCGCGTGCTGCAAGGCCACATCGCCATCGCCACCGCGCGCTTCCCCAAGGGCACGCGCGGGTCTCAGCTCGACAGCTTCGCCCGCCGTCCCCTGTGGGATGCCGGCGTCGACTATGCCCATGGCACCGGCCACGGCGTCGGCAGCTTCCTCTCGGTCCATGAAGGCCCGCAGCGCATCTCGCCGGTCGGGTCGAGCCAGTCGGGCGGCGACGAGCCGCTTGCGGCGGGGATGATCCTGTCCAATGAGCCGGGATATTACAAAGCCGGCGATTTCGGCATCCGCATCGAAAATCTCGTGCTGGTCGTGCCGATCGAAATTCCGGGCGAGGAAAAGTCGATGCTCGGCTTCGACACGCTGACGTTTGTTCCGATCGACAAGAGCCTGATCAAGAAAGAGATGCTTTCAACTCAGGAAGTCGACTGGCTCAACAGCTATCATGCCGAGGTGCTGAAGATTATCGGCCCGCAGCTGTCGGGCCCTGATCTCGACTGGTTGAAGGACCAGACTTCACCGCTCTAATCCGCGAGGAGAATCCGATGTCCGTGAAATCGCTGCTCACTCACCCGGTCCACCTCGGGCTCGGCGCGACGGCGACGGCGCAACCGGAATTCAACGGCCTCGAATGGTATGAGGGCTATGCTCAGCGCGTCGCTTCGGACGGGCGCGAGGGGCGGCTGGTCAGCATGTACCGCTTCGATGACAGCTGGGACAGTTGGGAAATGCATCCCGCTGGCGATGAACTGGTGCTGTGCGTCGAGGGCGCGATGACGTTGCATCAGGAACTGGCCGACGGGGAGACGCAAACGGTTACGCTCGGCCCAGGCGACTATGCGATCAACCCACCCGGTGTCTGGCATACTGCTGACGTCGTCGGCAGCGCCGCAGCTGTCTTCATCACCGCGGGCGAGGGGACCCAGCACCGGCCCCGATGAGGCGCGATTGCGATGAAGCGAGATTGACCGAAGCCGGCGGTTTCGGACAATGGCGCCCGGTTCCCGGGGGATTTTGATGAATAAGATACGACAGGCAAAACTGCCGCTGATGTGGATGGCGATCGGCTGGCTGCTCGCGGCGCTCTACATATTGGGCCCGCGCGTGGCCCTCAATCGCGGTCTCGACAAGCTTTACGCTGTCTCCTCGTCAATCGCCGCCCTGTTTTGACGAGCAGTTAGCGCTGGGCACTGTCCCTGATCCACTGGGACAATATCCATTTTTGTCCGTGGGTTGGGGCCTCTCCCGCGTGGACAGTCCGGGGATCGGGATTACCCATTGGCCCAACATTGGCGAACAGGATGGCATCGCCGGTTTGGCCGCGATAACGGATATCCAGACGGGGGAATGCGGTCTCACCGCCGCCGAAATCGTCGTTCAAATAGAGCAGGAATGTCGCAGCCCGCTGTCCGCGCCGTGCAAGCTCTTCAGCGAATAACGGGGACGACGGCTCAAGGTAATCAACATGCGGCCGAAACTCCTGCCCGACCTCATAGTGAAGAATCTGCGGCGCTTCGAATGCGGCGAGTGGGATGCCGACGGCATTGCTGATTCGGGCGCGGATAGCCTCCATGACCAAATCAAGGTCGGCGAAGGTGAAGGCCGCGCTGGTATTCGAACGCGCGGGATCGGGGCCAAGGCGATTCGTCCGCGGGTCGGCGACCTGGGCCGGGGCAAGGCGACTACGCGCCGAATCGATGAGCCATTGGCATTCCCGCGCGGTGGCAAATCCTTCGTAGGTCCGAATCAGCGGATTTATACTCAATTCCTGGTGTGACGGCGCGCGCAGAATCCGCGAAGGATCAAGTGATCGGCGCCGCGATTGCATGTCACCACCACCGATTTCCTGATCCGACAGCGTGGCAAGCGCGCCTGTTGCGCGGGCGCTTCCCCGGTTTGCGGCGTCGGCCAGGCGGTCGAACGCACGGTTCCAATCTGCCGAGCGGCCCATGCCAATGGCCTCAAGTAGCGCGCACCGCTCAATTGCATCGGGGAATCCGGCGGCGGCGGCAGATTCGAAAAGGGCGGCAGCATCGACCCAATCCTGCGGCTTTTGCGGGTGGGCGAGCAGGTGGCAGGCCAGCTCGAACTGCTTGTCCGGCTGCCCGGACCTTGCGCTGTTTTCCAGCGCAGCACGATCTTCGGCGCCGCGCTCCGTCATGCCTGACGGTCGGACGGACTATCGGCGGAACTTTCCGGATCCGCTGACTCGCGCGACTGTGCCTTGCGTCGGCGCAGGTTCTCGCGAAGCGCGGCGGCCAGTCGTTCGTCCTTGTCCTTGTCGTGCTTGTTCATCACTCCATGCGCTAAACTTGCGCCGTTGATGTCGCAAGCGGCTTGACGAGTCGGAATGGGTCGGCCATAGGCCCGCCCGTCTTTCCGACATCATGCTGCCGTAGCTCAGTGGTAGAGCGCATCCTTGGTAAGGCTGAGGTCGTGAGTTCAATCCTCACCGGCAGCACCATTTTCGCCCGCCGACAGTCCGGGGGACTGTCGAGGACGACAATCCCGAAGCGATGGCGAGGGGTTTTTATCCGATGACCCTGCGAAACAAGGCCATCGCGGAATGTCCGCCGGCTGGCAAACCTCCGACCTTTGCAACGCCCAGTGCTCATCGGCTTCCCAATTGACGCCGCCGCGCCGCGCCGCCATCCCGCGCTAATGCGCTTCTTCTCCGATAACGCCGCCCCCGCCCATTCCGCCGTCCTCGCTGCTCTGGCGGAGGCAAATGTGGCTGATACCGCCTATGATGGCGATTGCTGGTCACGGCGGATGGACGGCGCTTTTTCCGAACTGTTCGGCAAAGACGTTCGCGCGCTCTGGGTGACGACGGGTACGGCGGCAAACTGCCTTGGCCTTGCCGCGCTGTGCCCGCCGACGGGCAGCATCCTTTGTCATTCCTTTGCGCACATTGAACAGGATGAAGCGGGCGCGCCGGGCTTTTTCACTCACGGCGCAAAGCTGACATTGCTCGACGGTGACGGGGCCAAGGTCACGCCGGACACGGTGGATGAGGCCTGCGCGCGGGTGCGGCCCGACGTCCATCAGGTTCAGCCCGCTGCTCTCTCCATCACTAACGCCACCGAATATGGCCTTGCCTATCGTCCGGACGAAGTTGCGGCCCTGGGGGACGTGGCAAAGCGGCGCAACCTTGGATTCCATATGGATGGCGCCCGGTTCGCCAACGCCATTGCATTCACCGGCGTCCATCCCGCCGATGTTACCTGGCGGGCTGGCGTCGACGTTCTGAGTTTCGGTTTCACCAAAAATGGCGGCATGAGTGCGGAAGCGATCATCTTTTTTGATCCTGCAAAGGCCGTCTCGGTCCCGCGCCTGCGCAAACAATCAGGACATTTGTGGAGCAAGGGGCGCTATGCCGCCGCCCAGATTCTGGCGCTGCTGGAAGGCGATCTCTGGCTCGACACCGCCCGGGCGGCCAATCGTGCGGCGGCGGCCCTGGCCAATGCTGCAGGCGCCGAGCGTCTCGTCTATCCGGTTGAGGCCAATGAGCTGTTCGTGCGCATGACGGCTGACGAGGCGGCCACCATCCGGGCGCAGGGTTTCGATTTCTACGATTGGGCGCCGGGTGAAGCGCGGCTCGTCACCAGCTGGGATCAGGACATGGCAGCGGTCGAGCGGCTGGCCACCGCGATCCGCGGCCTATGACGGAGCGGCAGCCGGGGATCGACCGGTCGGTCGTCATTCCGTTCATTGTTATCACGCTTGTGTGGAGTTCGACCTGGATCGTTATCCGCGATCAGCTTGGGTCCAGTTCCATGCACAGCGTCGCGCCGCAATGGTCCGTCACCTACCGTTTCATCATCGCCGCAATTGCGATGGCGGCGGTCGCACGGTGGAACGGCGATTCGCTGAAGATGGATCGCGGCGGCCTGTTCGCCGCAACGGTCATCGGCCTCACCCAATTCTGTATAAACTTCAACAGCGTCTATCTGGCTGAACGTTATATCACGTCCGGTATTGTCGCGACGGTATTCGCGACCCTGTTGATCCCCAATTCGTTGCTGGCCTGGGCGGCACTTGGGCAAAAACCGGGAAAGCGATTCCTTGCGGCCGGGGCGGTGGCGATTACCGGCATCGGCCTGCTGTTCTGGAATGAAGTGCGGACCAGTCCGGTCCCGTCCGACCGAATCCTCGTCGGCCTCGCCTTTACCTTTGTCGGCCTGTGGGGCGCGTCCATCGCAAATGTTTATCAGGCCGGAAAGGAGGCACGCCGCCACCCGCTGTTCAGTCTGCTTGCATGGTCGATGGGGATAGGGGCGCTGCTGGATGCGATCATCGCCTTTTCGGTGGCCGGACCGCCAACCTTCGATCCGCGTCCCGGTTATATCATTGGCGTGCTGTATCTGTCGCTGGCGGCTTCTGTTCTGTGCTTCAGCCTTTATTTTCCCGTGGTTCGGAAGATCGGCCCGGGCAAGGCCGCCTATAGCAGCGTGATGGTGCCAATCATCGCAATGGGACTGTCGACCGCATTCGAAGGTTATCGCTGGACCGGACTTGCGATTGCCGGGGCGATGCTTGCGATTGGCGGCATGCTACTGGCACTGCTCGGGCGGCGGAGGCCCTTGCCGGCCGCCGCTCCGGACGCGGGTTAGGGACGTTCGGCAATAAAGGCAGTAAATCCTTCGATGAAGCCCGCGATGCGTTCGCGGGTTGGCCCGTCGTTAATGTCATGATCCGGCCCGATCATGGTCGACACCCTCGACACCATCAGGCGGCCGCCCTGCCATAAATCAACGCCCAGCGTATGAAGCACAGCCAGCCACGCATTCTGCGACAATATGGTGCCAAAACCGCCGGGTGACGCCCCCATCAAGGCGAAGGGCCGATCAGCAAAGATTGGTGCAATGTCCGCGGGCGGGCGCGACAACCAGTCGATGGCATTTTTTAACACGCCGGGAATGCTGTTGTTATACTCGGGCGTGGACAGGATCACGCCGTCGGCGGCCAGGATCGCCTGCTTGAGCGCGACTACCGTATCCGGAATACCGGTCGCGGCCTCATCGTCGGCATTGTAGAGGGGGATGCCGTGCAGCGTTCGGATGTCGAGGGTCACGCCGTCGGGCAGCAACTCTGCCGCCGTCCGTAACAGTGCCGTGTTGAAAGAGCCTTTTCGCAGGCTTCCCGATATACCGACCAATTTGGTCACTTTGCGCCCCTTTTTGTTCTACAACAGCCATTTGACCGGAAGCCATCCGATCACCGTGATCATCAACCGGCTAAACCAAGTGGTGCCTGGCTCGGTTGTTTGCACAACCGTTTTTCCATCATGCTGGCTGGTCCATATGATTTTGCCATCCTCGTTCTTGCTGACCTCAAAGCTGTAGAGCGGCAGGCGCTGATCGAGGGCATCATTCATCTGTTTGGCAAGGTCAGGCGCATCAAAGATGAACCCCATTTCGCAGTTCAGGAATGCACTTCGCATATCGAAATTGAAGCTGCCGATGAAGATCGTCTTCTGATCCACGCTGAACGTTTTGGCATGGACGCTCTCGCCGCCGCCGCTGAACTTGGTGGAGCCTAGTGTTTTGGTGGACCCGGGGTCGGGCTCAGATTTTGCCTTTGATCGTTCCTGACCGTCCAGGCGCCGCACTTCGTACATCTTCACGCCCGCATCGAGCAGCGGTTTCCGATACGGCGCATATCCTGCCTGAACCACAGGCACGTCTGTCACTTCAAAACTGTTGGTGATCGTCCGTGTCTTCACGCCGCGTCTCGCGACCCCTTCCAGAAGCGCCGATCCGCCCCTGCCGGGAACGAAATATCCGGTGACCAGATCGACCCGGCTTTTGGCGCTGTCAATTAGCGGCCCGATCTGCGCGGCGACCAGCTCATTCTTCTTCTCTTTCCCTTCGGCCTTATCCGGGTTGTCCGCGACCAGCTTGACGTCAGTGAAGATCAGCGGACGTTCGTCATCGCCCGACGTTCGCTCGCGAAATTCGGCCTCGGCAGCGGCTAGATAGTCCGCTGCCAGTTTCGGGTCCGCATAAGTCGGATTGCGCAGCTGATCGACCGTCTTGGGTCCGGTCTTTGGCAGGATCCGCTCCGCCGGATAGGCCGACTGACTTTGCCAATAGGTTTCAAATTCATCGCTGACATCTTGGACGACCTTGCCGGTTGCAACCACATCGAGGTCGATAAACAGGCCAGTCGCTCGGGCATCGAAATAATCGTCGCCGACGTTGCGGCCGCCGATGACGGTTGCCGCGTTGTCGAACGTCATCGACTTGTTGTGCATCCGCCGATTAAGGCGCAGTGCGCTGAACAAATAATTGGCGACGCGCGGCTTGCGGATGGTCAGCGGGTTGAACAATCGGACGGAAATATTCGGGTGCGCGTTGGCGGCAATCCAGATTGGATCGAGGCCTGCCGTCGTATTGTCGTCCAGTAATAATCTGACGCGAACACCGCGGTCGGCGGCCTTAACGAGTTCCGCGAGCAGCATCTGACCGGAAAGGTCGCCTTCCCAAATATAATATTGGGCATCGATAGTGCGGGTTGCGGCCCGCGCAAGCGCCAACCGTGTAGCAAATGCGCCTACGCCGGTGGGAAGCACCTGGAGCCCAGATTTTCCCGGGGCTTTTGCCATTTCCTGTTCGCCACTGCTGACAACGATGCTCGGCCGATCGACGACTGCCTGATCGGGCGGTCGATTGTCCTGGGACGGCAGAGGGAAGAGTATCTTTAGAAGCAGTCCGGCAACAACAAGGACCGCAATAATCGTCAGAATGACGGCCATAAATTTTCTCACCGACTCCCTCCCCGGACGGTGTAACGGCCAAGCTGGCACAAATATCCCGTAGCCCGCCGTTCGCCGAAAACTTGTCCGCCTGTACCGCACAAGGCGTTGCCTGTCTTGTCCCCAATACCTAGGTGTTGGGGCATGGCCGACGCACGCATGAACCCCGAAGCTCCACCCTCGCCGGAGCATGTCACCATTTTCCGCAAGGATTATCAGGAACCAGATTGGTGGGTGCCGGAGGTGACGCTGGACGTCGCGCTCGACCCGGCGACCAGCCGCGTTCGGTCCGACTTGAACGTACGTCGTAACGGCCGCCATGACCGCCCGCTGCGCCTTGCTGGCGACGGGTTGAAGCCACTGTCCGTCAAGGTCAACGGCCGCGATGCCCGCTGGACGATGGACGGCGACACGCTCGTCATTGAATTGGCCGATGACGGCGCCACCATCACAACCGAAGTTGAAATTTCACCAGAGGCCAATTCGCAGTTGATGGGCCTTTACGCGTCGGGCGGTATCCTTTGTACCCAATGCGAAAGTGAAGGCTTCCGCCGCATCACCTTTCATCCCGACCGACCGGATGTATTGAGCGTTTATTCGGTGCGCATGACCGCCGACAAGACGCGGTTCCCGGTCCTGCTGGCCAACGGCAACCGGGTTGCGGCTGGCGATAATGATGACGGCACCCATTGGGCCGAATGGCATGACCCATTCCCCAAACCATCCTACTTGTTCGCCATGGTCGCGGGTGATCTGGTCGCCAACCGCGACCGGTTCACCACTATGAGCGGGCGGGAAGTCGATCTCGCCATCTGGGTTAGGGACCATCAACTGCCGCTAACAGGGCACGCGATGGATAGCTTGAAGGCGTCCATGAAGTGGGATGAGGAACGCTACGGCCGCGAATATGACCTTGATCTGTTCAACATTGTGGCGGTTGACGATTTCAATTTCGGGGCAATGGAAAACAAGGGACTCAACATTTTCAATTCGCGCTATGTCCTGGCCAGTGCCGACACCGCGACCGATACGGATTTTGACAATATCGCCGGTGTCGTTGCCCACGAATATTTCCACAACTGGTCGGGCGATCGGGTCACCTGCCGCGACTGGTTCCAGCTTAGCCTGAAAGAAGGCTTTACCGTTTTCCGCGACCAAAGCTTTTCGGCGGACATGGGGTCTCAGGCGGTCAAGCGTATAGAGGACGTGCGGCTGCTTCGCGCGGTGCAATTTCCCGAAGATGCCGGGCCGCTCGCCCACCCCGTCCGCCCGGACAGCTATATCGAAATCACCAACTTCTACACGGCCACCGTCTACAACAAGGGCGCAGAAGTCATCCGCATGATGCGGACCATTTTGGGGAATGAGGCATTCCGCAAGGGCAGCGATCTTTATTTTGAACGGCATGACGGTGAAGCCGCCACCTGCGACGATTTCTTGAAGGCGATGGAAGACGCCAGCGGCGTCGATCTTGGCCAGTTCAAGCTATGGTATGCACAGGCGGGAACGCCGACCGTTTCCGCGCGCGTCGAACGCGACGGTAATCGGGCGCTGCTCCATCTGGCTCAGCAGGTACCCGATACACCGGGACAAATCGGCAAATCCCCGATGGTGCTGCCGCTTAAAGTGCAATTGATCGGCCGCGACAGTGGCGCCGAACTTGGCGCAGAACAGCTTGCCCTGCTCGACCAGGCGGAAATGGTCGTTCCGTTTGAAGACATCAGTGAAGAACCGCTGCTGTCCATCAACCGCGACTTCTCGGCGCCAGTGATCATCAATGTCGAACGGCGCCCGGGCGAACTTGAGCGCCTGGCTGCAGTCGATCCCAATGCCTTTGCCCGGTATGAGGCCGGACAGGAATTGATGCTTCGCGCGCTGATCGCCGGCGCCCGAGGGGAGGCGATCGATCCCGCCCCGGTGATTGACGCTATCCGTGGGACGCTCGCGTCGAATACGCTCGATCCGGCATTTAAGGGCGAAGCGTTGAGCCTGCCGTCGGAAAGCATGGTTGGTGACCGAATGAGCCGGGTCGATCCCGACGCGATCCATTCCGCCCGTGACGCGTTGCGCCGTGCAATCGGGTCGGCGTTGCCGGCAGAGCTTGCCGAGGCACAGGCGATCGGCGCGCTCGGCGATGATTTGTCGAGCAATGCCAAGGGTATCCGGCGGTTGAAATCGGTCGCGCTATCCTTGCTTGCTGCGGGCGATCCGGCGGAGGGCGCGACGCGTGCTTGGGATCAATATCGCACCGCCGACAATATGACGGATCGGCAGGGCGCCGTGTCGGTGCTTGCGAGCCTCGATCATCCTGCACGGGCGCAAGCGTTTGACGATTTCTATGCGCGATATCGCGACAATGGGCTGGTGCTGGACAAATGGTTTGCGTTGCAAGCCATGGCGCAGAGGCCGGGCACGCTCGATGCCGTCGAATCGCTCGTTAATCATCCGGATTTCACGCTGAAAAACCCGAACCGCTGGCGCGCACTCGTGGGCACGTTCGCGGCGAACCAATGGGCGTTCCATGACGCATCAGGGCGAGGGTATCGCTTCCTGGCGGACCGCGTCATCGAAATCGACAGGGTCAATCCGCAGGTTGCCGCGCGGCAGGTGCCCCCGCTGGGCCGCTGGCGCCGTCTGGAGGAGGCGCGCGCGTCGATGATGCGCGCCGAATTGGAACGGATTGTTGCTACCCCGGGCCTGTCGCGCGATACGTTCGAACAGGCATCCAAAAGCCTGTCGTAAGCCCATTGCGCGGGATCATGGGGAGGTCAGCTTCGGTAGGCAAACCAGACGGCGCCCATGATCATCGCGATCAGGGCGACGCCAATCAGACCGGCAAGCGTCTGCCGTTTCATCGGGCAATCCATTGGGCGACGTCGTTCGCAACCTGATTGGCCGCCTGGTTCAGCGCCGGGCCAACCGTAGTGGCGGTGCCGTCTGCCGGAACCTTGGCCTCAAACCGCCGCGTTTCGACGCGCGTTCCGTCGGCCGATGACAGGGCGCCGTCATAGCGGACGATCACCATCTGCTCGCCAGTATCATAACCAAAGCGGGAGAGGGTGCCGGTAAGACGAATACCGGGGTCGAGCGATGATTGACGCGGATCGAGCACCACCCGGTTGGTCGTGCGCATCGCCGTTTCCTGCAGCAGGTCCTGAAAAAGCCGGTCGGGCGTTTCAACCCACATTAAATCCTTGATGTAGGCGACAGCCGTGGGGCCGACCTGCGCCGGAACACGGGTGGTGGCTAATTCCTTTGAAATGACCGGGACATCGATGGTCAATGCCTCTCCCGGCGCGGCGCTGCGGCTTACGCTTGCGGGGGCGGCGGCGTTGCTGGTGAGGGTCAGCAATGTCGTCGGAACTTTTGCGCCGCCGCCAAAACAAGCCGACAGCGCCAGCGGCGCGGCAAGAAGCACGGCAAGACGGGTCACACGCATCATTGGCCCTTTCCAGGCTTGTAATCGGGAAGCTTCTCGGGGCCGAGGGACCCGCCGATACCCTTTTGGTTCAACCGGTCGCTGAACTGCCGAAGGCTGTCGGTAAGGTCGCGCATATCATGGACCAGCTTGTTGGCCTCCGGCAGTGTGGATTTGGAGAAATTCTGCATCCCTGGCCGCGCGTCGGTAATGACCGCATCCAGATTGTCCGCCGCCTTCTGGATCGAATTGATCGATTTCTGAAGGTCCTGCATGGCCGGCTGTGCATTGTTCTGAAGAATGCCGTTGGTGGTGTTTGCAACCTCGCCCCAACGCCTGGCGGCGATCCCGGCTTCGCGCGCGGCAATGCGGGCATCGCCAACCGCATCGGCCAGGTCGGGCGCACGGTCGGCAAGAACCTTGGTCGAACGATCAACATTCTCCAGAATATCGGCAATCGCGTTCTGATTCTTGTCACTCAGCAATTCCGTCATGCGTTCGGTCAGGCGCTGGATTCGGTCGATCAATTCGGGGGCGCTGTTCAGCAGGGCGCCGAGACCGCCAGAACTGGTCGGAATAACTGGGCAGCCCTGTGGGCCAACCTGGGTCAACGGCTGCGCGCCTTTTACCGCGCCGTCCAACGCAATTTCGCTGACGCCGGTGAAGCCAACACCCTTGATTTGGGCATTCGTACCCTGAAGCACGGGGGTATCACCATCAACCTCAATCCGGACCCACACAAATTCGGGGCGGTCGGGCAGCAGGCTGATCTTGGTGATCTGGCCAACAGGAACGCCGTTGTAATTGACCGACGATCCCTTGTTCAGTCCGCCGACGCCCTGGCTGAAATAAATGTCGAAGCAGCTGGTCGATTTGGCGCTGAGGCCGGCCAGCCAGACGATGAAGAACAGCAGGCCTGCAAGCAGCGCCAGCGTGACGGCACCAACCAGCACATGGTTCGAACGCGTTTCCATCAGGCCTTCTGTCCCTTCAACCCGGCAATTGCGGCGCGGCCGCGCGGGCCATTAAAATATTCCTGGATCCAAGGATGGTCGAGTGCGAGCAATTCTTCAATCGTTCCCACTGCAATCACCTTATTATCCGCCAGAACCGCGACCCGGTCACATATCGCCCACAATGTGTCGAGATCATGGGTGATCAAGAAAACCGTCAGGTCGAGCTTATGGCGCAGCCCGGCGATCAACTCATCGAACGCGGCGGCGCCAATCGGGTCAAGGCCCGCCGTCGGCTCATCCAGGAACAATAATTCCGGGTCGAGCGCCAGCGCCCGGGCGAGGCCGGCACGTTTGCGCATCCCACCCGACAGCTCTGACGGGTATTTGGCACCTGCATCGGGCGGCAATCCGGACATGGCGATTTTGTAACCGGCAATTTCGTCCAGCAATGGTGGCTTGATGAACGGGAAATATTCGCGGATCGGCACCTCGACATTTTCGGCAACGGTCAGCGTCGAAAACAGCGCGCCATTTTGAAAAAGGACGCCCCATCGGCGGCGAATGTTCTTGGCCTCATCCTCGTCGCGGCCGACCATATTCTCGCCCAGGACGTGAATATCGCCTTCGTCCGGGGTTTGCAGGCCAATGATCGACCGCATCAGCACGGATTTGCCGGTACCCGATCCGCCTACGACGCCCAAAATCTCACCGCGCCTGACGTCAAGGTTGAGCCCGTCATGGACGACCTGATCGCCGAACGAATTGCGAAGTCCGCGGATAGAGATAATGCCCTGATCGTTCACAGCCATCCCACCGAACTGAAGAAGACGGCGAACACCGCGTCGAGCACAATGACCATGAAGATCGATTGGACGACGGCGTTGGTGGTGCGAATGCCGACCTCTTCGCTATTCCCTTGCACCAGCATGCCCTGATAACAACCGGCCAGCGCGATGATGAAGCCGAACACCGGCGCCTTGATCAGACCGACCCACAAATCGGTGATCGGAATCACCTCCTGAAGACGCTGGATGAAGGTCAGCGGCGGAATGCCGAGCGACACCCAGCAGAAAATGCCGCCGCCAAGCAGAGACATGATCATGGCGTAAAAGGCGAGCAGCGGCATCGTCACCACCGATGCGATCATGCGCGGCGTGACCAGCGCCTCGACGGGTGACACGCCAATGGTGCGCATCGCGTCAATTTCTTCAGTGATTTTCATGGTGCCGATTTGTGCCGCAAAGGCTGACCCCGAACGGCCCGCCACCATAATCGCGGTCATAAGTGTACCAAGCTCGCGCACCGTCAGGCGGCCGATGAGGTTGATGGTATAAACCTCTGCGCCGAACTGCTGCAGCTGGACCGCGCCCTGCTGTCCAATGACGATCCCGATTAAGAAGCTCATCAGGCCAATAATGCCCAGCGCGCGGACGCCGACCTTGTCGAATTGCTGGATGACCGCATTCATCCGAAACCGTTTGGGGCGACGAATGATCGACCAGAATCCCGTTAGCACGGCGCCCAGGAAGCCGATCAAGCCGATGAACGTACGTCCCGTTTCGATTACCCACCCGCCAAGCTCGTCAAGTCCGCGCAGCAGGCCCTTGCGGTCATCATCGGGGATGATCTTGGTGGGACGGTCCGCCTCGGCAACCTGATTGAGCAGCGATTGAACATCGTCGCTGGCACCAATGATGGTGGCCCCGCGGTCGCGCACCGTCCGGTGAATCAGCCAGGCGCCGACGGTGTCCATTTGGGTGATGTTGTGAAGGTCGATGGTCAGCGGTTGCGGTGCGTCATCAATCGCGCGCTGGGTCGATGCAACGCGGCCAATAGTCAACGCTCCGGCCAGCTTCAACGCGCCGGATTCGTCGATTTCACTCGATTGGGTGTTCGTTTCCCCCATCGCGGCCGACCCTGCTCGAAATTAATGTCAGCGGCAAGTCTCGCGCTTTGCCACTATGTTGCCGCAGATTTTCGCTTATAGCGCGGCCTATGGTGGCAAAGGCACGGTTCGTAACGATCGGCGAAAATCCGGCAAGGGCGTTCGGTATGGACGCCGGGGAGCGCGCACGCGCGCTTGCCGCAAAAGCGGGGCTGGATGCGTCCGCCGCCGATGTGGATCTTGGAACGGTCTACGCCAGCCTGACCTATGCATGGGATCCGGCCTGGCTTCCGGCCATTGCCGACAAGCCGGGGACCGTCCTGTTGAAGGATGGGCGGGCGGTGCTTGCCCATTTGCCCGCCGGTGCCGACGCCTCGCGACTGATCGCGGCAATGGAATCACATTCGCCGTTCGCCGCGCCAGGGATGGACATTCTCGATGCCGACACGGCAGAACTCAGCTATGCCCAGTTGCGCAAGCGGGAGCGGCCGTTTGTGATGGTGCTGGATCCCAATGATCCCGAACCGGTGGAGCGCGCCTCCTATGATGCCAGTTACAAGGGCGTTACCGACGCGCTGACCCTCTATCTTTGGCGCAAGCCGGCCTTCTATCTTACCCGCTGGGCAGCGCGGGCGGGCATGACACCCAATCAGGTCACGCTGATTGGCTTCATCTTCTGCGTCGCCGCCTTTTTCCTGTTCTGGCACGGTTGGTATTGGACCGGCGTGGCCAGCGGTTTCGCCTTCATGGTTCTCGATACCGTCGACGGCAAATTGGCGCGTAGCACTGGCCAATCGTCGAAATGGGGCAATATCTTCGATCATGGTGTCGACCTTATCCATCCACCCTTTTGGTGGTGGGCATGGACGGAGGGCTTGAGCGCCGTTGGTCTGCAATTTGAACCGGTTTATGAGATGCTGGTGCTGGGCACGATCATCGGCGGCTATATCGTTCAGCGCGTGATCGAAGGCATTTTCATGCGGCGCTACGGCATGCACATTCACGTTTGGCGCCGGGTCGACAGCCGGTTCCGTCTGATTACCGCGCGCCGTAACCCGAACATGGTCATTTTGGTGGGCTCGCTCCTGTTCGGTCGGCCCGACATCGGGATTGAGCTGGTGGCCGCCTGGACGATCATTTCCCTGATTTTTCACTGGGTGCGACTGGTTCAGGCCAATGCGCGGCGCGACCGTGGGCAGCCGATCATCAGCTGGTTGTCATGACCGGCTGGACCGCGCTGGTCCTCGCCGGTTCGCGGCCCGGTGTTGATCCTTTTGCAACGGCGCACGGCACTGATCTAAAGGCGCTGATCCCGGTTGGCGGCGTGCCAATGGTCGCGCGCCCGGTCGATGCCCTCCTGGCGAGCGGCGATATCGGCGAAGTGCGGGTTCTCGCCCAGGAGCCGGGGCGCATTGGCGCTGTCCTGCCAAGTGACCCGCATTTGGCGGTTGAGCCATCGGGTACGACGATCGCGTCAACGCTCGACGCCATACTCAATGATCCTGCAACGACATTTCCATTGCTGGTGACGACCGCCGACCACGCGTTGCTCGACGGCGACATGATCGCTGACTTTTGCGCTAAGGCGGCGGGGGCCGACCTCGCCATTGGCCTCGTCGAGCAGCGCCCATTGCGGGCCCGCCTGCCGCAGACCAAGCGGACCTGGCTGCATTTCAAAGGCGGGGCCTATTCCGGCGCCAACCTGTTCGCGTTCGGCGGGAAGGACGCGGCAAAGGCGGTCGCGCTGTGGCGCTCCGTCGAACAGGACCGGAAAAAGGGATGGAAGATGATCGCCGCGCTCGGCCCGTCGGTCCTGCTCGGCTCGGTTCTCCGCCTGAAAACACTCCAGCAGACGCTCGACAGTGTCGGCAAAAGGCTCGGCCTAACCATCCGCGCCGTCGAGCTCGACAATCCGCTTGCCGCCGTCGATGTCGACAAGCCCGCCGACCATGACCTGGTCACCGCCATCCTCGAAGGTCGCGCATGACAACTGATTTCGCCATTTACGACATGGATCGAACCGTCACCAAGCGGGCGACCTGGACGCCGTT
>NZ_CAMLDL010000005.1 GCF_946478955.1 uncultured Sphingomonas sp. | reverse complement strand
AGGGCGAAGGGCTCGGCAACCAGTTCCTCGGCAACATCCGCGAGGTGGACGCCATCGTCCACGTCCTGCGCTGCTTCGAGAATGACGACATTCAGCATGTCGACAATCATGTGAACCCGATTGCCGACGCCGAAGTGGTCGAGACCGAGCTGCTGCTCAGCGACCTGGAAAGCCTGGAAAAGCGCGTTCCCAACCTCGTCAAGCGCGGTCAGCAGGGCGACAAGGAATCAAAGATCGCCGCCAGCGTCCTCGGTCAGGCGCTCGATCTATTGCGTGAGGGAAAGCCTGCGCGGCTGACCCAGCCGAAGGATGATGAGGAAGCCCGGGTCTTTGCGCAGGCGCAACTTATCACGGCCAAGCCGGTCCTTTATGTCTGCAACGTCAATGAGGACGAAGCCGCCGAGGGTAATGCCTACAGCGCGCAGGTGTTCGAAAAGGCCAAGGCCGAAGGCGCCAACGCCGTCATCGTATCGGCCGCGATCGAAGCCGACCTGGTCGGCATGGAGATGGACGAGCGCATCGCCTTCCTGGAGGAGATGGGGCTTCACGAAACCGGCCTCGCCCGCGTGATCCGGGCTGGCTATGACCTGCTCCACCTCATCACCTTTTTCACTGTCGGACCGAAAGAAGCGCGCGCGTGGACCGTGGAAAAGGGCGGCAAGGCCCCGCAGGCGGCAGGCGAGATCCACAGCGACTTCGAACGCGGCTTCATCCGCGCCGAGACGATTGCCTATGACGACTATGTCGCGCTGGGCGGCGAAAGCGGAGCGCGCGACGCGGGCAAGCTGCGCCAGGAAGGCAAAGAATATGTCGTCAAGGACGGCGACGTCCTGCACTTCAAATTCAACGTCTGACGCCCGGGCATAATCATGGATCAGACACAAAAGAGGGCGCGAGGATAACCCCCGCGCCCTCTTTTGCGTCGGCAGTGGGTTAGAACTTGGTCCCGACCCGCAATCCGATGGTCCGCGGACGCCCCGGAACAATCTTGGTCGCGGTGCAGACGCTGCAGACCACAAACCGTGACAGCTCGTTGCGTTCATCGAACAGGTTGGATGCGAACAATTCGATGCTGTGGTTGCTCCAGTCGTAGCCGACGAAGACGTCGACCAGAGTCGAAGACTTGATCCGGCCCAGGAAGTCGTTGGGATCGATCACAGTTTCATCGTCGCCAATATTTTTACGGATGTCGGCGCTGGCCGAGCTTTGGTGAGCAATGCTGGCCTGCACGTGCGTTTTGCCCGCCCACATCGGCCAAGTGTAACGAGCCGTGGCCGTCGCTTTGAACTTAGGCGTTACAGGCAGACGCGTATGCGCCGGCGTGACGATGAAATCCTGGAAATCATCATCCGGGTCCAGCGGATCATTTTCGTAGAAGGTGTCGCAATCCTTCGCCGTGTCATAGCTGGCCGAACAGACATTTTGGATAGTCTTGGCGTCGGTGTAGGCCGCCGCCGCCGACAGCGATAGGCCGCCCGACGAATAGTTGATGTCCGTTTCGATGCCCTTGATCTTGGCATCGCGGCCGTTCTGAATAACGGTCAGGCTGCTTTCGCCGAGGAACGAGAACTGGAACTTCTTCCATTTCTGCATGTAGATGGCGCCGTTCCAGCGAACCGGCCCTATGGTCGATTTCCAGCCAATTTCATTGTTAATCAGGAAGTCGGCGCCGTAAGGCGCCAGCGCGGCGCGCCGATTAATGCCGCCCGGACGGAAACCACGCGAGCGGGTCGCGTAGAACATCAGATCGTCATTCGCCTTATACTGAGCGTTGAAACGATAGGTGAAACCATCATCCTTCGTCCGCTTCGGAACAACCTTGCCGTCTTTGAAGAAGCCGACGTTGGTGCAGGGAATTCCGCTTAGGCTGCCTGGCGCAAAATTGCCTGTACCGCCGTAGCGGGGCAGCGTTCCGTCTTCCAGGAAGCATTCGGCCACACCGGTTCTGCTACTTCCTACCGCATTGTAGGGCGAACCGTCGGGATTCCGGCCATACCCGGCGAAACCGAATAAGCTATTGTTATACTTATAATATCGGACACCGGCGGTCAGCGTGAATTGCGACGTCACATCATAAGACGCCTCACCAAACAAGGCATAGTCGCGGTCAATACGTTTTTGCTTGGTCAGCCACAGTGAGCCCGGTTGCCCATTGACGGACAGTTTGTCCGCCAGATTATCGGTCCGGTAATCCTGGAAAATATCATTGGCCTGACGCTGATAAAAAGCGCCCGCGATAATCCGGAACGGATTTTCCGCCGGCGACGCAATACGAAGCTCCTGACTCAATTTTTTGAAGTGGTTGGTGCCGATAATATATTGCGTCGGATCAATCTGATCACCGGCATTATCGTAGAAATACAGATAGTTGTTCAGGCCGCCATAGGATTGATACATGTCGTCATAGACGGCCGTATATTCGCTATAATCATTCACCCCGTAGGTAGGGCGATCAAGATAGGCGCCGGCATAGGTGATGTCGAAGTTTGCCACTTGCCCTTCGATGGTCAGCGCAACCTGCGTGAACTTGTCTTTGCTATATTCCTTTCGGAACCTCATCGTCTTCAGGTCCGGCAGCCCGCTTTCCATGTAGAAAACGCCATCGGAGCGCGAATTTTGATGCATCACCGTCGGCGTGACCGTCCAATTGTCATCCAGGTCGATCTTCAGCGCGGCGCGGCCGCCGTATGTACGACTGTCATTAAAATTCTTCTTCACCAGCGACTTATTGTCGAGCGAGAAGCCATTTTTCACGCATCCCACGACAATCGGATCGCCTGTGGGGTCTTCCGGATCCGGCCCCATTACTGTGTCGCCGCAATAGGTGCGCACGCCATGGACATTGTCGATATAGCCGGCGTCTCGCTGGTAAAAGGCGCTGGCGCGGAAGGCGATCCGCTCGCTGACTGGCAGGTTGATCATGCCTTCCAGGTTGCCACCCCAGCCGCCGTGGGCGACCTTGTTGATTTCCCCGTCAATGCGACCTGAAGTGACGCCCAGTTCAGGCTTGTTGGTAATGATACGGATGGTGCCCGCCTGGCTGGACGCGCCATAGAGGGTGCCCTGCGGACCCGCCAGGCTTTCAATACGGGCGATGTCATAGATATGGACGTCGAGCGTTCCGCCGATCGTCGTAATCGGCTGTTCATCGAGGTAGGAGCCCACCGACGGAAACGAGCCGGAGTGGTTGCCGTCGCCGCCGGTTGCAACACCGCGCATATATACGACCGTCGAACCCGGCTGCGACGTCTGAAAGCTGACCGACGGAAGTTGTTTGGTGTATTGCTCAAAATTGGTGATGTTGAGCTGGTCAAGCTTGCGGGTGCCGATGGCCTGGATGGAGGCTGGCACGTCCTGCAGATTCTCTTCACGCTTTTGCGCGGTCACAATGATGTCGGTCGATTCCTGTTCGGGAAGCGCCGCCGCCTTGGACGGCTGCGTTGCCGGATCGGCCGGCGCGGCGTCTTGCGCATAAGCCGGAACCGTAAAGGCGGTGGTTGCGAGCAAGCTCAGAGTAAGCGCACGAAACTTGGCGTCGGTCATCAATGCCCCCCATTATGACGGATATGTCAGCATTGCGGCACGCGGACCAAATGATGTCAACGGTAATCCGTTGCGGCACCGCACCAATTTTAGCGAATGTGCATCTACTGTTGCCGGAAAATCGCGGGCGCATCCGGATAGGCATCAAGGACCGGGCCCAGTGCGCTTTTAAGCAGGTCAAGGCGATCCTCATAATGGCGCCATTCATCCGTTGCGCCGCGATAAATAGGTTGGCGTACCTGCTCCGAGCTGGCCGTTCGCACGGCCCGATCAGTCTCATAGAATGACAGACAAGCCGGTTCGAACGTCACGCCGCAATAATCAAGCAGGGCGCGAACCTCCGCTTCCGTATCGTCGACCATGCGCTCGTAAATGACCCGGTGGACCTTGCCCGGCAACACGTCATCGACATGAGCCATCAACCGGACATAGTCAGCATAATATTTGCCGACATCATCAAGTGCGTAAGTGAAGGCCTGACCTCGGGCGAAATGTTGACGGAAATTGGACAGGCAGCATCCGAGTGGATGGCGACGCGCGTCGATGATCTTCGCATTGGGCAGGATCATCGCAATCAGCGGCACATAGAGCCAGTTGTTCGGCAGCTTGTCGATGAAGAAAGGGCGCTGGGTCCGGCGCTGTACCGAGGCCCGCTCCAGATAGGTTTCGCCCAATTCCCGCAACTGTTCGCCCGACAGGTCCGGTATAGAGGCGGGGTACGGCTCGATATTGCGCGCAACAGCGGGAAGATCTGGAAGCTCCGACGTTCCCTCAATCTGGCTGTGCGACGACAGGATTTGCTCGACCAATGTCGACCCGGCACGGGGCATGCCGACAATGAAAATGGGGTCGGGCGCGGCCGCGCTGGTCCCGCCCTTCTGCAATAGGTCGGCGCTATAGGTGGCAATGGCGGCATCAACCGCGCGGCGCGTTCCAGTGGCGCTGTAGGGCTGCGATCTAAGGCGCAAGGCGTTCGCCGCCGAATAATGATCGAATGCCGGGCCCCATTCGCCCTGATCATGCATCGCCTTGCCCAGCGCGAAGTCGAGGTGGAATCGGTCTTCATCGCGAAGATCGTCATGTCCAAGCGCCGCCGACATCGCGCCCATGTCATCGGCCGAAAACCGAACCGTCTTGAGGTTGGCAAGACTCCACCATGCCTCGCCCAGATGCGGCACGATCTCAATTGCCTTGCGGTAGGCGGCGATCGCCTCGTCCTGACGCCCGACGGTCTTGAGCATATGCCCATAGCTTAGCCATACCCTCGGCTGCCCGGGTGCGCGCTCCAGCACATGTTCATAAAGGCCGATGGCTTCGTCAAAATCTCCTAGCCGGGCGAGGGTCGCGGCCTTCAGGTTCCAATTGCCCAGATCTTCAGAATCTTCCTCGAACAGGGCATCGAGAAGCGGCAGCGCCTCTTGCGGCCGCCCCAGTCGACCGAGCACAAGCGCGAGTTGTGACCGGGCTGCCATGAAACCGGGGGCAATTTCAACCGCGCGCCGCAACAGCGTTTCCGCGTCCTTCATCCTACCGATCCGCCACGCCAGCTCCGCCAGCATGCGAATGGCTTTCGGATCAAACGGATCATCCTTCAGGTGAGCCTTCAGCAGCGGCTCCGCATCGTGAAGGCGGTTCTCGTAAAGCGCGAGCGCGGCCTCCATGAGACGCGGGTTCCAATGGAATGGCAGGGCAGATTGAGTCATCGGCGCCGACCTTAGCCGATTGCGCTGCGTCGCCAAGGTCCTCGCCAACGCGAAATTCGTTGCGAAATGCTACGGATCGATTAGCCTCCCAAACATGAAATATCTGGAAGACATGGTCGTCGGCACCGAAGCCTATTTCGGTAGCTATGATGTCACCCGCGAAGAGGTGCTGGAATTCGCCAGGAAATATGACCCCCAGCCCTTTCATTTGAGCGATGAAGCTGCCGCGAAAACACACTTCAAACGGCTCGCGGCTTCGGGGTGGCATACCTGCGCCATGACGATGTCGGTGATCGTGAAGCATCTTTACGAAGACCCGCAGGCCGGATTGGGATCGCCAGGCGTCGATGAGTTACGGTGGTTGATCCCCGTTTATCCGGGCGACACGCTCCATGTGTATGGCAAAGTTATGGAGGTCACGCCGTCGCGGTCTAAACCGAACTTGGGCAGCGTGCGTACCGAAACGACGGTAAAGAATCAGGATGGGAAAGATGTGGCGCGGTTTACATCGATCGTCCTGATGCTGAGGCGCTCCGTCGACGCCTGACATTGGTACGCGGCGGGCACCGCCGGCAATGACTTTGACACCCAATTGACACCCAAAAGAAAACCGGCCGGGAATTATGTCCCGGCCGGTTTCTTATTTCTGATGACTGACGCTCAGGCGGTCTTTTTTGACCGGCTGCGCTTTGCCTTTGGCGCTTCGACCTCCGGCTCCGCATGGCCGCCCTTCACGCCGGCCCAGACATTCTTGTAGGCCATGAAGCCAAGAACGGTGGCGAACAGCATGAACACCATGACCGCCAGACCATAGCTGTGGCGACGGGCAAGGTTCGGTTCCGACGCCCAAGTCAGGAACGCGGTAACGTCCTTCGCCATCTGGTCGACCGTCGCTGGCGGATTGCCCTCAGCATAGGTCACCTGCCCGTCCGCAGTCAGCGGCGCCGGCATGGCGAGGTTCAGGTTGGCGAAATAGGGATTGAAGTGCAGACCGGTGCCCGGCTTGTTCGCGGCCGGAAGCGGCTCACCCTTTTCGTTCTTGTAGGTGTTGGGGTCGGCATAGCCGGTCAACAACGAATACACATACGCACCATGACCTTCACGAGCCTTGACGATCAGCGACAGGTCGGGCGGCAAGGCGTTGTTGTTCGCGGCCCGCGCTGCCACTTCATTGGCATAGGGGTTCGGGAACTTGTCCGCCGGTGTCGCCTTGCGGGTCGCCGGTTCGCCGGTGTCCGGGTTCACGGTCGGTACTTCGATCGCCCAACTGGACGCGATGTTCTTGATCTGCCCGTCATTAAAGCCAAGTGCTTCGAGATCGCGGAACGCGACCTGGTGCAGGCTGTGACAGGCCGAGCAGACCTCCTTGTAGACCTGGAACCCGCGCTGCAGCTGCGCCGTGTCCTTGTAAGAACCAAAGAAACCATCCGACGCAAGGTGAAGCGCCTTGGGTTCCTTGTGGAACTCATGCTCAATGGAGGGAGCGGGCGGATCGCGGAAGTAGCCGATGCCGTCGGCCACAAGGCCGACTAGCGCAACGCCCGCAAAGACCAATCCGACAAAGAATGCGATGATACGGACCATGGTCCCCAATTCCCCTTAATTGGCCGCCGCGGGCGCGCTCTTGTCGAGCCCGTAGGGTGCACTGTCCTGTTTCCCGCCATCAAGTACCGATTCCGAGATCGAATTGGGCAGCGGAAGCGGCCGTTCGAACTTGGAAATAAGCGGCAGGATAATCAGGAAGTGCGCGAAATAGTAAGCAGTTGCGAATTGACCCAGCGCGATGTTGAGCGGGTTGATCGGCGCACCGCCGATGTAGCCGAGGATCAGCACGTCAATCAGCAGGATGATGAAGAACCGCTTGAACACCGGGCGGTACGTGCCCGAGCGGACCGGCGACCGATCAAGCCACGGCAGGAAGAACAGCAGCAGGATCGAGCCGAACATCGCAAGCACGCCCCACAGCTTCGCCGGAAGGATCAGGTCGAAGGTGAAGCTGCGCAGGATCGCGTAGAATGGCCAGAAATACCATTCCGGAACGATGTGCGCCGGCGTCGCGAGCGGGTTTGCCGGGATGTAGTTGTCCGGATGGCCCAACGCGTTCGGCATGAAGAAGACGAACAGGAAATAGACCATCAGGAACGCGCCCATGAACCAGCCGTCCTTCGCCGTGAAATACGGGTGGAAGGGCAGCGTGTCCTTTTCGCTCTTCACGTCGACGCCAGTTGGGTTGTTCGAACCCGGAATGTGCAACGACCAGATGTGGAGGATTACCACGCCGGCGATGACAAACGGCAGCAGATAGTGGAGCGAGAAGAAGCGGGTCAGCGCGGCCTGATCCGGCGCATAACCGCCAAGCAGCCAGATGCGGATCGGCTCACCAACCAGCGGGATCGCTGAGAAGAAGCCGGTGATAACCTGCGCACCCCAATAGCTCATCTGGCCCCAGGGAAGGACGTAGCCCATGAAGGCCGTGGCCATCATCAACAGGTAAATCACAAGACCGAGCATCCACACCATCTCACGAGGCGCCTTGTAGGAACCGTAGTAGAGACCGCGGAAGATATGGACATACACCGCGATGAAGAAGAAGCTTGCCCCGTTGGCGTGCGCATAGCGCAGCATCCAACCGGAGTTCACGTCACGCATGATATGCTCGACCGAATTGAACGCTTCCGGCGCGTAGCTGTAATAATGCATCGCCATGACGATGCCGGTGACGATCTGGATGACCAGCATCAGCCCCGACAGCACGCCGAAGTTCCACAGATAATTAAGGTTGCGCGGCACCGGATAGCCGCCGCCGATCGCACCATAGACAAGGCGCGGAAGCGGCAGGCGATCATCGACCCATTTGCCGATTTCGGTTTTGGGTTCGTAGGCCTTTGCCCAAGCGAAACTCATGGTCTTATGCCCCCTTGCCGATCGTCACGACGGTATCGGACGAGAATTCATAGTCAGGCACGTACAGATTCTTCGGTGCCGGCCCCTTACGGATGCGCGCCGCAGTGTCGTAGTGCGACCCGTGGCACGGGCAGAAATAGCCGCCGAAGTCACCCCGGTTTTCACCTTCGCCAACGCCCAGCGGGACGCAGCCGAGGTGGGTGCAGACGCCCAGCGTGATCAGCCAATTGCGCTTGCCTTCTTTGGTGCGGTCGTCAAGCGACTGCGGATCGCGCAGCGAGTCGACCGGAACGGCGTTCGCTTCGGCAATTTCCTTGTCCGTCAGGTTGCGGACGAAAACCGGCTGCTTGCGCCACACGGTTTTAATCGCCTGACCAGGCTGGATCTTGCTGATATCGACCTCAGTCGATGCCATGGCGCGAACGCTGGCGTCCGGCGCCATTTGATAGACCAGCGGACCAACTGCGACCGCGCCGCCAACGCCAGCAAAGCTGACAGCAGCAATATTGATGAAATCGCGGCGGCGAAGGCTGTGATCGCCTTGCACCTCTTCGATGTAGGATTCTTCGACCGTGGCCATGTTCACCCTTAAGACCGTTTTGTTTTCGGTGATGTCTCGATCGAGACATCGAAAACGACACCCCCATGTCCGGAGCCCCTGGAACGACGAGCCATATGGAAATGGCCCGCCCCCGGATGCCCGGTGCGGTTGGCGGGCCTGATAGCGCCTCCCCGGACATATGCAAATGGTCAAATTGTCGGACTTGTGCCCTTCCCCTCGGGGCGACTATCGGCTTCAGTATGCGGATTGCCCTTTATGAACCCGAAATCGCCGGCAACGTTGGCGCGATCATGCGGCTCGGTGCGTGCATGGGCACCCCGATCGACTTGATCGAGCCGATGGGATTCGATTGGGACGACAAGCGCGTTCGCCGTACCGCGATGGATTATATCGACCATGTCGAGGTCTCTCGCCATTCCGACTTCGATCAGTTCCGTGCCGCAACGCCCGGCCGATTGATCCTGTTCACGACCAAGGGGCAACAAAGCCCGTACCAATTCGAATTTGCAGAGACCGACATATTGTTGTTCGGAAAGGAAAGCGGCGGCGTCCCTGCCGATATTGCCGCTCAGTGCGACGCGCTGGTAAGAATACCCATCCGGGCGCAAGTCCGCTCTTTTAACCTTGCTACCTCAGCCGCGCTCGCGCTCGGTGAGGCGCTTCGCCAGACCGGAAAGTTGCCCGCATGAACCCGCTTGATGACCAGCAACAGGCCGCCCGCGACTGGTTCGAGTCGCTGCGGACACGAATTTGCACCGCGTTCGAAGAAATCGAGCGCGAAGCGGGGAGCGATGCGACGTTCGAGTTTATCCCATGGGGTCGCACCGATCCCGACGGCACGCCGGGCGGCGGCGGTGTCCGGGGTCAAATGACTGGCAAGGTGTTTGAGAAGGTTGGGGTCAACGTCTCAACCGTTGGGGGTACCTTCAGTCCAGAGTTCGCCCAGTCGATTCCCGGCGCCGAAGAGGATCCTAGCTTTTTCGCCACCGGGATCAGCCTGGTTGCACATATGGCCAACCCGCATGTTCCGGCTGTCCATATGAACACGCGGTTCCTGACTACCACCAAACGCTGGTTTGGCGGCGGGGCCGATCTCAACCCCGCCATCCCTTATCAGGACGATACGGACGCATTTCACGCCCGCTTGCGCGCCGCCTGCGCGGCCCATGATCCCACCTATTATGACAAGTTCGCCAAATGGGCCGACGAATATTTCTGGCTGCCCCATCGCCAGCGGGCGCGCGGTGTTGGCGGAATTTTCTATGATCGGCTTGATGCGGAAGGCGCGTTGTTCGACCCGCAATTTGCCTTCACCCGCGACGTTGGTGAAGCATTCCTCGACATCTATCCGCAGATCGTCCGCAAGCGGATGAACAGCGACTATAGCGACGCGGAGATGGACACGCTTCTCGAATTCCGCGGCCGATACGTGGAGTTCAACCTGCTCTACGACCGGGGGACGCTGTTCGGGCTGAAGACCGGCGGCAATATCGACGCCATCCTGATGAGCCTGCCGCCGCTTGCCCGCTGGAAATAGCGCCTAACCCTGCTCAACGTCGGGAACGGTTAGCTGCGTCGCCAGCTGAGCGTAAATGCGACCGATCAAAATTGCTGCGATGGCACTAGCAGCCGCGCCCACAAAACCCTGAAGCAGCGCAATGATCAGCGCCGACAGGTTGAACGGTTCCGGTGCGCCAAGCGACAGGGCCGCAAGCGTTCCGCCCACCGCCTGAGCCGCCCAGTCAATGAGCAGCGTCGTCGCGCCAACAAGAATCAAGACGCCGAACAGGCGGAAAAAATGCCCGCGGGTGAGGGCAAAGCTGCGCTTCAGCAATTTCAGCGGGCCAACATCCTCAGCACCGGCAACCGCAACCATCGGCAATATGCGTGTGGCAATCGCGACCGCAACTAGCGCGGCGACAAAAATGGTGATTGCCACTGACGGCATCGCCGCTACCTGCTGCGGCGTGATTTTGGCCAGGTCCGTCATTCCGTTGGCGCCCATGATCATCGTCACCACGATCATCGCGACCAGGAACAAGGGGACGTAGGCCGTGATTGAGGCAGCGAGATAGGCCCATATCCGCGAGGCGGCGCGCGTAATGACTCCGCCAATGCTGCCAGTCCATCCAACCGACAGGCGCGCGATCGCGATCTGCCCGATCATCACCAGCAACATCAGCAAAAGAATCGACAGACCGCCGATGCCGCCCTCACTCGTCGATCCGGCCGGCTGTGCCCATCCCATGATTACCGACGGCAACATGAAGAAGGCCAGTGCCAGCGGAAAGACCAGGCGCACCTCACGATTGATAAAGGCCACGCTTTCATCCCACGCCTTGCTGATCGACAGGCTCGACATCATCTCTCCCTTACACTCAACACCGCTTGGGGTAGGCGATGGCCGCTGCCCGCGCAATCGCGGGGTTGCAGGGACCGGTTGACGACGGCAAGGCAAATGATGTGAGTCTGGACAACGACATTGAATGGCGCGTGAGCGACGCGCCTGTTCCCTACCCCTTCGCCCTCGCGGAAATGGAGGCGCGCGCCGCCGCCGTCCGCGGGGGCCATGCACAAGAATTGGTCTGGTTACTGGAGCATGAGCCGCTGTTCACCGCAGGCACCAGTGCCGACCCGGCCGAGTTGTTCAACCCTGAAGGTTTCCCCGTCTACGATGCCGGTCGCGGCGGGAGGTACACTTATCATGGGCCCGGACAACGAGTGGGATACCTCGTGCTCGACCTTGAAAAACGCGGCAGGGATATTCGCAATTTTGTCCACGCGCTCGAAGGCTGGATGATCGACGCGCTGGCAGGAGTCGGCGTCGATGCGCGGCGCGAACCTGGGCGGATCGGCATCTGGACCGGCACCGGCACCGACGAAGCCAAGATTGGCGCGATCGGGGTGCGGGTAAAGCGTTGGGTAACCATGCACGGCTTCTCGATTAATGTGTCGCCAGATCTGTCGCATTTTGGAGGAATCGTGCCCTGCGGCATCGCCGAATATGGGGTTACGAGCCTGTCAAAATTGGGGACGCAAACAGGCATCGACGCCCTAGATTTCCAACTAAAGCAAAGTTTTCCAAGATTTATCAATAGGTTGCAAAGCATTTCACAACGCGCTTGAGACTATGGCGTTCGCCGCCTATTGTGCCCCCGATTTGCAGTTGGGGGGGACCCTGCTCTGCAGGTCTCATAATCAAGGGAGTTTAATACATGCGTGCTCTGATCCTGGTCGCCGCCGCGGCCCTGGCTGTTTCGGCTTGCAGCAAGAACGAAGCCGCCGAAAACACGACGAACGTTGACGAAACGCTGACGACTGAAAACGTCACCGCCAACGACACGATGGCAATCGACGCCGCCAACACGGTCGATGCCAACGCCACCGTCGATGCAAACGCTACCGTCGACGCAAACGCGACGGTTGACGCGAACGCGACCGCCAACGCCCAGTAATGGTGCGGGAAGCCGCCTAACTGCGGTTTCCAGGCAAGAATTGAAGGGCCGTCGGAGCGATCCGGCGGTCCTTCTTCTATTTGAGGCCCAGAATTTTGTGCGTTTGCAGAGACAGGCGCCAGCGCGGCCGCGTCAAGATCACATCAATTGCGGCTTTGGTATTTGGAGCAATGCCTGGTCCGTCCATCGGTTGAAGGAGCAGGTTGGGAAAATCCCAACGCTCCAGTTCATCCAGATCGACCGCCTGCGGCCATACCAGTTTCAGCTCATCCCCCGACCGCTGAACGACCTCGGTTCCCGCCTTCGGGCTGATGCATAACCAGTCAATCCCGGCCGTCGCCGGCAGCGTCCCATTGCTTTCGACCGCGATGCGAAACCCGTGATCGTGAAGGGCGTCCACCAGTTCACCATCGAGTTGCAGCATCGGTTCCCCGCCGGTGACGACAACCAGACGATGCTCCAACGCCGGGCCCCACAATGATGTGACATGCGCGGCCAGTGCGTCAGCATCCGCGAACTTCCCACCGCCCTCGCCATCGGTACCAACAAAATCCGTGTCGCAGAATTGGCACTGTGCCTTGGCTCGGTCGCGCTCCAGCCCGCTCCACAGATTGCAGCCCGCAAACCGCAAAAAGACGGCGCGCATCCCCGCCTGCATTCCCTCACCCTGCAAGGTCAGGAAGGCTTCCTTAACCGCGTAGGTCATGTCGTCTGCTGCGGCTGGGCGTAGTGCGTTGGATCGGGCAGTCCGGCGTCTTCAAAACCCTTGGCACGGAGGCGGCAAGCATCGCATTGACCGCAAGCGCCGCCATCAGCCGCAGGGTCGTAGCAGCTGTGGCTCATCCCGGCGTCAAGGCCGAGCCGAGCAGCCTCGCGCGCGATATCGGCTTTCGTCATGTGCAGCAGCGGCGAATGGACGGTAAAACTGTCGCCTTCGACCCCCGCCTTGGTGGCCTTGTTGGCAAGCGCCTCAAAAGCATCAACAAATTCGGGTCGGCAATCCGGGTAGCCGCTGTAATCCAGCGCATTGACGCCAACGAACAGGTCGCGCGCGCCGGCTGCCTCCGCCCACGCCAACGCCAGGCTCAGAAAGACGGTATTGCGGGCAGGCACATAAGTGACGGGAATACCGGATTCGGCAACGCCGTCTTTTGGCACGTCGATGTCGTCTGTCAGCGCTGATCCACCAAAACCGCGAAGATCCATCGGCAGGATTATGTGCCGATCGGCAAGCTGCGCCGCAATTTTCCGCGCTGCTTCCAGTTCGACACGGTGGCGCTGGTTATAATCGACGGTCAGGGCGAGGACACCAAAACCCTGCTCCCGCGCAAGGCCCGCGCAAACCATCGAATCCAGGCCACCGGACAGAAGAACAACAGCCTGTTTCGTCATAGTTTCACCCCGATGCGCGGCAACATCCAGAAAGAAAGGGCATAAAGGCCCAGCGTGCCGACGATGCAGATGGTCATTGCAAGCCAGAATTGCATCCCCGACCTCAGCAACATCGGCAGCGCAATGAACAGCGGGATCGACGGCAGAATGAACGCGAGGATGGAAGTGGACAGCTGAGCGACCTTTTCGCTGTCACCCGTGTCCGCATACAGCAACCCCATCGCCAGAAGCGATGTGATTGGTAGCGCGGCGATCAGGCCGCCCCACCCGGGATAGCGTTTCGCGATCACCGTCACGAGCGCGACGACAAGACCGGCGAAGGTCATTTTGGCAAGAAATGAAAGCATGATCCGCGCCCCTAACGCCTTGAGACGCAAAAAAATAGGGCCGCTCTGACAGCGGCCCAGGTCCGGATGCGGCAGCATCCGTAAGGGAGGAAAGCGTGCCGAAGAAGGGCACATCCCCTATCTAGCGCAACATGGTTAACAAACGCCTAACGAGCGGTGCAATTTCCGACGCGGCGCGCATGAATTTGATAATGGAAAGGATAGCCGCCGCTGATCCCCTGCGTATCGACGCGGATTGTACGCGGGGTAATCAGCGTCATTTGCGAATGACCAAAGCCCCCGCCCGCACAGGTATAGTGAATCGTCGTTGAGGTGCTGCTGTCGCTCACGATGACGCGGGTACAGCTGCCCGTACGATGCTCGAATTGGGCGAGCATCGCTGGATCGGCAATACACAGACGTGTCGGATTATGGCCATCTGCGCTGCGGCTGATGTCCCACATGCCGCCCATTGCCGGCGCAAGCGCACGCGGCGCGACCGCCGCGACAAGCACGGCTGCCGGCGCCGCCAAGAGGCCAAAAAGACCGATTCGAACCATCCGATTCATGTCGATATATTTACCATGGAGAAACTTAACGAGCAGCAACCAAAACGGTGTCGAAACGACCGATTCAGCTAACGGGCGTCGGCGCTATCGGGAAACTGGTGGCGCAAAACGCGCAATCCACCCGAATGAAGCCGTCATCACCAACCATTTCCGCCTGTTCTTCCGGCGGGAAGCGCGAAATGACGGAGCTGATATAATCCGGGCTGCAGCGGCATCCTTTCGATAGAGCAACCGTCTCTTGAGTCCGCACCTCATCCTCTTCGTGCAGCAGCCGCCACACGAGATCGTCGAGCGGCAGATTTCGGTCCGTCAGCTCATCGGCCTTCACCGACCCCACCATCGTCGCGATGTGCGGCCATTCCGGATTGTCGAGACGGGTATGAAGCCGTTCGCGCCCTTCTTCGCCTTCCGGCAAATGCTGGAACATCAGGCCGCCTGCGACCCATCCCTGCTCGTCCTTTGCGGCAGCAAGGCGAATGATCGTGGGAATCTGTTCCGATTGCGCAAAATAGCTTTGCGCCGCGTCGGCCAGACTGTCCCCTTCAAGGGGCACAATCCCCTGATAACGTTCGTCGGTTGCCGGCTGATCGAAGGTGATCGCGAGATACCCCTTACCGAACAGCGAAAAGAGCGTGGGGCTCGGCCCTGTTTCCGCCAGTCGTTCCGCATCATGGCGGATATAGCCGCGCAGTTCCCCGCCCTTATAATCACAGACCAGTAGGTCGATGATGCCGTTTTCTGTCTGTGCCTGAATCGTCAGCTGACCATTGGGATCTTTGAGCAGGCTGCCTAGCAGCGCCGTCAACACCAATGCTTCAGATAGCAGCTTTTCCAAAACCGGCGGATATCCGTGGTTTGCCAGGATTCGATCCAGGGTCGGCCCGATCCGCGCGGCACGGCCACGCGCATGACGGGAAGGAACGGTAACGCCAAGCGCAACGTCATCAAGAAGCGAAATGTCAGTCATCGCTGCGCCAAATGGGCGTTCAGGCGTGGAATGACAACCTTAGCCCAGCTTGCCCGCGCACCACAGCAATAGCGCCTTCTGCGCATGAAGGCGGTTCTCCGCCTCATCCCACACAGCCGATTGCGGACCATCAATGACGGCGTCGGTCACCTCCTCGCCCCGATGGGCGGGCAGGCAATGGAGGAAAGTGGCGTCGGGAGCAGCCCGGGCCATCAGCGCACCATCAACCTGATACCCGGCAAATGCCTTGCGGCGGCGCTCTTCGTCCGCCTGGCCCATCGAGGTCCAGGTGTCGGTTACAACGACGTCCGCCCCCTCAACCGCTTCCGCCGGATCATGGGTGAAGCGGACAAGATGCTTCGCCGCTGCCAACGCAGAGATGGTATTGTCGGGCGAGTAGCCTTCGGGATGCGCCACCCGAACGTTGAAGCCCATCAACGCCGCCGCTTCCAAGATCGAGTTGCAAACATTGTTGCCGTCGCCAACCCATGCCCATTCGGACCCGACCAGCTTTGCCCGATGTTCAATCACTGTCTGCATGTCGGCCAGGATCTGGCACGGGTGTGACAAATCGGTAAGGCCGTTTATCACCGGGACTGTGGCGAACCTCGCCAGTTCCTGCGCCTTGGAATGGTCGTCAGTTCGGATCATGATCGCATCGGCAAACCGCGAAAGGACGCGCGCGGTGTCGGCAATCGTTTCGCCACGTCCCAGTTGCGACGAGGCACCATCAAGGATGACCGAGCTTCCGCCAAGCTGCCGAATCGCGAGGTCGAAACTGACCCTCGTACGGGTCGAATTTTTCTCAAAGATCATCGCCAGAACGAAGCCGTCGAGCGGCTTGTCAGGGTCGACACGGCCCTTTGACCAACCGGCACGCCGTTCCTTGCGTTCCATGGCTTCGTTGAGAATCGCGGCGACCGCTTCGGCCCCCGCGTCCCCAAGATTCAGGAAATGGCGAATGGTCACGCCGCTTCGGGCACCTTATATTTGGCCGCTGCTTCCGACAGGCCATCAACGAAGGTGCGAATATCACCTTCTTCAATCACCAGCGGCGGCAGGATGCGCACAACATTATCGCCTGCCGCAACGAGCAGGATGCCCTCGTCACGCAGCCAGTTTACGAACGCGCGGCTGTCGGACTTCATCTTGATGCCCAGCATCAAACCCATGCCGCGCACGCTTTCGAACAGATGGTCGTGGTTGGGGATCATCTGTTCCAGCGCGGTGCGCAGACGCTCACCCATCTGGGTTACATGGGCAAGAAATTCCGGGTCGGCCACGACGTCGAACACCGCCTCGCCCGCCGCCATCGCGAACGGATTGCCGCCATAGGTTGACCCATGGGTGCCAACGGTCATGCCGCTCGCCGCTTTCTCGGTAGCGAGGCAGGCGCCCATCGGGAAGCCGCCGCCGATTCCCTTGGCCGACGCCAGAATGTCCGGCTCCACACCATATTGTTCATAGGCATAGAGTGTACCGGTACGAGCAACGCCGCACTGGACTTCGTCGAACACCAGCATCAGGTCATTGTCATCGCACGCCTTACGCAGGCCCTGGATGAATTCCTTGCTGGCGGGCCGAATACCGCCTTCGCCCTGCACCGGCTCAAGCAGGAAGCCTGCGGTGTTTTCGTCTACCGCGGCGAGCGCCTGTTCAAGATTGTCGAACTCGACGACCTTGAAGCCCGGCAGGAGCGGCGCAAAGCCGTCCCGCAGCTTTTCCTGATTGGTCGCGCTGATCGTTGCCATCGTACGGCCGTGGAAGGCGTTGCTAAAGGTGATCAGGTCATGTTTCTGCGGATTACCCTTGGCAAAGTGATAGCGGCGCGCGGTCTTGATCGCGCATTCGACCGCTTCGGCACCCGAATTTGTGAAGAAGACAGTGTCGGCGAAGGTCAGGTCAACCAAACGCTGCGCAAACTTCTCGCCCTGTGGGCTGCCGTAAAGGTTGGAGACGTGGATTAGCGTTTCGGCCTGCTTCTGGAGCGCGCTGGTCAGTGCCGGGTGGCCATGACCGAGCAGATTGACCGCAATGCCGCTGGCAAAGTCCAGATACTTCTCGCCATTTTCCCCATAGAGGTAGAGCCCCTCCCCACGAACCGGCCTAACAGCACAACGCGGATAGACGGGCATGAGCGGCGTAATGGCCATGAGAATACCTCTTTGATTATTTGCGACGAGTGAAATGGCGAAAGGCAGCCCATCCAGGCCGCCCGCGCCGCCTATACCGCCGCCCTATCCCAAACGAAACCCCCGCAAACAACTGACCGATCCATAGGAAAAAGGGGCGAGCCCAAATTTGGCCCCGCCCCTTCCTTACGCATACGCTACAATCAACCGGGGCACGTTGGCCCGAACCGGTTAGTCGTGGCGGTAGCCGCGATCATCTTCATAGCGATCGTCACGGCCGTCGCGGTCGCGGTCATAGTAATTGCGACCATCGTTGTAGCGACCGTTGCGCCACTGGTTGCCGTCGCGTGCCTCGCGGTACACGCGCTGTTCCAGGCGAGCGATCCGGACCTGGATATCGCGCTGCTCGTTCCAGTTCAGTCCGTACTGAGCCGACCGCCGCAGACGATTTTCCAGATTACGCGATTCATTGTTCAAACTGCGCGCCTCGCGGTTCGACAGAATGTTGCGGCGATCCATAGTGTAGATCTGACGCTGTACCTGATCGATCCGGGCCTGAAGATTACGAACCTGACCATAGGCATTGTTATATCCGTAGGCATTGCCCTGCGGGTACGGCGCGGGCCCCCACTGGGCCGCGGCCGGAGCGGCGACAGCCAGCGTCGACGCGGCAAGAGCGGCGGTGATTAGAAACTTACGCATAAACTTTCTCCTCACATCGAGGTTTGTCGATGAGCCATGTTCTGAACCACCGGCCTTGAGGGCAGGCTGAACATGGATGTTATCGTGTGTTCAGGAGGGAAAGCGCGCTAAGTGCCTGATTGTTCACGGCGTTGTCTGCCGTTCATGATGAACCCTGCACAACATGAGCCGAATGGCCGAGCGACCAGTCAGCAATTAACGGGCGAATCGTGCAGACAGGCCGAATCAATACCTAATTCTTGATCTTCCAGCCGCTCTTGAGCAGCGCGTAACAGATCGCAAAGAGAATGATGTTGAGGACCAGAAGGCCGACGGCGCCAACAAAAATCGGCGAGTCCGATGCACCCAGGAAGCCGTATCGGAATCCCGAAATTACATAGAAAAACGGATTGGCGTGGCTGATTACGCGGAATACCGGGGCGAGCTGTTCAACCGAATAAAAGGTGCCAGACAGCAGGCTGAGCGGTGCGACCACAAAATTGCTGATCATCGCGGCATTGTCGAATTTGTCGGCCCAGATCGAGGTCAGTAGCCCCAGAAAAGACAGCATCAGCGCGCCCATTAACCCGAACCAGAAAACCGCCAGCGGATGGGTAATTCCCACATGGACGCCCGGCCACAGCAACATCACGACCCAAACCGCAAAGCCGACCAGGAACGCGCGGGTCACGGATGCGCCGACAAGTGCGGCTATCAATTCCCCGACCGATAATGGCGGCATGAGATAATCAACAATGGTCCCCTGCAGCTTGCCGACCAGCAGGCTGAAGCTGCTGTTCGCAAAGGCGTTCTGCATCATCGCCATGACGATCAGGCCCGGCGCAATGAAATCGGCGAACGGAACGCCGAGAACCGTGCGTCCCGTGCGCCCCATCGCGACCGTAAAAATGACTAGATAAAGTAGGGTAGTAACCGATGGCGCCCAGACGGTTTGCATCTGGACCTTGAAGAACCGCCTTACCTCCTTGATATATAGCGTCGTAAGACCGCCCCAGTTAATCCCGTTAAGGACAGGCTGGCCGGGTTCCGTAGTTATCCAAGATGGAGTCTGGTCGTTCACGCGCCAATCGCCTATCGGCAGCGGCGCCCTTTCGCAATATGGGGCATTAGAACGCACGGAGTTTGAATTTTCATGAGCTGGACCGAAGAGCGCATCGATCGACTGAAAGCGATGTGGGCCGAAGGCTCCACCGCGAGTCAGATCGCCGAAGACCTTGGTGGGGTTAGCCGTAATGCCGTGATCGGCAAGGCTCACCGCCTAGGCCTCGAGTCGCGCCCTTCGCCGGTTAAGTCCGGCGACGATAAGGCAAAGAAGGCCAAGGCCGCGCCAAAGACCCCGAAGGTCGCTGCCGCGCCAAAGCCAGCACCAAGGCCGGCCGCCGTGGCACCGAAGCCCGCAGCGCCGGTCGAGCCACGCGCCGACGCAGCCGCAACGACGGCAACGACGCCGACCGCGAAGGCCAAGCCCGTCGACGCGCAAACGATGCAGTATCGCTCGGTCGGCCCCGGCGGCTTCATCCGTCAAGGTCCGGGCGATACGCAGGCGCCGATCCCGCCAGCCCCGCCGCGCCGCCTGGTTCCGGCCAAGCCGAGCGCAGAGGTTGCTGACAAGACTAGCCTGCTCGACCTCAATGACCGCGTCTGCCGCTGGCCGATGGGTCATCCGGGAGAACCGGATTTCCATTTTTGCGGAAACCCGGCCAACCCAGGCTACCCCTATTGCGTCGACCATTGCGGCGTCGCGTATCAGGCGCAGCTTCCGCGTCGTGACCGCCGTCCGCCGCCGCCGCTACCGTTCGGCGGACCCCGCGTCCGCTAAGGATCGCGCCATTTGAATACCGACCGCGCAAAACTTCCGGTTGTCACCATGGTTCGCCATGGTGAAACCGAGTGGAGCAGAACAGGTCGGCATACGGGCCGCACCGATATTCCGTTAACGGCAGAAGGGCGCGATGCTGCGTTGTTGCTTCGCGACAGGCTTCCTGCCGGTCCTTACGCCGAGGTGCGATGCAGCCCGTCCTCCCGCGCGCAGGACACATGCCGACTTGCGGGGTTTGGCGATGTCATGATCATCGATGAAGACCTTGCCGAGTGGGATTATGGCGAGTTCGAGGGTCGGACTACAATGGAAATCCAGATGGGCAGGCCAGGATGGGACATCTTCCGCGACGGTTGCCCGGGCGGAGAACGGGCCGCCGATGTTGGCGCCCGCGTCGATCGGGTCATCAGGATCATACGTGTACTCGACGCCCCATGCCTGCTCTTCTCAAGCGCCCACACCATGCGCGTGATGGGTGCGCGGTGGATTGGCTTGCCGCCAGAGGGTGGCGCGCTATTCACACTCGATACGGCGACGATCAGCGCGCTTGGCTATGACCATGATTTGACCGAACCGGCGATCAAACGCTGGAACGATATGAACGGCTGACGGGCGGGATGCGGCGATGATCAAAAACTATAATGACCATGCCGCCAATGAGCGCACATTCCTGGCCTGGGTTCGGACCGCAATGGCGGTTGTCGGATTTGGTCTTGCCGCAGCACGCCTTGGAGGATCTCACGAGAATCTTCTGACCGAACTTGCACTGGTGATCGTTGGCGGCCTTGTGATGGTCCTCGCCTACCTACGTATGCAGGTAATCAAAAAGCGTATCGATGCTGCCGAGGCGGAACCTGACGATCCCACCATGGGTGACCGACTCATGCTGATGCTGATCGGCAGCTTCTTCGCGTTGATGGCAATCTTCGTGGTGCACATCGCTTAACGAATTTCCGTCAGTTGTGACTTTGACGCTGCTTGGCAGAGCCCATTCTTCGGCCCTATAGCGTTCTTCAAATGTCCGATCTTTTTGACTCCAACCAACCCACATCGTCCGGGGATTATGACGCCTCAGCCATTGAGGTTCTTGAAGGCCTGGAACCGGTACGGCGGCGGCCGGGTATGTATATTGGCGGCACCGACGCGCGGGCACTGCATCACCTTGCGGCCGAGGTTATCGACAATTCGATGGACGAGGCGGTGGCGGGTCACGCGAGCCGGATCGAGGTCACACTGGACCGGGGCAATCGCCTGACAGTTACCGACAATGGTCGCGGAATCCCGGTCGATCCGCATCCCAAATATCCGGGCAAATCGGCCCTCGAGGTCATCCTGACCACGCTCCACTCGGGCGGGAAGTTTGAAGGCAAGGCCTATTCCACCAGCGGCGGCCTCCACGGTGTCGGCGTCAGTGTTGTAAACGCCCTATCGACCGAAACGATCATCGAGGTCGCGCGTGAAAAGAAGCTGTATCGCCAAGTTTTTGCCAGGGGTAACGCGGTCAGCAAGCTGGAGGAGGTTGGCGCCGCACCAAATCGGCGGGGTACCAGCGTCACCTTCACCCCCGACCCGGACATTTTCGGCAAGGATGCCGCGTTCGATCCGGAGCGTCTTTACAAGCTGACACGGTCCAAGGCCTATCTGTTTGCAGGCGTCGAAATTCGCTGGCGCTGCGACTCAACTCTTGTGTCGGACAAGGTCCCAGAGCAGGCCGTGTTCCAGTTTGAAAATGGCCTTGCTGACCACCTCAATGAACAACTTGTCGGGCGCGAATGTTTCACCACTCCCCCCTTTACCGGACGACAGGATTTTCCAGATTCCCAGGGCGCGGCGGAATGGGCGGTTGCGTGGCCGATCTGGACCGAAGACAGCGTCAAAGATTATTATTGCAACACCATCCCGACGCCAGACGGCGGGACGCATGAGGCTGGCCTCCGCGCCGCGTTGACCAAAGGCATACGTGCCTTTGCCGAACTGGTCGGACAAAAAAAAGCCAAGGATATCACGCCGGACGACGTCATGGACGGCGCCGAAGTGATGCTGTCGGTTTTCATCCGTAATCCCCATTTCCAAAGTCAGACCAAGGACCGCCTGACCAGTCTTGAGGCGGCGCGTTTTGTCGAAGCGGCGGTGCGCGACCATTTCGACCATTACCTCGCCGATAATATGGATCGTGGCCGCGCGCTGCTGGGCGCAATTCTCGAGCGAATGGACGAGCGCCTCAAGCGGCGCGCCGAGCGCGAAGTGAAGCGCAAGACCGCAACCTCCGCGCGCAAGCTGCGCTTGCCCGGTAAGCTCACCGACTGCGCCAATGACGATGCTCAGGGAAGCGAATTGTTCATTGTCGAAGGTGACAGCGCCGGCGGCAGCGCAAAGCAGGCGCGTGACCGCAAAACGCAGGCCATCCTGCCAATTCGCGGCAAGATATTGAACGTGGCCAGCGCCTCCGCCGACAAGATCCGCGCAAATCAGGAAATTGCTGATCTAACGCTCGCGCTTGGCTGCGGCATCCGCGATAAATTTGATGAGGACGCATTACGCTATGAGCGGGTCGTAATCATGACCGACGCCGATGTGGACGGCGCCCACATCGCGACCCTGCTGATGACCTTTTTCTTTCAGGAAATGCCGGAGCTGGTGCGGCGCGGCCACCTCTACCTCGCCCAGCCGCCGCTGTACCGCCTGACCAGCGGATCGAAATCCCTATACGCCCGGGACGACGCCCATCGGGCGGAGCTGGAAGCGACCGAATTCAAGGGCAAAAAGGTCGATGTAGGCCGCTTCAAAGGTCTGGGTGAAATGAACCCCGGCCAGCTGAAGGAAACCACCATGGACCCCAAAACCCGGTCCATGATCCGGATCACGTTACCGGCCGAATATCAGGACCGGCAACCAACCAAGGATCTTGTCGACCGGCTGATGGGGAAAAACCCGGAACACCGCTTCAACTTCATTCAGGCCCGCGCGGCGAGCGTGGACGACGAAACAATTGATGCCTAACCGGGGGCTAGGTGGCAATTGCTCCGGTCAGCGGCGTGTGACGAGGACCAACTGATCGGCGCCGCCCCAACCCATGTATCGCGGGGCTCGCTTGCCATTGCTGCCTTTTCGACGGTCGTCGAATGGTATGATTTTACGCTCTATCTCTATTTCGCCACTGTATTGGCGCGTGTGTTCTATGGACCAGGCGAAGGTTCGCTACTGGCAACGCTGGCCGGGTTCGCCATCGCCTATCTGATGCGGCCATTGGGTGCGTTGTTCTTCGGCCATATCGGAGACCGCGATGGACGGCGCCGGATGTTGCTGGCGTCGGTCGCGCTGATGACGGCGGCGATGCTAGCGACGGCGCTACTCCCCACCCGTGCCGATATTGGGCCAGCAGCAGGCTGGCTCCTGCTCGCCCTCCGCTGCGTGATGGGCTTCGCGGTTGGCGGGGAATATACCGGCGTGGTCGCCTATCTGATGGAGGGCGCACCGGCACACCGCCGCGGGCTGATCGCCTCACTTGCCTCCGCCGCGAGCGAAATTGGCGGATTGCTTGCGGTAGGATTGTCCGCCCTGACGGTAACGCTTGTTCCTGCCCCCGATCTGGATAGTTGGGGCTGGCGCGTCCCCTTCTTGTTTGGTGCGCTGATCGCCGTCACCGTTTGGATCGCCCGCGCGGCGATGCATGAATCGCCCGAATTTAATCGGCAGGTGGAAGATGGCACCGTTCCCGAGCGCCCACTTCGTCACACGCTGACCCATCATAGGGCGGGCATTGCCCGCGCCTTCGCCATTTCGGCGCTGGGGTCCATCACTTATTATGTCGGCATCACCTATGTCCCGGCCTTCCTTAACTCGGCCGGAAAGATGAGCGAGCAATTGTCGCTATGGCTGTCAACCGCAGCAGCCGTGGTCGTCATATTGGTGACACCATTGTTCGGGCTCTGGTCGGACCAGGTCGGGCGGCGACCAGTCCTTGTCGGTCTGGCCGTACTTAGTGCCATTCTTCCCCTCATCATGTTTGCCTGGATGGCGAGCGGTTCGACTGGTCAGGCATTACTCGGCGCGGTCATCCTAGCGGCTGTGGCGGGCGGCGTCAGCGCCGTTGGCGCAGTCACCACTGCGGAGCAGGTTGGCGGCGAAGGGCGGCTAACCGCGCTGGCGCTGGGCGCAACTGGCGCCACGGCGATCTTCGGCGGTCTAACGCCCTGGGCGGCGCAGAAATGGATTGAAGGCAGCGGCTGGCCACTCGCGCCGGGCGCGATGATTGCAGCTGTTGCTGTGGTGGTTCTTCCGATCCTGTGGCGCCTGCCAGAGACCGCCCCACAAGTAAAATTCGACTCGGCTCATCCTCGCTGAGTCTCAACTCGCCGCACGCCGCTTGCGCTAACCATCTGAATTTCATTCCTTGTTAACCATTGGATTGCGAGAAATGGGGGCAATCATGCTCGCAGTCGGACCGGGGTTGGGGATTCATGCGCAGATTTTCCGCGTTGTTCATTGCTGTTGCCACCTTTGCCGCAACACCGTCTTTTGCCGCGACGCCGACCGCACTGGTTCCGCTTGAAAACCAGCTGAAATCAATTGTCGCCGCCGACCCGCGCAATATTGGCGTTGCCGCCCTGGACCTTTCGACGGGCCAACTGGTGTCCGTTAATGGCGAAATGCCGTTTCCGATGGCCAGCACCGTCAAAGTTGCGATCGCCGCTAACTATATGAGCCAGGTGGAGGCCGGGCGCCGGTCGCTGAACGACATGATTGGCGGCCAAAGCGCCCGCAGTCTGATGGCGGCCATGCTGATCCACAGCGATAATCGCGCTACCGACAAGATTCTGGCTAACCTGGGCGGCCCCGCATATGTTCAGAACTGGCTGAACCAACATGGCCTGCAGGGTCTGCGCATTGATCGCAACATCGCCGGTCTTCTGGCCGCCAAGCGGGATCTTTGGGATGTACGAGACAGCAGCACCCCGAACGCGATGGTGCAATTGCTTCAGAAGCTCGACAATGGCGGCTTGGTCCGCCCGGAGAGCCGATCCTATATCCTTGGCCTGATGGCTCAGTGCGCGACCGGACGGAATCGCATTCCCGGCCAGCTTCAAGGTGTGAAGATCGAGCATAAGACGGGGACGCTGAACGGCCTTTCGACCGATGTTGGCTTCATCACACTGCCCGATAATCGCCGTGTCGCGCTGGCGGTTTTTTCCCGCTCGCCGACCAATCGTCCCTCCACCATCGCGACCGCCGCACGCGCGATCTATGATGGCTTTATCACCTATGTGATCAATCCGTGGCGTACGGTACCGGTGTCGGCATCGGCTTTCGGCGCCAGCAAATAAGCGGGCCGTCGCTACTTCGACCCAAAGCCGGTTAGCATTGTCCGCGCCGTCCGCGCTGCGATCAGCAGATCGAGCCAGGGCGAGAAATATTTGATATAGTAAAAGTCATACTGCAGCTTGGCATGGACCTCGTCCACGCCTGCGACATGACCCTGGTTGATCTGCGCCCAGCCGGTAATTCCCGGCCGCACAACATGGCGGTAGCGATAGAAGGGAATTTCACCCGTGTACCAGGCGGAGAGTATCTGTGCCTCCGGCCGCGGGCCGATCAGCGCCATTTGCCGGGCAAGAACGTTGAATAGCTGCGGCAACTCATCAATCCGTGAACGGCGCAGGATGGACCCGACGGCGGTGATGCGCGGATCGTCTTCCAAAGTCATGGCGGCGCGGCGTTGGTCGCCCCCGTCACTCAATACAGGCACCGTCATGGTTCGAAACTTGATCACACGGAAGGGTTTGCCAGCGTAACCAATACGCTCCTGCCGAAACAGGATCGGTCCCTTCCCTTCCAACAACAGGGCGGCCGCCGCCCCGATCATCAACGGCGAAAAAATGATAATCAGAATAAGTGCCCCAACCCATTCGATCAGGCCCTTTAGGTAATGATATCCGCGCGACGGGACGAGACTGCCGAAGCTGTTTTCCGATAGTCGCTCAATCTGAACCCGGCCGGTCAGCGATTCCGCAAGCTGCTTCACCTGATAGACGATGCGGCCGTCGAGCGCGGCGTCTGCCAGAAATCGCTCCCACCCATCGTCAAGGTCGGCGCTGAAATCGGCCACTAAAGCATGGCAATGTCGGCAGGCGGACAGGTCGGGCTGTTTAATCGCCACCCAATCCACATCGCCTATTGCCGACAGGCGGTCTGTGTCGCCGCCAGGAACCACCCCAATCACCGGGCGGCTAAGGCGGCGCTGCACCATCAGTAAGCCATAGGCCCAGACCAGGTGACCAAAGAGGCCCGTGAAAAGGATCAGTCGATCATAGCCAATGCGGGTGAACAGGAAAAATAGCGCATTGGCAGCGTGGCAAACCAGGATCGACGGCAGCAGCAGATAAGAGGCTCTATTGCCCGGATATTGGTCAATCGAAAGACGCAGCCACAGCGACGCGATGACCGCAATTACATTGGCTGCAAGTGCGTTCCAGCTCTGCGATTCCAATGGCAGGGGCCAGCGAAGCGCGACGCGGATCAACATCGGGATCAACACCGCACAAACCAGCGCCCCCGCAAGGAAGAAGCGTTGGCGAGCGATGAGGGCCGCCCGGCGAGTCAACATCAATTGTGAGCCAGCTGCCATAGTCGTTACAGCGTCCAGCGACGAACACCGTCCGGCGCCCCGCCTGACCGCCACAGGCCCTTCAGGTCCGCCAGCATGCCGCCGTCGGTCACCAGGCGCTTCCAGTCTTCGGCAGAATATCCACGATAGGCGCCATGCGCGGCGGCGATCACAACCAGATCGTAGCTACCCTGCGGATCACCAACCGCTGCCGCGTCCATGCGCATCAATTCGGCCTGGTCGGCAACCGGGTCATGAACCACCACATCATGTCCCAGTGCCCGCAGGCGATTGACGACATCGACCGAGCGACTGTTGCGAAGATCGGGGACATTTTCCTTGAACGTCATACCCATCACCAGCGCGCGACCAGCATTGCCGCCGACGGCAGCGTGCAACTGCTCTGCAATCCATGCGCCCATGCCGTCGTTGGTGCCGCGGCCCGACAGGATGACGCGAGGATGATGGCCAACCCGTTCCGCCAAATGACTGAGGTAATACGGATCGACACCGATACAGTGTCCACCGACGAGACCCGGTTCAAACGGCAGGAAGTTCCATTTCGTGCGCGCCGCCGCCAATACATCCCACACAGATATGTCAATCTGGCCAAATATTTGCGCGACTTCGTTCATAAACGCGATATTGATATCGCGCTGCGCGTTTTCGATTGCCTTTGCAGCTTCGGCCGCCTTGATCGAGGCCGCGCGGTATGTACCCGCCGCCGTCACCCGCCCGTAAAGATGGTCAAGTTGATCCAGCACTTCGTCGTCGTCACCGGCGATGACCTTGACGATCTTGTCCACTGTATGGACCTTGTCACCGGGATTGATCCGTTCCGGACTATAGCCGAGGCGGAAGTCACGGCCCCGCACGAGGCCGGCGGCCTGTTCAATTATTGCTCCGCACTCTTCCTCGGTCGCGCCAGGGTAGACGGTGCTTTCGTACACAATGGTTGGGCGTCTGGCCGGGTCGATCCAGCTGGCCAGCCGCCGCGACGCCGAACGCAGCGCCCCCAAGTCGGGCTGGTTATCCGCATCGACCGGCGTCGGAACAGTGACGATGATAACGTCCGCGCCGCGACAGATGGCATCGCTGCTGGTTAGCGTCACGGATGAGGCCGCCAAATGGTCCGCAGAAACCTCCCCGGTTCGATCCTGATGATCACCCAGTTCGGCAAGGCGCCGTTCGTCAATATCAAAACCGATTACGTGCGCGCCCTCATGTGCCTTGGCAAGGGCGACGGCGAGCGGCAGGCCGACATAGCCCAACCCCACCACGACGATTTTTTCGAGAGGATGCGGCAAAGAGGGATTCACAGTCCAATATTTCCTTGCCGTTCGGCCTGCCGCAACAGCGTCACACGTTACTTACACCCGTCCGCGGCCGATTCCGCGATAACGAAGACCGGCCCGCTCAACTTCCTGTCGGTCATAAATGTTCCGAAGGTCAATCAAGGCATCGCCCCTCATGCGGCGCTTGATGTCCGAAAGATCGAGCGCACGGAATTCGTCCCATTCGGTGACAATTACCAATGCATCCGCGCCATCAGCAACCATTTCCGCTTTTTCGGTATATTCGATGTCGCCCAATAGCGGCTCCGCCTGTTCGCGGCCGACCGGATCGTACGCCGCCACCGTGGCGCCGCCGGCAAGAAGCCGCTCAACCAACGGGATCGACGGTGCATCGCGCATGTCGTCGGTGTTGGGTTTGAAGGTCAGGCCGAGCAGACCAATCCGCTTTCCAGTGAGATCGCCGCCCACCGCATCGCGCACCCGGTCCGCCATGGCCGACTTACGCGTATCGTTGACGTCGACAACCATCGACACGATCCGCTGCTGAACGCCCGCGTCGTCGGCCGTCTTGAGCAGCGCCAGCGTATCCTTCGGAAAACAGCTGCCGCCATAGCCTGGACCGGCATGGAGAAACTTCGCGCCGATGCGATTGTCGAGGCCGATACCGCGCGCCAATTCCTGAACGTCGGCGCCGACCGCTTCACAAAGATCCGCCATTTCGTTGATGAAACTGATCTTCATGGCGAGAAATGCGTTGGCTGCATATTTCGTCAATTCAGACGTCCGGCGACTGGTGAACAGCAGCGGCGCCTTATTGAGAAACAGCGGCCGGTAAATTTCCGCCAGCACTTCGCGGGATCGTTCGTCCTCCGCGCCAACCAATATACGGTCGGGATGCTTGAAATCGCTAATCGCGGCGCCTTCCCGCAGAAATTCGGGGTTGGATGCGACAACAGTGCCCTCAGGCGCACGTTCTTCCTTCAGGATTCGTGCGATTTCGTCGCCCGTGCCGACCGGCACGGTTGATTTGGTCACGACAACGACCGGATGTTCGAGCGCCTTGGCCAGTTCGCGAACCGCAGCATAGACATAGCTGAGGTCGGCATGGCCATCGCCCCGACGCGTCGGCGTGCCGACGGCGATAAACACGGCATCCGCGCCATTGACCGCCGCGCGGAGGTCGGTCGTGAATTCCAGTCTTCCACGTTCAACATTGGACGCGACCAATGCATCAAGGCCCGGTTCCCAGATCGGCATGCGGCCCTGCAACAACCCGTCAATCTTTGACTGATCCTTATCGACGCAAATGACATGGTGACCGAAATCGGCGAAGCAGGTGCCGGACACCAGGCCGACATAACCGGTACCGATCATTGCGATGTGCATGGCACTGTGACTTTCTAACAGTAGGGGCGACTATCGGCTGGCCCTTTAACCACTAGCACAGCGACTTTCCAGCCGCTGCATTTTGCATCGCGTCGCAAGCTCATGCATGGTTACAATCGACATGTCCCAAATACGTATCCCCAACCATGGCTGATGGCCCCCTGCCTGACGCGCGCAGTCCTTTGTTGCGTCAGCGTTCATCGCTCAGCGTCTGGGCGCAAATTGCGATCCGCATTGGTCTGCTCCTTGCCCTGCTTGCCTTCATCATTGGGGTGCATTGGATCGAACGGGATGCGTTCCGCGACAATGTCGACGGGCAAATGAGCTTTGCAGATATTATCTATTTCACAATGATCAGCGCGACCACGACCGGTTATGGCGACATCGTCCCCATCACCGAAAGGGCGCGGCTGTTCGATGCGCTGGTGGTCACGCCGGTGCGCATCTTCTTCATCCTCATCCTGGCGGGAACCGCCTACACCTTCGTCATCAAGCGAACCTGGAACAGGTGGCTCATGAAAAAACTTCAGGAAAAACTTACCGGCCATATCGTGGTGGCAGGTTACGGTACCAGCGGTGCGCAGACCGTCGATGAATTGATCGCCCGAGGCACCGATCCCAAGCGCATCGTCGTCATCGACACCAACACCAAGGCGCTGTCACAGGCCGAGGCGTTGGGCTGCGCAGTGATGCAGGCGGACGCGACCCGCGATGCAACGTGGGAGGCGGTCCGAATCCAGAACGCCCGCGCGCTGATGGCCAGCGCCGGTCGCGACGACACCACCATCCTCATCTGCCTCACCGCCCGCCACCTTGCCCCAGACCTGCCCATTTCGGTGGTCGTGCGCGCATCGGACAATGAATTTCCCGCCCGCGCCGCCGGTGCCACCAGCGTCATAAACCCGACCAGCTTCGCCGGGCTATTGCTCGCCGGATCGGTCGAAGGCGCCGGCTTGTCTGACTATATGGCCGACCTCGCCAGCGCCAACGGCCGGGTCCGGCTCCACGAACGGGAGATCGAACAGTTCGAAGTCGGCAAGACACTGGCCGACGCCGCAATCGGCATGGGCCTCCGAATCCTGCGCGGCGGCGAATGCATCGGTTTCTGGGAAGACGGCGCCAAAAAGCTGGAGCCCGGCGACCGGATTATTGAGATCATCCCGGACTATCTTTTCCCGAAAGTGCCAAAGCCAAAGGCAAGCATCTGACCCCCTCGCCTTTTGCCGCGAATCCCGTTAAAGGCGCGCCCTTCCCATGGCTACGAAACTCCCCACTCCGCCGAAGGTCGGCATGGTCTCGCTTGGCTGCCCAAAGGCGCTGGTCGATAGCGAACGCATTCTCACCAAGCTGCGCGCCGACGGTTATCAGATGTCGCCCGACTATGCCGGGGCCGACGTCGTGCTCGTCAACACCTGCGGCTTCCTCGATTCCGCGAAGGAAGAAAGTCTGGAAGCGATTGGCGAGGCGATTGCAGAAAATGGCCGCGTCATCGTCACCGGCTGCATGGGCAAGGAAGCCGACGTCATCAAGGCGCGCTTCCCGGACGTGCTCGCGATCACTGGTGCGCAAAGCTATGAAGCGACCGTCGCGGCGGTGCATGAGGCATCACCGCCCGTCCCCAACGCCTTCGTCGATCTGGTCCCGGAAGCCGGGCTGAAGCTGACGCCGCGCCACTACAGCTATCTGAAGATTTCCGAAGGCTGCAACCACCGCTGCGCTTTCTGCATCATCCCGTCGATCCGCGGCGATCTGGCGAGCCGCCGTCCCGACGCCATCCTGCGCGAGGCGGAGAAGCTGGTCGCTGCGGGGACCAAGGAATTGCTGGTCATCAGCCAGGACACCTCGGCCTATGGCGTCGATATCCGCCATCAGCCGCGCGAGTGGAAGGGCCGCGAGGTTCGCGCCCACATGACCGACCTCGCCGCCGCGCTGGGCGAACTGCGGACGCCACAGGGTGATCAGCCGTGGGTGCGGTTGCACTATGTCTACCCCTACCCGCACGTGGATCAGGTCATCCCGCTGATGGCCGAAGGCAAGCTGACGCCCTATCTCGACATTCCCTTCCAGCACGCTTCGCCGAAGGTGCTGAAGGCCATGAAGCGTCCGGCCAATGAGGCCAAGGTGCTGGAGCGGATCAAATCGTGGCGCGCGATTGCGCCGGACATCGCCATCCGCAGCAGCTTCGTCGTCGGTTTCCCCGGCGAGACGGAAGAGGATTTCCAGTATCTCCTGAACTGGCTCGAAGAAGCACAGCTCGACCGCGTCGGTGCGTTCCGGTTCGAACAGGTCGAAGGCGCGGCGGCCAACGCCCTGCCCGACCATGTGCCGGAAGAGTTGAAGGAAGAACGCTACGCCCGTGTCATGGAACTGACCGCGCGGATCAGCGCCGAGAAGCTGGCGGCAAAAGTCGGCAAGACCATCGACGTCATCATCGACCGGGTGGATGAAGTCGCAGGCCCCGATGAAGAATATGGCCAGCACCTCGACGCCCCCCACGCGCCCCACCACCACGACGTCGGCGCGACCGGCCGGTCAAAGGCCGATGCGCCGGAAATCGACGGCGAGGTGCACCTGCGCGATGCCGGCCACCTGAAGCCGGGCGATTTTGCCAAGGTGTTGATCGAAGACAGCGACGAGTTCGACCTGTTCGGGGTTCCGGTCGAAGGTTGAGGAAAGGCGGGGACTTCCTACATCGGTAGGATGATCCCCTTTTCCATTCTTGACCTTTCGTCGGTCGCGGCGGGTAGTACGCCCGGCCAGTCGCTCCACAACAGCCTCGACCTCGCACGCCATGCCGAGGAGCTAGGGTACAAGCGGTTCTGGATGGCGGAGCATCATGGGATGCGCGGGGTGGCAAGCGCGGCGACCGCCGTTGCGCTGGCTCATGTTGCGGCGGGGACGAAGACGATCCGCGTCGGTGCTGGCGGTGTCATGCTGCCTAACCATTCGCCGTTGGTAGTTGCAGAGCAGTTCGGGACGCTCAACGCCCTTCACCCGGGACGCATCGACCTTGGCCTTGGCCGCGCGCCGGGGTCGGACCAGATCGTCGCCCGAGCGCTGCGCCGCAATCTCGACAGCGACGCCAATCAGTTCCCAAATGACGTGCTGGAACTTCAAGCCTATTTCGCCGGTGACGAACGCCTGGTCCGCGCGGTGCCGGGCGCGGGCGAGCATGTCCCGCTCTACATCCTGGGCTCCAGCCTCTACGGCGCGCAGGTCGCCGCCGCGCTGGGGCTACCTTACGCCTTCGCCTCGCACTTCGCGCCGCAGATGATGGAAGAGGCGATCCGCATCTATCGCCGCGATTTTCAGCCGTCGGCGCAGCTCGACAGGCCTTATGTGATGCTCGCCTATAACATTTTCGGCGCGGACACGGATGAAGAGGCCGCCTTCCTCGCCAGCTCGATGGAGCAAGCGTTCGTTGCGCTTCGCACCGGGACCCCGCGCGAAATTCAGCCGCCGGCCGAGGGGTATCGCGACAGCCTGCCGCTCGATCAGCGCGCAATGCTGGAGCATGTCCTGTCGGCCACCGCGATCGGCAACGTCGACACGGTAACAAAGCGGCTCGGTGACTTCATCGCGCGGCATCAGCCGGACGAGATGATCCTGGCCGGTCAGTTCTTTGACGCCGACAAACGCAAACGGTCGTTCGACATCGCCATGGAAGCGCGCGGCCGGATCGGCGAAATGGCGACCGCCTGACACCCTAGGGTTGCCCTCCCCGCCTCGCGTCCTATGTCGGGTGAATGACAGCAATTTCGCGATATTGGCCCGTGGCCCTTCCGCTCCTCGGCCTCCTGGCGATCTTGTTGACGCCGGTGGGCATCGTCGCCGCGCTGATCGCGATCATCCTGATCGGGGTCGTGATCGCGGCGGTCCACCACGCGGAAGTCATCGCGCACAAGGTTGGCGAGCCGTTCGGATCGCTCGTCCTCGCGCTGGCTGTCACGATTATCGAAACCGGGCTGATCGTCACCCTGATGCTCGACAGCGGCGATGCGGCGGCCACGCTTGCCCGCGACACGGTGTTCGCGGCGGCAATGATCATCCTCAACCTGCTGATTGGCTTATGCCTGCTGCTTGGCGGGATCCGTCATAAGGAACAACGCTTCACACTCAGCGGCGCCAATGCGGCCTTGTCGACCATCGCCATCCTGACTGTGCTGACGCTGGTGCTGCCCAATTTCACGACCAGCGTGGCGGGACCAATTTATTCGCCGTTCCAGCTCGGCTTTGTCGCCGTGATCTCGCTGGTTCTCTACCTTACCTTCCTGTTCGTTCAGACCGTCCGTCACCGCGATTATTTCCTGCCTGCCAAGGACGATCCGGCGCGCAGCGACGATGACCATGCGCAGCCGCCCAGTGCGGTGACCGCCTGGACGTCGCTCGGCCTGCTGCTTGTCTGTCTGGTCGCGGTTGTGCTGCTCGCGAAGAAATTATCGCCGGTGATCGAGGCAAAGGTACTTGGCGCAGGCCTTCCGCTGGCGCTGGTCGGCGTAATCATCGCCGCCACCGTGCTGATGCCGGAAGGGCTTGCTGCGGTCCGCGCCGCCCGCGCCAACAGGTTGCAGACGAGCATGAACCTCGCGCTTGGTTCGGCGCTTGCCACCATTGGCCTTACCATTCCCGCGGTTGCGGTGGTGTCGCTGACCACCGGCCTGCCGCTGTCGCTTGGTCTGAACACGGCGGGGATTACCCTGCTCGCCCTTACTCTGTTCGTCGCGTCGCTGTCGCTGCAGCGCGGACGGACGACGGTGCTTCAGGGCGCGCTCCACCTGGTCCTTTTCGCGGCCTATCTGCTGGTGACCATCGTCCCTTAGTCGAAACGACCCTTGCCAGCTGGGCGGTCGTCGATAGTCTTCGTCCCTATGACCCGCACCCTCCTTGCGCTAATTGCGCTCGCCGCCACTTCCTCCCCCCTCGCCGCGCAGCCAATTACCCATGCTGAACAGCAAGCGATCGATACTCTGGTGGCCAAGACGCTTGCCGACACCAAGGTTCCGTCCGCGTCCGTGGCCGTCGTTCGGGATGGCAAGATCGTGATGGCCAAGGCCTACGGTACGGCATCCGCCAAATTGGGCCAGGCGACCCCCGCCATGCCGTTCCAAATTGCATCGAACAGCAAGCAGTTCATCGCTGCCGCGCTTCAGCTTCTTGAAAATGATGGAAAGCTTAGCCTCGACGACAAGGTGTCGACATGGGAACCGCAGGTGACGCGCGCCGGCGACATGACTATTCGCCAACTTCTCAACCACACCAGCGGGCTTCAGGATTTCTGGCCGCAGGATTACGATTTTGTAGCGATGGAAACACCGGTCAAACCCGATGGGATCATCGGCCGTTGGGGCAAGAAGCCGCTCGATTATGAACCAGGCACGCGCTGGCAATATTCGAACACCGGTTATGTCGTCGCGGGACGGATTATCGAAAAGGCGTCGGGGATGCCGCTGATGTCGTTTCTGACGAAACGGATATTCGTGCCGCTTCACATGCACCCACTCAACATCGACGACAGCAATACGCCCGCCTATCCCGCCGGAAACCACCGCTATGCTGCGGGGCCGGTGCGCGTGGCAAAGGCGCCCGCCAGGGGTTGGCTCTATTCGGCGGGCGAATTGTCGATGACGGCGGAAGATCTGGCGAAGTGGGACATCGCGCGAATTGAGCGCACGCTTCTGCCCAAGGGGGATTGGGCCGAACAGGAGGCACCGACGATTCTGACCGACGGCACCACCAACGGCTATGGTCTTGGCGTATCGAGCGGGATGGCGGACGGCCGCCGATTCATCAACCATGGCGGGGAATCGGTTGGCTTCCTGTCGCAAAATACCGTCTATCCCGACAGCCGCGCCGCCATCGTAGTTCTAACCAATGCCGATTTCGGCGACGTGACCGGGCCGCTGACAGAGGGCATTGCTGACATTGTCCTTCCCAAGGCACAGCCGGTCGATGCCCACGAAGGCGATCGGATTGATGAAGCCGCGGCGATGTTGGCGATGCTGGCATCTGGCCAATTGGATCGGTCAAAGATGACTGACGATCTCAATTATTTCTTCAACGCCGACGCGGTCGCCGATTACCGCGCCAGCCTGACCGCACTTGGACAGCCGGCAAAGATTGAAATGCCGCGTCCCGCGCGGCTTCGCGGCGGGTTCGTCAATCGCAATTACCGCGTCACCTATTCTAGCGGGAAAAGCATCAGCGTCGTTTCCTATGCGGAACCGGGGGCCGCCGGGCGATGGGAACAGTTTATGGTGTCGGCGGACTAATCACTTATTGGCCGGGAAGCCCCCACGCCTTCTTGATGTACGGCACCTTCCCACCCGTCAGATCGAATGGATCGCCCTCCCACTGACGCAGCACGTCGCTGCCGCCCAGCGTTTTATCGGCAGCCGCGCATTCCTTGGGTTGATAAGGGCCGGTCCGTGCCTGTTCCGGACGGTCAAATCGCTGACACGCCACGATAAGTTTTTTCGAAAATTTCTGGACACCCCAGGTTCCGGCGATGGCCACGGATTGACCCGGAAACCACCCTTGCAACCGGCCATCGGAAGAGGCGTGGACCAAATAAATGCCGTAGCCATCGATCAACACGGCGCGCGTCTTGTCCGATACCGCGTCGCGCAGTGCCGTTTCCAACGCCGGCCCTTTAAGCGTTTTGAGTTCTCCCGCCGCTTCCGCACCCTGGCTGGATGCGACCATTCGCATCTGGCGAATTTCGTCTTCGGCAAGGATCGTTTCGGTCGGGCCGGCCAGTGCCAGAAGAAGCGCCAAATTGATCATGACAACACCCCCGTATCGCCCGGACTGGAACAATCTCGTCCCCGTCCCTAAGTCTTGCATCATGACTGATTTTGCATCGCTTCTCCAGCCCGACCGTGGTCAGCCCGCGCGCACCGTTCACCTCGTCGATAAAGACAGCTTCGACGGCTGGTTGAAACGACAGAATGAAGGACGGCGCCGATTGATCGAGGCGGCGCGTTTCGATGCAAAGGTTGCTGGGGCCAGCGTTACGCTGCCGACCGATGGCAACGATGTTGACATCGTCGCGGCGGTGACATCGCTGTCCGATCCTTCGCCATGGTCGCTCGCTCGTCTTTCCGAGACGCTTCCGGACGGCGCGTACCGGTTGGCCGATGGGCAACCTGGTAACGCAACCCTCGGATGGCTGCTCGGGCAGCATCGGTTCGACCGCTATCGTTCAGACAAGGCGGACGAGCGCGGCCCTCGCATCCTGTTGACCCGTGACGCGGCTGGTATTGATCGCATGGTCCGTCTGGCGAGTGCTACCGCACTGGTCCGCGACCTCGTCGATACGCCGGCCGCCGATATGGGGCCAGCCGATCTGGAAAAGGCGGTGCGCGATATCGCCGCGCTGTTCAATGCGAAGGTCGACGTTACGAGCGGCGACGCCTTGTCCAAGGATTACCCGATGATCCAGGCGGTTGGGCAAGGCGCCGCGCGTGAGCGCGCGCCGCGCCTGATCGAACTGCACTGGGGCAACGAAAAGGCACCCCGCCTTGCCGTTGTTGGCAAAGGTGTTTGTTTCGATAGCGGCGGTCTGGATCTCAAACCGGCTAGCGGCATGCGGATCATGAAAAAGGATATGGGCGGCGCGGGGCACGCGCTCGCATTGGCCGCGCTCATCATGGGCGAAGGTCTGGACGTGCGCCTGCATCTGGCCATCCCGGCGGTGGAAAATAGCGTTTCGGCAACCGCATTTCGGCCAGGCGATGTTATCGGCAGCCGCAAAGGCTTGAAGGTCGAAATTGACAATACGGACGCGGAAGGACGGTTGGTACTTGGCGACGCCTTGGCGCGGGTTGCGGAGGAAAAGCCTGACCTGATCGTCGATTTCGCGACCCTCACCGGCGCGGCCCGCGTCGCGCTGGGTCCCGACCTGCCTGCCATGTTTGCCAATGACGATTCGCTGGCAGCCGATTTGGCGGCTTCAGGTAGCCGGGTCGGCGATCCCGTTTGGCGGATGCCGCTGTGGGATGGATATGACGACATGTTGAAATCTGACATTGCCGACATCGCGAATTCCGCGGAAGGCGGCTTTGCCGGCAGCGTCACCGCCGCCTTGTTCCTGCGCCGCTTCATCCCTGCCGACACGCCATGGGTCCATTTCGACACCTTTGCCTGGCGCCCATCAGCAAAGCCCGGCCGTCCTAAAGGCGGCGAAGCCCTAGGTCTTCGGGCGACATTTGATTATCTGCAGAATCGCTACGGCAGCAGGGATAATTAAGAACGGCTGCGCATCTATCCCCTGCAGGCCCGGCAATTTTTGACTGATTTAAGAATATTTTACGCAACCAATCCGCGTCTGTTCGGTTGTCTTGTCGACTGTACGACATTCGGAGAGTTGCTTTGTCGATGAGCGACGTTTCACTGTCGGGCTGGATGGATGCCTTGATTGGTTACGTTCGTTCTGGAGAGCCCGACCTTACCAATCGCCAGATGGCATTGCTGCTGCTGGTATATCTGACCCCCGGCCCCCACACTGTGAGGGGGTTAGCAGGAACGTTGGGCGTATCGAAGCCCGTTGTCACTCGTGCCTTGAATACGTTGGGCTCTCTCGGCTATTTGCGCCGCGAACGAGATCAGGACGACAGGCGTAATGTCTTTGTCGTTCGAACCAACGATGGGGCACAATTTCTTGAAGGGTTCAAACAATACCTCCGCGCCGGGGCGGACGCTTCCGAGCAGCGGGTCACACCAATCGATCGGGAACGGCTCTACGCAAGTCGTTGACGGATTCGCGCTTTCCGGCGTTTCCGACCGTCCCGACCCCTCGACCCATGCATATCGCAAGGACTTGGCGGACGCCGCATTGGCCGGCCGGGTTATCGCATCACATTATGCCGAGCCGCTGGTGCGCCATCTTATCAGTGACGCTGACCTCATGATCAGCACCGACGATGGCGCAGAGCGCGTCATGACGCTGAAGGCAGGTGACGAAATCCGCATGCTGGATAACAGCCGCGGCTGGGCCTGGGGTTACGCACCGAATGGCCGGGTTGGCTACGTCCGGTCCGACGCCGTCGGGATCTAGATCCCTTTTTCCTTCCGATACGCCCGCCATTTCGCGACATTGGCGTTATGTTCGTCCAGCGTATTGGCGAACACGTGGCCGCCTGTGCCGTCGGCGACATAATAAAGCGCCTGCGTCTTGGCGGGGTGTAGCACGGCGTGGATGCTCTCACGGCCTGGGTTGGTAATCGGGCCTACGGGCAGGCCCAGCTTACTGCGGGTATTATAGCCATTGTCGGCCCCCAGCTCCGATTTGCGAATCATGCGGCCAAGGGGCTTGCCCTTTGTAATTGGATAGATGGTCGTCGCATCCGCACCTAGCGCCATACCGGTACGAATCCGGTTAGACATGACGCCGGCCACCATCGGCCGCTCACTTGCCTTGCCGGTCTCCTTTTCGACAATGGACGCCAGAATGATGGCTTCCTGCGGCGTCTTCGCCACCGTATCGCTGGACCGATTTGCCCATTCTTCGGCCAATGCCTTGTTCATCGCTGCACGCATGCGGCCAACGACTGCGGCCCGGCTTTCGCCCGCCTGCCAATCATAACTATCGGGGAGCACGCTGCCTTCCGGCGGCAAGGGCGGCCGACCGGTCAGATAGGGCACCGCCGCCACCTTTTCCTGCACGACAATCGATGGCGTACCTTCCGGAATGGTGATCAGGCGTACCACCGGACGACCGTGTTGCAGAATGTCCAGCATCCCGGCCGCGCTGGTTCCCTTTGGAAATTCAAACTCTCCGGCTTGGATGGAGTCAGACGAACCAAGGATCTTGGCAAACAACTTGAACGTCGTGGCATTCCCCGGGATCAGCCGCTCCTTATTGAGCTGCGCCGCGACCGACGACAGGCTGGCCCCTTCCGCCACGGTAATCCGGTTAGGTCCCGGCTTCGGCCCAGCGCTCCACCAAAGGAAGCCCGTGGCCGCCAACATGGCGGCCAGAGCCAAACCGATAATCCAGGTCAGACGGCGGCGCATAGTGCCTAGTCGATCGCCTTCACGATCAGCGACGCGTTGGTTCCGCCGAACCCGAAGCTATTGTTAAGCGCGGCCCGCACCTTGCGTTTCTTGGCAACTTTGGGAACCAGATCCGCGCCTTCAGTGCCCTCGTCAGGGTTGTCGAGGTTCAGCGTCGGCGGAACAATCTGGTCGCGGATGGCTAGGATGCAGAAGATGGTTTCCACCGCGCCTGCACCGCCCAGCAAGTGACCAATTGCCGACTTGGTGCTGCTCATCGAGACATTGGCCATGGCAGAACCGAACAACCGCTTCACGGCGCCCAATTCAATAGTGTCAGCCATCGTCGAAGTGCCGTGGGCGTTGATGTAATCAATGTCGTCCGGCGTCATCCCGGCCTTCTTCAGCGCCATGGTCATCGACCGAAAGGCGCCGTCCATTTCGGGATCGGGTGCGGTGACGTGATAGGCATCGCCCGACAGGCCATAACCGACGACTTTGGCGTAAATCTTCGCACCGCGCGCCTTGGCATGCTCATATTCTTCCAGCACCACCACGCCTGCACCCTCGCCCATCACAAAGCCGTCCCGGTCCTTGTCATAAGGGCGGCTCGCTTCAGTCGGGCGATCGTTGTAGCTCATGTTGAGTGCACGGGCCTGCGCGAATCCAGCGATACCGATCGGACAAATGGTCGATTCCGCACCGCCAGCAAGCATGATGTCGGCATCATCGTCGCGAATCATCCGCGCCGCATCGCCAATTGAATGGGCGCCAGTCGAACAGGCGGTGACTACCGCGTGGTTCGGGCCCTTCAGGCCATATTTGATGCTGACCTGGCCAGAGATGAGATTGATCAAACGGCCATGGACGAAGTGCGGGCTGACACGGCCCGGCCCCTTCTCTGCGAGCAGCAGGCTTTCGCTTTCAATACCTGGCAAGCCGCCAATGCCGCTGCCGATCGAAACGCCGGCGCGAACTTTGGTTTCTTCGTCCATGTCGACAAGGCCGGCATCTTCAATCGCCTGACCGGCCGCGTCGATGCCATAAATGATGAAGGGATCAACCTGACGCTGAACCTTATGGTCGACGCGCTTGTTCGGATCGAAACCATATTCATGGTCGGCCGGTTTCACTTCGGCCGCGATCTGCGCCTTCTGATCGCTGGCGTCGAACTTGGTGATCGGACCAACGCCCGATTTGGAGGCCAAAAGATTGGCCCAAGTCGTCTCAACATCGGCACCCAAGGGGGTGACCAGACCAAGACCCGTTACAACCACACGACGCATGCAATTCCCCTCTAGCAGCTTTTTGCAAATGCAAACGGCCCCCCGTTTGTGGCGGGAAGCCGTTCGTGCCGCCTCAGCGGGCGGGCGGCAGCCAATCGGTCCCGATTAGCCCTTGTTGCTGTCGATATAGACAATCGCGTCCTTGACGGTCGTGATCTTCTCGGCCGCATCGTCCGGAATTTCGACGCCGAATTCTTCTTCAAACGCCATCACCAGTTCGACGATGTCGAGGCTGTCGGCACCAAGATCGTCGATGAAGCTGGCTTCTTCGGTGACCTTTTCGGACTCAACGCCGAGGTGCTCGACAACGATCTTCTTAACCCGATCAGCGGTCTCGCTCATGTGAACTTTCCTCCATTAAAATTTTCGCTGCCCTAGCGGCCACTGCGCCGCTCGGCAAGCAGTTCTCGACGTTGCGGCATCGAAGCCCTACTTCCCACCCCATGGAGGACACGCCTCAGCCCGGTCGAATTTCGCGCGCCCTTACCCAGGGTGAGATTGCGATTGCCGAAACCATGTTCGGCAATGCCATCGCCTATGACCGTGTGCGGATCGTGCGCGGAAAATGGTGGCCGTTCCAACCTCGTGGAATTGTGATGGCGCCGACAGGCAATATCCATTTCCACCCCGCGAGTCCCTTATGGTCCGATGATTTTTCGCGCGAGTCATTGGGTAGGCAGGGGCTATTCATCCACGAAATGACTCATGTTCTGCAGGCACAACAGCGAGGCCGCTTTTACCTTCCGCTGATGCGCCATCCCTTTTGCCGCTACCAGTATCAGCTCGTCGAGGGTCGCCCGTTCGATCGTTACGGCCTTGAACAACAAGCAGAAATTGTCCGGCATAGATTCCTTGCGGGCCGCGGAGCCAGCGTCGATGCCGCCGAATCGTTGACCCTGCCGTTCGGCCCTACTGTAACAGAACCGCAACAGGGTTAATTGGAAAAGCCACGGCCCCCTTTTCCTTGCGGCCAATAAGCATAGTCTCGGTGTCCTCGGGGTAAAAAAAACAGGGGAAAACCGATGAATATTCGTAGCCATGTTGCGCGTAGCTTGATGTTCAGTGCAGCGGCGCTGGCGATTGCCACGCCCGCATGGGCCCAAACCGCCGAAGAAGCGCAAGCGCAAGCAGCCGATGATGCGGGCCAGTATGCGGGTCGTGAAATCATCGTGACTGCAACAAAGCGCGCGTCGACGGTGCAGGACGTACCATTCTCGATCAATGCGCAGACGGAAGAGGACATCCAAAAGGCGAACGCGCAGACGCTTGAAGACATCAGTCGCAATGTCGCCGGCCTTACGGTTCAGAATCTCGGGCCGGGCCAAAGCCAGGTGTCAGTGCGCGGCGTTTCCGCCGGACAGATCGCCCGCGATCAGCCGGGCGTGAAGGAGCAGGTTGGCGTCTACCTCGACGAATCGGTGACGTCATTGTCGCTGTTTACGCCTGACTTCGATGTTTACGACCTCAACCGCGTTGAAACCCTGCGCGGACCGCAAGGTACGCTGTTCGGCTCAGGCAGCGTCGGCGGCACGCTTCGTTACATCACCAATCAGCCGAAACTCGATACCCTTGAAGGCTCGATGGAAGGTGACATCAACTTTCTTAAAGGCGGCGACGTTGGCTATAGCGTCAAGGGCGCCATTAACATGCCTCTCGGCCAAACCGCGGCGATCCGTGCAGTGGGCTATGGGACCCATTTTGGCGGCTTCATCGACGCCGTCGGTCCGTACAGCAAGAAGAACGTTAATGACGGCAGCCGGGTCGGCGGTCGTGTATCGATCCTGTGGGAGCCCACGCCTGAGCTGAAGATCACCCCACGCTTCGTTTATCAGGATGTAAAGGCGGGCGGGTTTAACCGCGAGGATCATTACCACTTCTTCGACAACCAATTCACAACTGGCGGCAATACGCTTGGAGAGCGCGAGCAATATTTGCTGTTCCGGGAAAAATTCCGGGACAAGACCAAACTTGCCGACCTGGTTGTAAGTTATGATTTCGGGCCGGTTGAACTGACCAGCGTGTCGAGCCGTATGCGCCGAAATATTCTGGTCAGCCGCGATGCGTCAGCGCTTACCAACTCAATCTATGACAGTTTTGCGTTAGGTTATGGCGGGGTTGATCCCGTCCGGGGAGCTGCACTTGCGGCATATTTGGAGTCGCCGTCCAACCTCCTCGACACGACGAAGCTGAAGCAATTTACCCAGGAAATTCGCTTTGCATCGACTGGAGACGGCCCGCTGCAATGGGTTGTCGGCGGCTTTTATTCGAAGGTGAAACGCCAGTATCAACAGCTCCTGCCGACCCCCGGCTCCGATGCTGCCGGGAATATCATCCTGCAAATGCTTTGCTTCGATGAAACAGAAGCAAATGCTACCTGCGCGACCAATGATCCAGATCCCGCCAACCGGGTGCCCTACACTTCGGACCAGCTTCGTAATGGCTTCGCTGCGGAATCTCCATACAACGCCGCATTGCCGTATAACATGCGGCAATATGCTGCCTTTGGTGAGGGCAGTTACAAGATTGGCCAGTTCAAGCTGACCGCTGGCGCGCGTTACTACAACTTCAAGGAAGAGCGTGACTTCGTATCGGGCGGCTATTTCTCGGACGTCAGCACGCACCTCGGCGACAAGACGAAGTCGCACGGCATCTCGCCGCGCTTCATCATCAGCTATGAACCGAACCGAAACCTGAGCTTCAACGTGCAGGCCGCCAAGGGTTTCCGTCTGGGCGGTGTCAACGATCCGCTAAATCGGCCGCTTTGCACAGATGCTGACCTCGCCATCTTTGATGGATACGATAGCTACGGTGATGAGACGCTTTGGAATTATGAAGCCGGCGTCAAATATTCGCGGCGCGGATTCACGTTCAACTCGGCGATCTTCCACAACGCGATCCGCGATCTGCAGGTCACTCTGACGGCCGGCAGCTGCTCATCGCGCGTCGTATTCAACGTGCCCAAGGCGCACTCTACCGGTGTCGAAGCTGAACTGTCGGTAACGCCGCTTCGCGGCCTCGACCTCTCGCTGGCAGGCAACGTCCAGAGCGCCAAATTCGACAGCACGGTCAGGACCGGCGCTGGCGATATCCTCGGCGGAATTGAAAAGGGCAACCGCTTACCAACGGTTCCCAAGTTCCAGATTTCTGCCTCCGCGACCTACGGCCAGCGTCTAGGGTCGTCGGCAGACTGGTCGGTCAACGCCAACTTCCAGCATATTGGCAATCGCTGGGGCGAACCGTCCGATCAGATGGCGGGTGCGGGTCTGGTGTCTAGTGCTCTGTGGTATGATCCCGCCACCGGCGACTATGGCGATGGCGTCAACGACATCGGTTCGCTCAACCTACCAGCCTACAGCATTGTCAATGCGTCGTTCGGCATCAAGTGGGACAGCGGCATCGACCTTTCACTTTATGTGAAGAATTTGTTCGATGAGAATCCGAAGTTGTCGATCGATCGTGAACGCGGTCTGCGTGCTCGCTTCGGCTACCTGATCGGGCAACCTCGTACCGTCGGGATGACTGTCCGCGTGGCGATCCGGCAAAAGGAAGCCGCTCCGCCGCCGGTTGTTGCGCCAGTCGCTCCGCCGCCGCCGCCGGCAACGCAGACCTGCGCTGACGGGTCGGTGATTCTGGCGACCGACGTGTGCCCGGCCCCGCCGCCGCCGCCGGCCCCACCGGCACCGGAAGTCGCGCCGGAACGCGGCTAAGGCCATGACCTCGGGAAGCGACACGGCCGCCAGCCCGTCGCTTCCCGACCTGACGCGCCGCTCGCTCCTGGCCGGGGCGGGCGGCGTCGCCATTTCTGCACCCTCAGTCGTAAAGGCCGCCCCAGGATCGACGGCGACCATTGCAGTCGTCGGTGCCGGCGTATTCGGGGCATGGACCGCCCATCACCTGCAAGCGGCCGGGCACAAGGTAACGCTGATCGACATGGCCGGCCCCGCGAATAACCGGGCGTCCAGCGGCGGGGAGAGCCGCATGACCCGCGCCGGATACGGCAAGGACGCCATCTACACCCGCATGGCGCGCGATAGTTTGCCGCAATGGCAGGCGCTCAGCCAACAGTCAGGACTGCCCATCTTTCACCCTTGCGGGGTCCTGTTCTTCAGCGCCAAACCTGACGCCTATTTCGCAGATTCCGTTCGCGTGAATCGAGAAGCCGGAATTCCAGTGGAGCCGATGGACCGCCGCGCCCTTCAACGCCGATTTTCGATGATTGATTTCAGCGGTGTAGAGCTCGGCCTATTCGAACCGCGCTTCGGAGCGTTGATGGCCCGGCGTAGTGTCGAAACGTTGGTTCGGCTATTTGTCAAAGCAGGTGGCACCCTCATCCATGGTAAGACGGTCGCGCCAACGGGCAGCGGCCCACTTACCCACCTGCAGCTCGGCGACGCGTCAATCCGCGCCGACCGGTTTGTCTTCGCACTTGGACCTTGGCTTCCCAAATTCTTTCCCCACCTGCTCGGCAAACGGATCGTTCCAACCCGCCAGGAGGTCTTCTTCTTTGCGCCGCCGGACGGCGATGCGCGTTTCTTGCCCTCTGCCATGCCCGGTTGGGCCGACTTTAACGGCGGCGACATCTTCTACGGCTTTCCCGACTTGGAAGGACGCGGCGTGAAATTCGCCCATGATGCGCATGGTCCCGTGATCGATCCCGATACTCAGCCAAGAACCTATACCCCGGCTGGGCTGGATGAGATCATTGCCTTCCGCGACCGACGCTTCCCTGCGCTGCGCAACGCACGCCTGACCGAAGCCCGCGTTTGCCAATATGAAAATAGCAGCAACGGAGACTTCCTGATCGACCGTCATCCCACCATGCCCAATGTCGTGCTGGTCGGCGGCGGGTCAGGTCACGGTTTCAAACATGGGCCGGAGGTCGGCCGCCTCGCCGCCGCCCTGACGATTTCGGGTGCCGCTCAGCGCGAACCGCGCTTTGCCCTTTCCACCAAAGGCGAAACGCAAAAGCGCGAAGTGCATTAACGGGTTACAGGGCCGCGGCGATCTTCGCATCAAGCTGATCCCACAGCGGGGAACCGCCACTAAATTCAACCTTGGTGCCATTGATTGTGAAAGTCGGTGTGCCTTCGACCAGCGAATCCGCCGCGTTGCGCATCTTCACCAGGACGTCGATGTTCTTCTGGTTACCGATGCAGGCTTTATATTTGGCCACCGGATAGCCACGCGATTTCGCAACATCGGTAAAGCCGGTGAGGTCGGCAATTTTTTGCATCTGCTCTGGCGCCGGCAGGTCTTCAACGGGTTTGAGCCCCACCTCGCCCAGCGCACGCAGCTTGTTGATCCAGTCCTGCTGGGTCGCGAACAATTTGTGCGTGACCGGGAAGAAACCGCTCGGGCCGCTGCACCGCGCGGTGAGTGAGGCTGCCATATCATAAGGGTTCATCACGAAATTGCGGAATTCAAAGCTGGCCTTGCCGCTGGATACATATTTCTGGACCAGCTTTGCCTCGTCGTCGTTGGCAAAATGGGCGCAATGCGAACAGGTCATCGATCCATATTCGACCAGCTTCACCTTCGCTGCGGGATTGCCCATGCGGAAACCGCCGCCGGTCGTCGGCACCACCGTCTTTGACCAGTCACGTTGTGCCACCGCTTTTTTCGCGGGCGCTGCCGCGGCCGCCGGGGCCAGCGCCGTGGTCGCCATCGCCGTCGCAATGACCAACAAAAACTTATTCATGAATAATCCCCTTAAATATAGGGGATGTCTTGCGCAGGGTCAGGCTGAACGCAAGCTTGCCGCCCGGACAATATCTTTTTGGCGGCCAAAATCGAGCAGCAGCTGGTGAAGTTCGTCGCGTGACGGAACAAAAAGACCGGGGCGGACCTCGTCGCGCGACTGGAAGCGAACCGGCACCCATTCGCCCCTGCGATTCAAGTCGAACCCGGCCATGAATTCCGCCGGGACGGGTGGGATTGCCCAACGCTCGTAAATTTCGGACCGAAAGCGGGTATCGCCGCCGCCAGGCGTCAGGGGGACACCAAGAGGAGGTAAAACCCGGCGCGCATCATTAACGCTAAGCACAATGTCGATATCATCAATAACACCGGAGTCCGCGCCGTGCAGCGCGACCGCCGCGCTGCCGATGATCCACCAGCGATCCTGCGCCAACGCCATCGCGTCTGCGACTAGCGCCAGCGATTGATCAAGCGTTTCTGGCAACACCCACGAGCGCCGGGCGCAAAAGGCGGTCCTTGATGGTATAGCCCGACTGCATTTCCTCTACGATGGTGCCGGGGGCGGCGTTGTTGGTCGGGATTTCCATCATCGCCTGATGCTTGTTAGGGTCAAGCTGCTGACCAATCGCCTCAATCTTGGTGACGCCGTTGCGGGCTAGCACTGCATCAAGTTCACGCAGCGTTGACTGAATGCCCTCGACAAAGCTCTTGGCCTTGCCCTCTGCCATGTCCGTCGTTGGCACATGAAGCAATGCGCGGTCCAGATGGTCGCGAACCGACAGGATATCGCGTGCGAAATTGGCCACTGCGTAAGCGCGGGTGTCGGCCACTTCCTTGTCCATACGGCGGCGGGCATTCTGCAGCTCCGCGGCCGCATAGAGCGCCTTGCTATTCGCTTCCTCCAGCTTCTTCTGGAGATCGCCGATCAGATCATGTTCGCCAAGTTCGGGGGCCGTGGCCGCCGTTTCTTCGCGGATGGCATCGGCTTCGGTGTGGAGGTCTTTGTCGTCGCTCATCTCATATATCTCGTCAAAGCTTGGGCCGTGAAATCCACCATGGGGATAACGCGGGCATAGTTCAATCTCGTCGGGCCTATTACGCCTACAACGCCTACTACCTGCCCATCGGTTCCCCGATATGGCGCGGCGATGACGCTCGACCCTGACAGCGCGAACATTCGATTCTCGCTGCCGATGAATATCCGGCACCCTTCGCCATCGCGGGCACCTTCCAATACGCGGGCGATTTCGGCGCGATCCTCCAATTCGTCAAGGAGGCGGCGTACGCGTTCAAGGTCCGCCGCCGCGCTTTCGTCGATCAGGTTCGCCTGTCCGCGCACGATCAGCACCGGACGCTGGGCATGGTCCTCGCGCCATTCAGCAAGGCCGGTCGCGACCAGCTCCGCCGCCGCCGCATCCAGCGCCTCACGCCGCTCGACCATTTCCGCACGCAATCGCGCCTCGGCCTCAGACAGCGTCAGGCCGGCCAGCCGCGCGGTAATGAAATTGCCGATGTCGTTGAGCGCCATCGGATTGGCCCCCGGCGCAATCGGGACAATGCGATTTTCGACGCTGCCGTCCATGCCGACCAGCACCGCAAGTGCGCGATCCGGGCCTACGGGCACAAAGCTCAACTGACGCAGCCGAAGCTCATTCTTCGGCGCCAGCACCACGCCTGCACAGGCGCTGAGGCCCGACAGGGTCGCCGTCGCCGCCGACAGCGCGTCTTCAATGCTGCGGTCCTTCAGCCCCGCCTCAATCGCCTGCCGCTCCCGCGCTGGCGGGATCGACGATTGCATGATGCCGTCGACGAACAAGCGCAGACCGGTTTCAGTAGGGATTCGCCCGGCGCTGGTGTGCGGATGCATGAGGAGGCCGCGCTCCTCCAGTTCCTGCATCACGCCGCGGATCGAGGCTGGCGACAGCGAAAGCGACCCGGCGAGCGCCTTCGACGCAACCGGCTGCCCGCGCTCGAGATACGCCTCGACCACCAGCCGGAAAATGTCGCGCATGCGATTGGACAGGTCGCCGATGGGCTCACTCATGGGCGTGGATGTAGGATGCCGCCCCCCTTTCGTCACCCCCATCCCTATCCCGTCATTCCCGCGAAAGCGGGAATCCCGCTACTTTCTGCACCGCCTCACCCAAAAAAGCGGGATTCTTAGCTTTCGCGGGAATGACGAAGAGGGCTAAGGAGCAGGCCAACCATTATCAGGAGATCATCCCCATGCGCCCAAGCGGCCGTTCCCCCGACCAGATGCGCGAGCTTTCGTTTCAGCCGGGCTTTACCAAGCATGCCGAGGGTAGCTGCTTGGTCAGCTTCGGCGAAACCCGCGTGCTCGTCACCGCCAGCGTTGAGGAGAAGGTGCCGCCCTTCCTGCGCGGCAAGGGGTCTGGTTGGGTCACGGCGGAATATGGCATGCTGCCCCGCGCTACCCACACCCGCGGCAACCGTGAAGCGGCGAAGGGCAAGCAGTCGGGCCGGACGCAGGAAATCCAGCGGCTGATTGGCCGCTCGCTCCGCGCCGTGGTGGATTTGAAAAAGCTGGGCGAACGGCAGATCGTCGTCGACTGCGACGTCATTCAGGCCGACGGCGGCACCCGCACGGCGTCGATCAGCGGCGCCTGGGTCGCGCTGCGCATAGCCATCGACAAGTTGATCGAATCGGGCGCGCTGACGGAAGACCCAATCACCACGCAAGTTGCCGCCGTCAGTTGCGGCATCTATGAGGGCACCCCCGTCCTTGACCTCGACTACATCGAGGACTCATCCGCGCATTCCGACGGCAATTTCGTGCTAACCGGCGACGGCAACATCGTCGAGGCACAGCTGACCGCCGAGGGCGCGACGTTTGACGAGGAAAGCCTGCTCCGCCTCCTCCGCCTCGCCCGCATCGGCTGCACCGAGATTTTCGCAGGCCAGCTAAAAGCGACCGGTCGATGAAAGCGATCGGGCCAAAGCTGGTCATTGCCACCCATAATGCAGGCAAGCTGCGCGAAATCCGCGAGCTTCTCGTGCCCTACGGCATCGAATGCGTCGGCGCGGCGGAACTCGACCTGCCGGAGCCCGAGGAAACCGGCGTCACCTTCGTCGACAATGCCGAGATCAAGGCGCGCGAGATTGCCGACATGACCGGCCTGCCCGCGCTTGCCGATGACAGCGGCCTGTCGGTCGATGCGCTGCACGGCAAGCCCGGCATCTTTTCCGCCCGGTGGGCCGAGGATGAGCAAGGCAACCGCGACTTCCTGCGCGCGATGGGCCGGGTGTGGAGCGAGGTTGAGGCGGCTGGATCCGACGCGGGGCACGACGCCCATTTCGTCTGCGCGCTGTCGCTGGCGTGGCCCAATGGCGAAATCCAGAGCTTTGAGGGGCGCGTCGACGGCACCCTCGTCTGGCCGCCGCGCGGCGACAGGGGCTTCGGTTATGACCCGATGTTTGTCGCCAATGGAATGGACCAGACCTTCGGTGAGATTGACCCGGCGGAAAAGCACGCCATCAGCCACCGCGCCAAGGCATTCGAAAAGCTGACGGCGGCGCTGAACTAGCGTCGGCTGGAGGCGATCTGCGTTCCGGTCCCTGCCGGCGCCGACGCTAGCGGATCTGGCTGCCGCCCTCCAGCGACCAGATAGGTTCCGTCCTTGTTGCCGGTCGGCGCATAACGACATACGAAATAGTCAGTCGTTGCCGAACTGGCGAGCGCGCAACCGACCTCGGTCGTCGTCGGCCAGATAATCTGCGTATAATGCGCGACTGCTTCCCAGTCCGGCGTCGTGCTATTGTTCGGGAAGGCACCAGGGCGGAAGAAACGCTCTTCCTCAACCATCAAATCCATCATGATGTCGTAGGAAAAAGTGCCGCGCGTGCCCCGCCACAGATTCTCGCCCGCAACCTTACGACGGCCGGGCGTCTTGTCGTGACCATAGATTCCGGTCGCTGCCATATATTGGGCGTGGGCCATCGCGCCTTGCGCAAGGCTGTCATTCCAACTGATTGGGGGCACACCGAATTTCGCCCGCGCGGCGTTGTGGATACGCAACGCCGTCTTGACCAACAGCGCATCACCTCGATCTGCCGGTGCTGGCCAATTTGGGCTAGGCATTCGTTGTGCAGCGGCGCCGGTGGACACGGTCATACAAAGGGCAAGGCAAAACGCGCGGATCATGCGGGCCACCATCGCGGAAAAGGGTTAACTCCGCGCTGTCGCCTATGGTTACCGAAGCGTCACTCCAACGACATTCCCCGCTGGCGAATAGCGACAAACCAAATAATCGCTCCAGCGGTTCGATGCGGTGGCGCAGCCAACATATTGCGTCGTTGGCCACACCATCTGGGTATAATGCCCTACCTGCGACCAGTCGCCATTGCGGCTATTGTCGGGGAAGCGACCCGGTTTGAACAGTCGTCGCTCATCGATCCAACCGCCGACCATCTCTTCGTATCGGTAGGCGGTCCGCGTTCCCATAAACAGGTTTTCACCCTGTTTTGGGCGACCGCCGACTTGTGAATCATGTTTGAACTGGTTGGATTGCGCCAAACGATTTGCATAGATCTGGGCGTCACGTGCCAACGCCTTATCCCACAAAAGCGGGGGCGAGCCATATTCAGCGCGCGTCAGATTATGTCCGACCATCATCGCCTTGATCATCAATTGCTCACCGCGCGGCGCCGGACGCTGATCTCGCCACGGCAATATTTCTCGGATCGGCGCTGCGACGGCGACGACTGGCGTGAACAGGACAAGGGTCGTAAGGAGCGCGCGAAACATGACTGACGCTACTGCCCCAGCCGACCTGAACGCCGCACGAACCGGCGATCCGCTGGCGCTCTACGTCCATTGGCCGTTCTGCGTCAGCAAATGCCCCTATTGCGATTTCAACAGCCATGTCCGGAACAGCGTTGATCAGGACGAATGGAGGGACGCGCTGCTCAGGGACGTGGCGCATGAGGCGGCGGTGCTGCCGGGTCGCCGCCTGACCAGCATCTTCTTTGGCGGCGGAACGCCCTCCCTGATGGACCCGAAAACTGTCGAAGCATTGATCGCATCGGCAACCCACCATTGGGACGCCGCGGACAATCTCGAAATCACACTTGAGGCCAACCCCAACAGCGCGGAAGCAGCCCGCTTCGCTGACCTTGCGAGCGCCGGAGTGAACCGGATTAGTCTTGGCCTGCAAAGCTTCGACAATGAAGCCTTGCGATTTCTCGGCCGCGCCCACGATGCGGAGGAGGGGCAACGTGCCCTCGCCGCCGCGCAGTCCGCCGTGGATCGCGTCAGCTTCGACCTGATCTACGCGCTGCCCGGCGACACCGAAGACAGCTGGTCCCGCGACCTCGACCGCGCCATCGGCCTCGGCACCGAGCATCTCTCGCTCTACGAATTGACGATCGAGCCGGGCACGCGCTTCGCCTCGATGGTTGCCAAACATGAATTTGATCCGCTCGATGCCGACACGGCTGCCCAATTGTTCGAACTGACTCAAGCGCGGACTGCGGCGGCGGGCATCCCGGCCTATGAGATTTCCAACCACGCCCGTCGTGGTGCGGAGAGCCGCCACAATCTCGCCTATTGGCGATACCGGGATTACGCGGGAGTCGGTCCTGGCGCCCATGGACGGCGGCTAGGAATGCGGACCGTTCGGCACAAGAAACCAGAAAATTTCCTGTCTGCCATGACGCGCAACGGCCATGGTCTGTCCGAAGAGGAATTGCTCAGCCGCGACGAAGCCGCACATGAGGCGCTGGTAATGGGACTTCGCCTTGCCGAAGGAATCGAACCTGCGGCTTTGGCCGCGCGTCTTGGCGTGGCCGATATAGTGGACGGGGGCGCGGTTGATCGCCTGATTGGCCACGGCTTAATGTGGCGCGATCGAACCCGCGTCGGCACAACAAATGCCGGACGCCTGCTACTCGATTCAATTTTGGCAGAAATCGCCGTCTAGAAGTGATTTTGAGCGGGGTCGACAACCTGCGTCCCGGTAGCTGTCACCTGCCTCACCTCGAGCAACCGATCAGCGATCCCGTCGCGGCCGAAACGGAAGCTGCCATCAACGCCACCAAAGCCATCGGAATCGACAAGTTTGCGGGACGGAAAAGGTTTTCCAATGTTCCAATCGCGCGCGCTGCGTACCGCCAGCAGAACCGCGTCATAGCCAAGGCTGGCAAGGCGGAAAGGCGTGCGGCCATAGCGAGCACGATAGCGCACCGACAGCTTTTCAAATTGCGCATCGGGCGCGGCCGCGAACCAGCCGCCGCGAAGCGCGATCGTCTTGCCCAGCGTCTTATCCGTGGCCCAAAGCTCGGTGCCAAGCAGACGCGGCCCAACCTTCAACGCGGGCGCGGCAACTGTGGCAATACGTCCGCTATCGGCGATCAGGACCGCATCAAAATTGCCCTTGGCGTTCAGACGCTTTGCCGCAGCAGTCACCGAAACTGCCGACCGATTATAGGTTTCGATTGCACCAATGTTTCCGCCCGATTTGCGCACTGCGGCCATCATCGATTGGGTAGCGCGCTCGCCATAAACACCGCTCGGCACCAGCGCCGCAAAACGATTAAGGCCGCGACCGTTTGAATAGCTAACCACCCGGCTGATCGACTGATCAGGCGTGAAGCCAAGGATGAAGACACCATTGCCGGCCACATCGCGGTCATTGGAAAAGGCGATAACGGGAACGTCGGCACGCCGGGCAATCGGTGCCGCCGCCCGAACATCCTCCGACAATAGCGGACCGAGGATGAGGCCGTTGCCGTCGGCAATGGCGCGCGACGTCGCGGCGGCCGCGCCGCCGGGTCCGGCGCTGTTGTACACCGTTAGCTTTAGCGACTTTTCGCCCGTATCGGCCAGAGCCAGTCGTGCCGCATTGGCAATCGACGTTCCGACGGCCGCGTCACCGCCCGTCGTCGGGACGATCACGGCGATACCATTTTGCGGAATCACCTGCGGCTCCTCCGGCCCCGTCACCGGCCCCGGACCCGGCGGCCGCGGGCCAACAGGCGCCGTCTGGCACCCGACCAGCAAAAGCGTCCCGCCAGCTAAAGTGGCAAGAAATGTTCGACGCGCTTGCGTAGCCTTAAGGGAAAATGCCATGTCCGACCCCTCTCATGTTGGACCAACCCCTTGATCCCGGCCTGTATATCGTGGCGACGCCAATCGGCAACCTTGGCGACCTGACTGCGCGCGCCGCCGACGTGCTGCGCCGCGTCGACCGTGTGCTTGCGGAGGACAAGCGTGTCAGTGCCAAGCTGCTCGCCCATGTCGGCGCGACCGCGCCGATGACCGCCTATCACGACCATAGCGACGATGCCCTGCGCGGCCGATTGTTGGCGGAAATTGCGACGAAGCCGGTGGCGCTAATTAGCGACGCCGGAACCCCGCTGATTTCTGACCCGGGCTATAAGCTGGTGCGTGCAGCGCGTGAAGCAGGGCTCGCGGTGCATACCCTCCCTGGCCCCTGCGCTGCGATTGCGGCGCTCACGCTGGCGGGTCTTCCAACCGACCGTTTCCTGTTCCTCGGCTTCCTGCCTGCCAAAGCCAAAGCCCGGACCGACGCCATTGCCGAAGTGGCGAACGTCCGCGCCAGCCTGGTGCTATATGAAAGCGGGCCGCGTCTTGCAGACAGCCTTGCTGCACTTGCCACCGGGCTCGGCCCGCGAGACGGCGCAGTGATCAGGGAAATCAGCAAGCTTCACGAAGAAACAGTCACCGGCACACTCCCCGAGCTGGCGGATCGCTATGCCAAGGCGCCACCGAAAGGGGAGATTGTGATCGTGGTCGGGCCGCCACCAGAACGCGAGGACGCCAGCGATGACGAGTTGGATCAAGCCCTGAAAGCGGCACTACAAACCCTTACCCCCAGTCGTGCTGCGGCCGATGTTGCGGCGGCGCTCGGCATTCCAAAGAAGCGCGCATATGCCCGCGCGCTGGAGTTGGGCGGTCGCAGCTGACCCGGCAGAAAGCGGAAGCAAGAGGGCGGCGAGCGGAGACCGTCGCGAGTTGGTGGCTTCGCCTGAAAGGTTGGCGCATTCTTGATCGGCGCGTGCGAACGGCGGGAGGCGAAGTCGATCTGGTCGCAAAGCGCGGCAATATTATCGCCTTCGTCGAGGTAAAGCAGCGTGCCACTGAACAAGCCGCGGCCTGGAGTCTCGATCAATATCGCCTGCGCCGGGTTGCGGCGGCCGCAGAGCAGCTGGCCGCCCGTTACGCCAGGAACGGCGAGGACATCCGCATTGACGCCATGTTCATTGTACCGGGACGTTTTCCGCGCCATCTTCCCAATGTCTGGCTAGGGTGACAAATCGCTCGGCTTCGCTTAGGCGCGTGTCGCTATGACCCTACGCGTTGCCGTACAGATGGACCCGTTGGAATCGATCGGCATCGCCGGGGATTCCACCTTCGCCCTGATGCTGGAAGCGCAGGAGCGTGGGCATCAGCTTTACCATTATCTCGCCAGCGACCTCGTCTATGAGGACGGCCGCGTCTTTGCTCATGCCCATCCGGTGACGGTGCGCAAGGTTGAGGGCGATCATTTCGATGCTGGCGACGCAGTTAAGCTGGACCTTGGCCGCGATATTGATGTTGTCCTGATGCGGCAGGATCCGCCATTCGACATCGGTTATATCACTGCCACCTACCTGCTCGAACGGGTCGCGAATGAAACGCTGGTGGTCAACGATCCGCGCAGCGTTCGCGATGCCCCGGAAAAGCTTTTTGTGCTCGACTTCGCGCGCTTCATGCCGCCAACGATGATCGGGCGCAGCATCGATGACGTGCGCGCCTTCCACGCGAAGCACGGCGACATTGTCATCAAGCCCCTGCACGGCAAAGCTGGCGAAGGCGTATTTCGGGTCGGCAGGGACGGCAGCAATATGTCGGCGCTGACCGAGCTTTTTGCGTCGATCTGGAAAGAACCATTTATCGCCCAGGCATTTCTTCCCGAAGTGGCGAACGGCGACAAACGTATCATCCTGGTCGATGGCGAGGTCGCGGGCGCGATCAACCGCATGCCCGGGAAGGGAGAGTTTCGGTCGAACCTCGCGGCTGGCGGGTCAGCGCATCAAACCGGTCTGTCGGCTAGCGAGCATGAAATCTGCGATGCATTGGGGCCGGAGCTGAAGAAGCGCGGGCTATTGTTCGTGGGGATCGACGTCATTGGCGGCAAATGGCTGACCGAAATCAACGTGACATCGCCCACCGGAATCGTGGCGATGGACCGTTTCAACAATACCAATACGGCCGCCCTCATCTGGCAGGCTATTGAATCGAAAGTCGGAAATAAGTGAGTGATTGGATTATTCGCCTGATTGAACAATCGGGCTATCTTGGCGTCGGCTTTCTGATGTTTCTCGAGACCGTATTTCCCCCGATCCCCAGTGAAGTGATCATGTCTGTTGCTGGCGTCGCGGCGGGTCAGGGTAAGCTCAGCTATGGCTGGGTGGTAGTCAGTGGCACCACCGGGGCCATGCTCGGAAACATCCTCTGGTATCTTGCGGCCCGTGCACTCGGCATTCAGCGACTGGAGCCGATCATTCGTAAATATGGTCGCTGGATCACAATGAGTTGGTCCGAGGTTAAGCGTGCCGAACGCTGGTTCCAGCAACATGGCACCTTCTTCGTCTTCCTGGGCCGTTTGCTGCCGACCGTTCGCAGTCTTGTGTCGGTTCCGGCCGGCCTGCTGAAAATGAGTTTCAAACGGTTCCTGTGGGCTTCAACCCTCGGCACCGCCGGATGGACGGCGCTGCTTGCCGGCGCAGGCTACAAGCTTGGTGAGAATTATGGCGAGGTCGACAAAATCCTCGGTCCGGCCTCAACCGCGATTATGGTCGTCCTCATCCTCGGCTATATCTACCGCGTCTGGACCCACCGCGACATGCACGAAGACGATAGTACCAAACCGGATCTAACGAGCCTGTGACATAAATTCAGTGGTCGCCATGTTATTATCCATATCGGTTCTTTTTGGACGCCATAACGACCGCCGCCATTAATGGCTCAGCCGACGAATACGGGGTTTCCATACACGTTGAACCTTACATAGTCGGCGCGTCGGAGTCGTTCTGGCCTTGGCTCGTCGCCAATAGGCCCGCTTTTGCCACAAGGCAGAAGTGGGCCTTTTTAATCAGGCCCTTGGGTGCGCGTGGCGATACACGTCGAGGAGGCGTGCGGCATCAACATCGGTATAAATCTGCGTCGACGATAGGCTGGCATGCCCCAGCAGCTCCTGGAGTGAGCGCAAGTCCGCACCACGCGCCAGAAGATGCGTTGCAAAACTATGGCGCAATGCGTGCGGCGTCAGAGTTTCGGGCAGTCCAAGCCGCTGCCGCGCACCGCGAACCGCACGGCGCACGACATCGGCATTGAGCGGCCCACCCTTGACGCCCACGAACAGCGGCGAGTCACCACTGATTGCGTATGGGCAAAGGGCAACATATTCCTCGATCGCCGTCCTTACGACGGGAACCAGCGGCACCACGCGGGTTTTGCCGCGCTTTCCAACCACCCGGATCGCCTGACCCAGCGGCAATGCACGCGCGCTCATCCCCATTGCCTCGGCAATGCGGAGGCCAGAGCCATAGAGCAGCAGTAAGATCGCGAGGTCACGCGCACCGACCCAGTCGCTCGAACCGCTGGCGCCCGCCTCTTCCGCCAGTGCTTGTGCATCATCAGGGCTGGCCGGCCTTGGCAATGTCTTAGGCCGTTTGGGTGCGCGGGTTCGGGGCAATTGGGGCTGCGTGCCCGCATCCTCGGCGGCGTAGGTCAGGAACGCGCGCACCGCCGACATTTCGCGCGCCGCCGATGATGCGCCCAGGCCGTCGCTGCGCCGGTCGGCCAGAAAGGCGCGCAAATCCACTGCATGCAGGTTAAGAAGGCCGTACCGCCCAATCTCCTCGCCGCGGTAACGCCCCAGAAAATCGATGAAACGGTGGGCGGTCGCGACATAGGCGCGAACCGTGTGAGCGGAACGGCGCCGGTCATGCGCCAGATACCCTGCCCACCGCGCCGCAAGCGCCCGCGCAGGATGTTCGTCCGTTCCTAGTTCGTGACCAGCCACCGGCGCAGCATAGCGCCTAGGCTCGCACCAAGGAATCCCAGCAATTGCTTGCCATGGGCATTTTCCATGCTGGCGTTGCTCGCCTGCCCAAGCATCAGGAGGCCGTACGGCAGCGGCGCGTCCGCATCGATCAGGATCAGCACCTCACTTCGGATCGTCCTCGCGTCCTCGCCGAACAACGGATGACCGCAATCGACCCCGCGCATGGTAACGCTGTCCAGCCGCTCAATTGCCCGATCGACAATACGCGGCTCAACAGTGCCGACGCCGCCCGCATGAACCCGAAACGCCTTACCGTCTGCTACCAGTGCCAGCGCAATATGGTCGACGCCGAGCATTTTCGGCCATTGCGCCGTGACAACTTTCAACAGCGCATCAAGGCTATCGGCGTCCATCAGTGCGAGCACCGCCGTATGGATTGCCCCCGTCGCACCGTGATGCCCGCGCGCAAAGGCAATCAGATCCTGATTGGCCGTCTGCGCCTCGCCCAGGCGGTCGCGAAGCGTCGCAACCGCACGTTCCTCGAATGAAATCAGCTGCCCCATGCACCGATTCGTATCAGCCCATGGTTAAAAAGCGGTGCGCACCGACGAAAATTAAATCTTCTGTCCCGTCGCAGCCCAATCCTTCAAAAACGCTTCAATGCCATTTTCGGTCAGCGGATGCTTGAACAATTGCCAGATAACCGACGGCGGCGCCGTCATGACATCGGCACCAATTTTCGCGCATTCCAGAACGTGAATCGGGTTGCGGATGCTCGCCGCCAGAATCTCGGTCTCATAATCATAATTGTCGTAGATCATGCGGATATCGCTGATTAGATCGATGCCGGGATGCCCAATATCGTCGAGGCGGCCCAGAAACGGCGAAATGAAGGTCGCCCCGGCCTTTGCCGCCAGTAACGCCTGGTTTGCGCTGAAACACAGCGTCACATTGACCATCGTACCGTCACCGGTCAGCGCCTTGCAGGTTTTCAGGCCGTCTGGTGTGAGCGGGACCTTAACCGCGATATTCTTCGCAATCTTCCGAAGAACCTCGGCCTCTTTCATCATGCCATCATAATCAAGCGCGACGACCTCGGCCGAAACCGGACCATCAACCACATCGCAAATTTCCTTCACCACTTCCAGAAAGTCGCGGCCGGATTTTTTCACCAGCGACGGATTAGTAGTCACGCCGTCGAGCAGGCCCGAGTCCGCCAGCTTGCGGATATCTTCAATTTCGGCAGTGTCGGCGAAGAATTTCATGGGCTGGGTGTCCTTACGGTTTGGCGGGAATTTGATTCTCGATAGCCAATGCGGCCATGAACGTCACCCGATTCCATGCCGTTGAAAGGGCAATAGTTGATGAGCGAACATGTCCGCGTCGAAAAAGCCGATGGCGTACTGGCCATCACCCTCAATCGTCCGGAGCGGCGCAACGCCATCACCGTCGCCATGTACAGCGCCCTGGCCGATGCGATTGAAAACGCTGGAACCGATCAATCGATCCGAGTGATTACCATCGACGGCGCCGGCGAAGACTTTACCGCTGGCAATGATCTTGCCGATTTCATGCAGGCCATGCCTGCACCAGGCGGCGAAACCGACTTGCCGGTGTGGCGCTTCCTGCGCGCCCTTGCCTATAATGTGGTGCCCATCATCGCGTCCGTCCACGGCAATGCGGTCGGTATCGGCACGACCATGTTGTTCCACTGCGATCTTGTGATCGCGGAGGATGGCTGCCGGTTCATCATGCCGTTCGTTGACCTCGGCCTGGTGCCAGAGGCTGCCAGTTCCATGATCCTGCCGAAGCTGGCGGGCCGCCGCTCGGCAGCACGCTACCTGCTACTGGGCGAACCATTTGGCGCGGATGATGCACTGCGAATTGGCCTCGCCAGTCACGTCGCGCCGAAAGGCGGCCTTGCCGCGATGCGCGATGCAATTACCGCCGCCCTGCTCGCCAAGCCGCCCGAAGCGATGCGTCAAACCCAGGCGCTGCTGCGCACGACCGACGTTGATGCGGTGGTAGAACGTATGGATCGGGAGAACGGCCACTTCGCCGAACGGCTGACGTCCGACGAAGTGAAGCAGGCGATCAAGAATTTCTTCGCCAGCCGCGCGAAAGCGACCTGATCAGGTATCGGATTCCGACATCCAAACCCGTTTAGACCGAGTGACCGAAATCGTTGGGCCCGGCAAAATGAGCAAACTCGTCGGCTGGCTGTACGTTACGGTCAGGTCGAGATAGTCGCTTCCATCGGCTTGGCCTTCAACCGGATCCGGTATGTTGAACGTTCCGGGGCCAATACCGAAGACAGCCGTGTTCATCCTAGCGCGGACCGTGGTGATGCTTGGAACCGGCCAGATGGTCGCCGCCCGCGCGCCTTCGCCTAAGGCGTTCTGAATCCCGGACAATGCACGAAAAACGAGACCCAGCTGCACCACCATCCACAGCATTGTGATGAAGATTGGCAAAGCGAATGCCAGTTCAACGATGGTCGCACCGCGATGATCGCGGCGAAGCGCGGTGAATAGCTTCATACGACTCTTACCCCCGCAGTCGCGACCAGATGATACATACCGTCAGAATGAGCGCCGATCTTCATCGCGAACATCGGCGCATAATTATAGGTGACGGTGGTCGAGATATAGCGCACCTCGGTTTGCCCAGATGCGCAATCCGTCGAATAGTCGGTCACAACGCCATTGCACTTAAGGCTATAGGTTACGACAACGTCATCGACGGTCAACGGCGCTGTCTGGCAAGTGTTATCTGGGTTCAGGCCATTGAATTGGCACACTGCCTCATTCTTGATCGTGTCGGCCGGGGTGTTCTCACCCGTCGTCTGTGCCACGCGCTCCATGGCGCGCTGGGCCGCCTGCTCAAGCTGCAGCTTGCGGCCGTAGGCGTTGCTGATATCGGACACACCAATAACCATCACCGCCAGGACGGGCGCGACCAATGCCAATTCAATGGTCGCAACGCCGCGCTTCTCGGCGCAAATCTGTTTGATGGCGCGGATCATGCGACGAGCCTCACGCGGCGGCCGCCCTGAATTGCACCATAGCCTCTGCCCGGGCAGTCGCTCGCCGTTCTCATCGCCGAGTTGCCGGTGAAGGTGACGCGCTTGCTCACGATCTGCAGACAGGCGAACACCGTGTCGCTACCCCCTGTGTAGGTGAGCGAGCGATTGCCGAAATAGAGGGCGCCCGTCACCGACGCGCCATTGTTACCCTGAATGACGTTCTGGCCTGACGTTCCGCTATCGCGAGCGCGGCTGTCCTGAAATATGGCCATGCCAGCATACGGCCCGGTTGTCGGCGCGGTGATATCGAGCGTGCCGCCCGTAATTTTTACGTTCCCGGTCGCGGCCGGGTTGGAAAAGTTGGTCATGACGATTGTACAGCCACCGCAGCTTATTTTGGAGCTGGTGCTGCTCATCGTCAGGTCGCCGCCGTCGATGACATAGGTGACGCCTGACTGCAGTTTCAGCTCGCCCTGGACCTTAACCTCCGACCCAGAAAAACACACGACATCACCGGCGGTATCGGCATTTGCGCCGCTGGTCCGATCCTGGACGCCCGACGAGTAGGTCTGGTTTTTGGACATGTCGGCTGTCACTGTCTTGGTGCAGTCGGACTGGCTCGGCGCCGATTTGCTCGCGTACGGATCGGCGATCGACGGACTGTTCGGATCATAATCCGACACATCCCAGCTGTTCGAATATTTGACGCCGCCGGTCGCGGCGAGCGACTTTGCGTGCACCCAGGAATTGCTGCCGGCGTTTCCGCCGCCAGCATTGCCGTTGGACGCCGCCGTGTTCGGATTGCGCGAATTGGTCATGAGCGAGCAATTGCCAAGGTCGAGGCGTGTGCTGCCCGTCACCTCAATGCCCACCGAACCGACGCTGGAATCCGTCGCTAGGACACAAAATTCGTCGGCGCCTGGGACACTTGCGGCGATAGCGGTTGCACGAATGCGCGGCGCCGACGCCATGAACATAGAACTGAACGGCAGCGATTTGTGCAGCTGCAAGACGACCTGCACCTGATTCCGCTTGTCGCCATCGTTGGCGAGACGCGTCGTGATTGGGTACCCCGCATCCCGATCAACGTCGGCGCGATAGTTTAGCGCCAAATCGTCATTGACCGACCCTTCGACAGCTGCCTGCGTGTCCGTAGCGATGCGCGTGTAAACGCCGGCGATGGCCGCTGAATCCGCTGCACGCTGGAGCTGACGTTTCCACAGCGTCCATTCAATCGTATCGGTGGCGAGCCCGGCCGCGCCGACAAGCAAGGGCAATGCCGCGCCGAAGATCACGAGGATATTGCCGCGGTCTTCGTTCCAAAGCCTTTTGAATGCTTTAAACATGCTTCCCACCATCAATATTTGAACCCGTTCAGATGGCGAATAGCGCGGATAGGGTAAGCGAACCGTTCCGATGATTGGTTAACAAGACGCTAGCCATGCCGTACGCGTGGCGAGGGAACGTATATTCCCTTGAAGCGGCGCGTATTACACCTATAATACAGCTAAGATACTTGCGTGCGGCGGGCGGGCAGTCCACCCTCGTTGCGCAATATGCGTTTGCAAGAAGGAATAGCGTGACCATGGCCAGCGATCCGACCAACGAACCCGTCACGGCGACCGCGACGAAGATCAAGCTCGATCCGCCCGAGGCGCTGCAGACGATTGCGCCGGCGGAGGCCGCCGGTCTCGTCCCGCTCAAGTCCGAGGAAACGAGCGAGCTCGACAGGAAGGTCGCGCAGTTCGTTGAGGAACTGGCCGCACTCGACAGCAACAGCCCGGAATTTGGCAAGAAGGTCGATCAGCTGACCGCGATGGGCCGCAAGGAAATCGCCGAAGCTGCGGGCGCATCCAACCGCTTCCTCGACCGACCGGTGAAAGCGATCGACAGCGATACCGGCATCGGCGCCGACCTGACCGAGCTTCGCCGCACGGTGGAATCGCTCGACCCTAAGGAAGCATCGAAGGGGATGACCACGAAGAAGTTCCTCGGCATCATTCCGTTCGGGAACAAGATCAACAACTACTTCGACAAATATCGCTCAAGCCAGACCCACATCAGCGCGATCCTGCAGCGGCTGGGCAATGGCAAGGATGAGCTGCTGATGGACAATGCCGCCATCGACACTGAACGCGCCCAGCTGTGGAAGACGATGCACAAGCTGGAGCAGATGATCCACATCTCCAAGACGCTGGATCAGAACCTTGAAGACAAGGCCAACGAGCTGGACCATAGCGAGCCGGCGAAGGCAAAAGCCATCCGTGAAAGCGCGCTGTTCTACACACGGCAGCGGACCACCGACCTGCTGACCCAGATGGCGGTGACGGTTCAGGGCTATCTCGCGCTGGATCTCGTCAAGAAGAACAATGTTGAGCTGGTGAAGGGCGTCGACCGCGCGTCGACCACCACGGTGTCCGCGCTTCGCACCGCAGTGACGGTCGCGTCGGCCATGTCGAATCAGAAGCTGGTGCTGGAACAGGTCACGGCGCTCAACACGACGACCGCCAACATGATCGACACAACCGGCGAAATGCTGAAGCAGCAGTCGGGGGCCATCCATGAGCAGGCGGCTTCGTCGACCATCCCGCTCGAAACGCTGCAGCGTGCGTTCCAGAATATCTATGACACGATGGACCAGATCGACGCGTTTAAGCTGGCGGCGCTGACCAATATGAAGGCAACCGTCGACACGCTCGGCAAGGAAGTCGAAAAGTCGAAGGGCTATATTGCCCGCGCCGAAGGCGTGGCCCAGGCCAAGCTGGAATCCGCAGCGTCGCCGTTCGAGGCGATTGAACGCAAGTGACCGATCCCAAATGACAGACAAACGTGTTGATCAGACCATAGCCCGCTTTGAGCGGATCACGACGCAGATCGACAGTCGCGACGGCGCGGTTCGCGCGGCGGCGCGGCGGGAGCGGCAGCGGCTGAACCAAAGCCTTGGCAAGGGCCTTGCACGGATCGCAATTGCGGTTGGGCTGATCAGCCTGATCACAATCATTATCGGCCTAATCTTGCCCATCGGCATGTTCGGATTCCTCGCCGCGGTTGGTGTGGCGATTGGCGCAGCGGCGTTGATCGGTTTTGGCAGCCGTCCGACTGCTGCGCTGCCGCAGGTGCAGGAAGACGTGTCGAACGCGCAGATGGTAGCCCAGTTCGACAGCTATATCTTCCGTGCGCGCAAGGCCCTGCCCAAGCCCGCACAGGCCGAAATGGATCGCATCTCGCAAATGGTCGGCGGCCTTAAGGAAACGTTGGAGCGCGTTCCCGTCGGCGACCCCGCCGCGCAGGACGCCCGCCGTCTGATGAGCCGCCACATCCCCGGCCTAATCGACAGATACCAGAATGTACCTACCGCCTATCGCGGCGAAGCTGATGGCGAAGGCAAGACCGTTGACGAGCGGTTAGTCGAGGCGCTTGCGGCCGGGCGTCAGGCACTTGGCGATATCGGCGAGAATCTCGCAAAACAGGACTTGCTCGCGTTCGAGACGCAGGGGCGGTTTTTGCAGAATCGATATTCGGACGAGAAGCTGGACTGAGCAGTCCCCCGGCGAGCTGTTAACCAACGATTCCCTTGGCTTTGAGTGACTTTAGCTCTTTCGCGCTAACCCATTCACCGAGCAAATCGCCATGCTCGCCGAGCGCGGGGGGCGGTAAGGGCGAACTAATCCGCCACCCGTCGAGGCGGATTGGGTTGCCAACCATCGGCACCTCGCCCAGCGCCCCACCACCGGCCTTGATCTTCGCGCCGCGATGTTTCGCCTGCGGGTCGGCCAACGCCTGTGAAATCGTGTTGATTGGCCCGGCGGGGATTCCGGCCTCTTCCAGTTTGGGCAGCCAGAAGCTTGAGGGCTCCGATCCGATGACGTCGCTGATCATCGGCACCAACTCTTCCCGGTGTGCGACGCGCTGCGCATTGGTGGAAAAGCGCCGATCTTCGGCCCATTGCGGACGACCAAGGATTTTCGCCAGCTTGCCGAATTGCCCGTCATTGCCGACCGCGATGATAATCGGCTGGTCCTCCGCCGCGAACGGTTGATAGGGGACAATGTTGGGGTGGCCGACGCCCTGCCGAACCGGATCGACGCCGCTGACCAGCGCGTTCGATGCCTGGTTGGCGAGCATCGCCAGCTGCGTGTCGAACAGCGCCATGTCGATGGTCGCGCCCTCACCCGTTTCCTTCCGGCGGTACAGCGCGGCGAGGATGGCGTTCGCGGTGTACATGCCGGTGAACAGGTCCGCGACCGCGACGCCAACCCTCATCGGTCCGCCGCCTGGCTCTCCATCGGGAAGGCCGGTCAGGCTCATCAGGCCGCCCATACCCTGAATGATATAATCATATCCGGCGCGCGAGGCATAGGGGCCGTCCTGGCCAAAACCTGTAATGCTGGCATAGATCAGTGACGGGTGCGCGGTGCGAAGACTGTCCGCGTCCAATCCGAATTTCTTAAGGCCCCCGACTTTGAAATTTTCGATCACCACATCGGCATCTGCGGCCATTTTGCGGACCAGCGCAGCGCCTTCTTCGGTGCCGAAATCAATGGCGACTGACCGCTTTCCGCGATTGGCGGCGAGGAAATAGGCCGCGACCTTCTCGTCCTCAGCGTCATGCCACGGCGGCCCCCAATGGCGGGTGTCGTCCCCTGCGCCGGGCTTTTCCACCTTGATAACGTCGGCCCCTAGATCAGCCAGCAACTGCGTCGCCCATGGCCCTGCAAGCACACGGGACAGATCAAGCACGCGAATATCGGCAAGGGGTTTGGCCGTCATCAGACTTTCCGCTTCAGAAACCGAGGACGCACATCGGCAAGGATTGCCTGCGCCGCATTATGGCCTGGCGCGCCCGTCACGCCGCCGCCAGGATGCGAGCCGGAGCCGCAGAGATACAGGCCCGGCAGCGGCATACGGTAACCGGCGTAGCCGAGCAGGGGTCGCGCGCTAAACAACTGATCGCTGCCCATCTTGCCGTGAAAAATATCACCGCCGATCAGGCCAAATCGCCGCTCAAGGTCGAGGGGTGAATGGGTCTGCCGCGCAACCACCGACTTGGCGAATCCGGGTGCATGATTGTCAACCGCTGCGATAATCGCATCGGCCGCTGCCTCACGCTCCTTATCCCATGTCTTCTTACCCGGCAGCCTGTAGCGGAAATGCTGACAGAACAGGCTGGCGACATGCTTGCCCTTCGGTGCAAGGCTCGGGTCGAGCGTCGACGGGATCAACATTTCGATCACCGGCTTCTTCGTCCAACCGTTCAGCATCGCGTCGGCGTAGGCATGTTCCATATAGGCCATCGATGGGGCCATGATGATGCCCGCCGTCATATGGTCGCCCCGCCCCGGAAGGACGGTGAAATTAGGCAGCTTGTCGAGCGCCACATTCATCCGGAAGGTCGCGCTTTCGCATTCCCAATTGTGGAAATGATTTTCCTGCCACGGCTCGACCGCACCTTGTGGCACCAAATAATCGAACAGCAATTTCGGGTTCACACCGGCGACAATAGTTGGTGCGCGGAAAGTTTTGCCTTCCGCAACAATGCCCACCGCGCGCCCTTTTTCGACGATCACTTCGCTGACCGCCTTGTTGAGCACGATATCGACACCGGCCTCGCGACAGGCCTTGGCCATCGCCTGAGTGATGGAGCCCATGCCGCCGATGGCATGTCCCCATGCGCCGGCCACGCCGTCGGCTTCGCCAAACAGGTGATGTAACAGGACATAGGCAGTGCCGGGTGTGTAAGGCGAGGCGAAATTGCCAACGATCCCGTCGAACGCGAACAACGCCTTGGTCATGTCCCCTTCGAAAAAGCTGTCGAGAATGTCGCCTGCACTTTTGGTTGCAAAGGCATGGACAGTGCGAACTTCATCCCGGTCCAGTCCGATCAGATCCTTGCCGAGCGCGGCGAGCGGTGCCAGCCCGCGAAGTCCACCGCCCGACTGCGGCGGCGCGCGGAGAAGCCATTTCTTGATCAGGGGCACGACCGTCGACAGCTCCGCATTATAGCGGTCATAGGCCGCACCGTCGGCCGGATGGTGGCGGGAAATTTCGCTTCGGGTCAAACCGCCGCGTCCGGCCAGAAGATATTGGCCTTTGTCGCCGGGCAGGAAATTGTCTGTCTTGCGCAGGACTACCTTAAGCCCGTGCCGCGCCAACTCCATGTCGCGAATGACGGTCGGGTTGAGCAACGACACGGTGTAACTCGCCGCGCTATTCTTATAGCCCTTATGGAATTCATCGGTGACCGCCGCGCCGCCAACCTTGTCGGCTGCCTCAACGATGACGACTTTCAGGCCCTTTTTAGCAAGGTAGTAAGCGCAGGTCAGGCCGTTGTGGCCCGCGCCAATAATGACAACGTCGTGCGCCTGTGTGCTCAATTCTTGTCCCCCCGCGGTGCAAAGCCGATCATCGTGGCCAGCATTTCCGCGCAATGATGATAATGTCCGTCCCGGCGCACTTCCACCTTTGCCCCCACCACCGTCAAGGTCCGTCCGGACTTGATCACGGTGGCCGTCGCACGCATCCGGTCGCCCATCGCAGGGGCGAGCAGGTTAAGCTTGAATTCCACCGATAGCGGATTGTGCCCTTCGGGCATCATCGTCATGGCCGCATGACCGCATGCAGCATCGGCAACTGCGGCGCTGACCCCACCGTGGAACAGCCCGTCCTGCTGGGTAATGCCCTCGCTCCACGGAATTTCGATGACGCATCGGCCCGCATCCGCCTCGGTCATTTCTGCGCCAAGATTGCGCATCAGGCCCTGCGCCGCGAAACAGTCGGCGACCCGGGGAAGCACCCCGCCCCCAGCCTCGCTCATCGCATCAATACCAATTCTTCCGACATGGTCGGGTGAAGCGCCATGGTGCGGTCGAAGTCGGCTTTTTTCAGCTTTGCCTTCACGGCAATGGCAACCGCTTGCATGATTTCCGGCGCATCAGGCCCGATCATATGCACGCCGACTACCTCATCATTCCCGCCGTCGACTACGAGCTTATACAGCGACCGCTCGTTGCGCCCGGCAAGAACGTTCTTCATCGCGCGGAAATCGCTGGTGAAAACCTTGACGTTGCCGATCTTGTTGCGCGCCTGCGCCTCGGTCAGCCCGACACCCGCGATTGGCGGATGGGAGAAGACGGCATTGGGGATAGCGTCATATTCAACCGTCCAGGGGCTGCCGCCGAACTGGGTGTCGGCAAAGGCATGGCCTTCACGGATCGCCACCGGGGTTAGCTGGACCCGGTCGGTGACATCGCCCACCGCAAAAATGCTTGGTACGTTCGTTCGGTTGTGATCGTCGACCTTGATCTGGCCCTTATCGCCCAACTCGACCCCGACCTCCTCCAGCCCAAGCCCGAAGACATTGGGTACGCGCCCGGTCGCGAACATCACCGCGTCGGTATCGAAATCGGCGCAGCCGTTCATGATCAGCTTCAGCGTGCCATCCTCCTGCTTCTCAATTGCCTTGATCGACACGTTGAAGCGGAACTGGATACCTTTCGCCATGGAGATTTGGAGCAGGCGGTCACGCATCTGCTCATCATAGCCGCGCAGGATTGTGTCGCTGCGATTGATAACTGTAACTTCGGTCCCGAACTCGTTGAAAATTCCGGCGAATTCGTTGGCGATATAGCCGCCACCGACGATGACGATCCGCTTGGGCAGCTTGGGCAGCCCGAACACCTCGTTAGAGGTAATGGCATACTCGACGCCGTCTATGCCTGGCAGGTAGGGGTGCGCCCCGGTGGCAATCAATATCTTGTCGGCGGTGATAGTCTTTCCGCTCGCCAGCTTGACCTCGTGCGGGCCCGTGACGATCGCGCGTTCATGGAAAACGGTGACGCTGTTGCGGTCAAGCGTCTCGCCGTAAATTCCTTCGAGCCGGTTCACTTCCGCCGCCACATTGTCACGCAGCACGTTCCAGTCGAACCGCTTTTCAGGCACGTCCCAGCCGAACATCGCTGCGTCGTTCAAATCTTCGGCAAAATGCGCGCCATAGACGAGCAGTTTCTTGGGCACACAGCCGCGGATGACGCAGGTGCCTCCGACGCGAAACTCCTCCGCCACGGCGACTTTTGCACCGTGGCTCGCCGCGATCCGCGATGCGCGCACGCCGCCCGACCCCGCGCCGATCACGAACAGGTCAAAATCATAGTCGCTCACAGGCCGGCCCTCGCAATCAGGTCGCGGGTCGATGGGTCGAGCGACTTGCGGCCCGCCGCATCGTCCAGCGTCCGGGCCATTTCCTTGCCAAGCTCGACCCCGAATTGGTCAAACGGGTTGATGCCCAGCAGTGTCGCATTGGCAAAGGTGCGGTGCTCGTAAAAGGCAATCAGCGCGCCCAGCGTATGCGGGTCGAGCCGTTCGAGAAGGACCGTCGCCGACGGGCGATTACCGGGGTAGCTACGCGCAAGGTCGTCATGCTTTCGCCCAGCCATCAGCGCCGCGCCCTGCGCGAAGCAATTGCCAAGCAGCAAATGGTGATGCCGCGGGTCCATGCTGTCTTCATTTTCGATGACGGTCACGAACTCGACCGGAATCGCAGTGGTGCCCTGGTGGAGCAGCTGAAATACCGCATGCTGGGCATCGGTGCCAATGCCGCCCCAAGTGACCGGCGCGGTCGGGTGGGTGACTGGATTTCCCTCCTGCGTTACCGACTTACCGTTCGATTCCATCTCCAGCTGCTGAAGATAGGCGGGTAGAAGTCTCAGCCGCTCGTCATATGCGAATAGCGCCCGGCTCTGACCCTTACGCGCCTGCGTATAGAAAAGGTCCGCGAAGGCGGCGCGAAGCGCCATATTGTCGAGCCCGTCGTGCAGCTTCACATGACGGTCCATCTCCGCCGCGCCTTCAAGCAATTCCTCAAACGGGCCCCAGCCAATGGCCATCGCAATCGAGAAACCGACCGACGACCAAAGCGAATAGCGCCCGCCAACACCTTCGCTGAACGGCAGGACGCGGCTTTCATCGATGCCAAACTCCACCGCCTTTTCTGGCGCGGCGGTTACACCGATCAGGCGACCGTAAGGGTCCTCGACCCCATGTTCGGTCAGCCATTCGATCGCGGCATCAATGTTGGTGAGCGTTTCGGTTGTGGTGAAGGTCTTGCTGACCCCGACCACCAATGTCGTGTGCGGGTCGAGACCCCAGACCGCCATGTCGAACGCTTCGCCATCGATGTTCGACAACACACGCACTTCAACCCGGTCCGAATTGCGCCCCAGCGCGTCAATCACCAGTTCCGGCCCCAGCGCCGATCCGCCGATGCCTATGTGCAAGATTGCATCAATCTCGCCAAACGCGCCGCCTTCAATCGCGTCCATCAAATGACGCATCCGCAGATGTCGTTCCGCAGCCAGCTTGTTGTCCGCCGCGCTGCCCTCGCCGCGTTCTGCCGGGTGAGTCGCGGGGCGATGTTCGGCAAGATTGACGATGTCCCCGGCGAACAGGCGGTCGCGGTGACCCACATAATCGCAGGCCGCGGCCAGATTCCCAAACGCCGCGATCAGGTCCGGCTCAAGATGGGTTTTCGACCAATCGAAATGCATGCCCGCAATGTCCAGGCCCAGTGCCTTGACCCGGTCCGGGTTTCTTTCAAACAGGTCGATAAGAGACGCCGGTTCGGCGTTGTGAATGGCCGCCCATGCGGCCTCGCGGTCCTGATTTGCCATGCCCCATGACATAATGCGGTGGGCGTGCTTTTCCATCCCTGCTTGACCTCAAGCGCGACTCCCTCAACAAGCGCGCCCCATGGCCACTATTCCGCCCGCACCCGAGACGACGGATGGCGTCGCACCCGAAACGACCGACGCACCGGAAAAGAAGAAGGACAGCTTCCTTCGTTCTTTGCTCTATTTTGTCGTGGCGGCATGGCTCCTGCGTAGCCTTGTCGTCGCATCATTCTCGATCCCGAGTGGATCGATGCAGCCAACCATGCAGATCGGCGACTATTTGTTCGTCTCCAAATGGCCCTATGGCTATAGCAGCGCGAGTTTTCCCTTCCATTTTCCGAGCTTCGACGGCCGTATCTTTGGCAGCGACCCCAAACGAGGGGACATCGTCGTGTTCGTCGGCCCGCAAGGCGAAGATGTGGTGAAGCGCGTTATCGGCCTGCCTGGTGACCTCGTCACGGTTCAGGACGGACAGCCCGTCATCAACGGCGTCCCCGTCGCGCGTCAGCACATTCCCGATGTGAACCTGATTAAAAGCGCCAATACGACTTGCCGGCGCGTGACACCGAGCGGCGCGATGGATGAGAATTCGAGCGTTCCAACGGGCGGCCCTTGCAAATATACCGCTTACCGCGAAACCCTGCCTAACGGCGTCAGCTACACCACGCTGGATCAGGTCGATCAGCCCTCGGACCATTTCGGCCCGATTCTGGTCCCACAAGGCGCCGTCTTCCTGATGGGTGACAATCGCGACGACAGTGCCGACAGCCGCTATCCGGTCGACGTTGGTGGCATGGGGTTCGTTCCCATCGACCATATTGTCGGCCGCGCCCAGTTTGTTTTCTGGTCAACCGACGGTTCAGCCAGCTGGATCAACCCGATCAGCTGGTTCACCGCGCTGCGCACCGACCGACTGGGCACGGATTTCCACCCATGATCCAACTTCCCGCCTTCATCGGTGAAGCCATTGGCGGCGAACCGAAGGACCCAAAACTGTTCGAGCGTGCGCTGACCCACAGCAGCAAGGGCGCCGATAGCTATGAACGGCTGGAGTTCCTGGGCGACCGCGTTCTCGGCCTTGCCATTGCGGCCTGGCTTTACGAGCGATTTCCGGGGGAACCGGAAGGTAAGATGAGTCGCCGTTACAACGCACTCGTTTCCCGCGAAACCTGCGCCGAAGTCGGTCAGGCCCTGGGCCTGCCACCGCACATTCGCCTCGGCAAACAGGCGCGCGAGGATCATGCCAACCTGAGCGAAAATGTGCTTGGCGATGTCGTCGAAGCGATCCTTGGCGCCCTCTATCTCGACAGCGGACTCGATCGGGCCGAAGCCTTCATCCGTGTCCACTGGCTTCCCTTCATCGAGGGGCAGAAGAAAGCGCCGGTGCACCCCAAGTCCGGGCTTCAGGAGCTCGCTGCAGCGCGCAATCTCGGCGTACCTCATTATGAAACCATCAGCCGCTTTGGCCCCCACCACGCGCCGCGTTTCAAGGTGAAGGTCGTCGTTGGCCGCCATGGCGAAGCGGAGGCCGAAGGCTCGTCGAAGCAGGAAGCCGAAACCGCAGCAGCGGCGGCGCTATTGGAGAAATTGAAATGACCATTCGCTGCGGTATCGTCGCCATTCTTGGTGCCCCCAACGCGGGCAAGTCGACGCTCGTCAACGCGCTGGTCGGGCAGAAGGTCGCGATTGTCAGCCCCAAAGCGCAGACCACCCGCGCCCGCCTGATGGGCATCGCGCTGGAGGGTGAGAGCCAGATGATCCTGGTCGACACGCCGGGCATCTTCACGCCCGGCCGCCGTCTCGACCGGGCGATGGTCAAGGCCGCGTGGGAAGGCGCGGATGATGCCGACCGCGTGCTGCTGGTGATCGACGCGTCGGTGAAGCTGAACGCCAAGGCGGAACAGGTGATCGAAGGCGTCGAGGCGCGCCCGGAAAAGCGCATCCTTGTCCTCAACAAGGTCGACATCGCCAAGAAGGACGCGCTGCTTGGCCTTGCCCAGCTGCTCGCCGGGCGGCTCAATCCCGACCAGATTTTCTTCATCTCCGCCTCTACCGGCGACGGCGTTGCGGACCTCAAGAAGCACCTCGCCGAAGCCATGCCCGAAGGTCCGTGGCATTACCCCGAAGACCAGCTGACCGACGCCACCGACCGAATGGTCGCCGCCGAACTGACCCGCGAGCAACTCTACCTGCAGCTGCACAAGGAATTGCCCTACGCGGCGGCGGTGGTGACGGAAAAATGGGAGGATCAGCCCAATGGATCCGCCGTCATCAACCAGCAGATCGTCGTAGAGCGCGAAAGCCAGAAGGCAATCGTCGTCGGCAAGGGCGGATCACGCCTGAAAGCCATCGGAAGCGCCGCCCGCGAAGCGATCAGCGAACACCTCGGCCGCAAAGTCCACCTCTACCTGCACGTCAAGGTCAACCCGAAATGGGGCGAGGACAAGGGGCTGTACGAGGATATTGGGCTGGATTGGTCGGAGTGACGCCGAGCGCAGCGAAGCCGGCGTGGAACGCCGCCTGAGCAGCGCGAAGAGACGTCACGACGCGGACGACGGCCTGTGCGGTTCATCGCGACAGGACCGACGGCGTGGATTTACTCCACGCCGCTGACGTAACCGTCATTGCGAGGAGCGCACCGACGCGGCAATCCAGTTTGCGCCGCTGGATTGCTTCGCTCCGTTCGCAATGACGGGCTAGGGATTAACCCAGCAACTCTCCCACCCATTTCGGCACCTCAACTCCCGCCGGCCCGTACCGCCGCTCATCAAAGAAGATGCTGCCCTGGCTCGGATCCAGGTTGATCTCCAGCGTCGTCGCCCCGCGATACTTCGCCGTCTGGACAAACCCCGCCGCAGGATAGACCGCGCCCGACGTCCCGATCGACACGAACAGGTCGGCGTTCATCAGGGCTTCGTCGATGCGGTCCATGTCGTAGGGCATTTCGCCGAACCAGACGATGTCGGGCCGGACCATGCCGACTTCGGCGCAGACCTTGCACTCCGCCTCCGCCCCCATCGGGCCGATCCACGCAAAGCGCTGGTCGCAGGACTGACACCAGCCGCTGTTGAGTTCGCCGTGCATATGGAGCAGGCGCCTGGCTCCCGCCCGCTCATGCAGATCATCAACATTCTGGGTGACGATCAGCAATTCGCCGGGCCATTCCGCATCGAGCCGCGCCAGCGCCTCATGCGCGGCATTGGGCACCACCTCGTCAAGCCGCGCCCTCCGCGCGTCGTAAAAGCGATGAACCAGCCCCGGATTGCGGACGAAGGCTTCGGGCGTCGCCACATCCTCAACCCGATGATCCTCCCACAGCCCGTCTTCGGCGCGGAAGGTGCGGATGCCGCTTTCCGCGCTGATCCCCGCGCCGGTGAGGATGACGATATTGCGGATTTCGGACATTCTTGCCTGCTTGTCGGGAACCAAAATGCGCGTCAACAATCTACTCCATAACAGAAACCGGGGAGTCGCAGCATGGCGGGAACAGTGAAAATCAAAGTCACCAAGAATGGCCCCTACGTCGTTTCGGGTTCCGTGCCGCTGGTGAAGGAAGATATTGTTCCAGACCAGCAAGGCCAGTCGGTCGAGTGGAAAACGGTTGAGAAATTCCCGGACCAGGCAAATTATGCTCTATGTCGCTGCGGTCATTCAAAGACCAAGCCGTTCTGCGATGGCACCCACGTCAAAATTGGATTTGACGGCACCGAAACCGCCAGCCGCGAACCCTATCTCGACCAGGCAAAACTCTATCGCGGGCCGGTGGATTCATTGACCGACGCGGAAAGCCTGTGCGCCTTCGCCCGCTTCTGCGACCCCAACGGGCAGGTTTGGAATCAGGTTGAGGAAACCGACGAACCCCAGGTCAAGGCAACATTCGAACGGCAGGTCAATAACTGTCCGTCCGGCCGCCTCGTCGCATGGCAGAACGAAACCGGCCAACCAATCGAGGAAAAGCGCGATCAGATTATCGCGTTAATTGAGGACATTCCCGAAGGCTGTTCCGGCCCCCTTTGGGTACAAGGCGGCATTCAGGTCGAAAGCGCCGACGGCTTCGCTTACGAAGTCCGCAACCGTCAAACCCTTTGCCGCTGCGGCCAGTCCAACAACAAGCCCTTCTGCGACGGCACCCACGCGTCAATCGGCTTCAGCGACAAAAGCTGACGGCGACTCAATCTGCCAGCCCACTTTGCAATCTCGGGAACAAGTTGGCAGATATTGGATAGGTGATGGCAGACATCGGCCCCTTGCCGACGCACGCACACGCACAATAGACTTTGCCTATATGGAGTCATTGGAATTGCGTGCCTTTTGCAGCGCTGCAATCCCTTCCCCGACACCTGCCAAGGGAGAATTGGATGCCGGGCTCGGAAACTATGACGGGCATGCCCGAAATAGCCAATCGCATTGCCTTCGACGAACAAATCAGCGCGCTGCGGAGCCGCGAAAAAGCCCACATGCGCGAGGGCGACGCGATTGCGGCCGCACGACGACGCCTGCCGATGGTCGCGGTGGACGGTTCGGTTTCGTTGATCGGTGAAGCAGGGCCGACGACTTTGTTAGACGCGTTCGAAGGCCGCCGAATGCTGATTGCATATTATTATATGTGGTTTGACGGTCGGCCCGCGCCGGCACAGTGTGAGGGGTGCACCTTCTTCACAACGCAGGTTCGTGAACTGTCGCACATCCATTCCCGTGACGTTACCTACACCACGTTTTGCCAAGGGCCCTATGAGGAGAGCGCCCGCTACCGGGAATTCATGGGATGGACGATGCCCTGGTATTCGGTGCCGACGACGTCAGGTGAAACGCTTCTCGCTGGTCGGCGACCGGGAATGATGTACCTCATTTGCTATTTGCGCATCGGTACGGACGTCTTTGAGACATATTGGACCACTCGGCGCGGCGTTGAGGCAATGGATAATAGCTACCGTTTGCTCGACCTGACCGTTTATGGGCGGCAGGAGGATTTTGAAGATTCGCCGGCCGGATGGCCGCAATATTGGGGCGAAACTAATCACCCTTTCCGCCAGGTTGGCCGACCAATTTCTCAATGGCCTCGATTGGAGGCAGGCTATTCTGACGATCTTACGGCCAAGCAGAGCTAGCCGAGCCTATCTTATCAAAATTGCGAGCTAATCGTTCCGCCGTAAACGCCATTGACATATTTGTCAGTTACGCCATCTTCAGATGATGGCTGGCGAGACATTTCATTACCCTGTGGGCATCCACGCTGACGACATCGACCATATGGGTCATGTCAACAACAGCGTGTATCTGAAATGGGTTCAGGACGCGGTGGTCAAGTTTTGGGAGACTGTCGCGCCGCCCGAAGCGGTCGCCAAGCATCTGTGGATCGCGCTGGCGCACGATATTCAGTATCGGCGCCCGACCTTCCTGGACGATAATGTCGTGGCCGATGTAATCGCGGAACATTTCGCGGGCGCCAAGGCGCGCTTCACCACGGTGATCAAGCGCGGCGAGACAGTGCTTGCCGAGGTCAAATCGACCTGGTGCTGCCTTGATGCTGTTTCGAAACGTCCCGCCCGCCTTGCCCGAGACGTCGCGAGCCGCTTCCTGCCCCTCGATTAATCGCTGAAAGCGGCGATTTTTTTCTAGGCGCGACTCGTCCACTCATGGTTAATCTGCCGCCGGAACGACTTTAGTCGTTGCCGTTCCCAGTCTTGCTTGGCTTGAGCGTCGGTCCTTTTGGCCGACATTCGCCGGAGGGCTCGCCGGCCAACACAGGGAATACATCATGCGTCATTGGATGATCGGCGCGGCCGCCTTGGTCGTTGCCAGCTTTGCGATTCCGGCCAGCGCTCAGCAAAGCAGTTATAAAGCCGGCCCCTATTGGAATGCCGCCCGGATTTCCGTCGAGGACGGCCAGATGGAAAATTATCTGGACTGGCTGGGCCGCGTATGGGCTGACAATCAGGCCTATGCCAAATCGCAAGGCTGGATTCTGGATTATTATATCCTCGGCAACGTCAACCGGCGTGACAATGAACCGGACCTCATCCTTCTTACCCGCTTTGCCGATATGCCATCAAACGCAGAGGCGGAACGGCGCCAGAATATTCTGAATTCGCGCATGAAACTCGACGACCATAGCGCCGACGCGGCCAGCGGCGGCCGCGGCAAGATGCGGCGCCTTATGGGCAGCGTCTTGTATCAGGAACTGCAAAAACGCTGAGCGGGCGGCGGCGGTGCCGAGGCGGATTGCACCGACACCGCCGTTGCGCCATGACGGTGCCATGCGCAACAAAGACGCCCCGGTTCGGATTTCACTTTATGCTCCGCGCGGGCGAATGGGCCGCGCGATTACGGCAGCGGCGGCCGCTTCGGACAATTTCCTGATCCAAGACGACAGGGGCGACGTCCTCATCGATTTTTCGTCACCCGACGGCCTGCGCGGCAGCCTGGATCAAGCAATTACGGCCGGAATTCCAATCTTGGTCGGCACCACGGGGCTTACCGAAGGGCATCAGGCTTTGATCGACGAAGCGGCGCAAATCGTGCCGGTCCTTGTCGCACCTAATACCTCTCTTGGGGTGGCGCTCCTTTCCGAATTGGCGGAGCGCGCTGCACGGGCGTTGGGGCCGGAAGAATGGGACGTCGAGATCGTCGAGGCGCACCACAAAATGAAGGCGGATGCGCCGAGCGGCACCGCCCTTTTCCTGGGCAAATCGATCGAGGAAGGACGCGGGTTCGACGCCGAAGAAGAAATTGGCCGCTGCGGAACCGGCCTTTCGCGCGCAGAGGGACTTATCGGCTATTCTGCAGTGCGCGGGGGCACCGTTGCGGGCGATCATGACGTGATGTTTCTGGGTCCGGATGAGCGGCTTATCCTTTCGCATCGCGCCGAAAATCGCAGCATCTTCGCGAAAGGCGCGCTGACGGCGGCGCGCTTCCTCGTCGGCAAACCTGCCGGACTCTACACAATGCGCGACGTCATTGGCGCCTGACTTGGACGACGGAGGCGCCGAGCAGCACGGTCTGGTCCGTCGCCTCGGCCCCTTTGACGCCATCATGCTGGTCATGGGCGGGATCATCGGCGCGGGAATCTTCGTCAACCCGGCAGAGGTCGCGCGCCACGTCTCCACCCCCTTCTGGATCGTCGGCGTGTGGGTCATCGGCGGCATTATCGCCATGGCGGGGGCGCTGGTCTATGCGGAGCTTGCCGACCGCCCCCCGGGGCTTGGCGGACAATATGCCTATCTCCGCGACGCCTATGGCCCCCTACCCGCCTTCCTTTATGGCTGGTCGCTATTGCTGGTGATCCAGTCGGGCGGAATGGCCGCAGTCGCGATTACCTTCGCCCGCTACTTCCGCGACCTGACAAGCGTGCCGATGCCCGACGGCGCCACGGCCGCGTTCGTGCTGTCGATCCTGACGATCATCAACTGCCTTGGCGTTCGCGCCGGCGGCACGGTGCAGACGCTGTTGATGCTGCTAAAGATTGTCGCCATCGCAGGTCTGGTCGGCGCGGTGTTGATGTTCGCGCCTGCTGGCCCGGGCATTGTCGAACATGCTGCCGAGCCAAGCGACACGAACGTCCTGCTCGCCATCGGCGCCGCGCTGACCCCGGTGATGTTCAGTTATGGCGGGTGGCAAACGGCAAGTTTCGTCGCCGCCGAAATGCGCGATCCCCGCCGCGACCTGTCTCGCGCGCTGTTATGGGGCGTCGCCGGCGTCGTGCTGACCTATGTGCTGGTGACCTTGGCTTGCGTTTATGCACTTGGGCCGGAAGGGCTTGCGGCGTCGAAAACCCCGGCGACCGACGCGATGCGCCTTGCGCTTGGTGACAAGGGGGCGACGCTGATCGCGCTCGGTATCGCTATTTCCGCGCTGGGGTTCCTCAGCCAGAGCATGCTGACGTCCCCGCGCGTCTATTTCGCCATGGCGCAGGATGGGCTGTTCTTCCGGCAGGTCGCGACCGTCGACAAGCGAACCCACGCGCCAGTCATCGCGATCCTGCTGCAAGGCGCGCTTGCGATCTTAATCGCGCTCAGCGGCACCTATGGGCAAATCCTCAGCTATGTCGTGTCGGTCGATTTCATCTGGTTCGGCCTGACCGGCGCGGCTCTCTTCATCTTCCGCAAGCGCGACCGCGGCGACCCCGCCGGCTTCCGCGCACCGTTCCATCCCTTCTCCACTGGCCTGTTCGTTCTGTCATGCGCGGTGATCGTGATCGCGACCATTGTGAATTATCCCGTGAACAGCATAATCGGCTTCGCCATCGTACTGGCTGGAGTACCAGTGTGCCGTTACTGGCAGCGCCAAAACGCCCGATGAGCCGCGCATTCCAATCGACCTATATGCAGTGGGCAAAGACCCAGACGCCAACGACCTATGGCCTGTCGTCGAGCGAGGTGCCGCATGTCCGGCTCGACCGGTTCGGCGTGACCCTCGACGGCCTGGAGTTGGACGGCGCAAGCCATCCCAACTATCTTCCGCTGCGCGAAGCCATAGCGGCCCATACAGGCGTGGCCCCGGCCCAGGTGGTGACCGCCGAAGGCACATCAATGGCGTCCTTCCTGGCCATGGCCGCGCTGGTCGGCGCTGGTGACGAGATGCTGTTCGAGCGGCCCGGTTACGAACCGATCCTTAGCGCCGCCAGCTTCCTTGGCGCCAAACTGACAAGGTTCGACAGGCGTATGGAGGACGGCTATCGCCTCAACCTCGACGCAATTGCGGCGCTGGTAACCGAAAAAACGCGCCTGATCTTCCTCACCAACCTACACAACCCCAGCAGCGCGCTAACCCACGAGGACGATTTGCGCGCGCTCGGCGGATTAGCGGAATCGGTCGGCGCGCGAGTGCTGATTGATGAAGTCTATCTCGACGCCGCCAAGCCGCCTCGCCGGTCCGCCATCCACCTCGGCCCCGCGTTTGTGACCACCAACAGCCTGACCAAATGCTATGGCTTGTCTGGTCTGCGGTGCGGCTGGATATTGGCCGAGCCGGACGTCGCGACACGCATGTACCGGCTGATGGATCTGTTCAGCGTCAACCGCGCACATCAAGCGGAGCGGCTGGCGTGCTTTGCCTTTACCCATCTGACCGAGGTGGCGGCCGGTAATGCGGCGCGCTGCCGAAACAACCGCGCCTTGTTCAACAAATTTGTGGCGAACCGCCACGACCTGATTTGCATGGAGGCTGAGCACGGCATGACCGCCTTCCCGCGCTGGACCGGCGGCGATCCGGCGGTGCTCGATGCGGCGCTCCGTGCCAAATATGATTGCGGCATCGTGCCCGGACATTGGTTCGACGCCCCGGACCATTTCCGCGTCGGGCTTGGCGGTGATACGGCGACGCTCACCGAAGCGCTGTCGCGACTTGCGGAGGCGATGGACGAAAACCAATGAACAAAGCCGACATTTTCGAATTCTTCCGCCGCCTTGCCGAACTGAACCCGACGCCGGAGACGGAGCTTGAGTTTGGTAATCCCTATCAGCTGGTGGTCGCCGTCGCGTTGTCGGCGCAATCCACCGACGTCGGTGTCAATAAGGCGACGCGCGCCCTGTTTGCGGTGGTCGAAACGCCGCAGCAAATGCTCGACCTTGGCGAGGACGGGCTGAAGGAGCACATCAAGACCATCGGCTTGTTCAACACCAAGGCCAAGAATGTCATCGCCGCCGCGCAAATCCTCGTCGATAATTTCGGCGGTGAAGTGCCAGATGACCGCGATGCGCTGGAAACCCTACCCGGCGTCGGACGGAAAACCGCCAATGTCGTCTTGAACTGCGCTTTCGGAGCGGAAACGTTCGCGGTCGACACCCACATCTTCCGCGTCGCCAACCGAACCGGACTGGCGAAGGGCAAGACCCCGCTGGCGGTGGAGCTAAAACTGGAAAAGGTCGTGCCCGCGCCGTTTCGCCTTGGCGCGCACCATTGGCTGATCCTCCTCGGCCGCTACATCTGCAAGGCCCGCACGCCGGAATGCTGGCGATGCCCGGTCGAAGATCTGTGCGGGTTCAAGGCGAAGGTGCTGGCGCCGAAGAAATAGCCGTCATTGCGAGGAGCGAAGCGACGCGGCAATCCAGTCGGCGCGATGCTGGATTGCTTCGCTACGCTCGCAATGACGAGTTACGACCAATCCCGTTCGAAACGCTCACTAAGGCCTGTCAGCAGTTCATATTGCGACAGGCCGCTCTGCGCTGCCGCCGATGGCAGGTCATATTCCAGCGCAACCCAATCGCCCTCGGCCAACCCCGGAACCGCCGTGCAATCGATCGCGATCAAGTCCATGCTGACCCGCCCGATCAGCGGCAGGCGCTGGCCATCGACCACCGCCCCGCCCTTCCCGGCGAAGCTGCGCAAATAGCCGTCGGCGTAACCGACATTGAGGATCGCCGCTTCGGTATCCGACTGCGCCTTCCAGGTTGCGCCATAGCCGATGGTTTCGCCTGCCTTCACGGTGCGTCGCTGGATCACCTCGGCCTCGGGCGTTGCGACCTGCCGGATATGGCCGACCGCCTCATCGCGCGGAATGCCGCCGTAAAGCGCAAGGCCGGGGCGGACGAGGTCGAAGCTATAATCTGAACCGAGGCAAATCCCCGCGCTGTTCGCCAGCGAATTGCGCTTCGCCGGAACCGCCGCCTTCACCGCGCGGAAACGGTCCAGCTGAATTTGATTGAGCGGGCTGTCCTCATCGGCGCTGGCAAGGTGGCTCATCAGCGTGTCGATGGTAAGGCCGTCGAGGACCTCCAACTCGTCCGCGCGGATGCCAAGGCGGTTCATGCCGGTGTCGACCATCACATCGCACGGCTGAACGGGGGCGGCTTCCTTCCACCGCGCCACCTGCTGCGGTGTATTGAGGACCGGGCGCGCGATGCCGGACGTCGCGGCAGCCACATCCTCAGGCCCGACGCCGTGAAGGACGCTGAGGCTCGCGCCATCCGGCAAGCGACCCAGCGCCTCCACCTCTGCCCAGCTCGATACGAAAAAGTCGCGGCATCCGGCATCAGCCAGCCGCTTCGCCACCTGAACCGCGCCGAGGCCATAGCCATCCGCCTTCACCGCCGCCCCGGCGCGCGACCCGCTGACGCGGTCCAGCCAGCGCCAGTTGCTTTGAAGGGCGTCGGTATCAAGGCGAAGACGAAGGGCGCGGTGCATGTGTCAGCCGATAGAGCCGTCATTGCGACAAGCGCAAGCGAGGAAGCAATCCAGTCGTCGCTGGATTGCCACGCTACGCTCGCAATGACGAAAAATTACCAGGCGAACCCAGGTCAGAACAGCCGCGATCCGTTCGGGACGGTATGGGTCGGCTGTGCCAGCACCACCGCGCCCTGTTCGTCGGCAAAGCCCAGCGTCAGCACTTCGGACATGAACTTGCCAATCTGGCGCGGCGGGAAATTGACCACCGCCGCCACCTGCCGCCCGATCAGGCTGTCCGGCTGATAATGCTCCGTCACCTGCGCGGCCGAGCGTTTGCGGCCGATGACGGGCCCAAAGTCGATCACCATCTTGATCGACGGCTTGCGCGCCTCCGGATAAGGCTCCGCCTCGACAATCGTGCCGACACGAATGTCGACCTTCAGGAAATCGTCAAAGCTGATCGGGTCTGCGGCGGGTGCCGACATGTCGTGGGTCGAATGGGTCATTCTTCCGACCTAATCGCCCCCCCGCCGCTCGTCGAGCCCTGATCGGCTGGCAACACAGTCAACCAGGTTGGCTATTGCTGCCCGCTGGAGCTGACGGATTCCACTTTAGCCAGCCGTTGATTGAGTAGCTGAATTTGCTGGTTCGCCGTGGCGCGGCAAGCTCGTATTTGATTTCGCCCGGCGAGGTCCGTTGAGGATGCTTCCCCACACGCTTCAACAATCCTCTGATCAAGCCGGCTGCGGTCTGAGGCCTTCGAAAGGTCCAGATCAGCGACCTTCACGTGCGCTTCCTGATGAACGGACTGTGCCGGGCTAATGGTCGGCGCACCAACAAGAAGGAACAGGAAAATGGATAGCTTCAACATATCGCCCACTCCATTGAGAGTCCGGCCAAAGCGCCGGTTGCGACATTTCAAATAGGCCTGAATTCTAGTTTCAAACAGCAACGATTATGCGCTATAATTCTGCGATATTGCAGAATGCATGGACCGATCCGACGCGGCATGGTGCGGACAAATGTATGACTGGAATGACCTTCGTTATCTGATCGAGGTTGCCGATGAAGGCAGCACACTTGCGGCTGCCCGCAAGCTTCGGGTTAGCCAAACGACCGTTGCCCGGCGGATTGCCGCGTTGGAACAGGCCCTCGGCGTCGCGCTCGTGGACCGCAAGCAAGCTGGGTACGGCCTGACGCAAATCGGGCAGGACCTGATCGAACGGGCGCGCCGCGTCGCGGAGGCGGCGGGGCAATTCGAACAGGCCGCGGCAGTCCATATGCGGGATGCACGCCACACGGTCAGGCTGACAACCGAAGAAATTTACGCCAACACCATCCTCTCACCGATCGTGCGCGAATTGGCCGCTCTGCACCCGGAAATCCGAATCTTGCTCGATACAACTTTAGAAGTCCGTGATCTTGGCGGGGGCGAGGCCGACATCGCGCTTCGCAGCATGGACGGCGTAACCGCAACCGGTCTGGTCGGACGGCGCATCTGTATTGATGATTGGACCTTCTATTGCAGCGCCACCTACGCCGCTGCAAACGGCGTTCCCAAATCGCCCGAAGAAATGCGCAATCACCCCGTCATCGGCGGCGGAGGGGGCAGCTTGTGGCGCGCCTATCAGGCATGGCTGCGGGAATATGGGCTGGAAGAAAATGTCGCTATCCACCACGCCTCTTCAACCGGCGTCTTTACGGCGGTCCAATCCGGCGCGGGCCTAGCTGTCCTGCCGCTTCTGGTGGCCGAAGGTGATCCGCAATTCGTCCGCCTCTTGCGGCCAAGGAAGGGCAATAGCCGGGCGCTTTGGTTGCTGACGCACGAACGGCTTCGCCATAGCGCCGCCGTGCGAACGGTGATCGACTTCCTCTACGAACGATTGAAGCAGCGGGTCGAAGCCAGTCGCCTCAACGCCTGATCATTCCACCGTCACCGACTTCGCCAGATTCCTCGGCTGGTCGACATCCGTGCCCTTCGCAACCGCGACATGGTAGGCCAGCAGCTGGATCGGGACCGCATAGACCAAAGGCGCGATAAGGGGGTGGACGCTGGGCATTTCGATGGTCGCGACGCAGCCGTCGGCGGCGAGGGCGAGGCCTTCGCTGTCGCTGATCAGGATGATCTTGCCGCCGCGCGCGCGGACCTCCTGCATGTTGCTGACGGTTTTTTCGAACAGCGGTCCGCTGGGCGCGAGGACGATGACGGGCACCAGATCGTCGATCAGCGCGATCGGGCCGTGCTTCATTTCGCCCGCCGCATAGCCTTCGGCGTGGATATAGCTGATTTCCTTGAGTTTCAGCGCGCCTTCCATCGCCATCGGGTAGTCGGGGCCGCGCCCCAGATAGAGCACGTCGCGCGCCGGCGCGACCAGGTGGGCCATCGCCGCGATATCGTCATCATGGTCGAGCGCCAGCGACATAGCCTCCGGCGCTTCCTGCAGGTGGCGGACAATCTCCGCCTCCTCTTCCGGGGTCAGGCGGCCCTTGGCGCGGGCGAGGTTGGCGGCGAGCGCGGCGAGCGTTGCCAGCTGGCAGGTGAAGGCCTTGGTCGACGCGACGCCGATTTCCGGGCCCGCGTGGGTTGGCAGCAGCAGGTCCGCTTCCCGCGCCATGGAGCTGGTCGGGACGTTGACGACGACCGCAATCACCTGGCCCTCGCTACGCGCATGGCGAAGCGCGGCGAGCGTGTCGGCAGTCTCGCCGCTCTGCGAGATGAACAGGGCCAGGCCGCCCTTCTCCAGCACCGGTTGGCGATAGCGAAACTCGCTCGCCACATCGATGTCGACGGGCACGCGGGCGAATTGTTCGAACCAATATTTGGCGACCATGCCGGCGTAGTAGCTGGTCCCGCAGGCGACGATGGTGACGCGGTTGACCGCCGACACGTCGAAGTCGAGATCGGGCAGCGCAACCCGCCCTTCAAGCGGGCGCAGGTAGGAGCGGAGCGTGTCGCCGACGACGACCGGCTGCTCGAAAATCTCCTTCTGCATATAGTGGCGGTAATTGCCCTTCTCGATCTTCGCGGCAGAGGCTCCGCTTTCGACGATGTCGCGGGCAACCGGGTTATTCTCGCGGTCGTAGATCTGGACGGCGTCGCGCTCCACCACCACCCAGTCGCCCTCGTCGAGATAGGCGATGCGCTGAGTCAGCGGGGCCAGTGCCAGCGCGTCGGACCCAAGATAATTCTCGCCCTCGCCATAGCCGACGGTCAGCGGCGCGCCCATCCGCGCGCCGATCACCGTGTCGGGATGGTCGCGGAATAGGAAAGCGATGGCAAAGGCCCCGTGCAGGCGCGGCAGTACCGTTGCGACGGCCTCTTTCGGCGACGCGCCATTCTCGACCTCGCGCGCGACCAGATGCGCGACCACTTCGCTGTCGGTTTCGGACAGGAATTTTCGGCCATCGGCGATGAGCTCGTCCCGCAGCGGTTTGAAATTTTCGATAATGCCGTTGTGGACCAGCGCAACCGGCCCGGCGATGTGCGGGTGGGCGTTATCGACGGTCGGCGCGCCATGGGTCGCCCAGCGTGTGTGGGCAATCCCGACGTCGCCGTGCAGCGGCGAAGCATCCAGCTCACGCTTCAGATTGTCGAGCTTGCCCTCAGCTCGGCGGCGCTCGAATTCGCCGTCAACCACGGTGCAAATCCCGGCGCTGTCATAGCCGCGATATTCCAGCCTCTTCAGCCCATCGAACAGGCGCCCGGCAGCCTCACCCTGCCCCACAATCCCGACAATTCCGCACATTTATTTGCTGCCCTTCTTGGCTTTTTGGGTTGCGCGGAATTTGGCGGCCCAACCTTTGAAACCCTTTTGCTCCCCGCGTGCGACCGCGAGCGCATCAGCCTCTACATCCTTCGTAATCACGCTGCCCGCGCCGACAATCGCGCCCGCGCCAATGCTGACTGGCGCCACCAGCGCGCTGTTGGAACCGATGAAGGCGCCCGCGCCGATCTTCGTCCCATATTTGAAGTAGCCATCATAGTTGCAAGTGATCGTGCCCGCGCCGATGTTCGCGCCCGCACCGACCTCTGCATCACCGATGTAACTTAAATGATTGGCCTTCGCGCCGTCGCCCAGCACCGCCTTCTTCACCTCGACGAAATTGCCGACCTTGCTGTTCTTGCCCAGCACCGCGCCGGGGCGGAGCCGGGCGAAGGGGCCGACTTCCGCGCCCTCACTGATCGCCGTGCCTTCGATGTGTGAAAATGCGCGGATTTTGACATTGTCGGCAACGGTGACACCGGGACCGAAGAAGACGTTAGGCTCAATCGTCACGTCGCGGCCAACGATCGTGTCCCAGCTGAAATAGACGCTGCTGGGATCCTTCATCGTCGCGCCGCCGTCGAGCGCCTCTTCGCGTTTCAGCTCCTGCCACTGGCTTTCCGCCTTGGCGAGTTCGCTGCGGCTGTTGATGCCTGCGACTTCCGCCGGATTATTGGTCGCGATGACCGCCGCGTTGCGCCCGTCCTTGATCGCAATATTTACGATGTCGGGCAGGTAATATTCGCCCTGCGCATTATCGTTGCCGACCCGAGCGAGGAGCGCAAACAAATCATCGCTCCGCGCAGCGAGCAGGCCCGAATTGCACAGCGGGGTCCACCGCTCTGCGTCCGTCGCATCCTTATATTCGACCATTTTCACGATACGCTCATCATCGGAAATGATGCGGCCATATTGGTTGGGACCCTGCGGGACAAAGCCAAGCACCACCGCCTCCGGATTGTCATCCGCGTGTAGGCGCACGAGCATTTTCGACATCGTCTCCGCGCGCACGAACGGCACATCGGCGTAAAGAATCAGAACGTCGCCATGAAAACCATCGAGCGCGGCCTGCGCCTGTTGAACCGCGTGACCGGTGCCCTTCTGCTCCTCCTGAACGGCAATGATCACATCGCGGCCCGCGAGTGCTGCCTCAATCTGATCGCGGCCCTTGCCGACAACGACGACGCTGCGCTCCGGGTTTAGCGTTTCCACGGTATCGAGCAGGTGGAGCAGCATCGGTTTACTGGCGATGGGATGAAGCACCTTGTGCAGGTCGCTGCGCATGCGCGTGCCCTGGCCGGCTGCTAGGATGATGACGGAGAATTTGGCTGAACTCATGGGTCACGACATGGCACGCCGCCGCGCCTATTTCCATAGAGGAAGGGCCCCGAAGCGCGTCCGGGGCCCTTTATTATCCGATGGCTCGGATTAGCTCTTGGGTGTTGCTGGTTTTGCCGCCGGGCGCTTGCGCGCTGCACTACTCGATCGGCGCTTTGCGGCAGGCTTTGCGGCGGGTTTCGCCGTCGCTTTCGTCGCCGGCGCTTTACGGGTTGCGCCCGTCTTCAGCGGCGCGGCGGGCTTTGCAGCCCCCGTTCTTCGGACCGCCGGCTTTTTCGCCGCAGATTTCTTGGCCGGCGACTTTTTGACGGTCGATTTTACCGGGGTCGTAACCACCGCCACCGTGGTCACTTCCTCAACCCATTTGCCGGATAGAACGCGCTGCGCCGCATCGGCCACGGCCTCGGCTATGAGTGCGCCGAGCTTTGACGCATTGGTCATCATCGCCGTAGCGGCCTGGCTCGCGCTGTCTGCCGCGTCCATGCCTGCGTCCTTGATCGCTTTGCGCGCCGTTGGGCTTGCAGCAATTGCCGCAGCCGCCGCAGTCAAACCTGCCGCCAGCATTTCGCGGCTGATTGCACTTTTATTATTCTTGGAACTGCCGGCCGTTTTCTTGCCGGACTTGGACGTTGTTCGCGCCATTATTGCCTCCCTGTCACACTTTTGCGTCAAAGACGGGTCTGAGCCGAAACACCAACGGCATAAGGCTTTCGCGAGAATATGCAAAGGGAGCCGTGGCACCACACCACAGCTCCCCCTGTACATGGTCAGCGATCAGGCGCTCGAGCCTGGAAAGCGCTGGATAGCTGGTTAAGCTATCACCTTCCAAGCGAACAGTTCCGACCTCTTAGCTGAACCATGAGACATCGGATCACCTCCTTTCGCTGCATTATTGCTGATCACAACATGTTGTGGTTCAGCCATAAGAACAAGTCTTGTAATGGTATTATTTTCGCGTAATCTCCTGCGCCTCGCCCCGGTTAACGGCAGGCGGCTCCATCACTTACCCAACTTGTCGACCTTCGCCTGTAGCGCGGCCAGCTGCGCCTTCAGTTCGGCAACCTCGTCCGCGTCGTCGGGTGCCTCCGTTTTGGGTGCGGCCTTTTTGCCGGTGAACGCGCTCGCCGCGTCCTCGAACATCGCCATATTCTTCTTGGCCATTTCCGCGAACATATTGGGGCCGAACGCCCCGGCCATCACCTGGCTGTTTTTCTGAAATTCCGCCATCGCCGCCTCCAGATATTGCGGGACTGCGGCCTGCATGTTGCCGCCATAAAGGCCGATCAGCTGGCGCAGGAAATTAACGGGCAGCATCGTCTCGCCACCGCGCGCTTCCTCATCGACGATGATTTGCGTCAATACCTGATGCGTAATATCCTCCCCGGTCTTGGCGTCGATTACTTCGAAATCGCGACCCTCACGGATCATCTGCCCCAACCTATCAAGCGTGATGTAGCTAGAGCTTTCGGTGTCATAGAGACGGCGGTTCGCATATTTCTTGATCGTTACCTTGTCGCCAGCCTTGGCCATTATGCTGCACTCCGAAGAACAAATATGCTGCAGCCTAGACTGCAGCATTGCGCACTGCAACACGCCTGCTCGCAAGTGCGAGCCGAGCACGTATGGTTCAGCGCGAGTGATTGGCCGAACGGCCGCTGGTCGCCTGGCTGCGCCTGGCAGGGGTCATTACAAGCAGGGCGACAAAAATTGGGAAAAACATATATCTGTGCCGCTGAGAATATTCGAACCATATTCCGCCTGCGATAACACCGATCATGCAACCTAGTGCGAGCAACAAGAGCAGCCGCGCGCGCTCATCGCTTCCCCGAGCAGCATGGAATGTCGCGACGATAAAGCCAAGATGAGCAAACTGCAGCGCGTAGGTCAGTGCCATCGTAGCAGTAACGTTCGCCGCAGAAACCCGAAGGAGGTCTGCCGCAAAGCTGTTGAGTGACCAAGCGTAGGTTCCGTCAATGAAGCGCGATAACATATATCGTCCCGGATTATCGGCTATCGCGCTTGTTGCCATACTCCACGCCAGCTTTGCCGACCCAATTTCGGTGGCCCCTGTTGATCGATTATAGACGTCGAGCGCATTGAATTCGTTGGTTACGACATACAGTAGATTGTTACCGTACGACGTCGTAAGCGCAACAAAATCGTGAAATATTAAATAGTTGCGAATCCACCAAGGCAACATCGCGATCAAGAAAATCGGCAATGATCGACACACGATGTTTAACCATTTCTGCCAGCCCCAATATGACAAAAATACCAACCCTATTCCGGCAATCGCCGTCATCCATGCCGGCTGGGTGAGCGCGAGAGCGGCTGTGGCCAAACCAACGCGGGCCAATTCCGTCCAGCTTGAACGAACGTCCAGCCGGACGATCCCGACCGCCCATTGAGTTAGGCAAATGATCGCCAGCACTTCCTTTTGCGCCGTAACCGACAAAGCAATGATCATTGGAAATGACCATGCAATAATTGCCGATAGACAGGCCCGGCGCCGCGACACAAAATGAGCGGCGAGCATCCAGATTGAGCCGGCCAAAGCAAGATCAATGAGGCCATTCAGTAGAAGGACCGCAGGAAACCCCTCTCCAATCAGCGCCGACATTGCCGCAAGCAACACGGGGTAGCTCGGCGGATATAGCGCCCGAAAGACGAGTCCTCCGGACGGACCCGCCACATCTAGGAGCAAGCCGTTTCCGGCCAATATGTTTGCCGCCATATTTATATTGGCGGTGGGATCTCCCTTCGCGGGAAACGCGACGCTGTGAAATACGGCGACCATGGCCAATCGCCCGGCGACACCGAAGCCCACCAGCGCGGCGGCCCAACGCTGCTCCCGAAGCACCCCGACCAGACAAGCAAAATAGACAGCTGCAATCATAGCGCCGACTACAATCGCCGTCGCATCGGATCGGGTGTCCGGCAGGAAACGGAGCGGATTGAACAGCAGAATTATCGTCAAGACGAACGTACCGAACGTCGCGACGCCGAGCAGCAAGAGTAGCGGCGCCTTTAACAACCTAAATCTCATCGCCTCCGGCACTTTCAAAGAAAATCACTGCCAAAATCGCCCTCAACGTCCATTTGCACCATCGCTGACGTCCTAATTACTGCAACTCCTAAGGCTCGGCAGTGCCAATGCAATGCCACTTCCCCCGATGGCGGGGCGCGGCGAGCGCGAAGTGCTTGCGGGGCGCGGCAGGTGCGGCTAAGCGGGCGCCCAGGCACCCGTAGCTCAGCTGGATAGAGCGCTGCCCTCCGAAGGCAGAGGCCACAGGTTCGAATCCTGTCGGGTGCGCCATCCTCGCGCAAACGCGGGCACCCTGTCGCTTTTGCTGTCAGCGGTAGCAACTACGGCCCGTTCCAAGGCTTTTCGTGAGCCCCGAATAACCACCCGATCGCCATCGACCACGACCTGGTCGATCAGCAATCGGACATAGGCCTGGCGCAGAGCAGGGTTTCCGCCCCGCAGTCCATCGCGAAGGACAGTGCCGAATCGTTCGACAACCGCAGGCGTGATTGCACGCTTGCCGGACTTCAGTTGTCGCTCCAGACCATCGATATCCGTCGTCAGCGAAGCGATCCGCTCTCGATGATGGGTAAGTCGCTCGACAAAGTCGCGATCCAATGGCGAGGCCAGCCCCTGCTCGACCAACTCATAGAGCCGGTTGAGCGCCCCGACGCTGTTGGTCTTTTCAGCCCGCAGCGAGACAATCTCATCGCGCCTCTTGCCATCGGATGCATCGCTTGCCTCCAGAAAGGACTTGAGCAGTTCCGGCAACCGCTCCGGCGCCAGGATCCGCTCCTCCAGCGCGCCCATCACGATGCCGTCCAGCTTCTCCATTCTGATGGAGCAGCCGGGACAGGCGGTGTCGCCGCGCGTCGCTCGGCGCGAGCAGGCATAGTATCGGTAGCGACCGGATTTGCCGGTCCGGATGGTCAATGCACCCTGACAGTCTGCACCACAGCATTTGGCGAGACCGATGAGCAATGTCGGACCGGAGACGATGCGCGGTGCAAGTCTTTTCGGATTATGCGCGGACAATTGTGCCTGGACCGCTTGAAACGTCTGCTCGTCGATGATTGGCGGCACCTCGATCGAAATCCATTCCTCACGCGGTCGGCGCTCGCGGGTGCGGGAGTCGGTACGATTGAAATAATGAGTGCCCATATAGGTGGTGCGCTTGAGCACGGCGTCGACGTTGGAGACGTGGAATGGCTTGCCGCGATATTGGTAGTTTCGCTGGTTAAGCCATGACGCGACCTTCTTGATCCCCATGGGGCCGCTGCTGCCATCGCCCTCAAGGTAGAGCGAGAAGATACGCCGGACGAGTGGCGCTTCAGTCTCATCGACCGCCAGAACTTTCTTGTCCTTGTCCCCTCTCCGTTCGGCAACCAGCACCTTATAGCCGAGCGGCGGCTTCGAGCCGTTCCAGAAACCCTGACGGGCATTGGCGACCATCGAGCGGCGAACATGTTTTGCGTTTTCCGAGCTTTGATATTCGTCGAACTTGCTGAGAATGGAGCGGACGAGATCACCGGTCGCCCCCTCCCCTACATCCTGGGTGATCGACACCAGCTCGACCTTGGCCTTGGCCAGCTTACGCCGATAGCGTTCGAACTCGAACTGATCGCGGAAGAAGCGGCTGAAACTATGGACAATGACAAGATCAAAAGGATGATCGCGCGCGGTCGCGGCCTCGATCATCGCCTGAAACTGCGGCCGATTATCGTCCGTCGCCGAGGCACCGGGTTCGCGAAACACATCCTGCAGCAGGATGCCGCGACTGTCGCAATAGGACGTGATCGCTGCGATCTGGTCGGCGAGGCTTGTCTCATGCTCTGCCTGCCGACTGGTCGACACCCGAACATAGGCCGCGGCACGAGGAGAGGAGGCAACGGTTTCGATACCGGTTGCGGAGATAACTGAACCCATGATGTTCCTCATCCAAACAAGGCCAGAATCTGCTGACCGAGATAACAGCGCAGCAACCTTAGTTCATCGTCCGTAACCGCCAGGCAAGCCGGAAAATCGTGATGATAGAGGTTGTCGTTTGCCGGTGGGCTGGATGACGGCGATATTGCCACGCGCACTCGATTGGACGGCGCCTGATCCTTGGATGCATGTCCCGCAGGCATCCTCTCCTTCATTCGCTTCGTCGAACTGAGATTGGTCATCAATACCCTCCATCGTGAGGGTCGATTCAGATGACACGAAAATTGGCCGATGCAACAGTGTGCTGTTGTAAATTGCGACGTTACAACAGAAGGTTTGGCGCGGCCGAACACACGCTGAACTCCGGAATACGGCCTTGTGGGTGCATCAAAATGCATCACGCGCATCTCTCTCGTGCGCCTCTCGGGCAGGGGTGCATCAAAAGCGGCACCAAAAGTGTGCGGGCGAGGCGCGGAGGCAAGTGCCGCGCGCCAGCTGAATTGCGCCTCCCCTCACCATCCCGCGAAGATCGATCATCAGGCCGTTGTTAGAAGTGATCGCACCACTATCGGCCAAGCACAAAAGGCAAGTGGAGGTGGGCAAAGCTGATTCGCGCGCATCATTTCACGAAGCCAGGCGATTTCGTAGAAATAATCTCGTGAAATCAGTATTTCGAGCTGGTGATTTCACATTCTTCCAAAATGTTGCAGCCTATTTCCCAGAACGATGGGTTATTCAATCCATCATTTCTAGCTCGGTAGACAGGGGATTTTATGGGGGACGGTGTCGCCCAGCGATTCTGCTTGGGGTTTTTCTTGGAAGCGCTGCTCTTTGTGGCCCGGCGCTTGCCGGTGAGGTCATCAGCTACAGCTATGATGCGCTTGGTCGGCTGGTTCCCTGTTTCGAGCGAATTTTCACTTATGTGACCCCACATCTGGCCTAGAAAATGACCGTTTCGCGCCAGTTTGTGACGATTTTCAATGTTTGCTGCCCGCCGACGTCAAATGAAAAACAGGGAATTCGGGAAACCAAGAATAGGGATGCCTCAACCCTGAATCAGTGAACAGAGAAGTATTCCCGCGTATGTTCACTCGGTCATTTGAACCACATGACCCGCGATACGAGCAACCTCATCCTGTTGGTGAGACACGTAGAGGATTGGGAGGTTGTAGTTCTCGCGGATGTCTTCAACGGTGCGCATCATGATTTCACGTCGATCCGGATCCAGTGACGTCAATGGTTCGTCCAACAGAAGAAAGTCCGGGCTGGAAAGGAGCGCCCGGCCAATCGCAACCCTTCGTGCTTCGCCGCCGGAAAGGGATCCGGGCCAGCGATTCAAGAGGTGTTCCAAACCCAATAGTGCGACCACCTCATCAAAACTGCCCTTGGGCGGTTCCTTGACGGCCTGCCTGACTCCGTAAAGCAGATTCCCGCGAACGCGATAGTGCGGGAAAAGTCTATTTTCCTGAAACACATAGCCGCACCGCCGGAGCTCCGGTGGCACATCAATGTCCTGCGCGCTATTGAACAGTTGCCGATCATTGACGGCGATTCTGCCTTGGTCAGGCGTTCGGATTCCAGCAATCATGTTGAGGATCGTGGATTTTCCGATCCCCGACGGTCCGACTAACGCGGTCACCGGCGCGTCGGAGGCAAAGCTGAGCGCGATGACTGCATCACCAAGGCGCCTCTCAAGGTCGATCTCAAATCGCATGGAAATGCCTTCCGCTGCGACGCGCAACCATTTCTGACGCGACAAGGGCGAACAGGGACAGTGTGACGGACAGGATCGCCAGTCGAGTTACAGTCCCCTCTCCGCCGGGGACCTGCAGCGCGGCATAGATGGCCAGCGGCAGTGTCTGTGTTTCACCCGGCACGTTGGAAACAAAGGTAATGGTCGCGCCAAATTCGCCGAGAGATCGGGCGAAACCCAGCATCATGCCTGTCAGGATGCCGGGCAAGCTCAACGGCAAGGCGATGGTGGTATAGGCACGCCAGCGCGACGCCCCCAAGGTGCGGGCGGCGGCCTCAAGCCGTTGGTCAATCCCTTCGATTGACTGTCTGATCGGACGAACCATTAATGGTAACGCCATCACGCCGGCAGCGATCGCAGCGCCTGTCCAGCGGAACATGACAGTCACACCGAACTGATATTCCAGCCACCCGCCCAGTGGGCCGCTTCGGCCGAATAGCAACAGCAGCAGCCAGCCGGTCACGACCGGAGGAACCACCAGCGGAAGGTGGACCATCGCGTCGAGCAGGACCTTCCCTGGGAACCGACCACGAGCCAATATCCACGCCAATCCATAGGCGAATGGCAGCGTCACCAACATCGCCACCAAGCTAACGCGAAGCGAGAGCTCCAGGACCGCCCATTCCGCCGACGTCGGCATCAACGGGAAGGCGCCGTGAACCCGTGGGCGGCAAAAATGGCTTGGCCGCGCGGGGAAAGCAGAAAGCCGGAAAAGCCCTTCGCATCGGCCGAGGATTTATTGAGCAGCGCCATTGGGTAAACGATGGGCGGATGACTTGCCGCAGGGAAGACGGCAACGACCTGGACCTTGCCGCTGGCCTTTGCGTCGGTGGCATAGACAATACCGAGCGGCGCCTCTCCGCGTTCGACCAGGGCGAGCGCCGCGCGAACATTTTCTGCGCGCGCGAGATGTGGCTCCAGCGCCGACCATAGGTCGAGGTTCTGCAGCGACGCCCTGCCGTAGCGACCGGCAGGAACGCTGTCGGGATCAGCCATTGCCAGTCGTCCACCACCCAGCCCCGACATCATCGACCCAACTTGAAGAGCAATCGGCTTGGAACCGACCGCACCAATCAGGACAAGTGCGTTGCCAACAAGATCATGTCGGCTTCCGGGTTCGACGCGTCCCGCTTTTTCTACGCTGTCCATCCATTGCTCATCGGCGGAAATGAAAAGATCGGCGTCGGCCCCGCTTTCGATCTGGCGAGCAAGGGCGGAAGAAGCGGCAAAGGATATTACCGGCTGAGGGTGCCCCGCAGCGGTCCATTCATTGGCCGCGGCGGTCAGCGATTCCTGCATGCTGGATGCCGCAAGGACGACCGGCGCGCGATGGTCGCGCTGCTGCGAACAGCCCGCGACCATGAGCGCCATTCCGACCAGGAACAAGAACCAGCGAACCACCATCATTCCCCTTATCCAAAGGCCAGCCTATTCGTAAGGGCTGCAAGCGACAAGCGAAGCAGCCGGTCGGCCATGGCTGAGCGCATTACCCCGGGCGCCCGTCCTGACGCGGGACCAAATAGATGAAGATGCCGCGCAGCGCCCAGGGAAGGACCCCTGCCGCAAAGATCAGCGCCGCCGCCAACAGCTGAGACAAGGCCTCGCCATCCATCGCCGCGATGATGCGTGTGATGGCCGCCGCCTGAACCGCGACGAAGGCGATCCAGCCCACCAGCGGCATTTCCAGCGGGCGACCGCTGTGCCCCTGTGTGACGCGGGTGACCATGGCGATGACCAGGCTCGCCCCCATGCCCAACAACAAGGCGTGGGTGGAAGCGATGGCCGGGAAATCGCTGATCGTCGAAAGGGCCGCGAAGGCAAAGGCGACGGGTGCCCAAGCGAACCCCAGGAACAGCACAATCAACAGGCCGGGTGCGCGCCCGCGTGGGGCCCAGCGCCACAGCGTATAGCCAAGTAGCAACGCCAGGCCGCCTGCGGACCACAAGCGCAGCGCTGGTGCCCACAGGTGCGCTGCCATGTCGGCCAACATCAGTACCCAGATCGCGCCGAGCAGCCAATAGGGCCGCCAGCGAATATAGCCCGCCACCACATTACCGGCAAAGAACGGGATCATGCGGTGACAGACGGTCAGGAAGACAATCGCGGTCAGCCCATCAGCGCCAAGCAGGATGGAACCGGCCCGACCGGGAAACCAGCCCAGCGCATAGGCAAGCAACATGGCGAGCCCGGCCATACCCAACAGACAGCCGCCAAGCGCCGACCAGCCGTGCCAGGGCGGCTCCTTGGCGGTTTGGCAATGCACGGCAAGCACCCGTGCGAGCAGGGCAACGCCCGCGATCCAGCCTGCCAGCAGGATCATCAATCCGGCCGCAAGTATGGCGGTGCGATCCGTGCAAAGCGCGACGGCGATCAGCAAACTGCCGACCGCTACCGGGATCGACGCCGGAAGATACCGTCTCGGCGCAAGGTCGGGTAGGCCCATCCAGCGTGGGGACACGGTCAGCAGAAAGCCCATGATGAACGGCATGAACAGGCTATAAAGTGTTAGCGGCCCGTGGAATGTCGCGGCGATCTGGTCGACTTGCGGCCGATGAGGTGGTGCTCCGTTCAGCTCCATCAAACGAGCAAACCACCAAGTCGGCAGCACAATCAGATTGAACGCGCCGGTCAGAAATGGCAGCCGGTGCGGCGCCGCCGCAAGCAGGCGAATGCCGCCGGGTCGTTGTTCGATTGTCATGGTGTCCATCCATGTGCGCCGGCAACTGCGCCGGCGATGGTGATCAGGCCAGCGAGCGACAGGATCATGTGCATCCGCTGCATCCGGCGAAAGGTCCGCCCGCGATCATCGATCGCCTTCATGCGCGGGTGGATGACGAAGGGCTCAATGATGAACAGCATCACCATGAACAGCATCCACAGAAGCAGCATGGCCCACATCCACCAATAGGCCGGGTCGGCAAAGCGCCACCAAAGGTCCATCTTCCAGGCCATCCAGAAACCGCTGGCACCGGTCAGCAGCACCCATGCAGAGGCCTGGGGGGCGAATCGGCCCTCAATTTGGTGAAAGGCTTCCATCCGCCGGTCCGGCGGCTGATTGCGGCCAATCGCCGGTATCACCACCATCGTTACAAACCAGACGCCGCCAAACCATGCGACGACGCCGACCAAATGCGCAATTCGCGCAAGATAGAGACTGTCCATGGCAAGCATCCACCGCGGTGAGGTTAAACGGCAATAGGATTGATAATCATCATGGGAATTGACCGGCATCAATTACCCGATGCCGCGACCGACCCATCCGGCGGGCATGAAACAGGATCAATCGAAATCCTTCCCGCCATCATGGTCAGCTGTCGTGGCGGCAAACGTCTTGCTGTTATTGGCGCCCATGTCGCCGGCCTCGGCGCAAAGTCAGAAGGGCAAAGATGCGGCGGCGACGCCTGCACCGATCACGCCCTACCTTAATGCCCGTTACCGGCTGGAAGTGGTTGATCAGGACGGGTTTGATCGATCCGCTGTCGCATCGACCCTGCGCGTTCGGGCAGGCGCGCGCACCACGATCTGGAATGGGCTCAGCGCGCTGGTCGAAGGTGAGGCCATCGTGCGCCTTGGGCCCAGCCATTATAATGACACCACCAACGGCGTCATCGATCGCCCCATCGTCGCCGACCCGTCTGACCTGCTTCTCAACCAGGCCTATCTGAAGTGGCAACCGACGAAAGCGCTGGAGGCCATTGTCGGGCGGCAGACGGTCAACCTGGATAACCAGCGATGGATCGGCAGCGTGGATTGGCGGCAGAACGACCAGACGCTGGATGCCATTCGCCTCGCGGTGACGCCAACGGCAAGCACACGCCTGGAATATGTGCATAGTACGCGGGTCAACCGCGTGTTTGGCCCAGACTCACCGCAGGGCACCTGGCGTCACGCCGACATCAACCTCGTCCGCGGATCGGCGGCCATTACCCCGATCGGTACGCTGGTTGCCTATGGCTATTGGCTGGACTTGCCCACGGCGCCCACTCAATCGTCGAGCACCGTCGGCGTCCGGCTGGCTGGCGAGCAAAAACTCGGGAATGGGGCGAAGCTGCTATACGCGGCTGAATTCGCCCGGCAGCATGACTATGCCGCCAACCCCCGTCATTTTCGCCATGACTATCTGCTGATTGAACCCGGCGTCACGGTAGGGCCAGTCACTGCCCGGCTGGGTTACGAACGGTTGGAGGGGGACGGAACGACAGCGCTTCAGACGCCGCTCGCCACCCTTCACGCCTTCAACGGCTGGACCGACAAATTCCTCACTACGCCAGCGGACGGCCTGCGTGACGCCTACGCCGATATTCAATGGCGCGTTGGCCCCTTGACTAAAGCAGGGCCGGTGACGGTTCGATTCCAACTGCACGATTTCAATGCAACCCACGGCAGCCGCCCTTATGGGCGAGAGGTGGGCGCGTCGGCCACATTGCCGATGACGTCGCGGATCACGTCCACATTGAAGGTTTCACGCTATTTCGCGGATCGCTTCGCCACCGACACGACGAAGGTCTGGCTGGCTATCGAAGCCCGTTATTAGAAATGGTCGATGATCGCATCGGGCCGTGCAAGTGCAATAAGCTTGTCACGGTCGACGATCTGAACGACCGGACCGTTGATCAGCACGCCATGGTCCGCCAGCGAGCCGGTTGCCCGCGAGAGATTTTCCGGGGTCATCCCCAAGAGCGAAGCGATGACGCGCTTCTCGGCCGGCAGGTCGAACTGAACCGCCCCGCCCTGCTGCTCGCTTTCCAGCAACAGGAAATTGCCGAGCCGTTCGAGCGTTTGGCGCGATTTCATATCGGCAAGTGACCGCACAACCGTGCGGTATCGCTTGGCCATCTCCGTCATCGCGGCGGTCGCAAGATTATTGTCCCGCGCGATGGCGTCCCGCAGCAATGGCGCGGGGATCATCAAAATGCGGGACGCCGTCAGGGTGCGCGCCGACATCAGATAGCGGCAGTCGGTATAGGCCGCCGCCAGGATGAAACTCGAAACTGGACGAACCAGTTGCATCGTGACTTCGCGCGGTCCGTTGGTGGAAAAAAGTTCGGCCAAGCCATCGATCAGCACATGTAGGAAATCGGGCTTCCCGCCCGCTTCGATCAGCGTCAGCGACGGCGGAAACACCTGCAAAAAAGAAGCGGCGAAAATCGCCTCTCTAACATCCGCCTGCATGGCCGCGAACAACGGCAGGGCGGCTATTTCAGGGGTCTCTTCCGTCCGCATTGGCAGAGGCTACAGCCCGGCGCCGTCCCGTTCAAGGTATAATTGATAATTATCAATTAATAGATTGATCTAGCGCGTCTAGCGACTTGCCGATCATCATGCTTGCTATCGATTGTACCCTTGCGTCCGGCCCGTTTGACGGCGATCAATCGCATATCGCCGCGGTTCTCCATGGGTGCGTTCTCAACGGTTCCAGATTTAGGGAAACACCATGGTCAGCGCCGATATCGGGCAACCTAGCAAGAGCCAACAGAACAGTGCCCTGGCACTCAGCACTACGGCCTTTACCGCGTGCTTTGCCGTGTGGACGATCTTCGCCATCATTGGCGTCGAGATTCGAAGCGAGCTGGGCCTCAACAGTACCGAGTTCGGCCTGCTGGTGGGTACGCCCATCCTGACAGGTTCACTTGTGCGGGTGTTGCTAGGGATATGGGCCGATCAATATGGCGGGCGGATCGTCTTTCCGCTGACCATGTTGGCGTCCGCCCTGTCCACCTGGCTGCTGTCGACCGCCAATACATATCCAATGATGCTGCTCGCGGCCCTCGGCCTCGGTCTGGCTGGCGGCGGATTCGCGGTGGGCGTGGCCTATGTCACCAAATGGTTCCCGCCGGAGAAACAGGGCACGGCCCTTGGCATTTTCGGCATGGGCAACGTCGGCGCAGCGTTCACCAAGTTTGTCGCACCATTTGTAATGGTCGCCTTGGGGTGGAAAGCGGTTGCGCAATATTGGGCGATCGGCCTCGCCTTCATGGCGGTGATCTTCTACGTCTTTGCTCGCAATTCGCCGGCGTTCGAAGCGCGCAAGGCCCGCGGGGAAAAGCCGCGCAGCCTGAAGGAACAATTGGAACCGCTGCGCCACCAGCAGGTCTGGCGCTTCTCGCTCTATTATTTCTTCGTGTTCGGGGCCTTCGTGGCACTGGCCCTTTGGCTGCCAAGCTATCTGGTCGGCGTCTATAATCTCGACATCGAAACGGCGGGTATGTTGGCGGCGACCTTCTCGCTCTCGGCCAGCCTGTTCCGCGCTTATGGCGGTATGCTGGCGGACCGCTATGGCGCGCGCAAGATCATGTATGTGACCTTCGGCATCTCGCTGATCTGCCTGTTCATGCTGTCCTACCCGGCGACCGACTATGTCATTCACGGGATCAAAGGTGACATTCATTTCGCGACGTCGATGGGCCTGGTGCCGTTCGTCATCACCGTCTTCATCCTCGGCTTCTTCATGTCGCTGGGGAAGGCGGCGGTCTTCAAACATATCCCGGTCTATTACCCGGATCATGTCGGCGCGGTCGGCGGCATGGTCGGGATGGTCGGCGGGCTCGGCGGCTTTGTGCTGCCAATCGTGTTTGGTGCCGCCAACGACCTGACCAACATCTGGACCAGCTGTTTCATGGTGCTGTTCGCGCTGGTCGCGACTGCGCTCGTATGGATGCACATTGCCGTCCGGCAGATGGAACAGAAGGCGAGCGGCATCGACCCGCGCTCCCTGCCTCAATTCCCGGAAATGGCGTCGATCCATGAGGAAACACTGCACGGCGGCGCCCAACCGACCAAAGTGCTGACCGACTGGCGGCCCGAGGATGAAGAATTCTGGGAGACGACCGGCAGGCGTGTGGCCCGCCGCAACCTCTACATCTCGATCCCCGCTCTGCTGCTCGCCTTCGCGGTGTGGATGGTCTGGTCGATGGTAGTCGCCAAACTGCCCTCGATCGGGTTCGACTATACCACGGACCAGCTGTTCTGGCTGGCGGCATTGCCCGGCCTTTCGGGTGCGACGCTGCGGATTTTCTATAGCTTCATGGTGCCGATCTTCGGCGGCCGTCTGTGGACGACCCTGTCAACCTCGTCATTGATGATCCCGGCCTTTGGCATCGGCTATGCCGTCCAGAATCCCGATACGCCCTATCTGATCTTCCTGGTCCTGGCGCTGCTTTGCGGTCTGGGCGGAGGCAACTTCGCCTCCTCCATGTCGAACATCAGCTTCTTCTTCCCGAAAGCGCAGAAGGGCAATGCGATGGCGCTCAACGCCGGCCTCGGCAATTTGGGCGTGTCGGTGATGCAGTTCCTGATCCCGCTCGTGATCACGGTCGGTGTTTTCGGAGTGCTGGGCGGCACCCCGCAACAATCGTCGGACGGCGGTCAACTATGGCTGCAGAACGCCGGCTTTATCTGGGTGCCGTTCATCATGGCCAGCAGCGTGCTCGCCTGGATCGGCATGAATGACATCGCCGACACCAAGGCGAGCTTTGCCGAGCAGGCGGTGATTTTCCAGCGCAAGCACAACTGGCTGATGTGCTGGCTCTACACTGGCACCTTCGGATCTTTCATCGGCTTCTCAGCGGGTCTGCCGCTGCTCGCCAAGCATCAGTTCCCCGACGTCAATGTGCTGAAATATGTATTCCTCGGCCCGTTGGTCGGGGCGATCGGCCGGGCCGCTACGGGCTGGATTTCCGACCGCTGGGGCGGCGCCCGGGTCACATTGTGGGTGTTCGTAGTGATGATGTTTGGCGTGCTCGGTGTCATCTACTTCCTGGAGGCGGGCAACTGGTGGGGTTTCCTCGGCATGTTCGTCTTCATGTTCGCGATCACCGGGGTCGGCAATGCCTCCACCTTCCAGATGATCCCGAACATCATGCGCTTGGAAGTACCGCGCCTGATGCCGCACCTGTCGGCGCCCGAACTGGTCCGGCAGGCAGAGAAGGAATCGGCAGCCATTGTCGGCTTCACGTCGGCAATCGCGGCCTATGGCGCCTTCTTCATCCCGAAGAGCTTCGGCACCTCGATTGCATCGACAGGGTCCCCGGTGGGGGCGCTGATCGCCTTCTTCATGTTCTACGCCAGCTGCGCCTTGCTGACCTGGTACATCTATGTTCGACGAGGCGGCCTGCTCCACGATGTAGAGCGGGGCCGAGCTCCCTCATCCCCAAGTTCCACACCTACCCATATCCAGGGAGTTGTCACATGAGCCAGCTGCTCGACCGATTGACCTTTTTCCGGCAGTCCAAGCAGAAATTCGCCGACGGCCATGGCGTCACCACGGACAAGAGCCGCGCGTGGGAGGAAAGCTATCGCCAGCGGTGGCAGCACGACAAGATCGTGCGCTCGACCCATGGCGTGAACTGCACTGGCTCCTGTTCCTGGAAAATCTACGTCAAGGGCGGGATCATCACCTGGGAGACGCAGCAGACCGACTATCCCCGGACCCGGCCCGACCTGCCCAACCATGAACCGCGCGGCTGCCCACGCGGCGCGAGCTATAGCTGGTACATTTATTCCGCGCAGCGCCTGAAATATCCGATGGTGCGGTCGCGGCTGTTGAAGCTGTGGCGCGAGGCGCGGGCGATCCGCACCCCGGTCGCGGCCTGGGCCTCGATTGTCGCCGATCCGGTCAAGCGCAAAAGCTATACCGCAATCCGTGGTCATGGTGGCTTCGTCCGGTCGACCTGGGACGAGGTCAATGAGATGATCGCCGCGGCGAACGCCTATACGATCAAAACCTATGGTCCCGACCGGGTGGCCGGCTTTTCGCCGATCCCGGCGATGTCGATGGTGTCCTATGCATCGGGTGCCCGTTACCTGTCCCTGCTGGGTGGCACCTGCCTGTCCTTCTATGACTGGTATTGCGACCTGCCGCCGTCCAGCCCGCAGACCTGGGGCGAGCAGACCGACGTTCCGGAAAGCGCCGACTGGTACAACTCCGGCTTCCTGATGCTGTGGGGATCAAACGTCCCGCAAACCCGCACGCCCGACGCGCATTTCATGACGGAAGCGCGCTATCGCGGCACCAAGGTCGCGGTGGTGTCCCCCGACTATGCCGAGGCCACGAAATTTGCCGACATCTGGCTCAACGCCAAGCAGGGCACCGACGCCGCGCTTGCCATGGCGATGGGCCATGTGATCCTGCGCGAATATCATCTTGATCGCCAGGCCGAATATTTCGAAGATTATTGCCGCAAATATTCCGATATGCCGATGCTGGTGCGGCTGGTGCCCAAGGGTGGCGCTTATATTCCGGAGCGTTTGATCCGCGCGTCTGAAATCAAGGGCGCGCTGGGCGAAAAGAACAATCCGGAATGGAAGACAGTCGCCTTTGACGACATCTCCGGCGAACTTGTCGCGCCGCTCGGCTCGGCGGGCTTCCGCTGGGGCGAGAATGGCAAATGGAACCTTGAGGAAAAGGACGGAGCGGGCGCCGAAACCAAGCTGCGCATGACCGCCATTATGGACGGTCAGCATGACGAGGTCGTCGACGTTTCCTTCCCCTATTTCGGCAACCGCGACCACGACTATTTCGAAGGCACCGACCACGCCGATGTGCTCAACCGCCGCGTGCCGGTGCGTGAAATCGCGCTGAACGACGGCAAGGCGCTGGTCGCGACCGTGTTCGATCTGCTGTGCGCCAACTATGGTCTGGATCGCGGCCTCGGCGGCGCGAACGTCGCGCGCGATTATGGCGAGATGCTGCCCTACACACCCGCCTGGGCCGAGAAGATCACCGGCGTCCCGGCGGACAAGATCATCACCGTCGCCCGCGAATTCGCCACCAATGCCGAAGTGACCAACGGCAAATCGATGGTCATTCTGGGGGCCGGTCTGAACCACTGGTACCACATGGATATGAGCTATCGCGGCATCATCAACATGTTGGTGATGTGCGGTTGCATCGGCCAGTCGGGCGGCGGCTGGTCGCACTATGTCGGGCAGGAAAAATTGCGCCCGCAGACCGGCTGGACAGCGCTCGCCTTTGCGCTCGACTGGAACCGGCCGCCGCGCCACATGAACGGCACCAGCTATTTCTATGCGCACTCCGATCAGTGGCGCTACGAAACGTTGGGGGTGGAGGAGATATTGTCGCCCACCGCGCCCGATGGCGATTGGGACGCGAGCCTGATCGACTATAACGTCCGCGCCGAACGCATGGGTTGGCTGCCGTCGGCACCGCAGCTTGCCACCAATCCGCTGGAGGTGGGCAAGGCCGTGAAGGCGTCCGGCATGGAGGCGAAGGATTATGTCGCCGAAAAGCTGAAGAGCGGCGAGCTGCAGCTGTCCTGTCTTGACCCGGACAATCCGGTCAACTGGCCGCGCAACCTGTTCGTCTGGCGGTCAAACCTGCTCGGTTCGTCGGGCAAAGGGCATGAGTATTTCCTGAAGCATCTGCTCGGCACCGCGCATGGCGTGCAGGGCAAGGACCTGGGCGAAATGGGCGCGAAAATGCCCAAGGAAGTGAAGTGGCATGAGGATGCGCCCAAGGGCAAACTCGACCTGCTTGTCACGCTCGATTTCCGCATGTCGACAACCTGCGTCTATTCCGACATCGTCCTGCCGACGGCCAGCTGGTATGAGAAGGACGATCTCAACACGTCCGACATGCACCCCTTCATCCACCCGCTGTCCGCGGCCGTCGATCCGGTATGGGAATCGCGCAGCGACTGGGAAATCTACAAGGGGATCGCCAAGGCGTTCTCCGGCATCGCGCCGGAAGTGCTGGGGGTTGAACAGGACGTGGTCCTGACCCCGATCCAGCATGACAGCCCGAATGAAATCGCCCAGCCTTTTGATGTTGAGGACTGGGGGCTGAGGCAGGTCGAACCGATTCCCGGAAAGACGATGGCAACCGTCGCCATGATCGAACGCGATTATGCGGAGATCTACAAGAAATACACGTCACTCGGCCCGCTGATGGAGAAGCTGGGCAATGGCGGTAAGGGCATCGGCTGGAACACTGACCGCGAGGTCGAGAATTTGCGGAATCTGAACGGCCGAGTGCTGGAGGACGGGCCCGGCAAGGGCCAGCCGCAGATCAACACCGCGATCGACGCCGCCGAGGTGGTGCTGATGCTCGCCCCCGAAACCAATGGCCAGGTCGCCGTGAAAGCGTGGAATGCTCTTTCAGAATTCACCGGTCGCGAACACGCCCATCTGGCCGTCGAGAAAGAGGATGAAAAGATCCGGTTCCGCGACATTCAGGCGCAGCCGCGCAAGATCATCTCCTCACCCACCTGGTCCGGCCTGGAAAGCGAGCAGGTCAGCTACAACGCCTGCTACACCAACGTCCATGAACTGATCCCGTGGCGGACGCTGACCGGGCGGCAGCAGCTCTATCAGGATCATAAGTGGATGCGGGCCTTTGGCGAAGGCTTCTGCGTCTATCGACCACCGATCGATACGAAGGCGGTGAAGCCGATGATCGACGTCGCCAAGGATGCGCCGCACGTCATCCTGAACTTCATCACCCCGCACCAGAAATGGGGCATCCATTCGACTTATACCGACAATCTGCTGATGCTGACCCTGTCGCGTGGCGGACCGATCGTGTGGATGAGCGAGGTGGACGCGGCGAAGGCCGGGCTGGTCGACAATGACTGGGTCGAAACCTTCAACAGTAACGGCGCGCTCGTCGCCCGCGTGGTGGTGTCACAGCGCATGAAGGAAGGCACGCTGTTCATGTACCATGCGCAGGAAAAGATTGTGAACGTGCCCGGCTCTCCGCTCACCGGACAGCGCGGCGGGATTCACAACAGCGTCACGCGCGCGGTGCTGAAACCGACGCACATGATCGGCGGCTATGTCCAGCTCGCCTATGGCTTCAACTATTATGGGACGGTCGGGTCGAACCGCGACGAATATGTGATCGTCCGCAAGCTTCAAAAGGTCGACTGGCTCGAGGGAGCCCTCGCCGAAGGGGAGACCGCAGCATGAAAATTCGCGCCCAGATCGGCAAGGTGCTGAACCTCGACAAGTGTATCGGTTGCCATACCTGTTCCGTGACCTGCAAGAATGTTTGGACCAGTCGCGAAGGCATGGAATATGCTTGGTTCAACAATGTCGAGACCAAGCCTGGCATTGGCTATCCCAAGGACTGGGAGAACCAGAAGCGCTGGAACGGCGGCTGGACCCGAACAGCCAGCGGATCAATCCGCCCGCGCATGGGTGGGAAATGGCGCCTGCTGGCGAAGATTTTCGCCAATCCGGACCTGCCCCAGATCGACGATTATTATGAACCCTTCACCTTTGACTATGCGCATTTGCAGAAAGCCGGTGAAAGCAAGGCTTTTCCCACCGCCCGGCCGCGCAGCCTGATTTCGGGCGAGCGGATCGAGAAAATTCAATGGGGCCCGAACTGGGAAGAAATCCTGGGCGGGGAATTTTCCAAACGGTCGGAGGATTATAATTTCGAAGGCGTGCAAAAGGAGATGTACGGCCAGTTCGAAAACACCTTCATGATGTATCTGCCGCGATTGTGCGAACATTGTCTCAACCCGACCTGTGTCGCGGCCTGCCCCTCCGGCGCCATCTACAAACGCGAGGAGGACGGCATCGTCCTGATCGATCAGGAGGCCTGCCGCGGCTGGCGCATGTGCGTGTCGGGATGCCCCTACAAGAAAATCTATTTCAACTGGAAAAGTGGCAAGTCCGAAAAGTGCATATTCTGCTATCCGCGCATCGAGGCGGGGCAGCCGACGGTTTGTTCCGAAACTTGTGTCGGCCGGATCCGCTATCTCGGGGTGATGCTCTATGATGCCGACCGCATCGAGGAGGCGGCCAGCGTCGAGGATGTCGAGGACCTGTACCAGGCCCAACTCGACATCTTCCTCGATCCCCATGACCCGGCGGTGATCGAACAGGCGCGCAAGGATGGGGTCCCCGACGAGTGGCTGGAGGCCGCCCGCCATTCGCCGGTGTACAAGATGGCGATGGAATGGAAAGTCGCCTTCCCGCTCCACCCCGAATATCGCACCCTGCCGATGGTCTGGTATGTACCGCCGCTGTCGCCGATCAATTCGGCGGCCAGCGCCGGGCAGATTTCGGTCAACAACGGAATGCCCGACATTCGTAGCTTGCGCATCCCGCTCAAATATCTCGCCAACCTGCTAACCGCGGGCAAGGAGGAGCCGATCGCGGTCTGCCTGGAGCGGATGCTGGCGATGCGCGGCTATATGCGGGCCAAGTCGATCGAAGGCGTCCATAATGAGGGCATCGCGACCGCGGTGGGTCTGACCGGCGAGCAGATTGAGGAAATGTACCAGATCATGGCGATCGCCAATTATGAAGATCGGTTCGTTATCCCCAGCGGCCATCGTGAAGATACGGAGGACATGTTCGCCGAACGCGGGTCGTGTGGCTTCACCTTCGGCAACGGCTGCTCCAGCGGATCAAGCGAACCGAACCTGTTCGGCGGGCAGGCGCGCAAGCGGCTGCAAACCCCGACGGAGGTGTTCTGATGAATTCGCTCCACCTCTTCTCGCTGCTCCTGCAATATCCGACGCCGGAGCTTCAGTCGGCCTGCGGCGACATTCGCGAGCGGTTGGCGGCGGACCCGCTTCTCCCTGCTGACACCGTCAAGCGGCTGCACCCGTTGCTCACCCGGCTGGCATCCAGCGACATTTACGATGCGCAGGAAAGCTATGTCGAACTGTTCGACCGTGGCCGTGCCCACAGCTTGCACCTGTTCGAGCATGTCCATGGCGAAAGCCGTGATCGTGGTCAGGCGATGGTCGATCTTCGCCAGCGTTATGTCGATGTCGGACTGGAATCGACCGGTAACGAATTGCCGGACTATCTGCCGCTGTTTCTCGATTATTGCTCAACCCTGCCAGAAGCCGAGGCACGCGAGGCGCTAGCGGAACCGGGCGTGGTGCTGGTCGCGCTGACCGGTCGATTGACGGAGCGAGAGTCCGATTATGCCCCGTTGCTCGGCCTGCTCTGCGACATCGCAGAGGTGGAGATCGACGAAGAGGGACAGAAGGCGCTGTCTCCGGTCAACGATCCCGCCGACCTTGAAGCACTCGACAAGCAATGGGCGGAAGAGGAAATCCGCTTCACGTCCGAAGCGGCTCCGAACCCCAATGCCGCATGCCCGCAAGTCGATGACATGCTGCAACGGATGCGCCAGCCCGAAGCCGCCACGCCGCAGACAAGGAACTGAGACCATGGAACATTTCTTGAATTATCTGCTCTATGGCATTTACCCCTATATCGCGCTGACCGTTCTTGCAGTCGGATCGGTGATCCGGTTCGACCGGGAGCCTTACAGCTGGCGAGCCGGGTCCAGCCAGTTGCTGCGACGGCGGCAGCTGATGTGGGGATCAGTGCTGTTCCACGTCGGCGTGCTGATTGTCTTCTTCGGGCATCTGGTCGGCCTTCTGACTCCGATCGTGATTTTCGACACGCTCGGCATCAGCCATGAGGCCAAACAGATCATGGCCATGGGCGTTGGCGGGATCGCCGGTGCGATGGCGATCATCGGCGCAACCTTGCTGATCCACCGCCGGTTCTTTGATCCGCGTATTCGCGCCAGCTCCAGTTTCAGCGACAATATGGTCATCCTGCTACTGTGGATTCAGCTGGGGCTTGGCCTCGCGACCATTCCGCTTTCGGCGCAGCACCTCGACGGTAGCGAGATGGTGAAGTTCATGGGTTGGGCACAGGGTATTTTCACCTTCAACGCCGACGCGTCGGCCTATGTCGAAGACGTGCCGCTGATCTTCAAATTGCACCTGTTCCTTGGCCTGACGATCCTGCTGCTGTTCCCCTTCACCCGGTTGGTGCACATGCTGTCCGCACCGGTCCGCTACCTGTGGCGCAGCGGTTATCAGATCGTTCGCACGCGACGGAGCCTGACCAATGGCTGACGTCATTGAACGGAGCCCGGTGCGGGTCGAGGGCCAGGAAATTTCCGCCGCCGCTATTGCCGCCGAAGCGCAGAATCATCCGGCGCCCGATGCCGACAGTGCGTGGGACGCAGCGGCGAAAGCGTTGGTTGTACGTCAGCTGCTGTTGAACGAGGCCGATCGAATGGCCATCGTCGCCGACAAGCGGCAAGACACCGAGGGCCGCACCCTGGCCGATGACGATGCCCGAATTGACGCGCTACTGACCAATGCGATCCGCGTACCACAGGCGACGATAGAGGAAGCGCGGCGGTTCTACGACCGTCATCCCGACCGCTTTTCCAGCGAAACATTGGTCGAGGCGGAGCATATCCTCTTCGCGGCAAAGCCCGACGATGAATTCGCCTATAGCCTGGCTGTCGGCGACGCGCGGATGGCGATCCGCCAGCTGCAAAAGGACCCGGACTGCTTTGCAGATCTGGCCCGCGGACGCTCCGCCTGCCCGTCAAAAGAGCAGGGCGGCAACCTCGGCCAGATCGGCAAGGGCCAAACCGTGCCGTCGTTCGAAGCAGCGCTGTTCGCGCTCGCGGAAGGTGAGCTATGTCCTGAGCCGGTGCGGTCTCCATTCGGGGTCCATGTCATCAGGGCCGGCCGACGCGTTGACGGTCAGCAATTGCCATTCGAATTTGTTGAGGCGACAATCCGGGATTATCTGGAAGAGGCGAGCAGCAGACGAGCCATGGCGCAATATCTTTCCATCCTGGTGAGCGGCGCGGCGATCGAAGGAGTCGAGCTGCCAACCGCCGAGGGGCCGCTTGTACAATGACGACGAACAGGACCGCTGACCTGTTGAATATAAGCCATGACGAGGCGTCGCGGCTGACCGATGCCATAGGCAGACGGTTTGAATATCTGCGTCTGTCGCTGACGGATGTCTGCAATTTTCGCTGCACCTATTGTCTGCCCCACGGCTATAGGAAGCAGCCGGGGCGCCCCGCCAACCTGTCGATTGACGAAATGGTTCGCGCCGTCACGGTTTTCGCCCGTCTCGGCCTTTGGAAGGTCCGGCTGACGGGAGGCGAGCCGACACTTCGTTCCGACTTCACCGAGATTGCGCGCGCCATCGCATCGGTGCCCGGCATCCGCCGCCTGGCGATGACGACCAACGGCTATCGCCTTGCCGACAATGCCGCAGAATGGCGTGCGGCGGGCGTGAGCGCCATCAATATCAGCATCGACTCGCTGGACCCGGCGCGGTTTGCGTCGATCACCGGTCATGATCGTTTGGCCGATGTCTTGCGCGGCGTCGCCGCCGCCAAGGATGCCGGGTTCGACAGCGTCAAGCTGAACGCGGTCCTGATGCGCGGGATCAATGACGACGAGCTGTCGTCGATGATCGACTTCGTGTCGACGCATGACCTCTCCCTTCGGTTCATCGAGGTGATGCGCACCAACGACAATCCCGCCTTCTTCAAGGAGCGACATTTGGCGGGGCAGGCCGTTGCCCGGCAGTTGCAAGCGGCGGGCTGGGTCAGGATCGCGCGCGCGCCTGGGGCCGGACCGGCGGTTGAATATGCCCATCCCGGTATGTCGGGACGGATTGGCATCATCGCCCCCTATGCGCAGGATTTCTGCGCCAGTTGCAACCGCCTGCGCCTGTCGTCGGACGGCAAGCTGCACCTTTGCCTGTTCGGTGACGGCGGGATCGACCTGCGGCCCTTGCTGCAAGCGGATACGTCGGCGGACGCGCTGGAAGAGCATATTCGTACGCTCACGGCGACCAAGGCTCCCGCCCACCGCCTGCACGAGGGCAATAGCGGTGCGACGCCGCATCTCGCGTCGATTGGTGGCTAAAATGGGCAAGCAGACGTTGCATGTCGAACTATGCGGCCAATTCGCCGACCTTCATGGCCGGGTGATCGCCGTTGCCCTGCCCAAAGGCGGCATGACAGTCGGCACCATGATGTCGCAGATCGCCGCGGACTATCCGTCGCTTCAGGCCGCGCTGGTCAGCGGTCGAGTGCGCGCCTGCGTCAACGACAGCATCGTCGCCGCGAGCGATGCGGTGACCGTCGGCGACCGCGTTGCCCTGTTCCCACCGGTATCCGGCGGATGAGTGCCCATGTCGAACTGGCTACCGAGCCGTTTGACCCAGCCGAGCGTCTGGCGGCCTTTATCGCTGCGCTGGACGACGAAGGGGCAATCGTCAGCTTTACCGGGCGCGCAAGGGGGACGGGCAAAGACGGGCAGCCGCTGACCGCCCTCATCCTCGAAACCTATCGCGGCGTCACGCTCGGTTCGATGGAAGCAATCGTCGCCGATGCGCACGCCCGTTTCCCGATTACCGCCAGCCTTGTCGTCCATCGCGCCGGGACGATCCTTCCCGGAGAGGCGATTGTGTTCGTCGCAACCGCCTCCCCCCATCGCCGCGCGGCATTTGAAGCGGCGGATTATCTGATGGACCGGCTGAAAGCCGAAGCCGTTTTCTGGAAGCGTGAAGAGGGGCCCCATGGCCACTGCTGGATCGAACCGACCGATGCCGATAGGGCAGATACCGCCCGATGGGCGAGCACACAGGACTGACGAATGGCCGGAATTGACCCCAAGCTGACCTTCCACCCGCTCAACGTCGCGGTGCTGACCGTGTCGGATACGCGGACGACGGAGACCGACAGTTCCGGCGCATTGCTGGCCGAACGGCTGACCGCCGCCGGTCACCATCTGGCCGCCCGCACCATCGTGACCGATGACGTCGAGACGATCCGTGGCCAGGTGCTGGCATGGGCCGACGACGCGAGCGTCGACATTATCATCAGCACCGGCGGCACCGGCTTTACCCCACGCGACGTGACGCCAGAGGCGGTGATGCCGCTGCTGCGCCGAGTGATGGACGGCTTCAGTGTGGTCTTCCACCATGCCAGCATGGAAACCATCGGCGTTTCGACCCTGCAATCGCGAGCCTTCGCCGGGCAGATTGGCGACAGCTTCATCTTTTGTGTGCCGGGCTCGACGGGTGCCTGCCGCGACGCCTGGGACCTGGTCCTGGGTCTTGAACTCGACAGCCGTTACCGCCCCTGTTCCATCGCCGGGCAGGTCCCGCGCCTTGCCGGACTATGCGCGTGACCGATCTCACCCACCTTGATGAAAACGGACGGGCACGGATGGTCGACGTCGGCGACAAGGCGGTGACCGATCGCCGTGCAGTTGCCGAAGCCACGCTAGTCTGTACGCCCGAGACGCTCGAGCGCGTCCGCGCAGGCACCACCCCGAAAGGCAGCGTGATTGCGACCGCCGAGCTGGCGGGCGTCATGGCCGCCAAGCGCACCGCCGATCTGATCCCGCTATGCCACCCCCTCGCTATCTCGCAGGTGGTAGTGGCAATAGAGATCGACGACACGCTGCCCGGTTTTGCCATTCGCGCCGAGGTGCGGACGAGCGGACGGACGGGCGTGGAGATGGAAGCGCTGACCGCCGTATCGGTCGCCGCGTTGACCCTGTTCGACATGCTGAAGGCCGTCGACAAGGCGATGGTGATCGGCAACGTCCGCGTCACCGCCAAGGCAGGCGGACGGTCGGGCGACTGGACCTGTCCATGATCGATTTTGACGAAGCACAGCGGCTGATCGGAGCGGAGGCCCAAACGCTGGGGTTGGAAAGCATAGCGATCGGCGAAGCGGCCGGGCGGATTCTCGCCGAGCCGCTGTTTGCGCGCAGCGATGCGCCGAGACAGGCGGTGGCGGCGATGGACGGCTATGCCGTCATCCACGCCTCGACCCGGGCGGGCGAACCGCAGCAACTGATCGGGGAATCGCGTGCCGGTGCGGGCTTCGCCGGTCGGGTTGAGGCTGGGCAGGCCGTGCGTATCTTCACCGGAGCGCCGATGCCGGACGGCGCCGACCGCTGCATCATGCAGGAATATGCCAGCCGCGATGGCGAGTTTGTGCAATTCGCCGATGGCTATGGCCCCGGTTGGCATGTGCGGGCCGCAGGCAGCGATTTCCGGGCGCGCGACATGTTGCTGGACGCCGGGACCCGGCTTGGTCCGCGCGCGATGGTCGCCGCTGCCGCCGCCGACGTTGCCGACGTCATGGTCAGATTGCGTCCGCGTGTCGCCATCATTGGCACCGGCGATGAATTGCAACCGCCCGGAACCGCCTGGCAGCAACCCGATGCCATCCCCGACAGCGTCACCTTCGGCGTCGCAGCGATGGTGACCAATGCCGGTGGGGTTGTCATGGACCGACAAACCGGGGCGGACGATCTGGAGGCGCTGGAAACGCTGGCGGGTCGTGCTTTGGACATGGCCGACCTCACCATCATCACCGGCGGCGCGTCAGTCGGGGAGCGGGATTTCGCCAAGGCAATGTTTGCGCCCCATGGCCTCCAGCTGTTGTTCGAGAAGGTTGCGATCAAGCCCGGAAAGCCGGTCTGGGTCGGTTGCGCCAAGGGTCGATGGGTGCTGGGCCTGCCCGGCAACCCGACCTCGGCCATGGTGACGGCGCGGCTGTTCCTGCTGCCACTGCTCGCCCGGTTGCAAGGGCAGTCGACCGAGGAGGTCATGCGCTGGCAGACCCTGCCCCTGGCCGGGCCCATTACCGCGACCGGCGGACGCGAGACCTTTGTTCGGGCGCGATGGGACGACGAAGGCCTCGTTCCGACCGGCAATCAGGACAGCGGGTCACAAGCGGCGATGGTGTCGGCGGATTGGCTCATCCGCTGCGAAGCTGGAGAAGGCCCCAAGGCGGTTGGCCAACCGGTCCGCGCGATCGCCTTTTAGCCTCCTCGCCTTCGCAGCAACTCCTCCGCCTCGGTAAGGGATCGCGGGTCGTTGATGTTGGCGAACGGATTAAGCGCCTCCGTCCATTCGACCCGCACCATCCCGACGGTTTCGGCAAAGCGCCACAGCGATTGGCCGCCCTTGGCCATATAGGCGTCAATCGCCGACTCATCCGCCTTCCACAAGGATGCCATGGGATGGAGTCGTCCATTGCTCACCGGCATGGCCGCGCCATGATCGGCCAGCGTCGAGCGCAGTCGCGAGACAAGATCATCCGGCAGAAACGGCATGTCGCACCCGATCATCACGACCTGATTGCGGCCATGGTCGCGGGCGAAGCGGATCGCGCTGGCGAGCGCGCTGATCGGCCCGATGCCCGCCTCTCGATCAATCAATATGGGCAGGCCGGTACCCAGATCATCGTCACCGGATCTGACGGCGAGGGCGATGCTATCCGACCGCTGCCTCGCCCAGTTCGCAGCATGATCGATGAGCCGCCGGCCAGCCAGCAACCGCTGCGGCTTGGAGCCGCCCATGCGCGACCCGTCCCCGCCTGCGGCAATGACGATCGCCGGTGCATCGCCGCCCATCATTTTCGTCCCGTATTATTCAAGCTTCTGTCTATCATGCCGACAAGCCGTCTCACGCGACGACCCCTGGGTCAATTCATGCACTTAAACGCGCACAAATCGACATCCGTGCATTTTGACCTGCCTCAATACAGACGGCGATGCCCGGTGCGAGGGAGGGGCGAGGAGATTGTAAGATGAAAAATCGGATCCTTATCGTCGGGGCAGGACCGGCCGGACTATCCATCGCACGGTCGCTCGCGGCGACGCCCGCGACGATCACCATTGTCGAGAAGCAGACGGAGGCAGACCTTGTTGATCCGTCGCCTGACGGCAGAGAAATTGCGCTGACCCACCGATCGATCAAAATATTGCGTGACTTCGGTGTGTGGCCTCGAATCCCGGTCGATGAGGTTTTCCCGCTTCGCGAGGCCCATGTCCGCAACGGTCGATCGCCGGTGTCGCTGATCTTCGATCCGGGGCGCAATTCCACCAATCGCCTTGGCAGCCTGGTGTCCAACCACATGATCCGCCGGGCCCTCTATGAGGCGGTAGCCGAACAGGACAACATCGACTGGCGAACCGGGCACTCGATCACTGCGGCCAGTGTCGGACGCGACGCGGCGATGGTGCAGCTCGACAATGGCGAGCAGCTGGAAGCCGATTTGCTGATCGCGGCGGATTCACGCTTTTCCTACATGCGCGATCAGGTCGGAATCGGTGCCCGCAAGAACCGCATCGGCAAGTCCATGATCGTCTGCCGAATCCAGCATGACCGCGATCATGGGCATGTCGCGACCGAATGGTTCGATCATGGCCAGACTCTCGCGCTGCTGCCGCTTGGTCCCTTCCAATCCTCCGCGGTCCTCACACTGGTGGATGGCCAGGCTCGTCAGCTGGCCTCCCTGCCGCCCGATGCCCTTGACGAGGAACTAACTCGACGATTCCGCCTGCGGTGCGGGACGGTACGAACAATCACCCGACCGCATGTCTATCCGCTGACGACCACCTATGCAGATCGCTTCATTGGCAATCGGGTCGCGCTCGCCGGGGATGCCGCCGTCGGCATGCATCCTGTCACCGCCCATGGATTCAACCTGGGACTATCGGGTGCTGATCGCATCGGACGATTGCTGTCGCAGGTTATGGCGCGAGGCGGCGACGTTGGCGATCCGGCGATATTGCGACGTTATGAGCGGGGCCATCGGGCGGCGACATTTCCGCTCTACCAGGCGACCAACGCCATCGCTGGATTATTCACCGATGAACGACTGATGGCCAAAATCATGAGAAATGCGGCAATCCTTGCCGGCGCGCGCCTGCCGTTCGCACGCCATGCCGTCAGTTCAATGCTAATGCAGCGCGGCTGACCCATGACATGACTGGGCTGGAAACCGGCCATCCTGCTCTCGTGCATTTCGCCTATGAGCCACCGTAGCCCTCGGCCAGAATATCAAGCCGGTTGCGGTCGAGAATTTCGACCCGGTCCTGATTAACGAGCCGGATCAGCCGGCGATCCCGCAATTCCGCGATCATTCGACTGACAGTTTCTTTTGTCAGCCCAATATAATCGGCAATGTCGATCCGGGTCATGGGCAGCTCGATGATGGACTCGTGCCGGCCGGATATCCTCTCAAACCGGGCAAGCAGCATGCTGAGGTAGCTGGCCATGCGCTCGGCGGCATTCTTCCGCCCCAGCATCAATATCTGTTGCTGAACCGCCGCGATTTCGCGGGCGGCAAGGTGGAAAAGCTCTCGCTGGACGTCCGGGTTGGAACCACAAAACTCGGCAAAACCCGATTTTGAAAACGCCCACAGCTCGGCGTCCGTTAGAGTCTCCGCCGAGAAGAGATATTCATCGTCGGTCGTGAAACCGATGAAGTCGCCGGGAAACATGAAACCAGTTATCTGCCGCCGACCGTCGCCGAGCAACGAATAGAGTTTCAGAAATCCCTTTGTGAGCATGAAGATGCGTCCTGCCGCTTCCCCTTCAAAGAACAGGGGCTGGTCCGGCCCCAACCGCATTCGCGTGCCCCTGGATCGAAGATTGCACAAGGTATGCGGGGGAAGCCGACGACAGAAGCTGATCAAGCGAACGGAGCAGCTGCCGCAAGGGTGGCCTGCGGGCAGCGGCGGGATATCAACGTCGGATCGCGTCAGCACGTCTGCTGGCCTTGGCCAAAATGATTGAATCGGTTGTTCGATGTTCAGTCGAACACCGAGAATCGACCATAGGCCATTGTCGTTGCCAGATGAACCGCCAATCGCTGCTTGCGCCAGCCTATCCGCACTTTGAATAGCCACAATCGGTGCATTTCAAGCAGCCTTCGGCCTTAACCAGGGCAGCTGATCCGCATTGCGGACAACCGCCATGCTGCTGTCCGGCGGCAACGGCGCTACGCGGTGTAGCGCCAATCACTTCTGTTGCAGCGATGCCCCCGATATGGCGGGCGACAACGTCGCCGATGGCGGCGAGCAGCGACGGGATGTAGCGCCCTTGCATCCAGGCGCCGCCGCGAGGATCAAATACCGCCTTCAGCTCCTCAGCGACAAACGTCACGTCGCCGCCGCGGCGGAAAACGGCGCTGACCATCCGGGTCAGGGCCAGTGTCCAAGCATAATGCTCCATGTTCTTGGAGTTGATGAACATCTCAAATGGGCGCCGCTGCTCTCCATCAACCAGATCGTTGATGGTCACATAGACGGCATGGGCGCTTTCCGGCCATTTCAGCTTATAGGTCGAGCCGGTGAGACATTCCGTCCGCGCCGACAATTCAGGTAGCGGATCATGCTTCGGCTCGGGCTTCGAAACGGACAAGACCGAACCGGTGATCGCATTGGGTCGATAGGTCGTCAGCCCTTTGCATTCGAGATGATATCCTTCGACATAGATGTCCGCGAAATCTTCGAAATCGATGTCTTCGGGACAATTGACCGTCTTGGAGATGGAACTGTCGATCAGGCCCTGCGCAGCCGCCTGCATGGCGAGGTGGTCGGCCGGCGACAAGGTCTGCGCGGACACGAACAATTCATCGGGTGGCGCCTTGTCACCGTTGGCGTCGCGCCAGCATTTCAGGCCATAATCAACGACCGGCTCGACGCGCGCCTCGCCGTCCCCGTTTAGGATCCGGCGCTCATAGCTGAACGCAAACACCGGCTCGATCCCGGATGAAACATTACCTGCAAGCAGAGATGTCGTGCCAGTGGGGGCAATCGAGGTCAGGCAGCCATTGCGAAGGCCGTGCCGCGTGATGAGCGCGCGGGTTTCATCGTCGAGGTCCGCCAGGTTGTGGGAGTCGAGCATGGCGCTGTTCCAAAGTGGAAACGCGCCCTTTTCGTGCGCGAGTTCCGCCGAGGCGCGATACGCCGCACGCTTGATGATGGAAAGCCAGTCCTGGGTCTTCTTCACCGCCTCGCTTGACCCATAGCGAATGCCGCAGAATAGCAGGGCATCGGCGAGACCGGTTATGCCGAGCCCGATCCGTCGCTTCGCTTTTGCTTCCGCTTCCTGCTGGGGCAGCGGATATTTTGACACGTCGATCACATTGTCGAGCATCCGCACGGCGGTGCAGGTCAGCTCTGCCAATTCATCCTTGTCGATACCTGCGGCTTCTTCAAACCGGTTACGAACTAGGCGAGCTAGGTTGATCGACCCAAGCAGACACGCCCCATGGGGCGGCAGCATCTGCTCGCCGCACGGGTTCGACGCGCTGATGGTTTCGCAATGGGCAAGATTGTTGGCCTGGTTCACCCGGTCGATGAAAATGACCCCGGGCTCGGCGCAGTCATAGGTCGCGCGCATCAGCCGGTTCCACAGGTCCCGGGCCCGCACGACCGTGTAGGTCTTTCCGTCAAACATGAGCGGCCAATCCTCGTCGGCACCGAGGGCTTGCATGAACGTATCGGTGACCAGCACGGAGATGTTGAAATTGCGCAGCCGCGTCGCATCGCGCTTGGCATCGATGAAGGCTTCGATGTCGGGATGATCGATCCGCAGGCAACCCATCATGGCGCCGCGGCGCGCGCCGGCTGACTGGACCGTCCGGCACATTGCGTCCCAACAGTCCATGAATGAAAGTGGGCCGGAGGCGTCCGCGCCCACGCCCCGAACCGGCGCACCCTTGGGCCGGATGGTCGAGAAATCCATGCCGACACCGCCGCCCTGTTGCATCGTCAGTGCCGCTTCGCGCAAATGGTCGAAAATCCCGCCCAGACTGTCCGGGATCGTTCCCATCACGAAGCAATTAAACAAGGTGACGTCACGGCCCGTGCCCGCACCGGCTATTACGCGGCCGGCCGGCATGAAGCGGAAGTCTTCCATCGCGGCGGCAAAATGCGCTGCCCATTTCCGGCGCTCCGGCTTTTTCTCCGCTTCTGCCAATGCCCGCGATACCCGATGTATTGTCGCACGGTAGTCGTTTTCCGCTGCCTCGTCGGTGTTGTCCCTTGGGACGTAACGGTACTTTTTCGACCAAATGTCCTCCGAAAGCACCGAATCAAACATGGCGACCCCCTAGATATTGGGATCAGAAGCTAAACCGACCACGACATGCAGCGATGATGCAGATCAATATTGCCGTCGATGGTAAGCATGAACCGATATTCCATCGGCCAAATGATGGTTTGACAGCCGCGAAAAAGCTGCTGGGCGATTCGCCTCAATTGCTGGAGCGAGTATATGAAAGCAGTTTCTCCCTACCAGATGTTCAGCCCCATCCACGTTGCCTGGCTCTACCATCGGCGCGAAACCGGGAAGGATATCACTGCCGCGGATCTCGCGTCGATTGCTGCAAACCAGGCAGACGCGCCTGATGATCCACTGTTTCGTGACCTTGCTGCGAAGGCCGCTGCGAGGAATCTTCAGTGCAGGCGCGGGCGGAAGTTCATCTGGGATCACGGTTTTGGGCGGCTGACGTGGGCCAGCCTGCTTATCGACGACGAGGTAAGGTCTATCTGGCATGAACGTCGATCCAACCGGCGTATCGGCCAAAGAACGGACGAATCCCCGATTCACGAAGCTGCAGAGACCGTGGCGCGCGAGTTGCAGTATGGAAGTGGCAGATCGCCGCTCAATCACCCTTCCCGGCACCAGCTTCGCGGATAGTCCATGAAAGAAAAGACCTCCAAACGCTGACTAGCGGAGCGCTCCCTTAACCAAGGAGCTCTTTGACATATCAGATATCCCACAGCTGGACGAACAGAAGCTCGTCCACCTGGACCCGTCGTGCCTGAAACCGCATTCGGACAATCCGCGCACCCACTCGAAGGAGCAGGTTTGCAAGAATTGCCGACAGCATCAGGCGCTTCGGGTTTCGTAACTCGGCACTCGTCGATGATGATCACCAGGTCATTGCAGGCCATGACCGCTTGTTCGATCGGGGGCTGCTCAGTTTTGAAGACAACGGCACAGTCCTGAGGTCGAACCTCGTAAAGCTCTAAGTTTGGACCGCATGGGGGCTCGACGACATCCACACCGTCGGAGCCTTTTCACCCAAACAATCGGACTACCTCGAATACCACCGTGCGCATTTGTTCAAGCGAGGCTATGGAGGTGAGACGCACAACGAAAACCATACTTAACCAATGAAAGCGGCCAGTTCGCTTTTGGCCGAAAGCGGTCGGTCCGCTTGCATGCGCGTACGTTAGCATTACTGCCGTTTGTTCAATCGGCGCGAAAAGGCCGAAAGTAATCCACTGTTGCTTGAAGAGATCTAAATGGCCCCAAAGCCGCCACTACCGATTTTGGACCTGAATAACTGGTCATTCCAAACAAGACCTAATCGACCTTGGATGCCAATGCCAGCTCCACTAACACTGCCAACCCCGTTGGACCTTGCCCTCCACTTGGCTCAAAATGGACAGGGCGTCGCGGCGGCACTCCAGACGCACATTAGAAATCGTTTGGCGGCGGATACTGACATGCGCTCGTGGCTGAGAGCACGGTCGCTGCTGAAGAATTCGCCGGAGTTTCGAAAGTATCGGAAGAGCTCCAGGCAATACAACGACGCGGCGAGAGCCATGTCAGCAGGTACGGCCACACACGGGCAGACCGCACTCGTTACGGGCCTCAGCGGCGAAATTGCGGCGAGTCAGGTCCAGCTTCCGCTTGGCCAAGTGCTGTTTCATGGCCGTGGCGATCGCGCGCTCGACATCACCTCGCCCTATCCCGCTTTCGTATCTGCCACCTTAGACGCAACGGTAGGACGGTGGTTCGCGATCACATGTGCAGCACACGTCTCCGGTAGTCCCGTCATCTACATATTGCGGCTGCAGCGCCCCATCCGAGCACTGTTGGGCCATAGCTACCGCTCACATGAATCTGAAGTCTTGTTACCCCCATGTCTCACTTACGCCGTAAGGGCCGTTCATGGTGGAGCGATAACCGTTGTTGAAGTTGATGTGACGTAAGTTCGTTCGCGAGGATTTTAGGGAATTTGGCAGTCCGGATTATCTGAACTTGGCCGTCAGCGGAATGACGGTTTTCGGGAAGCACTCTAACCCGCCCGAAGAAGTACCATATTAGCATCTATGTCGTTTACACGAGACAACCACTACGTCCCGATCTGGTATCAGCGCGGTTTTCTAGAGCCCGGCGCCGGTCAGCTCGCATATCGAGACCTGCAACCGCAGGAGCACCATCTACCTGACGGCTCCAGGCGGCGTGGCCGATCGCGCTTCAAATCATCTCCCAAGCAGTGCTTCGTCCAGCGCGATCTCTACACGACGTTCTTCGGCGCCTCGGTCAATGATGAGATTGAAAAGCGTCTGTTCGGGGCGATCGACACCGACGGCGCGGCCGCCATCAAGGCATTCATCGGCGAGGATGTGAGGGAGTGGCATCATCATTTCCAGACATTGTTCCGCTTCATCGACATTCAGAAGCTCCGGACGCCCAAGGGGCTCGACTGGCTAAAAAGCCGCTACCCCAAACTGTCGCAGAACGAGCTCATGATAGAGATGCAGGGCATACAAGCCATGCATTGCACCATCTGGAGCGAGGGTGTCCGCGAGATAGTGTCGGCCGTCGACTCCGACGTAAAGTTCATCATCAGTGACCATCCGGTCACCGTTTACAACCACGCGGTACCGCCGGAGGCTGAAGGCTGCCGGTACCCGCTCGATCCCTCCATCACCCTGAAGGCCTCGCAGACAATCTATCCGCTCGACCGCGATCACTGCCTCATTCTCACGAACCTCGAATACGCAAAGGACCCCGATGCACCGCCGCTCGAAAAGCGGACGTTCGCGCGTAGCTTCCGCACGTCGATGGTGCGGACGGACGCCTTCGCCCGCCTGCGCCAGCTGAACCCCCATGAGGTTGGCCGGATCAACCGCATTATCAAGGCGCGTGCTCGACGATTCATTGCTGCAGGCCGTGAGGAGTGGCTCGATCCTGAGCTCGGTGACGAGGCCGAGTGGTCGGACTTACGGGGCGTCCTGCGTCCGCCGGAGCGGGCCCTGTTCCACTTCGGCGGCGAGATGTACGCCCAGTTCGAAGATGGGACCGTCCATTATCAGGACTCCTTTGGCCGTACCGAAAAGGAGAGCGACTTCCTGAAGAAGGAAGTCAGTGAAAAGGACCTACGCCCCGGAGATGCGTGCGGATGCGGATCCGGGATGAAGTTCAAGAACTGTTGCAAACCGCTGCCGGCGAAGCTGCGGCCCACTTGGGCCGAACGGGGCATCCGGGAGCGAAACCTGATGCTCTATCGAGGCATCACCAATATCTTAGGGCTCGACCAAGGCCGTGACTGGCTCGACATTCGCCGGAGCATCACGGACGAGCAGATCCGCGACGTGCACATCCTCTACCGTGCGCTTTGGCCTATCGAGACCGACATTCTGCATTTGCTGCCGAAGCCCGATGGGCGGCCGCGGGCAGTCTATACAGGCTCACTGCACCCGATGGCGATCATGGAATTCGCGCTTGGTTCGTCGCTCTATTTCGGCGAGCTGATCATCGAGAATCCTTTCGTTCACGCAGCGAACATCCGTCCGGAGATGAGCCCGATCGACAATCCGCACTCTTACCATCAGGATTTCATTAAGACGGTATTCCTCTTCCTGACCCTCATTCCGCTTGTAGAGACCGGCTACGTCAACCTGATCCCGGACCCAACGGCGTTCGACCTGCACCTGCACGAGCAGATGCTCCACATGGCTCGCAGTCGATCTGCCGGGATGGATATTTCCCTGCAAGGCGAGCCGCGGATGAAGCGGCTGCTTGAGCTGGACATGCGCCGGAGCCTCATGTCGATGCCGCCCGAAGGATTGCGCGAACAACTGCGCAGATCTTCGCCGGACCTGGACGACGAAGGTGTCGAAGAGGTCATTCAAGGCATTCGCCAGCTGCAGGAGTCGGACCCGCTCGCGGCCGTCCAGGACGGACTGCTCGGCGACGGCCGGGGCGGGCAGTTGAACCTCTCGCGCATGGCTCCGAACTTCGAGATGGCGCTCTACATCGCTCAGGCAACGGGCGCTTCCATCGTGACGGACTCGCCGCATCGCTGGCGCGAGATGCAGATGGCCGTGGCGCGTGGCGGCGGGCAAGCGATGGAGATCCCCGGCTTCGCGAAGGCGCTGGCCGCGTCACCTGTGGGGTTCGTGAACGACTTGGAAGACTTCTTCACGGTGGCTGCGACTGGCGCGTTCGATGGATACGGGCCCCTCATGCGCGACGCATTCAATTACCTCGCTGAGTTGCCGTGCCGCGGTGCGAAGCCAAACTGGGAAGCGGGACTGGCCTCCCGCATGGCCAGACTGCACCGCGATTCTCAGAAGCATTTGAGGAGGTCCGTCAGGTCATTCACCCACGGCAGGATACACGGTCTGTTCCCCCTCGGCGGCATTCAGGACAACACCGTGAACCGGTTGCTGCTCATGTCGAGTTCTGAGCATCACCTGCACAACGTCCCGATGGCGTTCTTCATTGAGCCGGTCGCAGAATAACCTGCACGAGCCATCGAGAATGGCGCCTCCGCGCAGTGCTTAAAACGGAACCGATGACCGCTCATTCGAGCGAACGTCTCCGAACCTCGTATGTACAATTTGCGATCGAATCGTTCGCTGCCGCCTGCAGCCGTGGTTCAAGCCGGTCGAGCAACGCTAGATCGGAGCGCTCGCCGAAACCGAGCAGCGCTTCGCAGAGCAGCGCTGCCGCATCCCCGCTGGCACGATCAGCGGCCCAGTGCGCAACCAAGTCGAGCAGCGCTCGCCGCGACCACAGCTCTTGTTCGCGCCGCTCGATCCAGTGATCAATCCCGAAATGGCGACGCGCAAAGCGATTGTACGTCTCGACCTCTTCGTCGAGCGAGGCGAACAGCGCCTTGGGATCGGCCGAACAATAGCCTCGGCGCCCGTCGGCAAGGAGCGGGTCGAGATGCTCCTTGCGCCACTTCAGCGCGCCCAGCGCGTTCGCTGCGCCAAAGAAGCCGGAGATCCGAAGGTCGCCATAATGATGTTCGCTGATCAGCGAATAATAAGGCTCGAGCGCCTGCAGCTGCGCGAGGACGGTGATCCCGGGCCGTCCCTGGGTCTTGATCCCCCAATGCATGTCGATGTGCTCGAACAGGGCCGCCGGATCACTGCTCTCCTCGACCGCCGACCTCGCGAGGGCGACGGTGCCTGGCGTCGCAAGATAGAAGGCAGCCTGGACGAAGTCCGGACTGGCCTTGAGCCGATCCCAGTGGCGCACGAGAAGCTCCTCGGCGAATGCGCTCCGCGAGTCCATCAGCAGCTCGGCGAGGATATGATCGGAGTCCGTGACCCGGCCGTCGGCTTGATCTTCAAGCCCCCGTTCGACCAGGTAATACTCGATTTCGCCCTCGAGTCCGGCAATGCCGACGCCACGCGCCTGGTACCACCAATAATTGGACCTGCTGCCCGACGCGATGCGCTTGCGGAGGAGCGGCAGCGCGCTGCGATCGCCGGCCTCGAGACGGGCGGCAAGTGCTGCATCGGCAAGAACAGGATCGCGCTCTAGTAATGCCATTGCAGCAACGTCTGCGCGCTCGGGCGTCCGGCTCCACACCCGAAAAGCCATCTTGCGCCGGTGCGGGCCGACCCGCCGGTCGCGCCAGACAGGCTCAAGCGCCGCGCGGGATTCCCGGCTGAGCGCGCGGCCGTGCTGATCGGGCGACCAGCTCCGCGGAAGATCCATCGACAGGAAGTTGACCATGCCCTTGGCCTCGGCGCGGCGGCCGAAATGGGCGGCGAGGTCGACCATGTAGAGGATCGCCTCGGGCCGATCGACCTCCCTAAGGATGGAGCTCAGCACATGGCGCAGCCGCCGGTCGTCACGCGCCCGCGCAAGCAGGAAAGCAATGGCGCTTGGCTCCGGCTTGCGGCGGAACGCCGAGCCGAGCGAATGACCGGCGATGTCCCAGCGTGGATGGCGATCGCGCGTGTCGCCGCGCTTGCCGACCCGCGTCGGAAGCTTCGCCCAGGCCTCGCACAACCCGTCCGCGAGCGGATGGCCGACCGGCGGGCAGCAGCGCAGCCCCGCCCAAAGCCAGCCGGTCGAGAGCGGACTGCCATCGGTTCGTTCCCAGCCCGCGGCAAGGGCATCGCACAGCGCAGGGTCGCCGATTTCGCCAGCGAGGTTGAGCGCGCCCTCGAGGAGGTCCCCGGAGACCGCGGGATCGGCGATGAATCTGCCAATGTCGGCGACAAAGGAGGGGTGGTGCGCGCAGGCGTGCGCGATCATGCGGTCGCGCCAGGGGTCGTTCATCCCCGGCCCGGACCTTTCGCAGAGCTTCGCGCCCGCGCGCGCATCACCATTGCGCACCAGCGCTTCCAAGCGCGGAAAGCTCGCCGGAAAACGGGCCGCGAGCGCCGTCACGAACGGCGCGTCCGTGCGCGCGAGATAGCGCATCGCATGATGGCGCTGATAGTCGCTGGACGGCGCGGAGAATGCCGGGGAGCCGATCCATTGCGACGCGGCCTCGACCAGGGCATCGCGGTGCTCCGCGTCCAGATCGGGGGACTGGAGCGCAGCAAAGATCGCGGGCGGGTTGTACCGCATGGCCTCGGCGACGGCCGCATGCGGAAGTTGCGGAAGCGCGCCGCCGATCAGCTCGGCGTAGAAGGGGTCCGCCCAGAGCTCTGGCGGCAACCGTCCGCCGGCAATGAGGCGTGCCATGGCTCCCGTCAGCAGATGGTCGCGCACGCGATCGTGCCGGTAGCTGAGACGGTCGCCGGCTGCGGCATCGAGCGCAACGACCCGCCCTTGTACGACCAGCCGCCGCAAGCTGGCGAGCAGGTCCGCGTCGCAATCGAACCAGCCGCGGACCTCGTCCCAATCGGGATAGAGGCGGCGGCAAAGCAGCAAGGATTCCGTAAGCCGGTCGAGGGCGCTTCGCAGGTCGCTCGCGAGCAGCGACGCATCCGCGGCATCCGCGATCTGCGCCTCCACATAGGCGTGGATCGCATCGCCCGGCCGCTGTCCCCACCAGTCGGCGTTGAGCCCGATCAGCAGCGGATCCTCGCCAAGGGCCGCCGCAAGGTCTCTGCACTGGAGCTCGGTCAGTCGCACGCCCGCGGCACTCGCCCGCCGCTCGACGGCGGACATAGCCTCCGAGGGCTCGAACCGGTCGACCATCAGCGCATTATCGAGCACATGGGCGCGAAGCTGCGTGTCGGCGAGGCCGGCATTGGAGCGCCAGACCGGGCACAGCAGCCGCCAGCGCAATCCTCCGGCGTTGCCGTCGGCACGAGGCCGCGGCGGCAGTGACCAGCCCAGCAGCCGCTCGATTAGGCGCTGCGGGTTCGCCGACCGGTTCACGTCCTCGACAATGAGCAACAGCGGCTGGTCGGGCGTTGCAAGCGCAAGCGCCTCGGAGCCGCAGGCGGGGTCGAGACCGGGCGCCCAGCGGCGCAAGGCCAAGGCGATGGCCTGCTCGATCCCGGCGGCCTGCTCGACGAGCTCGTGCGGGACCAGCAAGGTGGTCCCGCCATCCGTCAGCCATTGCTCGCCGAGCGCACGCAACGCCGTACTTTTGCCGAGGCCGGAACCGCCGATCAGGAAGCCCGCGCCGCGGCCGGCCCGGGCGAAGTCGAGCAGCCGATCATTAAGCAACCGCTCCACGACTTCCTCGCGCGGTACCAGCGGCAGATAGTCATCGAGGCCGCGGCGCGCGATCGTGTCCAGCAGCGAGCGCGACAGGCGCTCCGGCTCGACGCCGAACAATTGCTTGCGCAGCCATTGGCCTTCGGGATTGCGATCGAGAAAGTCGGCAATCCGCGATCCTGGCCAGAAGTCGACATCGAGGTCGGCCCCCGCAGCTGCATGAACGTCGCGGATCAGCCTTTCGTCCGGATCCTGGCTGCTGGCGAGCACGAGCCTTGCACGTCGCACCGTTCGTCGCGCCCGTTCGGCGTCGAGGATCCTGCGCGCCTTCGCGACGTCACCCGTCTCGGGCTCCAGCCACTTCCGTCTAAGCCCAGGACGCGCGGTGATCGTATGCTGGATGAGGAGGAGCTCGCGGCCGCCTCTGCCGCGATGGATGCCGATCCCGTCGACGGGAGAGCGCACGGCGCGCCCCGCTGGGTTCATCCCGACGGCAAGGAGCGCCGCGTAGATCGGTGCCGCCGTTCGCAGCACGGCCGTCGCCAGTCGTTCGAACTCGTCGGGCGAAGCAATCCGGCCGAGCTGCTCGCGGGTGCTGGTCGCAAGGGTCGCCATTGCAGGGACATAGGGGCGCTTGCCAGGGTCCGCCAGCGGCCCGGTCGCGCGGGCCCCTACATCAACCCCGAATTTTTTCAGAGTAGCGGTCCGTTAGGAGACGACGACGGGCCGACGTTCATCTTTGTCGCTCAAGACCTACGATGGGTGAAAGCGAACCGTCGCTTGGTTTAACGTCACTTCAGATCGCGGCGCGGAGCAGATGAACTAACGACGGCTTTCAGGAGCAGCGATCTCAACGCGCAATGGCGGCAATGGGCGCATTTCGGACATCACATCTCGATAGGGGCACAAATTTCCCAATGATCTGAGTGCCCAACATCACCAAGCGGGGTGCGCCATGTTTTCCCTCAATATTCCGCCTGCGATCGAGTTATGCTCGATTTGCATATTTCCGGGCTTTGATTGGCGCGTTCAGGCGTTAGTCTGTCAGGAAAGTAGAAGAGAGGAACCGGAGGCATGGCCGACACGGTCTATCCCGTCCCATCCCGATGGGCCGATCAGGCGCTCGTCAACAAAGAGCGTTATGAGGAAATGTATCATCGGTCGGTCGCCGACCCCGATGGTTTCTGGCGCGACCATGCACAGCGGATCGATTGGATTAAACCCTTCTCCACGGTGAAGGACGTTAGCTTCAACGAATCCGATTTCCGAATTCATTGGTTCGCCGATGGTACGCTGAATCTATCGGCAAACTGCCTGGACCGTCATCTTGCCGACCGCGGCGACCAGATCGCGATCATATGGGAACCCGACGATCCCGACGCGGCAGTACGCAAGATTAGCTATCGCGAACTTCATGAAGATGTTTGCCGCTTTGCCAACGTCTTGATCGCCAACGGGGCCAAAAAGGGCGATCGCGTCACCATTTATCTGCCGATGGTCCCGGAAGCCGCCGTTGCCATGCTCGCCTGTGCGCGGATCGGGGCCATTCATTCCATTGTGTTCGGCGGTTTTTCGCCGGAGGCACTGGCGGGGCGCATTGAGGATTGCGATTCCCGAATCGTGATTACCGCTGACGAAGGAAATCGCGGCGGCAAAAGGATCCCGCTGAAGGCCAATGTCGACGAGGCGTTGGAGCACACACCCTCGGTCGAGCGGGTGATTGTTCTGAAACATACCGGCGGCGACGTATCGATGGCTGACGGACGCGACATTGACTGGGTCGATGCAATGGCTGACGCATCACCCGATTGCCCGGCACTGGAAATGAATGCGGAAGACCCGCTGTTCATCCTTTATACCTCCGGATCGACCGGCAAGCCCAAGGGCGTTCTGCACACCACGGGCGGCTATGCCGTTTGGGCCAGTTTTACCCATGAATATGTATTCGATTACCGGCCTGGACAGGTTTATTGGTGCACGGCCGATGTCGGCTGGGTCACAGGGCATAGCTATATCGTGTATGGGCCGCTGGCGAATGGCGCGACCAGCCTGATGTTCGAAGGGGTGCCAAATTACCCCGACGCCTCCCGCTTCTGGGACGTCATCGACAAGCATAAAGTCGAGATTTTCTATACCGCGCCGACCGCCCTGCGCGCGTTGATGCGCGAGGGCGATGCATATGTCACCCGCACAAACCGCTCGTCGCTGAAATTGTTAGGCACGGTCGGAGAGCCGATTAATCCGGAAGCCTGGGAATGGTATCATCGGGTCGTTGGCGACCGTCGATGCCCTATTGTCGATACCTGGTGGCAGACGGAAACCGGCGGCATTCTCATTTCACCCCTTCCCGGCGCGACGGATCTCAAGCCGGGCAGCGCGACCAAACCGCTGCCCGGAGTACAGCCGGTTCTGTTAACCAGTGAAGGCCATATTTTGGATGGCGCGAATGATGGTTGTCTTGCCATCGCCGATAGCTGGCCTGGGCAGATGCGCACCGTCTATGGCGACGATGCCCGTTTCTTCCAGACATATTTTTCCACCTTCCCCGGCTATTATTTCACGGGCGACGGCTGCCGCCGTGACGAGGATGGTTATTATTGGATTACGGGGCGCATCGACGACGTCATCAATGTGTCCGGACATCGCATGGGAACGGCCGAAGTAGAAAGCGCCCTCGTCGCGCATAAAGACGTCGCGGAGGCCGCTGTCGTCGGCATGCCGCACGACATCAAAGGCCAGGGCATCTACGCTTATGTGACCCTTAACGCGGGAATTGAAGGCGATGAGGCACTGCGAAAGGAATTGGTGCAGTGGGTGCGGCACGAAATTGGGCCCATCGCGTCCCCCGATGTGATCCAATTTGCGCCTGGGCTACCCAAGACACGCAGCGGCAAGATAATGCGCCGTATTCTTCGCAAGATTGCGGAAAATGACACCGGCAATCTGGGCGACATTTCGACATTGGCCGACCCGTCGGTCGTCGACCATTTGCTGTCGCACCGACCAAACGCCGCCAACGCCTGATCGCGCCAAGACGCCAAACGGAGATTTCCATGCCGCAAGCCTATATCGTCCAAGCCGTCCGGACCGCCGGTGCGCGCCGAGGGGGTGCATTGCGTGAGTGGCACCCGGCCGACCTTGGCGCGGCGGTTCTCAATGCACTGATCGACCGAAGCGGAATGGATGCGGCGGCCATTGAAGACGTCATTGCTGGCTGCGTCAGCCAAGTGGGTGAACAGAGTTTCCATATCGGGCGCAATATGGTGCTGGCGTCCGCACTTCCTGATAGCGTTCCCGCCGTCACCATCGACCGTCAATGTGGGTCCAGCCAGCAGGCGCTGCATTTCGCCGCCCAAGCCGTGATGAGCGGAACGCAGGACGTTATCATCGCCGCTGGCGTTGAAAGCATGAGCCGCGTGCCGATGGGGTCGCCGACCATTTTGGCGGCGCAGGCAGGACTGGGAACCGGGCCTTGGCCGCAATCCATCAAGACCCGCTACGGCGTTGACCAATTCAGCCAGTTCACCGGCGCGGAAATGATTGTGCAAAACTATGGCTTCACCCGGGATCAATTGGATAGCTTCGCGCTCGACAGTCATCGAAAGGCCGCCGCCGCAATCGATGACGGCGCATTCGATGATGAAATTCTGATCCTCGATGGGCTAGACAGGGAGGGCAATGCCACTCGGCATGCTTATGATGAGGGGGTACGCCGCGATGCATCAATGGAAGGGCTGGCAGCGCTGAATACGATTGCCCCCGGCGGGGCGGTCACGGCCGGCAACGCCAGTCAGATATGTGATGGCGCATCCGGTGTGTTGGTTGTGTCGGAAAAGGCGCTGAAAGACCATGGCCTGACGCCGATCGCGCGGATCGACGCCTTGGCCGTGACGGCGGGCGATCCTGTCATCATGTTGATGGAACCCATCCCCGCCACGGCACGGGCGCTGGAGCGGGCAGGCCGCAGCATCGACGAGATTGACCTGTTTGAAGTGAACGAAGCCTTCGCGCCCGTGCCGCTTGCGTGGCTAAGGGAAACGAATGTCGACCCCGAACGGCTCAACGTCAACGGCGGCGCTATCGCACTCGGCCACCCGCTCGGCGCCAGTGGGGCTAAACTGATGACGACGATGATCCATGCACTTCGGGCCCGTGGCAAGCGGTACGGGCTGCAGACGATGTGCGAAGGCGGCGGGATCGCCAACGCCACCATCATCGAAGCGGTATAGTGCTGGTTCGGGAAGCATGCACTGGGTTATCTGATTGAGGGGGGAAAATGCCGCTGAGAGACCTGATTCATGGGCTGATCCGGGCGCTACGCGACCCAAGCGTACGCGGACTGCTGGCGTTGTCTCTGACACTGATCACTATCGCTTCGCTTTTCTACAATGTGGTGGAGGGCTGGCGTATGATTGACTCAATCTATTTCTCTGTGATCACCATCGCGACCATCGGCTATGGCGATTTCGCACCAAAAACAGACGCGGGGAAGATTTTCACGATCTTCTATGTTTTGATTGGCCTTGGCATTTTTGTTGCCGCCGCCTCTGCCGTTGCCAACACCATCATTAACGACGGCCGCGATCGCAAGGAACGCATGATGGGACGGGACCGCAAATGAGGTTACCGCTGGTCGCTGGCGGCTATGGGTTTTTCGCGGGCGCCTGCGCCGCCGTTGTCCTGTGGGGAATGCAGGGGCTGTCAGGTCTGATTTGGCCTGAACGCCCCTCCCCGCTTTATATTTTTGTCCTGATCATGATCGGCGGCGCACTGATCGCCGTGCTGCGCCATTGGTATGAGGGCGAGAGTCTGGCCGGCCAACTTGCTGAGGCGCGGTCGCCCGAGACAGGTCGCTGGCGCAATACGATGATCTTGGCCGCGATGGCCGTGGTCGCGATTGCGTTTGGCGGCGCCATTGGGCCGGAAGCGGGGATCCTTGCTGTCGTCGCCGAAATGTCATTGGTCATTTCGGCGATACTTGCCCGCAATCACGCCGAGGCGCGAATGATTGGAGAGGTCGGCGCGTCCGGCGCGCTCAGCGGCCTTTATGGATCGCCGCCTGCCGGCGCTGCAATTGCCCAGGAGCCTCTGGAAACGCCGAAATGGCAGCTGTTCCTGGCGGCGGTCGCCGGGCTCATTGGATTTATATTGGTGGGTCAGCGCATTTTGCCCGGTGGCGGTATGCGCGTCCACCTTCCCGCCTATGCAGCCACCGGCGACGTCAACGACATCGTCTGGGCGCTTGCGCCCGGTGTGCTGGGGGCTGCGGTGGGGCTGGTTTTTCTCCTGATCTTGCCGCGCGTACAGTCCATGATCGGCCGCTTCGGCCGTCCGACTACGCAGACGATAATTGGAACCACCTTGTTCGCGGCGTTGGCGGCGACCTTTCCGATTATCCGATTTTCCGGTCATCACGAACTGGAGCAGTTGCTTCATTGGAGCGACGGGGTCGCGCTGTGGATGCTCATCGGGGTGGCCCTATTAAAGATTGCTGCAATGGCCCTTTGTCTTGGGTCCGGTTGGCGCGGCGGGTCTTGCTTTCCCCTATTGTTCGCCGGGGCGGCGGTCGGGCTCGTTGTTTTGCCCCTCATCCCCGGAACGCCTGCCACCGTTGCGTTAGTGGCGGCCATGACTGCTGCTGTCACCGCCGGCATGGGCAAGCCGCTGGCGGCAATGCTGATCGCCGTTTTCCTTATTGGTCCGATTTTGCCCGGACCGCTTTGCGTCGGCGCGCTCATTGGCTGGGCATTTTCAACCTTTGCACCAAAGCCAGAGCTGCATTGAACGGCCTCCCATTAAGGCCAACACCACCGGTTCAAACTTTTCGTTTCTCAACTGAACCGAACCCGCCTATCACTGACCACGACGGCTTCAGCTTTTTTGTGACCGTCCTGTTCAGTATCGCCCCGATTCGTCGGGGCTGGGGGTAGGCTCACCTTTGCTTCGCTACGAAACGCAGAAGTTCAACCGATTGGCGTTGGCCAGCATCGTGTTTGCCTTTGCGCTGCTGCTCGCAGCCATGGGCGCGATCATTTACGGCGCCCGCGCCAGCTCCGAAAGCAACGCAAAGGTAGATCATACCTTCCAGGTCAAGGAAAAGGTGCGCCAGCTATCGGAACTGATTGAACGATCAGAGACTGCTAGGCGAGGATATTTGCTTGACCCCGCCCCCGAGCGTTCTGAAACCTATGAAAACAGCGTTGCCCCAATAGCCCCGGTTCTGGAATCACTGGACTCGCTGACCATCGACAATCAACAGCAGCGTGCCGAAATCGCAAAGCTGCGGCGGCTTATTAAATCGCTGATCGCCGACATGGACCGCAGCATGGGTGCGGGGCGTGCAGGGCAAGTAGCGGCGGCACGCGACATGTTTGCTACTGAGGCCGACCATTCAACCATTCGCGATATTCGCGTCGCCACGGCGGCGATTCTCTCAACGGAAGACCAGCTTCTCGAAGAGCGGCAATCCGAGGAGTTGGCGAGTCAGCGCCTGGTAGGGATTACCCTGGCAGTGACGGCACTATTGTTGGTGATTACGGGCATTGCCACGGTCGTCATTGTGCGTCGGTACACCGTTGACCTGCTCGCCAGCCGGAAGCGATTGAACCTCCTCAATACGGATCTCGAAGGGGCGGTTGCAGAGCGCACCGCCGATCTGAAGCGTGCCAACGAGGAAATTCAGCGGTTTGCCTATATCGTCAGCCACGACCTTCGGTCGCCCTTGGTAAACGTGATGGGCTTTACCGCAGAGCTGGAACGGGCTGACAAGGTGGCATCGGAATTCGTCGATCAAATCGCAAGCGAGACGCCGGAGCGGGTAACGGATGAGGTACGGTTCGCGGTGAAGGAAGATTTGCCCGAAGCAATTGGATTTATCCGAACCTCAACCCAGAAGATGGACCGGCTCATTAACGCAATTCTGGATCTGTCGCGTCAGGGACGGCGCACTCTCACCCCAGAACATCTTCCTATGGACCGCATTATCGGCGACGTCGCCGACAGTCTCGCCGTTGCGGCCGACGAACGCGGAGCCACGATTCGGATTGAGGCACCACTGCCCAACCTTAATCAGGATCGCCTCGTCATCGAACAAATTTTCTCCAACTTGATTGAGAATGCGACCAAATATCTTGAGGTTGGCCGTCCCGGTGAAATCGTCATTCGGGGTTCAACCAACGGCACTCGGGCGCGATTTGAGGTGCAAGACAATGGTCGCGGGATCGCTCCGCAAGATCATGAACGGATTTTTGAGCTGTTCCGACGCTCTGGACAACAGGATCAAAAGGGCGAAGGCATTGGCCTTGCGAATGTCAGATCGCTTGCACATCGACTTGGCGGGACGGTCACCGTGATCTCCGCCTTAAGCAAAGGTTCAACCTTTGTCGTTGATTTACCAGTGCATTTTTCAGGAGAAGGCGTCGGATGAACGCGCAGCAATCGGTAAATATTGTGATGATTGAGGACGATGAGGGTCACGCTCGCCTGATCGAGAAGAACATTCGGCGCGCTGGGATCTCGAACGATTTGCGCCATTTTCTGGATGGCACCAGCGCCCTGGATTATCTGTTCAATGCGCCAGAAGGCCCGGCGAAAAATGGCCCAGCACTCGTACTTCTTGATCTCAACCTGCCCGATATGAGCGGGACGGATATCCTCGCGAAGATCAAAGGCGACGAGAAATTACATCGCGTCCCGGTGGTCGTACTCACGACAACGGACGATCAGCGCGAAATTAAGCGATGCTATGATCTTGGCTGCAACGTCTACATCACCAAGCCGGTGAATTATGAAAGTTTCGCCGATGCGATCCGTCAACTCGGGCTGTTCCTGTCGGTAATTCAGGTGCCAACGAACGGCGGGGAATGATGAAACAGCCGCGTACCATCCTGTATATTGATGATGACGCTGGCCTACGCAGGTTGGTAGAAAAAACGCTGACCCGCCGCGGCCATAAAGTCGAAACGGCGGACAGCGGCGCACAAGGTGTTGAAATGGCCCGAGCGGGGGCGTTCGATATCATAGCGGTCGACCATTACATGCCAGTCATGGACGGCCTTGCGACATTGGCACAGCTACGCAAACTGCCTCATTGCCCGCCGGTCGTGTACGTTACCGGTTCGGAGGAAAGTCGTATCGCGGTCGCCGCGTTAAAGGCCGGCGCATATGAATATGTGGTGAAATCGGTCGGCACCGACTTCGTCGACCTTCTGGAACAGGCATTCACGCTGGCATTGGCCCGAGTGCGGCTAGAATCCGAAAAGGAAGACGCAGAAGATAAACTGCGCGCTGCGAATGAGCGGCTGGAGGCCCTGCTGCGCGAGGTGAACCACCGGGTCGCCAACTCACTGCAGCTGGTGTCCACCTTTATTCATATGCAGGCCCGTGCCCTGGAAACGGACGAAGCCCGCGAGGCACTGGACGACACTCAGCGGCGGATCGACGCCATCGCGCAGGTACATCGCAAGCTCTACAGCAGCGGGGACGCCGAACAGGTGGCAATGGATGAATATCTCGCAGCGATCGTCGACGAGCTTCAGGAAACTTGGTCAACGCCAGCGGCGCCGCGCAACATCGCCCTGAAGGCGGAAGCATTGTTCCTCCATCCAGACAAGGCCGTCAGCCTTGGCGTGATCGTCAACGAACTGGTCTCTAATGCATGCAAATATGCCTATGAATCCAGCAGCGCGGGTGAAATTCGCGTCGAACTTAGCCGCGCAAGCCCGCACCAGTTCCAGCTATTGGTCGAAGATGATGGGCGCGGGATTACGCCGGGTGAAGGACCAAAAGGCAGCGGGCTAGGCTCCAAGCTGGTTGTGGCCATGGCCAAATCCCTCGCCGCAACGCTCGACTATGACTCCGGCCATCGCGGCGTCAGGGCGCTGGTGAGGGCGTCGATTTAGGCCAGTTTTCCAATACTGCGACAAAGCGGCTGAGCCATGCGTTAGTCTGGTGCCCGTCGACGACGCGGTGATCGATCGTCAGCGTGACGTAAGCCATCGGCCGAATCAGAATCGCGTCTTGCCCGTCGACCTCGCGCACGACGACCCGCTTCTCTAGCTTGCCTACGCCAAGGATTGCGGCTTGTCCTGAATGGAGGATGATCGGGCTGGCGAGCAGGCTGCCCGACACGCCATGGTTGGAGATGGTGAAGCTGCCCCCGCTGACGTCGGCACCGGTCAACTGACCCGCGCGCGCGCGCCTGGTGAGATCGTCGAGCGTCGCACCAACCTGTTCGAGGCTGAGCGCCGCGGCGTCTTTCACCACCGGGACCACCAGCCCCTTATCGCCAAGCGCAGTGCCCACACCAATGTTGATCGTTGGAGCGACAGCGATGCGGTCCTGTTCCCAACGGCCGTTGATGGCCGGGGCGACTGCCATCGCGTCGGCTGCGGCCTTGATCAGATAGGCGGTGTAGCTGAGCTTAACGCCTTTAGCCGCCATCGCCGCCTTGTGCGAAGCGATGGCACTGAAATCCGCTTCGAAGAGAGCAGTGACATGCGGTGCCTCGCTGACAGCGCGCACCATATTCTCCGCAATCTTCAACCGCATCCGGTCGTGCGGAATGTCGGCGGGATCGAAGTTTCGCGGCTCGGCGGCAGCGATTGGGTCAGCTTGGCTGACCGTCGCCATTTCAACGAACCGGTCCACATCCTCGCGTGTGATCCGCCCGTCACGGCCGGTCCCCTGCACATGGTCAGGGTCGATGTTGTTCTGAAGTAAGGCGCGCTTGACGGAGGGCGAGAGGCGGGACTCGCTGTTCCCCTGCAAAGGCACCGGTCCAGTCGCGCGTAACCCAACTGCAGCAGTGCCATTTGCTCGCCCTTCCGGCTCGGACTGAGCCCCTGCCTGCGCAGGGGAACTGGCGGAAACGGACGATGCATTCGGATCAATCCGCGCCAGCAGCGCCCCCGGCATCGCCTCGTCATCGGTCGACAGCAACACCTCAACCAATACCCCGGCAACCGGCGCAGGCACTTCCTGCGTGACCTTGTCGGTCTCAAGCTCGACCAGCGGATCGTTGACCGCAACGGCCTCCCCCACCTGCTTCAACCAGGCGCGGACAACTGCCTTTGTGCCTTCCTGTTCGTCGGGAACGCGAACGTCGATCATGTATCAGAACCCTATCAGTCGGTCGATTTCCGCGCGGATGTCCTGGGCGTCCGGAACAGCCCATTCAAGAAGCTTGGGGTGATGCGGGCTGGGGATATCGGGCATGGTCACACGCGCAACCGGCGCATCGAGGTCAAGGAACGCATCATCGGCCACCACTGCCGCAATTTCTGCGCCGAACCCCCCGGTGCGCAAGTCCTCATGGACGATCAGGCATCGACGCGTCTTGCGAACGCTGTCCAACACCATATCGCGGTCCCAGGGGTTGAGAGTGCGAAGGTCAATGACATCGGCGCTGACGCCCTCCGCCGCCACTTCGCAGCGCGGCACCATTGCGCCCCAGGTGACGATGGTAATCTTGTCACCCTCGCGCGTCTTCTTCGCTTTGCCAAAGGGTATGACGAAATCGTCGCCGGGCCACGGTCGCCGCGCCCAGCTGTCGTCCAGCATCGCGCGATGTTCGAAGAAGAGGACGGGGTCGTGGCCGCGCAGGCTCGATCGGAGAAGTCCTACAGCGTCTTCGGCGTTCGACGGCACCGCGACCTTCCAGCCGGGGTTATGGACGAACTGCACCTCATTGGTCTGGCTGTGCCACGGATCACCGCATTTGAAGAAGCCGCCGGGAACGCGCAGCACCATCGGCGAAGCAAATCGGTTGGCGGTACGCCAGCGCATGGTGCCACAGTCATTGATCTGTTCGGTCGCCGGTTCGGCATATTTGCGGAATTGAATTTCCGGGACAGGCAACAGGCCGGCCATCGCCATGCCAACAGCGCGGCCGACAATGCCTTCTTCGTTCAGCGACGTATCAAATACGCGATCGACGCCATATTTGTCCTGCAGCCCAAGCGTCACCGCATGGACGCCGCCCTTGGGTCCGACATCTTCGCCGAACACGCACATACGCGGGTTGAGGCTTAGCTCATGATCGAGCACGCGGCGGATGGCGGTAACCATGTTAATCCGCTGTCCCTCGGGATGCGCGACCTCGGTAGTGTCGTCCATCGACACACCCGCATTGCCACCAACCTGTGCCATCTGGCCGTCGAAGAAAACATGGCGCGTCACATTCTCAGGCAACGAAACGCCACGCGCCTCGGCCTCTGCCCGCGCTGCCTCAACCTCATGGGCGACGCGCGCTTCCAGCTCGTCCCAGGCCATGCCGCCAAGCTGCCGCGCTTCAACATATTTTTTCAACTTCGGCAGCGGGTCGCGCGCCCACTCCGCTTCGATTGTTTCCGGCGATTTATACGCCTGCGTATCTTGGTAGCTATGCCCTTCCAAACGCGGAACAGTCAGGCGGATAAGCGCGGGCCCTTTTCGCGCCCGTACATGGGCGATGGATTCGCCGATCAATCGGGCTGCCTCTTCGGGATCGGTCCCGTCACCATTCCAGATGGCGAGATTTTTGAAGCTGGCGAGGTTCGCCGCAATATCGCGTCCCGGTGTTTGATAATCCGACGTCGTTGAGATGCCGTAACCATTGTCTTCAATGTAAAACAGCAGCGGCAATTGTTGCGTCGTCGCAATTGTTAGCGCGGACCAAAACCCACCGGTCGCACAGCTGGCATCGCCGCCAAGAACCACGGCAATTGCACCGTCATCCTGTTCGCCCAGGACCTTGGCCTTGTAAGTAATAGCCTGCGCCCAGCCTGCGCTCGGCGCATATTGCGCGCCCACCCCGCCGCACATTGGAAGCGCATGGGCACCGCCCAAATTGGGATAGTTGAACACGACGCCGATATCGCGGCCGTCCGAATAGCCGCCTTCACGCCCCATTCCGCTTCCAAGCGCGTCGGCCAGATCGACGCCGAGCGCGAGCAACATGGGACGCGAGCGATAATAGCCGCAAGCGGCGTCGCCTTCCCGCAAATGCATGCCGAGCATGACCTGTGCCATATCGTGCCCGCGTGCGCTGAACTGATACAGCACTTTCTTTTCGGGGACGAGGCGGTTTTCTTCCAGATCATCCAGCGCGCGGCTGGTCAAAACCAAGCGCGAAATTTCGCGCCAATCGAGATCGGTCGTCGCCTTAAAGTCCGCGTCTGCCATGACGGTCACGCGTCCATCGCCGCGACTACCGCGTCGATGAACCGCGGCAGATCCGCGTCCGACATCCCGACGACATTGAACCGTCCACTATCGGCCATGTAGATCGCGTCCTTTTCACGGAGCGACATGACCTGTTCCGGCGACAGCGGCAGCAGTGAGAACATGCCGTATTGACGCCCGATGAAAGCTAATCGGGGATCGGCGGCCGCAATCGTGCTGCGTACCGAGTTGATCCGATCACGAATGTCGGACAGCTCACCGCGCCATTGTTCCCGCAAGCTTGGATCATCAAGGACAATACGAGCTGCTGCGGCGCCATGATCAGGCGGCATGGACCAAAGGGTCCGCGCCATTTGCATAACATGTTCAAGCGAGCGGTTTGCGACCTCGGCCGTGCGCCCTTTCACAAACAGGTTTCCGACCCGGTCACGATAGACGCCAAAATTCTTGTCACAGCTCTGGGCAATTACCGCCTCATCAACGGCGTCCAGAAGACCGCGCAAACCTTCCGCGTCCTCGTCCAGACCGCGGCCCAAGCCTTGATAGGCGATGTCGACGAACGGTAGCAGGCCCTTACGCGAAACAATGTCAGTAACGATCGCCCATTCCTCTGGCGACAAATCGGCCCCGGTCGGATTGTGACAACAACCATGGAGTAGCACGACGTCGCCAGGAGCAGCGGCCTCAAGCGCCGCCGTCATTTCATCAAAGCGAAGCGCTCCTTGAGATTTCTCGTAGTGACGATAGTCCTTCTGGCGCAGTCCCGCGGCCTCAATCACCGGCGGATGGTTCGGCCAGGTTGGCACCCCGACATGAACGGTCGCATCGGGCCGCGCCTGGGCGATCAGCTTGAACCCCAACGCCAACGCACCGCAACCGCCCGGCGTCTGGAGGCCTACGATCCGGTCGTCGTCCGCGTGGCGGCCGAGCAGAATTTCCTTGATCAACTGGGTAAAGCGCACATCGCCGCGCATACCTAGATAGGCCTTGGTCTTTTGCTCTTCCCACAGGCGCTGTTCGGCGATTTTTACTGTCGGCGGTATGGGCGTGTTGCCAATGCCGTCGCGATAAACGCCGACACCGACATCAATTTTTTCCGGCCGGGTATCAGCGTTGCAGGCATTAATCAGCGCAAGAAGCGGGTCAGGCCTGATCGCCCCGAGATTGTCGAACAAATGGGCGCCCCCGCCCGCGGTCGTTATCGGACTATCCAGCATGGAGGGGGAACTAGCCGATTGACCGCCCGCTGTCACGTTCGCGCGGCGGTTTAGGCGTCGTAATCCAACGCCACATCGTTCCCGAGCGGGACCGACTGGCAGGTAAGAACATAGCCAGCGGCGATTTCCTCGTCCGTCAGGCCGTAGCGGGCGGCCATTTCGACCTGGCCGCGAATGACCTTTGCGCGGCAGGTAGCACACACCCCGGCCTTGCAGGCGAAGGGCGCGGGCAATCCGGATTCGCGGGCACTGTCGAGGATATTCCGTCCATCGAATTCGACCTTGCGGGTGCGGCCATCGAGCGTGACGCTCATCATCCACCCGCGCGCCTCCGCCTGTACAGCGGCCATTGCGGCAGCGGCGGCGGCAGAGGGACGACCAGCGGTAAAGCGTTCAATATGAACCCGCTCCCTTGTCGCGCCCTTATCCAATATTGCCGCCTCTGCGGCGTCCATCATCGGGCCGGGACCGCAAATGAACCAGGCATCTACATCTGCTGGATCAGCAACAAAGGCGTTGATCGCCGCATCGCAATTGGCGCGATCAAGCATGCCATTCAGAAGATCGAAATCACCTTCTTCATCGCTGAGGAAGTGAAACAGCTCAAATCGGCCCATGTAGCGATTCTTGAGGTCTGCCAGCGCTTCCAGGAAAATCACCGACTGGCTGTCACGGTTGCCGTAAAACAGGGTGAAATGGCTGTTCGGTTCAGTTCCGAGGGCCGTTCGGATGAGGCTGATGATCGGTGTGATGCCACTGCCGCCCGCGAAGCCGACGTAGCGACGGTCAGCGCCCGGGTCGAAATCGATGGTGAATGACCCGTGCGGGCTCATCACGTCCATCGTGTCACCCGCGCGCAAATTGTCGCCGACCCAGTTGGAAAACACCCCGCCAGCGATCCGCTTGACCGTGACCTTCAACTCGCCGTCACCGGGTGCCACGCACAGAGAGTAATTGCGCCGCACGTCTTCACCACCGATAAGTGCGCGAAGGGTCAGATGCTGCCCCGCCTTGAAGCGAAAGGCGTCAGCCAATTCGACTGGCACGGCAAAGCGGATCGAATTGGCGTCGTCCGTCTCCGGAACGATCTCGGCCACCGTCAACGAATGGAAATGTTCGGCCATTACCAGCGCGCGTCCGGATACATGCGGGGAAGATGCTGCATTTCGGCAAGCAAGTGACCGAGATGCTCACTATGATGCCCCCGGCGGCCTCCCAGAATCGGACGTTGATCGGCGGGCGCCTGAAGCTTGGCCTCGGCCAGAACTGCAGCGATAGAATCGCGATATTCCTGCTCGAACAAGCGTGGGTCAGCTGCAATTCCCTGGTCGACCAGCGCCTGTAGTGTTTCGTCCACCTCGAATAGCTCCGGGATGAATCGCCAATTCCAGTCGAGCCCTTCGGCCATGCGACGGGCGCTCTCCTCCGTGCCGTCGCCAAGGCGGATCGTCCAGTCGGCGGCAAGTTCGCGATGATAGGCGGTTTCTTTCACCGCCTTCTGCGCGACGGCGGCGATACCTTCGTCAGCGGAATTGGTCAGCGCCTGATAAAGAAGATGCTGCCAGGTCGAAAAGAGCAGCTGGCGGGCGATGGTCTGCGCGAAATCGCCATTGGGCTGTTCCACCATCAGGCAGTTTTTATAATCGAGCACGTCGCGGTGGAAGGCGAGTTGGTCCGCGTCGCCTGCGAGGGCGAGCAGATTGGTCGCCTGCCCAATCTCGTCCAGCGCGAGGTTGGCGAGGCTGAGGTCAACCTCCAATGCCGGCGCATGGCCGCACCACTCACTCAACCGCTGCCCCAGGATCAGCGCATCATCGCCAAGACGCTGCAGATAGTCAGATATCGCGGAGTCCACCTTCGCATCCATTGTCGCGGTGTCGCTCATCAAATGTGCTTCACTTCGTCGGGGATCTCGTAAAAAGTCGGGTGTCGGTAGACTTTGTCTTCGGCGGGTTCGAAGATCGGACCGCTCTCCGCCGGATCGGACGCGATGATGTCGGTCGATTTGACCACCCATAGCGACACGCCTTCCATCCGGCGGGTGTAGGTGTCGCGGGCGTGGTTCAGCGCCATCTGGGCGTCGGGCGCATGAACGCTGCCCGCATGGCGATGGCTAAGCCCGCCGCGCGCGCGAACAAACACTTCCCACAGCGGCCAATCGTGACCTGACATTCGTAGTATCCTTCCCCTGCGTCATCCTCGCGAAAGCCGGGATCCCGCTTGTTCTCGTTGATTCAATTAGCGGGATTCCCGCTTTCGCGGGAATGACGGAAATCAAAAAAATCTAGGCGGCCGCAGCTTTCGCCTTCTGCTTCTCGGCATAGGCATCGGCGGCCTCGCGCACCCAGGCACCATTGTCCCAGGCGTCGCGGCGGGCCTTCATCCGTTCCTTGGCCACCGGGCCCTCACCGCGCACTACCGCGTAAAATTCTTCCCAGTCGACCTCGCCGAAATCATAGCCATCCTTGTCCGCGTTCCACTTCAGGTCGGGGTCGGGAACGGTTAGGCCCAAATATTCCGCCTGCGGCACGGTGATATCGACGAATTTCTGGCGAAGCTCGTCATTGGTTTCCCGCTTGATCCGCCAGCGCATCGACCGTTCGGTGTTGGGCGAATTGTCGTCGGGGGGACCGAACATCATCAGCGACGGCCACCACCAGCGATTGAGCGCATCCTGCGCCATCCGCTTTTGCTCGTCGGTGCCCCGCGCGAGGAACATCATCGCCTCATAGCCCTGACGCTGGTGGAAACTTTCTTCCTTGCACACGCGGATCATGGCGCGGGCATAGGGGCCATAGCTGGTGCGCTGCAGCGGCACCTGATTCATGATCGCCGCGCCATCGACCAGCCAGCCGATCGCCGCAATGTCCGCCCAGGTCAGCGTCGGGTAATTGAAGATGGTCGAATATTTGGCTTTTCCGCTGTGCAGTGCCTCGACCATTTCTTCGCGGCTGGTGCCGAGCGTTTCCGCCGCGCAATAAAGGTAGAGACCGTGGCCGCCCTCATCCTGCACCTTGGCGAGCAGGATCGCCTTGCGACGAAGCGACGGCGCGCGGGTGATCCAGTTGCCTTCAGGGAGCATGCCGACAATCTCGCTATGTGCGTGCTGCGAAATCTGCCGCACCAGCGTCTTGCGATATGCGTCGGGCATCCAGTCCTTGGGCTCGATGAACTCGTCCGCCGCGACGCGCGCTTCGAAGGCCGCGACCAGTTCGGGATCCTCGGCAACCTCTATGGGCCGCACATTCTTGGTCATCTCGGTCGTGTACATGCCCTGCGATGTAGCGCGTTGGCGGCAGGACTTCAAACGCGACTATTGATAGTCGACCGTGACAACGAGCGATCCCGTATAATTGCCATCCGGCGTTGTCGGGCTGACGGAAATCGACCCGCCGATGCTGAAATCAATCCCCGGATTGCCAGAATTGGTTAAAGTCACTGTTGCGGGCGCATTCGGGGTGAATGCCAACGTGTTGCCTGCTGAATTGGCGAGCGTAATCGCCGGTGCAGATATTTTGACGATTTGTTGATTGGACCCTTGGACGTTGAACACGGCCTGCTTGGCGGTGCCGCTGCACGATGCTGGCGAAGGGCATGTGCGTACGCCCGCCTGACTAACGGCGATCGTAATGGCGCCGCCGGAAAGCGGCAGCACAATTTGCCCAAAATCGAAATCCTGCTTGGTAGTGAGAGCCAACGGCTTGACGAGGCCTGCCTTAACGACGGCATTGGCTGACGCCGCCTGAGCTTCCGCACCAGATGATAAAATCACCGTTCCTGCGAACAGAACCGCTACCGGCATTGCCGAATATCGAGCCACGCAATTCCTCCAAACCCTCATAAGCTCAGACCGAGGTAAGTGATTTTGGTGAAAAAGCGGTTAACCAGCATGCCCTGATCAGTTGGCGTGGACCGGCGCCTCTTGCTAGGGCTCAGGTCAAGGAGACCCAACGCAATGAGCTATGACGCGATCGAAACCACAACGCACGATGGCATCGCCCGGATCACACTGAACCGGCCCGACAGGCTCAACAGCTTTACCCGCGCCATGCATGGGGAATTGCGCGATGCGCTGGCGGGCCTTGGCGATGCGCGGGTGGTTGTGCTGACCGGCGCCGGGCGCGGTTTCTGTGCCGGGCAGGATTTGAATGACAGGGCGGTGAGCACCGACAGCGGCCCGACCGATCTTGGCGAGACGGTGGAGGGGTGCTGGAACCCGCTGGTGCGGACGCTGGCCGCCCTGCCCCAGCCGGTAATCGCGCGGGTGAATGGTGTCGCAGCAGGCGCAGGGGCGAGCATCGCAATGGCCTGCGACCTCGTCATCGCCGCCAAATCCGCCAAGTTCATCCAAAGCTTCTCCGCACTGGGGCTGGTCCCCGATACCGGCGGCAGTTGGCATCTCACTCGCAATGTCGGGCAGGCGCGCGCAATGGGATTGGCGCTGACCGGCGAGCCGCTGTCCGCCGAAAAAGCCGCCGAATGGGGCATGATCTGGAAATGCGTGGAGGATGAGGCGCTCGATGGGGAAGTGGATGCGCTGGCCGCCAAGCTCGCCGCTCTGCCGCCGCTTGGCCTCGCCGCGATCAAGTCAATGATCCGCACCAGCTGGGGCCGCAGCCTCGATCAGGAACTCGACCTTCAGCGGGACGAGATGCGACGGTTGGGCTTCACCGAGGATTATCGCGAGGGCGTGGCTGCGTTCCTCGAGAAGCGGCCCGCGACCTTTACGGGGCGCTAGCCGATCAGGAAAAGCGCCGCGACGCCGAACATCACAGCCGTTCCGAGCCAACCGAACAGGGCAAGGCCCCTTGGAATGCAAAGCTTGCCCATCACCCTTTTGTTGCGGGCCATAAGCATCAACACCACCATCAGCGGCGGCGCAAGCAGGCCGTTGGCGACCGCCGCCCAGTAAAGCGCGCGCATCGGGTCGATGGGGAAGAAGTTGATGGCGACCCCGCCGAGCGTCGCCACAGCAATGACGGTGTAAAAGGCTTTGGCTTCTTTGGGCTTGCGGCCCAGCCCTTCGGTCCAGTCGAACATCTCGCTGACCGCATAGGCGGCGGATCCGGCGAGGATCGGGATCGCTAGCAGCCCGGTTCCGATGATCCCGATCGCGAATAGCGCGAATGCGAAATTGCCAGCGACCGGGCGCAATGCCTGCGCCGCGTCCGCCGCAGATCCGATGTCGCGAACACCGCTCTGGTGAAGCGTTGCGGCCGTGGCGAGGATGATGGCCAGCGCAACCATGTGAGAAAAGCCCATTCCAACCAGCGTGTCGGTGCGGATGCGTTTAAGCTCTGCCCCAGCCTTAGTGGGCGAGGCGTGAAGCGGTTTGACATGGCGGCGATGCTGCTCCTCCACCTCCTGCCCCGCCTGCCAGAAAAACAAATAAGGGCTGATCGTGGTGCCAAACACCGCGACCAGCGCCATGGCGTGAACTCTGTCGAAAGCGAGGCTGGGAATGACGATGCCGCGCAAAGCCTCGCCCCAGTCGACATGGCTGACAATCAGCACCCCGACATAGGCGAACAGCGAAAGCGTCGCCCATTTCAGCACCCGGGCGTAGCGGCCGTAACTGACGAACACCTCCAGCAGCGTGCTCAGCACGGCAAAGCCAAGCGTGTAGGCAAGCAATGGCCCCGGCATAACCAGCGCCAACACCGCCGCCATCGCACCCAAATCCGCTCCAAGATTGATCATGTTGGCGATGAGCAGCAAGACCACCACGAAGCGCAGTAGCCACGGCGAATAATGGGCGCGCAAGTTTTGCGCGATCCCCTTCCCCGTCACTGCCCCAACCCGTGCGCAAATCTCCTGAATCGCGGCGAGCAACGGGAACGCGAAGGGCATGGTCCACGCCATCGAATAACCGAATTGGGCGCCGACCTGGCTGTAGGTGGCGATGCCACTTGGGTCGTCGTCCGCTGCGCCGGTGACGAGGCCGGGGCCGAGGACGGAGAGGAAGGAGCGCTTTTCAGCCTGCTCGTTTTGACTCATCGGATCATTCCAACTGTCCAATCTCTACCGTCATTGCGAGCATCGCGAAGCAATCCAGTGGGGTTGGATTGCCACGCGCCTTCGGCGCTCGCAATGACGGAGAAGCGCGATCTCGCCTGCCCCATGTCATTTATCGACATGTTCGCTAAAGGAGTGCCATGAAAACTGAGCAGCTTTTGAACTATGCGCGCGACCAGTGGGTAGCGGGCAGCGGCACCCTAGCCGACATCCATAGTGCGATTGATGGATCGCTGGTGACGAAGACGGGCTCCGGCGGCCTCGATTTCAGCGCGATGCTGGCCCATGCGCGGGAGGTTGGCGGTCCGGCGCTCCGCAAGATGACCTTCCATGAGCGGGCACGGATGATCAAGGGGCTGGGCCTTGCGATCATGGAACGGAAGGAAGAGCTGTACGCACTCAACCCGCTGACCGGTGCGACACGCAAGGACGGCTGGATTGATATTGAAGGCGGCGCGATGACGCTACTGTCCTTCTCGTCCAAGGGCCGCCGCGAACTCCCCGATGCGCATGTTCTCCTCGACGGGGAACTTGAGCAGCTCAGCAAGGGCGGCAGCTTCGTCGGCCAGCATATCTATACACCGATGCAGGGCGCGGCGGTGCACATCAACGCCTTCAACTTCCCGGTGTGGGGGATGCTGGAGAAGCTGGCGCCGACGCTACTCGCGGGAATGCCCGCGATTGTGAAGCCGGCGACGTCGACCGCCTATCTATGCGAGGCGGCCGTGCGGGTGATGGTCGATACCGTCCTGCTACCCGATGGCGCGTTGCAGCTGATCGTCGGGTCGACCGGCGATCTGTTCGACCATCTGACCGGGCAGGATGTGGTGAGCTTCACCGGCAGCGCCGCGACCGCCGCCAAGCTGCGCAACCATCCTGTGGTGATGCGCGAAAGTGTGCGGTTTGTCGCCGAGCAGGACAGTCTCAACGCGTCCGTGCTGGGCCCCGACGCAGGGCCCGGAACGCCGGAATTCGACCTATTCGTCAAGGAAGTGGTCAATGAGATGACGGTGAAGGCGGGGCAGAAGTGTACCGCCATTCGCCGCGCCATGGCCCCGGCCGCGCATATTGACGCGGTAGAGGCCGCGATCCGTGACCGGCTGGCCACCATGACCGTCGGCGATCCGCGCGAGGACGGCAACCGAGTCGGCGCGCTGGTCAGCCTGTCGCAGCGTGACGATGTTCGTAGCCAGGTGAGGAAGCTGGTCGAAGCAGGCGCGCGGGTCGTCGCGGGCGACCCCGACGCAGCAGTTGGCCCCGAAGGCGGTGCATTCATGCAGCCCGTCCTGCTGCGCGCCGACGATCCGTGGCACGCCAGCGCGGTCCATGATGTCGAAGCGTTCGGCCCGGTCAGCACCGTCATGCCCTACCGCGACATGGCCGACGCCATCGCGCTGGCCAATCGCGGCATGGGGAGCCTGGCGCTCTCGCTATTCACTTACGCGCCCGACGCAGCGCGCGAGTTTATTCAGGGCGCGGCCGCCTACCATGGCCGGATGCTGGTGCTGAACCGCGATAATGCGAAGGAAAGCACGGGTCATGGCAGCCCCCTGCCCGTCTTGGTCCATGGCGGTCCCGGCCGTGCGGGCGGCGGTGAGGAAATGGGCGGGGTTCGCGGCGTGAAACATTATATGCAGCGCACCGCGATCCAGTCGACGCCGACCATGATCGCGGCGATTTCGGAGCAATATATTCCGGGCGCGCCGAAGCATGTCATCGACGTCCATCCGTTCCGCAAGCGGATGAGCGAGCTTTCCATCGGCGATACGCTGAAAACCGAAAGCCGCACTGTCAGCATCGAGGATATCGAAACCTTCGCACATTTCACCGGCGACACCTTCTACGCCCATATGGACGAGGAAGCCGCCAAGGCCTCGCCGATCTTCGAGGGTCGCGTCGCCCACGGCTACCTGATCCTAAGCTTCGCCGCCGGATTGTTCGTCCAGCCCGATCCGGGGCCGGTGCTGGCGAATACCGGCCTCGAGAACCTCAAATTCCTCACCCCGCTTTATCCCGGCGACAGCATGCGGGTTGAACTCACCGTGCGGTCCAAATCGCTGAAGAGCGAGGAGACCGGCGTCGTCCGCTGGGCGGTCGAAATTTTCAACCAGAAAGATGAACTGGTCGCCACCTATGACCTTCTGACCGAAAACGTGCCGTGAGGCGCGGAACGGGCCGCCTCCATCGTTCGTTGAGCGAAACGAAGGAGAGAACATCGATGACCAAAGTTCGAGATTTGATGACGACCCGGATCGCAACGGTAGCAGCAGATGCGCCGGCGCAAATGGCAGCGGCCGAAATGCGCGATTCCGACACCGGCTCGATCCCTGTGATGCAGGATGATCGAGTCATCGGCATGATTACCGACCGTGACATCGCCATCCGCTGCGTAGCCCAAGGCCTTAGTCCAGATTGCCTGGTGTCGGACCTGATGAGCCGCGAGCCGGTGTTCGCCTATGAAACCGACGATGCTGAAAAAATTGCCCAGCGCATGGCGGAAGCGCAGGTCCGCCGCCTTCCCGTTCTCGATCAGGACGATAATCTGATCGGCATGATCAGCCTTGGCGATCTCAGCCGTGAAGGTAAACAGCAGGCTGCGTCGGAAGCACTTCAGGGCGTGTCGGCGGAAACGACGCAGCTTCAGCCCGCCTAAGGCAATTCACCACCAACAATAAAAAAGGGCCCGGGGTGCATCCCGGGCCCTTTTACAATCAGTAGGCACGTTTGATCCGGATCGACTAGAGCCCGGCAATCGCGTCGTCGACCAGCTTCTTGTCCGAAGTGGCGCTATGTCCGTCAGCGATCAATTTCGCGGCTGCCGCGGACGCCGCCTTGGCAGCAGTTGCGCGAAGTTCGTCAATCGCGGCACGTTCTTCGGCAGCGATCTTGGCTTCCGCCATCGCTTGACGGCGGGTGACCAGCACCTTGGCGTCATCCGCAGCCTTGGCGACAATGCCTTCCGCGTCGGTATGAGCACGGGCAATGATCGCCTGTGCTTCACCGTCAGCCGCGGCGGCCTTGGCTTCATATTCAGCCTTCAGTGCTTCCGCTTCCTTGCGAACTGATTCCGCCTCGGCAAGTTGCTCACGGATCGCCGCAATCTTCTCGTCCAGGCTTTTGCCAATGCCGGCCGGAACCTTTTTCCACAGCGCCAACGCGATGACGACCATCATCGCCAGCGCCACCCACATTGCCGGGTCGAGACCCAGCGCCGAGGGATCGGCATGGGCCGGTGCGCCGCCCGATGCCTCGGTATGTGCGGTGGTGCCGGTTTCGGCGTGCGCCTCGCTGGTCACAGCAACATTAGCCATTGGCCAGTTCCTTTTTCACGGCCGCCATCGCAGCGCCCGCCTTGGGAGTCAGGCCCGCAACTTTTTCGGCAAGTGCGCCGGCAGCGTCGGCGGCCACCGCCTCAATCTCGGCCAGCGCAGAAGCGCGAGCCTCAGCAACCTTGGCGGTCGCCTTGTCGATTTTGGCGTCGATTGCCTTGTCTGCCTTGGCGAGGGATGCCTCAGTCGCCTTGGCCGCCTTGGCCTTGGCATCCGCCTGAAGCTTCATTGCCTCCGAACGGCTCTTGTCCATTTCGGCGCGATAAGTCTCTTCCAGCTTGTCGGCGGCTTCCCGCGCCCCTTCGGCGGCCTTCAGGTCGCCTTCGATCTTGTCATTGCGGGCATCCACGGTCGACACGATCTTCGGCAGCATCCCACGGCCGACGATGAAGAACATCGCGCCGAAGAAGATGGCCAGCCAGAACATCTGAGACGCCCAGATTTCGCTGATTTGATCAAATTGAGGCACGGGAATTCAGCCTTTCACTCAAGTAGGATAAAGCGGTGACGCCTTACGCCTTGAGGTAGAGCAGGATGGCGATGAGGAACGACAGCAGGCCGAGAAGTTCGGCGGCCGCGAAGCCGATCAGCAGGCGGGTGAACTGGCCATCCGAAGCAGCCGGGTTACGCAGCGCGCCATTGAGGAACGAACCGAAGACGTTGCCGACGCCCAGTGCCGCCATGCCGGCACCGATAGCAGCAAGACCGGCACCAATGACCGAAGCAGACTGAAGATCCATGATGTAACTCCTTGGGGTAAATTGATTAGTGAAGATTGATTGCGTCGTTCAGATACACCGACGTCAACAGTGCGAACACATAAGCCTGAATGGCGCAGACCAGCAGTTCCAGAAGGGTAATGCCGATCATCAGCGCGAAACTGGGGATCACAATGATCGGGGTCAAAGCAACGCTTTCCAGGTTGATGCCCGAAATCACGAAGCCTGCCAGCACCTTCATCAGGATGTGGCCCGCCGTCATCGCCACGAACAAACGCAGGGCGAGGCTGAACGGGCGCATGAGGAAGCTAACCAGTTCGATCGGGAACAGGAACGCTGCCATGTACCATGGCACGCCCGCCGGAACGAACAAGGTGAAGAAGTGGAAGCCATGCTTCCAGAAACCCACCACCAAAACGATCGCAAAGCTAAGCAGCGCGAGAACGCCGGTAACCGTCAAGTGGCTCGTCAGCGTGAAGGCGTGCAGGTTGATCAATGCGGTCGGCAGCATGCCGAGCATGTTCGCGACCATGATGAACATGAACAGCGTGAAGATGTAGGGCAGATAGGGACGACCCTTGGGGCCGATGGACTGGTCGACCATGCCGGAAATCGCACCGGTGACGGTTTCTACCGCCATCTGCCAACGGCCGGGAACCAGATCGCGCTTCATGCCGCCAAGCATGAACAACCACACCACACCGAGAGTAACCGCCATCCATAGGGCGGAGTTGGTGAAGGCGATATTATGACCGGCAACTTGCCAGCCCTGGCCGAACAGAGGTTCGACCATGAATTGGTGCATCGGATCGACCGAGCCGCTTTCGCCTGCCACTTCGACTTCCCTCTAAACAATCCGCCGTTCGCGCATCAGCGCTTGGGCGCAGCCATTTTGACGATGCTGTAGAACGCCCCGGTTGTGCCAAGGACCATCCCCACAATCATCAGCGTGTGGCCCGTATTGAACCAGCCATCCACCAGCCAGCCCAGCAACGTGCCACCGAAAATCCCGCCGAGCAGAAGCGAAATCACCTTGTTTCCCTGGCGCTCGCTATCGTCGTCCGACTTCGACACCTTGCCGACCCGCGTCGTTTCCCGTTCCTGAGCCCGTTGCAACCGCTCATCGAGCGATTCGAGTCTGGGGTCTTCGGGAAGCTTCGCGCCGTCTTCGAACTTTTCGTCAGCCATGGTCCGCTTTCCTAACAGTTGAGCGCCAACCCCATTGAAAAGCGGGCGCGAAAGGCATGGAACATGGCGGCCGACAAGCCCGCCAAGGCGCCGCCCCTTTATGAAGGGGGGCCGCGCAAGTCAACCGATGGTTGGGGCATTTGGACGATGGGCCGACTTGAGGCATAAACTTTCCCATGATGAAAACCCGATATGCGCTGCTTATCGCGACGCTTGCTACCGCAGGCGCGGCCTGTTCGCGCGTCGAATCGCAAGGTTCCGTTGGCACCGATTCCGTTCAACCACCGCCACCCGCCATTTTGAGTACGGGCGGACCAGCCAACGCGGTCGTCATCGATGAAGAAAATGATCTGATCAATTTCCATTATGAATGGTCAAAGGACGCTGCGGCGATACCGGCGCTCGATGCGGCGCTGCGTAAGGATATGGAAGAGGTCAAAACTGACCTTCTAACGTCCGCGCGCAAGGACAAGGCGGCGCGCGACGCAGCAAAGTTTGAGTTTCACCGTTATGATTCGAGCACGAGCTACGCCACCGCCGGCCAAAGTCCTGGACTACTCAGCCTTGAGGCAAGCCACAGTGAATATACAGGCGGTGCCCACCCCAACAACATGACCTCTGCCCTTTTGTGGGATCGTCATGGCAATGCCGAGGTGAAGTTCGCCGCATTGTTCGCCAGCCCCGAAAATCGCGACCGCCTTTTGCTGCAGCGGTGGTGCGATGCGTTAAACAAAGAGCGCGAAGACAAACGCGGGACGCCGGTTACGGGTGACGGAATGTTCGATGATTGTCCGAAATTGGACGACATCGCCATCATACCGGCGGACAAGGACGGCAATGGCCGGTTCGAGCGTCTGCGCCTAATTGCGTCACCCTACGTCGCCGGCCCATATGTTGAAGGAAGCTATGAGATCGAGCTGACCGTGACGCCAGATCTCATCGCATCGCTGAAACAAGAATATCGCGGCGACTTCGAGTCACATCAGGAACCGCAATAGGTCGGCACTGGTGCCGGCTGTCCGGGTGTCCGCCGCTGCCATCCATGTTCCCGTGAGAAATAAACCTGTCCCGCCGCGACACGGGCAAGGGTGGTACAAGCCGCCGTCAGCGCCACCTCTTCCGGTGTAACTCCCTTTTTCGCGGCAAGCCCGGTGTATAGCGATCGGCGCGTAATATTGATGCCATTCACCTGTCGCCTGAGCGCATCGGACGGCGAACCCACGATCCCCAGATATCCGTCAAACCGCTCGCCAACGGAGCCGTCGGCTAGCGCCGCATCAATCAGGCTCTGCGCCATCAACGGCGTCGCAAACACAAGTGCAGCGGCCGGGAATATGAGCGGCAATTTCATTGTTTTGGCTCTTGAGGGAAGGCTTCCGGATTCTGATTGATCAGATTCTCGACGTCCTTTTGGAGCCGCACCACCACTTCCTGACGGATGGTCACATTGAGATTAATTTCAATCGGCTTTTCGGGCGTCGCGACATTGATGCACCCGGTTAGCGGCAGGGCGAGGACTGCCCCGCCCAGCATCGCGAATGTCCTTGTCTTTGGCATTGGCCTCATCCTTCTCACGGCTTCTTGTTCGGGTCAGCGGACACGGTCACTTTCTGGTCAACCGGTGTCTGTGTTTGGTCCAGCTCCTCGGAGCGATTGCGCGTTTCAATTATGATCCCAGGCACCTCATTGAGCGGCATGGGGAGCGCGGGGCTGATCGCGTCGGTGGGATCACGGAAACTTTTTGCCGTGGCGATCAGGGCGCGGAACGGCCCTTTGATCGAGACGTTGAATTTAAACGGGATTTTGTTGACCGACCGCAACAGGCGCTGGGTGCTGGTGTTGCCCAATCCGACGCCGTCAATTGTCAGTCGCGTCGCAAATTCGCCATCGAGATAGCCATCCAGCCTGATGATCATCGATTTGAACTTCAAATCACGAAGGGCGTCAAACGCCATACCGCCCATCATACCAAGGTTCGCCCGATTGACGACGCCGTGATACGACAGCGTCCCGCCCCCGGCGCGGCTATCCAGACGGCCGCCGACAATCCGACCTCCTTCTTCGTCAAAGATCATCGGCAAGACACCATCAAATACGCCGGTCGCGCCGATCTCCTTGAATCCCATGGAATCAATGAAGGTCTTTGCATCGAGACCCACCACTTCAAAGGTGAGGCGCTTCGGGCTTGGCCGACCGAAGTTAAGTATGGTTTCCTGCAGGATCAGGCGACCGCCCATGAATGGCCACTCGCCACGCTCAATTTTGACGAGGTTGTCAGGCAGCAGCTGATAATGGATGACGCCATCTTCGACGACGATACCGGCGTTGACCGACTCTAACGTCACGACCTGACCCGGCGCCGTTTGGAGCCCCAGCAAATCCGTAAAATGGATCGTCCCGGCGAGCCCCGTGACCGGACCAAAACTTGCCGCGAAATTGGCGTTGTCGGTTGTGAAATCACCCGATGAGGTGACATTCCCATTGCCGTTCCAGTCGATCCGTCCCTGACCGCGGACCGTTCCTTGGACCAGCGCAATCACGCCTTGGGTCAGTCTGGTCAATTCCTCTGGCTGCAACGCCTCGCCAAACTGAATGCCCGGGACAGATAGGTTGGCATATCCATCGCCGCTCGACAGGCGGTGGGCGATGTCCACGTCCATGATGTGGGTGCCGCTATCAGGATGCTTCAACCCGCCATTCGCTCGGATGACATTGTTCACCAACGTAAAGTGGAGATTGTCGCTATTCAGCGGGTAGAAACGAGACGGGTCGGCGGTATCAGACACGGTTGCGCCGCCGTCCAGGGTCACATCGCCTTTGTGAAATAGCCAGGTCCCGGCCATCTCGCCAAGTTTCAGCGGCACCTTCCCAATCAGCGCATCGCCGCCTGAGAATGTGCCCCGCGCACCGGACCCAGCGAATTTCCCCGCGACCTTGTCTGCGTTGATCAGGACAGGTGCGTCCGATTGGCCCAACCGGGCACGCAGGGCGCTCATCAGGAACCCTGGGCCCATCTCAAACCGCGTGGAGGCCGCGTCCAACGCGAAAGGCGATCGGCCAATCCGGCCGCGCAGGCGCGTGTTGCGGTTAATGAATCCCACCGTCAGTGGGCTATTTCCAACCTTACGCAGGATTGTGCCCTGGGTTGCACACAGTGGCAGGTTAGTCGGTCCGACGCGCAGCGCGCCCGCAGACAAGGCGGCGAAGCGCGTATCGAGGCAACCTTCCCCCAGCGCCAATCCGCCATTTGGACCAATACGTCCGACAATCGGTAGCCGAAGCCCCTCTACGCGACCGCCTGGAAACGGTCCGGACATTAATGCCTCGGCCGACACACGTGTCGAACCATCGCGCTGCGCGGCAAACTTGGCCGTCGACAAGGTCAAGCTGGCGCCTCCTGCAGCATATGGGGCGATGCTCGCGCTGCCGGACATTGGCGCACCGCTACGCGGCTGTGCCAGGTTGAGCGTCGCCGTCGGAAGGCCCCCGCCCGACGTTTCGAAATTGCCGTCGATCCGAAGGCGATTTTCTGGCCAGTAAAATGTGACGCCATCACCCCCACGGATTTCCGTCTTGGCACCGGACGCCGACTGCACCACTGCCTCGCGGATTCGAACGCCCCCGCCGCCGGCGTTGTTGACGATGGTTAGGGCGCCCGTTGCCCGGAAATCGCGCCCTGCAGCGACGGCAGCCCGCAACCATGCCTCGGCAATCGGTCCAACCGGGGTCTGTTTCAGTCCCGCGAGTGAGCTGGTCATGCCCGTGGTGAGGGCCGGTGAGAGCGCAACATTTCGCCCGTCAAATTCTCCCAGCAACGCAACCCGTCCGCTGCGGGCGTTTAATCGATATCGCCCGTTGAACCGGGTTTGCTGAGCCAAAATTTGCGCCATTTTTGCCTGACGCGCGGCGAGGCTGATCGAGCCGCTGATATTGGTCGGACTGCCCTTAAAGCTGACGTTACTGACCATTCCAGCGACGCCGTTCACGCCAATAATGCCGGTTTCGAGCGTCAACCGCCCCTTTCCGTCGAAGGATCCAAAAGCTTCGGAAAAATTGCTGTCGAGATCGACGCGGGGACGATTGAGCGCAATCCGACTGGCAGGGCAGCGGAATGCCTCAGCCCAGACCGGCCCCCTGACCAGCGGTCGCCGTGCTTCAACCCCAACGGCAACCAGCGCCTTGAATTGGTCCAGACGACAATTCCCCGGCGCAAGTGCGGGCGCCGCCGCCGCCAGCCTTCCCGTGAACCCACCGGACAGATTGCCCCGTCCATCAAGCGCGAAGCCCATTGGGCCGTACGGCGTGCGAAGCGACATGCGCGCATCACGGAGATCAACCGTGATATTGGGCAGCGTAAATGGTTTTCCGCTCGGCGGCGGCAACAGCTTGTCGATCTGGCCGAAACTGACAGTGCTGCCAATTACGCGCGCCCGAAGGCGAACATGCTCCGCCGCGATCCTATACACTTCGACGCTGCCGTTCCATCTAACGCGCGTCTGAACGATTGCATGGGCCGCCGTCAGGTCCGGACGCGCAGGATCTCCAATCACAACGTCAGTGATCTCCTGCGTTCGAAGACCGATATTGCGGATCGTATAGCTTCCCTGCACCCCGCGTTTGGCCAATTCCTCCGCGATCAGCCGATCCGCAATCGCTTTTCGCTGCAACCATAGGGCGAAACCGGCAATGATCGCTAGGGCAGTGACGACGGCGATACCAATGGTGCTGATCCGGCGAACGCGGTGCCAGCGTCCATGGGTGCGCACCATGACCGGCTCGGCTAATCCGGCCTCCTCAAGAACTTCGCCAACCTCTTCGGCCGGGCCATCGCGGACGCCCTCACTCATGAATGGGTTGTAACCCCTGTAGCGCCCGACCGTTCCACATTTTGCTCTCCACAGGCGTTGCACGATTGCATCGCTTTGCCTAGCGTTGTCGTCGCTCGGTCACATCATATTGCATGGGCATGCCAATCGATGACCGACCAATCACCCGACAATAGCGGCCATCGCGCCCGATTGCGCCAGCGGCTGTTCGATGGCGGCGGCAACGCCCTGCTCGATCATGAATTGGTTGAATATCTCCTCGCCCTCGCCATTCCGCGCCGCGACACAAAGGATCAGGCCAAGACGCTGATCGCGCGATTTGGCGGAATTGGTCCATTGCTTTCCGCCGACCCGGATCGCCTTCGCCGCGAAGGGTTGACGGACGGCGTCATCGCTGCCCTGAAGATTGCGGAGGCCAGTGCGCTGCGCCTCCTCGAAACCCGGATGGAGGGACGCCCGATCCTGTCCAGCTGGGACGCCCTTGGCGATTATCTACAGGCCGCCATGGGCCACGCGGTCATCGAAGAGGTCCGCATCCTGTTCCTCAATGCGAAGAATCTGCTGATCGCCAACGAGGCGATGTGGCACGGAAGCGTCGACGAAGCGTCGGTCCATGTCCGCGAGGTCATCGCCCGCGCCATCGCGATTGGCGCGACGGCGATCATCATCGTCCATAATCACCCAAGCGGCGATCCCTCCCCCAGCCAGCAGGACATCCGCCTGACCCGCGACCTTATCGAGGCCGGACGTCATATGAAAATCATCGTTCACGATCATGTCATCGTCGGCAGCCAGGGCAGGTCAAGCATGAAGGCGCTGGGGCTGATCTGACTTAGGAGCCCGAACCGGCCAGAATTGCGGCCGCTACGCCCGCCTTAGGCCGATGAATGTTGACTGGTTTCGCTGGACCGGCGAAGGATCGGCCCGTGCTTGGGGAATTCAAATAATGACAAAGGCGCTTCCTGCCGTTCTCAATCCGGCAGAACCTGTCGGCGCAATTGTATATGGCGTCGCGATTTTCATCGTCGGCGCTATTTTGTCATGGCTTATTCGCAAGGCACTGAAAGATGCGCTGCTCCATGACAAGTCAGAGCGGGTGAATCAGATCACGCTTCAATTTGTCAGCCGACTATTGATCCTTCTCCTTTGGCTGTTCCTGATCGCCTTTTATGCGCATCTGATCCCGGCGCTGAACAAAGTCGGGACGGCCATTCTTGCAGGTGCCAGCCTGATGAGTGTCATCGTCGGCTTTGCGGCGCAGACAACGCTCGGCAACCTCATCGGCGGCGTCAGCCTTGTCCTCTACAAACCATTTAAGAAGGGCGACCGCATTCAGGTCACCGCGCCGACAGCGGATCAATGTGAAACCGGCGTGGTTGAAGAAGTGGCCCTGGGTTTTACCGTGCTGAGGACCGATGACGGCCGCAAGGTCATCATCGCCAATGGCTCGTTGGTTCAACAGACGCTTATCGTGCTTCAACCGCCCTCACCGCCGCCACGGAAGCTGAACAGGCCAACAAGTTAAAGGGCGGTTTCAGGCGGCTTTCAATACCTGTTGTTTCGTGCCGTCGCCAAACCTCATTTGCGCACCGAATGAAGGTCCAAACCGACGCGAATGTTGCGCCGCAGCGCCGCCCCTGCTAGCGGGCGCGGCCATGGTACCCCGCTATTCCCGACCCGAGATGACGGCCATTTGGTCGTCCGAAAACCGCTACCGCATCTGGTGGGCCATTGAAGTCTTCGCCGCTGAGGCGATGGGTGAGATCGGCATGATCCCCGCCGAAGACGCAAAGACTATCCGCAAGGCATTTGACGCTGATGTGCTGGGTGAAATTGATGTTCCCGCCATCGACGCGATTGAAGCGGTCACCAAGCACGACGTCATCGCCTTCCTGACCTGGGCGGGGGAGAAGCTGGGGCCAGAGCGGCGCTGGCTGCACCAGGGCATGACGTCGAGCGATGTGCTCGATACGTCGCTGGCGGTGCAGCTCAAGCAATCGGCGGACCTGCTGATCGCCGATCTCGACCTTTTGCTCGATGTGTTGAAGCGCCGGGCCTATGAATTCAAACTGACCCCGACCATTGGCCGCAGCCACGGCATCCATGCCGAGCCGGTGACGTTCGGACTGAAGCTGGCGCAGGCCTATGCGGAATTCGACCGCAACCGCACCCGCCTGATCGCGGCGCGCGACGATATCGCCACCTGCGCGATTTCAGGCGCGGTCGGCACCTTCGCCAACATCGACCCGGCGATTGAGGAGCATGTGGCCAAGGAACTCGGCCTAACGCCGGAGCCGACTTCAACCCAGGTCATCCCGCGCGATCGCCATGCCGCCTTCTTCGCCACGCTCGGCGTTATCGCGAGCTCGGTAGAGCGGCTCGCGGTTGAAATTCGCCATTTGCAGCGGACCGAAGTGCTGGAGGCAGAGGAATATTTCTCGCCGGGCCAGAAGGGGTCGTCGGCAATGCCGCACAAGCGCAATCCGGTGCTGACCGAAAACCTCACCGGCCTCGCCCGCGTCGTACGCGGCGCGGTGGTCCCGGCGATGGAGAATGTCGCGCTGTGGCATGAGCGGGATATCTCTCACTCGTCGGTGGAACGCTTCATCGGGCCCGACGCCTGCATCACGCTCGACTTTGCGCTCGGCCGCCTGACTGGCGTGGTCGACAAGCTGCTGGTCTATCCCGACCGGATGCAGCGCAACATGGACCGGATGGGCGGCCTCATCCATTCACAGCGGGTGCTGCTCGCGCTGACTCAGGCGGGCCTCAGCCGCGAGGAAAGCTATGCGCTGGTCCAACGCAACGCGATGAAGGTGTGGGAAAGCGACGGCACCCTCCAACTCCTCGACCTCCTGAAGGCAGATCCAGACGTAACCGCCCGCCTGACCAACGAGCAGCTCAACGACCTGTTCGATCTCGGCTATCATCTGAAGCGGGTCGACACTATCTTTGCACGGGTGTTCGGGGACTGATTGTGACTGCTGTTCAGCCGTGTGCGTTGTTGTTGTTGGTGGGCCCCGACTGGCGCGTGGAAATGACGAGCGCCAATGTTGGCCTGCTTGGTGATTTCCGCCCTGCCTCGGTCGTCGGCCAACCCTTTGCGGACCTGATCGGCGGCGAAGCCATCCATGCCCTGCGCAATCGCCTGTCGTGGCTTGCCGGCGATCATAGTGCGGTGCACGATTATGACCTGCGCTGGGGTGAGGTGACGCTGGACGTTGGTGCCGTAGGGAATGACGGTACCTATTTGATCGAGGCGGAACTAACGGCCGAGCCGCGGCTTCCAGACGCTATCGGTATGGTCCGGTCGATGTCCGATCGGCTGACGGAAACCGAACCAGTAGTGATGGCCGAAAAGGCGCTTCGCCAGCTTAAAGGCCTGACCGGTTTCGAACATCTGTCGCTGCTCGATAGATCGCGGAATGTTATTGCGTCGGCCAATGGCGGAACCGGCATTGCCGACCTGTTTGAGCCTGCAACCGATCATAGTTTCGCAAAGCTGATCGCCGACCGCGATGCTGAACCGGTGCCGCTGGTTGGTGACACGGATAGCCCGTTGCTGAGCAAGGCCAGTTTCCTAGCGCCCTGTGATCAGATGCGAGAGCAGATGGCATTGGCGGACGTGGCCAGCGCCATGAGCCTGCCATTGTTCATCGACAGCGAACTGGTCGCCACGCTGATTGCAAGCCACCCGACGCCCAATCGCTGCGGTGCCGAGCGGCGGTCCGTGGCGCATCTGTTTGCGGAACGACTGGTCGCGCGAATGGCGCGAAATGGCTGGGTAGCCTAACCCGGCCAACCTTGCGTCAGCTGGCGAGCTTTTCCTTGATCCGGCCGAAAAAGCCCTTGGACGCGGGGCATTCATCCCCCGTCTCGGTTTCACGGAACTGTTCGAGGATCGCCTTCTGCTCCTTGCTAAGCTTGGTAGGCGTTTCCACGAGAATGCGGACAATCAGATCCCCGCGGCCGCGGGCATTAAGCACGGTCATGCCCTCGCCTCGCTGACGAATTGTCTCGGTCGACTGAATGCCCGTCGGAATTTTCAGCTCGATCTTTTGGCCATCAATGCCGGGGATGGCGATGCTGCCCCCTAGCGCAGCCGTTGTGAAGCTGATCGGCGCCTCTGCGATCAGGGTTGTCCCATCGCGTTCGAAAATCGCGTGGCGCTTCAAGTGGATGAACAGATACAGGTCGCCGGCACCGGCGCCTCGCACACCCGCCTCACCCTCACCCGCCACACGAATACGGGTGCCTTCGTCGACACCGGCCGGGATGGTCACGCTGAGTTTGCGGGTTTTCAATCCGCGGCCCTCGCCGCCGCACTCGCCGCACGGATCGGCAACGACCTCGCCTGACCCCATACATTGCGGACAGCCACGCTCGACCACGAAAAAGCCCTGCTGTGCGCGTACCTTGCCTGCACCGCCGCAGGTACGGCAGGTCGCTGGCGCTGAATTGCCTTCTGATCCGGTAGCACCGCAGCTTGCGCAGGACGCAAGCGCCTGGATCGAGATCGTCTTTTCAATACCCGAGAACGCTTCTTCCATCGTCAGTTCAAGGTCATAGCGCAGGTCGCTGCCTCGCGCCGCCGCTGCCTGCTGCGCGCGCGGGTCCATGAACTCGCCGAAAATGGACGAGAAAATATCGGAGAAACCGTCAAAGCCGCCTCCTCCGCCGAACGGATTGCCGCCTGCGGCGCCTCCGCCCTGCTGGAATGCCGCATGGCCAAAACGATCATATGCTGCGCGCTTTTGGGGATCCTTCAGGACCTCATAGGCCTCGCTGATCGACTTAAACTTGGCCTCATTGTCTTTGCAGCCACCGGTACGATCCGGATGGCATTCCATCGCCAGCTTACGATAGGCCGACTTGATGGTGGCGCCGTCGGCGGTCCGTTCGACACCCAGCAACTCATAATAATCAATCGTGGTGGCCATCAGAAGGTCACATCCCCACCCAAAACAAGCGGCGCCGACCGCAGAATGCCGTCGGCGCCGCCATTAATCATGACCCTGTTAGGCCTTCTTGTCGTCGTCGACTTCAGAGAATTCGGCGTCGACAACTTCTTCATCGGCCGGCTTGGCCTCGGCGTCAGCCGACGCGCCAGCGTCAGCCTGCGGCGCGGCCTGGGTCTTGTTGTAGATTTCCTGGCCGAGCTTCATGGCCGCCGCCGACAGCGCTTCCGTCTTCGCCTTCATGGCGTCGGCGTCACCGCTTTCGACCGCTGCCTTCGCATCGGCAAGCGCACTTTCGACTTCTGACTTGGTGCCAGCATCGACCGCGTCACCATGCTCCTTGAGCTGGCCTTCGGTCGTGTGGATCAGGCTTTCGGCCTGATTCTTGGATTCCGCTCCTTCGCGACGCTTCTTGTCTTCGTCGGCGAATTGTTCGGCTTCCTTCACCATCTTGTCGATGTCGGCGTCGGACAGGCCGCCCGATGCCTGGATTCGGATCTGCTGCTCCTTGCCGGTGCCCTTGTCCTTGGCACTGACGTTGACGATGCCATTGGCGTCGATGTCGAACGTGACCTCGATCTGCGGCACGCCGCGCGGTGCCGGCGGGA
>NZ_CAMLDL010000004.1 GCF_946478955.1 uncultured Sphingomonas sp. | reverse complement strand
AGTGCAGCGGTTTTGTAAACCGAAGGTCGGGGGTTCAAATCCCTCAGCCGGCACCAGCCCTGCCATGATTATCCGGACTGCTGCAGGCGTGATGCGGGCGCACTGCCTCTGCATAACCTATTCAGAGAAATTCCGGCTTTTCCGCGCGGCTGAAACTTATCCACAGGTTTATCCCCGACTCGTCCCACGGATTTCGATTTGTAGCCGTCGGAAATGACTCGCGAATCACCAAAATTCATGTATTCATAATGACGTGGTAGCGGTCTTCGGACCAAAACCCATGTGGCGGAAATCTTCGGATGGAAGTCATGGAGGCCCGGGAACTTCGGTTCCCGGGCCTTACGCTTTTATGGCCTTTGTGCGTCGCCAGATTTCCGATCCTATAGGCTGGCGGGATCCAGCGTGGCCAGCGATGCGCGGACTGACCGGTCTACAAGCGGATATTTGTTGCCGTTTGCACAGTTGAACAGGATCGCCCGCTCTTTCCTATCGACCCGGCCGTCCGCAATGGCCGCTTTCCATGCCGCAAGCACGGCACCACCTTCCGGACATAGGAGCATCCCGTCTCGTTCGGCGGCTTCATCAACCGCATCTGCGATGGCCGCTTCTTCCACCGCCACCGCAGCACCACCGCTGTCGCGAACGGCGCGCAGGATCAGGAAATCACCAATGGCCTTGGGCACTCGGATACCGGTTGCTGCAGTTGCCGCCCCTTCCCATCGGTCCGCATGGTCCTGACCAGCTTTGAATGCGCGCACAATCGGGGCACATCCCGCCGCCTGGACTGCGAACATCTTAGGTCTTTTTGAGCCGATCAGACCGATCGCCTCCAATTCGTCAAACGCCTTCCACATGCCGATCAGACCGGTTCCGCCGCCAGTCGGATAGAAAATTGCATCGGGTAATTCCCAATCCAATTGCTCCGCCAATTCCAACCCCATGACTTTTTTGCCCTCAATCCGGTAGGGCTCTTTCAGGGTTGAACAGTCGAACCAGTGTCCTGCAGCGGCGCCCTCCCCAACGACCCGGCCACATTCGTCGATCTGACCGTCGGCAATGATCACCTTTGCTCCATAAGCTGCGGTTTCGCGGATATTGATCTCCGGCGTTTCCGCCGGGCAGATCACCAGCGTTTCCATGCCAGCGCGGGCTCCATACGCCGCCAGTGCTGCACCGGCATTGCCGTTGGTCGGCATGGCGATGCGCCGAACCCCGAAATGACGCGCCATGCTGACCGCCATCGCGAGGCCCCGCGCCTTGAACGACCCGGTTGGCAGCCGCCCTTCATCCTTCACTAGCGGCGTCCTGACACCCATTGCAGCCGCAATACCGGTGAGCGGGATCAATGGTGTCTCCGGCTCGCCAAGGCTAACCGGCTCTACTCCTTCAGGCAGCGGGAGCAATTCGCGCCATTTCCACATGTCCGCAGGACGGCTGGCCAGCACCGCGTGGGTTAGCGCCGAACGCACCGCATCAAGGTCATAACGCGCGAGCAGCGGCTTGCTTGCGTCAGACAGGTTCTGCAGCAGGTCGGCGGAATAATGGTCGCCGGATAGCGAACATTCCAAGTGGGTCATGAACATATCACGATGGTAGCGCCGACGCGGTTCACCAACCAGTCCCGCGTTTCGACGAACGGTCATGCCAACGGGACGAGTGCTGTTGCGATGATGATACAACATACCCTAACACGCCACGCGACCTCTTCTTGCAATGGATGACCCATGCGCCGCAATCTTCTTGCCGCTTCCGCCCTTACTGCCCTTGTCGCAATGCCTGTCCCGGCCGAGCCCGTTTCGGACACCGCCACCGCCGATTCCGGCGCAACAGTGGCCGAACCGCCAAGCGCGCCCGGCGGCGACATTGTCGTTACCGGCCACCGTCACCGCAGCGATGACGTCCTAGGTGACGTTTCGGTTCTGACCAGCAAGGATCTGGCTGCGGAGGTTCGCCCAACGCTCGGGGCGACACTCGCCAGTCAACCCGGCGTGTCAACGGCGGGATCCGGACCAAATGTGTCTAAACCGGTCCTGCGCGGCCTGTCGGGCGACCGCATTCGCACGCTGATCGATGGCATCGGCAGCCTCGACGTGTCATCGTCGAGCAGCGACCATGCGGTGGCCATCAATCCGTTAACCGCGACCTCCATCGAGGTGCTGCACGGCCCGGCATCGCTGGTATATGGATCTTCCGCCGTCGGCGGGGTCGTCAATGTGATCGACAGCCGCATTCCGCGCGCGTTGCCCGACGGTCCGGTTGCGGCGAAGGCGATGGCCGGTTTCGGAAGCGCCGCGAATGAGCGATTGGCGAGCGGCGCGATTGATATCGGCCTTGGCGGCAACTTTGTTGCACATGGCGATGTCAGCTGGACCAAGAATGATGACCTTCGCATTGGCGGCCATGTCCTATCCAGAGCGTTGCGGGAACAGGCCGCCGCCAGCAATGATGCGGACATACGGGCGCTGGCCGATCTGAAAGACAAGCTACCCAACAGCGACGGCCGCACTTTTGAGGCGGCGGGGGCCCTCGCCTATGTCGATGGCGGCCTGAATGTCGGCTTTTCCGTGACCCGCCGAACGTCGCTTTATGGCGTGCCGATCCGCTATTCGCTTGATCCGGCGGTTGAGGCAGAGGCGACGCATATCGACGTCCATCAAACTCGCTACGATGCGCGTGCCGAAATTCCGGTTGAAGGGTTCTTCCGAAAGGTGAAGCTTCGCGGCGGCTATTCCAATTACCGCCATGCCGAGGTGCTAGACGATGGCGCGGTGGGCAGCCGCGTCTTTTCCAAGGGCGGCGAAGCACGTCTCGACCTCGAACAACGAGATAGCGCATCGGGTTGGGGTGGCGCGTCGGGCGCCCAATATCTCGATGTGAAACAGCACATCGACGGCGACGAACAATATCTCCCGCCAGTCCACAATCGCAGTCTTGGCCTGTTCACCGTGCAGCATCTCGATCTCGGCCGCCTACGCCTTGAGGCGGGTGCACGCTACGAGCATAGCGATCTTCGCGCCGATGCCAGCGAGGTTGTCGGCAATCCCGATTTGAAGCGGACCTTCGGATCGCTGTCGCTGTCGGCCGGCGGGCGCTATGCACTAACCGACCATTGGAGCTGGGGCCTCAATCTGGCCCGGTCGCAGCGCGCACCGTCGGCCGACGAATTGTTCGCCAACGGTCCCCATGCCGGCAACGCCAGCTTCGAACGGGGCGATCCGAACCTTGGCCTTGAAAAGAGCCTCGGCTTTGAAACATCGCTCCGCCACAAAGGTCCGCGCTTCACCTTTGGCGCCACCCTCTACGGCAGCCGCTATTCCAGCTTCATCTATCAGGCGCCGGCCGGGGAAGTGATCGACGATTTCCCGGTTTATGAAAGCCGACAAGGCAAGGCCCGGATCATCGGATTTGAAGTTGAGGCCCAAGGGCCGCTCGGAACCCTCGCCGGCATCGACTGGGGCCTGGAGGGCAAGGCCGATGCGACTAAGGCAACGGTTTCCAACTTTGGCCCGGCACCGCTGATCCCGCCGCTGCGCGCGTCGGGTGCACTGACTGCAAAGGTCGGTACCATTGGCGGCAAGCTGGAGATTGAGCGCGCCTGGTCGCATGATCGGGCAGCGCCATTGGAAACGACAACGCCGGGCTACACGCTGATCAATGCATCGGTCGATTGGCATCCAATTCAGCGCCGACCCGACCTCACCCTGTCGCTACAGGCCAATAATATTTTCGATGTGAATGTCCGCCAATCTACCAGTCTGCTCAAAGATTATGCGCCCGCCGCCGGGCGCGATATCCGCCTCAGCGCCAGTTTTGCCTATTAATCGTCAATGAGAATGACCGTGGGCGTGGCCAGCGCCCCTATTGTCTTGGTCATGGTTATGGTCATGACCCTCTTCATGGCAATGCGGCGTTTCGCAATCTTCTTCGACCTGAATGGTGGAATGCGAAATGCCGAACATCTGCTTCACATAGGCATTGGCCTGCCCTAGCAGCCGGTCGCGGTTCGCCCCAGGCTCGACAACCAGGTGGACCGTCAGCGCGGTTTCGGTCGTGCTCAATGACCAGATATGAAGATGGTGCGTGTCATGCACCCCCGGCAACTGCGCCAGCGCATGTTCGACCTGCGACGTGTCGATGCCTTTTGGCACCCCGGCAAGGGTCATGGTCGCGGATTCGACGAGGAGGTTCCAGGTTCCCCACAAAATTACGGCGCCGATGACGAGGCTGACCGCCGGGTCGATCCAGCTTTTGCCCGTTACCAGCACGAGGTAGCCGGCAATCACGACACCTGCCGACACGGCCGCATCCGCCGCCATGTGCAGAAACGCGCCGCGAATATTGATGTCATCTTTTGAACCACGCGCAAACAGCATGGCGGTTGCGCCGTTGATCAGGATCCCAATGCCGGCAACGATCATCATCGTTTCGCCGTTGGCAGGTTCCGGATCTGCCAGCCTCCGAATTGCCTCCGCGCCAATGGCACCCACCGCGATGAGCAGAAACAGGGCATTGAAAAGCGCGGCCAGGATCGAGCTTTTCTTCAGGCCATAAGAAAAGCGCGGGCTTGGCCGCCGCTTGACCAAAATGGCGCCGATCCAGGCAATGATAAGGCCGAGGACGTCGGACAAATTATGACCCGCATCCGCCAGCAGCGCCATGGAACCGGATGCAAAGCCATAGCCGGCTTCGATAATGACAAATATCGTGTTGAGGATAATCCCGAACGCAAATGCGCCCGTGAAATCCGTTGGCGCATGATGGTGATGCGCACCATGATCGTGACCCACGCCCATGCCCGCATACCTAACGGAAGCGCCGAAGCAGGCAAGTCGCGAATGAAAAAGGGGCGGCCCTGGGGATTGGGGCCGCCCCGTTCATCCGGGCAAGATCAGGAGGGGAGACGATTTGCCCGGATGGTTGACGCCCTAAAGGTCAATGCCGCTGGCAATCGCCTCCAGCTTGCGGACGCGCTCGCGAAGGTCCGCCATCTCAATCCGCCCCTGGGCCGGGGCAAGATCAAGGGTCTCGCTTTGGCTCGCCAACTCGAGCCGCTTGTAATCCAGATAGGCCCCCCAGCCCTTGAGCGTTGCGACGGAGGCGACGCCCAATCCGGCCAAAGTGCTTGCGCCAACAATTCCGATTGAGACAGGATCCATGATCACTTCTCCTGACGAAGGGCTTCGATCTCGCGGGCGAGTTCGTCATTCTGGGTGTTCAGATGATGGTCGATGGCCATCATCCGGCGGTCGTTCTCGTCCAGCTCCGTGCGGAGGTCGTGGATCGATGCCCGGCGTTTGCCGATGTCAGCCATGCGTTCAAATTCGGAACCGTCACCGAAACGGCGGTCGGCCCGATTACGCTGGACATGAAGGTAAATTCCCGCGCCGACGTAGGCGACCAGCGCAAGCTTCCAACTGGCGAGGATAGCCAGCGCGGCAAAGCCGATGCGGAGGAAAGTCGGGTCGATGTTGAACACATCACCAAGCGTCGAGCAGACACCCGCAACCTTCTTGTCGCGGCGGTTCCAGGAAAAGCGATTGGTCATTGCAAATTGTCCCCTTCTTTTACTTCTTCGCCGCCAGGGCGGCTTTCAGTTGTTCCAGCTCTGCATCCACGGCCTCTTCGGCGCGGAGCTCGGCAATCTCTTCTTCCAGGCTTTTCGGCCCGGTCAGGCCGAGCGCGTCGGCGCGACCCTCGGCAAAGTCGGCGCGGCGTTCCAGCAGCTCGAACTTTAAAAATGCTTCCTGTGCGCGGCTGCCGTGTAGCACTTCGCTGGTGCGGGCGCGGGTCATCGCGCTTTCCATGCGGCTGGCAATTGCATTCTGGCGGGCGCGGGCCTCGGCCAGCTTCGTCTGAAGTCGCTGGATATCTGCTTCATATCCTTTCAGCACCTGTTCGATCTGCGAAATCTCGGCGTGCAAGCCTTCGGCGATTTCCGCTGCCTTCTGCTTTTCACCCAGTGCCGCACGGGCCAGATCTTCGCGGCCCTTCTCCAGAGCCAGGCCGGCCTTTTCAGTCCAGTTCGACTGAAGCGCGTCCAACCGGTTGCAGGCGCGGCGCAGTTCCTTGATATCCGCAATGGACCGCGCTGCGGTAGCGCGAACCTCGACCAAAGTTTCTTCCATCTCGACGATGATCATGCGGATCATGCGGGCGGGGTCTTCCGACCGATCGAGCATATCCGTGACATTCGCAGCGATGATATCGCGGGCACGGCTGAAGATCGGGCCCGAGAGGATGCCGCCCAGTGGTGCGAAACCCACTACCTTGGCATCTTCGGTTTCCTCAACACGCGAAACGCGCACAGGAGGACGGGCCACGATCGGTTCCAATTCAGGCATAGGTGACAACTTCCACGGTGGGGGCCGCCGACACCGGCGACGGTGAGATCGCGGCGCTGACCGCGATGGAGCTCATCAGGAGCGACGCGAAGGCCACTACCAGACGACGATTCAGTGTGAGACCAGACATTCGAACTCTCCCTTTTTCATGACCACCGCCAACAGGGCGTTGGTCATGCCAGGAACAATGCGAAGGTCGTGCCAATTGCAGTTTTCCGCCAAAAATGACGGAAAGCCTGTTCATCTGCGCGAAAGTTGGCGGGAAATCCCACCACGGGTCGGGGAATTTTCCCACATGTTGCGGGTGACGGAACGAAACCGGGGTCTGGCCGGTTTAGAGATGCATCCATTGGCTCGTGTGAAGGTAGCGTAATGCTTGCAAAAATTCTGGGCGCCATCGCTGGTGAAAAGATGGCCAACAAGAATGATAAGGTGACAGGCGCGCTTGTCGGCGCGGCCCTCGCGACAGCCGCCCGCCGCGGCCTCGGCCCGCTAAGCGTCGCCATTGCAGCCGGTTACGGCCCCAAAAAATTTAGTGAACATCGCAAGGCAAAGCGCGTTTCAAGCTAGCCTTGTCAGTCATGCGCGCACGCCCCCCCATTTGTTGCGCGCAGATAAGGCCCCGGTTCCGCAAGGATCCGGGGCCTTATCAATATCCTGCCATTGGGATTTTTAGGCGTCGTCGCCTTCGTAATAGGGCTCAACCATGCCCTTCAGCGTGAGGGTCATCGGGTTCCCATTGCGATCACGGCTTTTGCCTGCCGCGACCTTAATCCACCCTTCGGACACCGAATATTCCTCAACGTTGGTTTTTTCGGCACCGTTAAAGCGGATGCCGACGCCCTGCTTCAGGACATCCATATCGAAATATTTGCTCTTCGGATCGAGCGAAAGGCGGTCCGGGAGCGGCTTTTTGGTTTCCGGCGTTTCCGGGGTTTGGTCAGGCGTGTCGTTCATGACCCAGTGCCCTAGCGCCTTCGCGCGCGGCCCGTCAATTCGACGAACGGCGGTTGCCCTTGCGCGCGCGAAGGTTTCAAAGTCCGCGGCAACACACCAAAGGGGACTCAACTATTATGCGCCACCTGACGCTGCTCGTCGGCTGTTCGATCCTTGCCGCCACTTCCGCACTGGCCCAGCCTGCACCGACCCCGCCGGTTGCACCGCCGGTGCCGCAGCCGGGTCAGGCATCCCCGATCATGCAACCGACACCGCCGGGCATCGCCCCCGCCCCAACCGCGAAGGCGCCCGGCAGCGGCGCAAAATGGGACGTCAACGCCCGCCATGGGCCCGGCAAGGACGTCCCGATCGACGTAACGGAGGGCACCTGGCTAAGCCTCGATGTTTCACCCGATGGGCAGGAGGTGGCGTTCGACCTTCTCGGCGACCTCTACACCGTTCCGATCACGGGCGGAGACGCCCGTGCGCTTACCAGCGGCCACGCCTGGGATATGCAACCACGTTATTCCCCCAATGGTCGGGAAATCGCCTTTACATCAGACCGCGGCGGCGGCGACAACATTTGGGTCATTGATCGCGCAAGCGGGGCGACGAGACAGATTACAAAGGAAAGCTTCCGCCTGCTCAATCAGGCCGACTGGTCGCCAGACGGCAACTATCTTGTGGCCCGCAAGCATTTCACCTCCGGCCGTTCGCTCGGGGCTGGCGAAATGTGGCTATACCACCGCGCGGGCGGCGGTTCCGGCCTGCAAATGACCAAGGCCCGGACGAAGCAGAAAGACAGCAACGAACCCGTCTTTTCACCCGATGGCCGCTACCTCTATTTCTCGGACGATGCGACGCCGGGCGGGACCTTCGATTACTCGAAGGATCCCAACAATCAGATTTACGTGATTCAGCGCCTCGACACGAAAACGGGCACGGTCGAACCCTATATCACCGGTCCGGGCGGTGCGATCCGGCCAACGCCGTCGCCTGACGGCAAAAGCTTGGCGTTCATCCGCCGCGTCCGGTACAAATCAACGTTGATGATCATGGATCTCGCGTCCAGCCGCATCACGCCGATTACCGACATCCTCGACCGCGATATGCAGGAAACATGGGCGGTGCATGGCGTCTACCCTGGGATGAGCTGGACGCCGGATAACAAATCGATCGTTTTCTGGGCAGGCGGGAAGATCAAGCGGATCGACGTCGCCAGCAAAACCATCAACGACATTCCCTTCCACGTCACGGGCACCCGTTTCGTCGAAGATGCGGTGCGGCAGGAAAAATCGATCGAACCGGCCAGTTTCGACGTGAAGATGACTCGCTTTGCTCATGCCAGCCCGGACGGCCGCCGCGTGGTGTATGAGGCGCTTGGCCATCTTTATGTAAAAGACGTCGCGGGCGGCACGGCCCGGCGGCTCACCAAGGGCAATGAGTTTGAAAGCTATCCGGTCTGGTCGCGCGATGGAAAGAGCGTCGCCTATGTCAGCTGGGACGATGACAAGGCGGGGCGGATCAAGATTGTCGGCGCCAGTGGCGGTGATGGACGGGTTATCACCACCGAACCCGGCCATTATGTCGAGCCGGCATTTTCGCCCAATGGGCAGATGATCACCTACCGCAAGACCAGCGACGGCTTCCTGACGACGCCGCTGTGGGGCCGCGATCCCGGTGTGTATGTGGTTTCGGTCAAGGGCGGCCCCGGTAAGCGGGTGGCGAAATCCGGGTCGCTGCCGCAATTCGGCGCCACCAGCGACCGCATATTCTTCTCCGCCGATGGCGACGACGACAAGCAGGTGCTGAAGTCCGTATCGGTTGATGGAACCGATGAGGTCACGCACCTGATCAGCCAAAACGCGAGCAGCTTCGCCATCTCGCCCGACGAACAATATGTCGCCTGGACCGAGCGGTACCAGGCCTATGTCATGCCGTTCGTCCGCACCGGGCGGTCGATTGACATTTCACCCGACGGCAAATCACTGCCCATGTCGCGGGTCAGCGCAGATGCGGGCGATTGGGTCCATTGGTCAGGCAACAGCCGCGAATTGTTCTGGAGCCAGGGACCGAACCTGTATCGGCAAACGCTTGCTGGCGCTGGCGACTTCCGGGGCGGCAAGCAAGCGGCTGCGCCTGTCTATGCAAAGCTCGATTTTGCGGCCGATCAGGTTCGCCCCAACGGCCGCATCGCGCTTACCGGTGCGCGCATCATCACCATGAAGGGCGGCGGTGACGAGGTCATCGAAAATGGCACCGTCCTCGTCAACGGCGATCGAATTGAGGCGGTCGGCGCGGACGTCAGCGTTCCGGCCGGGACCCGCACAATTGATATGTCCGGCAAGACCATCATGCCTGGCCTCATCGATGCGCATTGGCATGGGGGCATGGGATCGGACCTGATCATCCCGCAGCAAAACTGGTTTCATGCGGCGGCGCTCGCCTATGGCGTGACCACCGTCCACGACCCCTCGAACAATAGTTTCGAGATTTTCGCGGCCAGCGAATATCAAAAGGCCGGGCGTATTTTGGGCCCGCGCATTTTTTCGACCGGAACCATCCTTTACGGTGCGACTACGCCCTTTACGGTAGAGATCAACAGTCTTGATGATGCCCTTTCACATCTGCGCCGATTGAAGGCATCGGGCGCATGGTCGGTCAAAAGCTATAATCAGCCGCGCCGCGAGCAACGTCAGATGATTATCGAGGCCGCGCGCCAGCTTGGCATGGAAGTCGTGCCCGAGGGCGGCTCTCTGTTCGAAATGAACATGACCATGATTGCCGATGGTCATACCACCATCGAACATTCCCTTCCGGTCGCCAAAATATATGACGACGTCACCCAATTCTGGAGGGGCAGCGGCACCGCCTACACACCGACCCTGATCGTTGCCTATGGCGGCGCATTCGGCGAAAATTACTGGTATCAAAAGACCAATGTCTGGGAAGAACCGATCCTGTCGAAATGGGTTCCTCGGCCCCTGCTCGACGCGCGGTCGCGCCGAGTGGTGAAGAATCCGGATGACGAGAACAATGTCATCGACATCGCAAAGGCCGCAAAGAAGATCAGCGATCTGGGCGTCCCCACCTCCATCGGCGCGCATGGGCAGCGAGAAGGTCTGGGCGCGCATTGGGATATGTGGATGTTCCAGCTTGGTGGCATGTCGAATATGGAGGCGCTGCGAACCGGCACAATCAATCCAGCCCGCGCCCTTGGACTCGACAAGGATTTGGGTAGCCTGGAACCTGGCAAGCTCGCCGACCTCATCGTCCTGAACGACAATCCGTTGGAGAATATTCGCAATAGCGATCACATCGCCATGACGATGGCGGGCGGGCGCCTGCTTGATGATAATTTGCAGGTCGTTGCCGGCGGCGCGCCTGGCGGCGTTACCGGCTTCAAACCATTCTGGTTCCAGTCGACGGCGGGCGGCTCCTACACCGCCGGGACGGGCAATGGCGTACCCCGAGAAGCTCATTCAGAAGATTGACAGATAGCCTTCGGCATGATGTGATAATATCACATAAGCCAGGAGGGAAATATGGGGTTCCGAACTGTCGCGATGCTGTGCCTTGGGGGAGTCGGCATCGCCGGCATCGCTCTGTCCGGCCTTCCCTATTCGAGCAGCGCCGATGCGCAGCAGGTCCGCGCGCGCGGCAGTCTCGCATCGTTCGGGTCGGACGCGGCGCTGCTCGCCTTCCTGAAAAAGCGCGAGGCTGCGCAGCAGAAACGCTGGGAGGCAAATCCGCCACCGCCTCCACCGCCCGCGCCAATGGCCGCGCCGCCGTCGGCCGCCGAAACGGTGTCCGCACAGCCAGTGGCCAAAAGCGCGGACAGCGCGATCAACGTGTCGCGCGCCGGGTCCGACAAGATCACCAATACCCAGGAAGCCAGTGTCGACGAAGGCGGCATCGTCAAGAAGCGCGGCGACATCCTCGTCATCCTTCGCCGTGGCCGCCTGTTCACGGTATCGGTCGCGGGCGGCGGGATCCGCCCAATTGACCATATCAACGCTTTTCCGCCCGGCGTAACCGGCCAGGGCGACTGGTATGACGAAATGCTGATCAGCGGCGACCGGGTTGTCGTTATCGGCTACAGCTATGCGCGCGGCGGGACGGAGGTGAACCGCTTTCGCCTGTCACCAGACGGCAAGCTTCGGTTCGAGGACGCCTACCACCTACGCTCCAACGATTATTACAGCAGCCGCAATTATGCCTCACGCCTGATCGGCAACCGGCTGATCTATTACACTCCGCTCTACCTCAATGGTGGCGGTAGCCCGTTTGATAGTTTCCCCGCCGTCAGCCGCTGGAGCCAGGGCGGCAAAAATGCCTTCAAACGGATCGCGGGTGGTCGCGATACCTATGTCGTGCCGTCGATGCGTGATGACGAAGACGCGGAACTCAGCACGCTTCACACGGTCATGGATTGTGACCTCACCGCCCCTGTGATGAATTGCAAGGCGACAGCGGTATTGGGCCCCGACAGCCGTACCTTCTACGTGAGCCCGACGGCGGTTTACCTTTGGGTGTCGGGGTGGTCTGACAATGGCAAAGCGAACCCCGCCTGGCTGTACCGCATCCCGCTCAACCGCAGCGAGCGCCCGTCAGCAATTGGAACGATGGGCCAGCCCACGGATCAATTCAGCTTCCGCGAAGATGGCCGCAACGGCCTGATCGATGTGTTGGTCCACCGTGAAGGCGGCGGCGATGCGATGTGGCGAAGTGAAAACAACCCGACCGACCTTGCGCTTCTCTCCGTCCCGATTGCGGCGATGGGCGATGGCACCGCCAAGGTCCGCCGCGACCGCTACCGCTTCCTACCTGCGCCGGGCAGCGACAGCTGGAACTTCCAGAACCGATTTGTCGGCAATCATGTCCTTTACGGCGGCCACGGCTATCGCGGCGGCCAACAATCTATGCTCTATGCGGTCGGATTGCGCGGCGGCCCGATTACGCAGCTTCCCTTGCCCCATGCCGTCGAGCGGCTCGACCAGATGGGTAGCGACGGCATCGTCATCGGCAGCTCGTCGCAGGGCGCGCTGACCTTCACCTCGATCATTCTCGACCGGCCCAAAGCAAGCCTCGGCAGCGCCTATGCCTTCCCCAATGCCCAGCAAGGCGAACAGCGCAGCCAGGCATTCTACTTCCGTCAGGACAATGGCAGCGGCACCGACGGGTTGCTCGGCTTGCCGATAACCCGGTCGGTGGAAAGCCAATATGCCCGCTTCCTCGGCAATGCCGCGTCGATTCTCTATCTGAAGCGGGACAATCGCCAGTTGAGCGAAGCCGGCCGCCTCGATGCCGATTATTACCGCGCGGTCGACGACAAATGCACCGCAAGCTGCGTCGACTGGTACGGCAACGCCCGCCCGATCTTCATCGGCAACCGCGTGTTCGCCCTGATGGGGTATGAACTGGTCGAAGGGCGGCAGGACGCCCGCGGCCGCATCGGCGAAGTCCAGCGCGCCAATTTCGCGCCAATCCCCCCGTCACGCTGACTTGCTTTCCCTTACGGCATCTCCTCCGCCCGGGCATCACTAGTTGAGGCCCGGGCGGAACCTGTCTAGGGGCATAGGCGATTCCATGATGATCGTGCGGGCAAATGGATTCGCACGGCTGGAAAGGTGAGGATGAACGACGCATCGAAGCGCCCCAATCGGCCGGCGCTGGCCCTTCACGTCCCGGAACCCCCGTTCCGTCCGGGCGATACCCCCGACTTCTCGTCGATTAAGGTTCCGGCAGCAGGCGCGGCCTCGCGTCCCGACGTCGCGGTAGAGGCGGAAGAGACCTTCCCGCTGGTGACTAGTCTGGTCCGCGTCCTCGACGAAGCGGGCAAGGCGGTCGGGCCGTGGGACCCAAAGCTGGACGCCGACACGCTGCGCAAGATGCTGACCGACATGAAGACGGTCCGCGTCTTCGACGACCGCATGTATCGCGCGCAGCGGCAGGGCAAGACCAGCTTCTACATGAAGTGTACCGGCGAAGAGGCGATTGCGGTGGCCGCCGCGGCCGCTATGGACCCGGACGATATGCATTTCCCTACCTATCGCCAGCAGGGTCTGCTCGTCTCGCGCGGCTATCCGCTGAAGACGATGATGTGTCAGATTTATTCGAACGCCGGTGATCCGCTACACGGCCGCCAGTTGCCGATCATGTATTCGGACAAAAGCCATGGCTTCTTCTCGATCAGCGGCAATCTGGGCACCCAATATCCGCAGGCCGTGGGATGGGCGATGGCAAGCGCGATCAAGGGCGACAGCCGCATCGCGATGGGCTGGATCGGCGATGGCGCCACGGCGGAAGGCGACTTCCACAACGCCATGACCTTCGCCACCGTCTATCAGGCGCCGGTGATCCTAGCCGTGGTCAACAATCAGTGGGCGATCAGCAGCTTCAGTGGCATCGCAGGCGCCGAACAGGCGACCTTCGCCAGCCGCGCGGTCGGCTATGGCATGGCCGGGCTTCGCGTCGACGGTAACGACGCGCTGGCCGTCTATGCCGCGGTCAAATGGGCGAGCGAGCGGGCGCGGATGAACAAGGGCCCGACCCTCATCGAATTCTTCACCTATCGCGCCGAGGGCCATTCGACCTCCGACGATCCGACCGGTTATCGCGCCAAGGGCGAAGAGAAGGAATGGCCGCTGGGCGATCCGATTGCGCGGCTGAAGGCGCATCTGATCACGCTCGGCGAATGGGACGAGGAACGCGACACCGCGCTGGACGCGGAGATCAACACCACCGTCCGCGCTGCACAGAAAGAGGCGGAGGCGATGGGCATCCTGCCCGATCAGGGCTTCGACAATATCCCGTCGATGTTCGAGGATGTGTTTGCGACCATTCCGACCCATCTGGCCGAACAACGCGACGAAGCCATGGCGGAAGCGCGCGAATTTCTGGGACATGACCCCAAATGACGACACGCAACATGATCGAGGCGATCAACGACGCCCACCGCGTGATGATGGAGCGCGACGATAATATCGTCGTGTTCGGTGAAGATGTCGGCTATTTCGGCGGCGTATTCCGCGCCACTGCGGGCCTTCAGGAAACCTTCGGCAAGACCCGCTGTTTCGACGCGCCGATTTCGGAAGGCGGCATCGTCGGCACGGCGGTCGGCATGGCGGCCTACGGCCTGAAACCCGTGATCGAAATCCAGTTCGCCGACTATATCTACCCCGGATATGACCAGATCGTCAGCGAAGTGGCCCGAATCCGTTACCGCACCGCGGGCGAATGGACGATGCCGATGGTCATCCGCAGCCCCTATGGCGGCGGCATTTTCGGCGGGCAGACGCACAGCCAATCGCCGGAATCGCTTTTCACCCATATCGCTGGGATCAAAACAGTGATCCCTTCCAACCCCTATGACGCCAAGGGCCTGCTGATCGCGGCCATCGAGGATCCGGATCCGGTGATCTTCTTTGAGCCGAAGCGCATCTACAACGGCCCATTCGACGGCCATCATGACAAGCCGGTCACGCCCTGGTCTAAGAACGAGCTGAGCGAAGTTCCGGACGGCCATTATACCGTGCCGCTGGGCAAGGCCAACATCGTCCGCGCAGGCGAGGCGCTGACCGTGCTGGCCTATGGCACGATGGTCCACGTCGCGCTGAAGGCGGTTGAGGAAAATGGCATCGATGCGGAGGTCATTGACCTGCGCTCGCTGGTCCCGCTCGACATTGAAGCGATCGAGGAAAGCGTCAAGAAAACCGGTCGCTGCCTGGTCGTCCAGGAAGCGACCAAAACCAGCGGTTTTGGTGCCGAACTGGCGACGACGGTGCAGGAGCGGTGCTTCTATCACCTCGAAGCGCCGGTGGTTCGCGTGACCGGATGGGACACACCCTATCCGCACGCCTATGAGTGGATTTATTTCCCAGGGCCGATCCGCATGAAAAATGCCCTCAAGAAAGTGATGGAAGCTTAAGATGGGAACCTACAAGTTCAAACTTCCGGACATTGGCGAAGGCATTGCCGAAGCGGAAATCGTCGCCTGGCACGTCAAGATCGGCGACCGGGTCGAGGAAGATCAGCAACTGGCCGACATGATGACCGACAAGGCAACGGTCGAAATGGAAAGCCCGGTGGCGGGCGTGGTCGTGGCGCTGGCCGGTGAAGTCGGTGACCAGATCGCCATCGGGTCGGTACTGGTCGAGATTGAGACCGAGGGTGACAGCGCGGCGGCGGACGAACCGCCGGCGCTCGCCGAAACGGAAAAAGAGGAACCGCTCGCGGACGGCCTGGTCGAACCGACCACGGCACAGGCCGAGGAAATTCCGGTGACAGCAACCGCGGAGGCCCCGAAGGCCGAACCAAAACCGGAACCGAAGGCAGAGCCTAAAGCCGCAGGACACAAAGTCCTCGCTGCCCCGGCCGTGCGTGAACGCGCCCGTGATCTCGGCATTGACCTCGCGGCGGTGAAAATCAGCGGCGACCGCGTGCGCCACGCCGATCTCGACGCCTACCTGCTCTACAATGGCGGCAGCGTCGGTGGCGGTGCTGCGCCGCGCAAGGATGAGGTGATCAAGGTCGTCGGCCTGCGCCGCAAGATTGCGGAAAATATGCAGGCGGCGAAGCGCAAGATCCCGCACTTCGCGCTGGTCGAGCAATTCGACGTCACCGATCTTGAAGATACCCGCGCGATGATGAATCGCGATCGCGGCGGCAATCCCAAGCTCACTATCCTGCCGTTCCTGATCGTCGCGCTCAGCAAGGCGATGGCCGACTGGCCAATGATCAACGCGACCTACGATGACGAAGCCAATGTCGTGACCCGCCACGGCGCCGTCGACATGGGCATGGCAACGCAGACGGACGGCGGCCTGATGGTCCCGGTCATCCGCGGCGCGCAGGGCATGAGCGTTTGGGCTCTGGCCCGCGAGATCGGCCGTCTGTCGGAGGCCGCACGCACCGGCAAGGCAACCCGCGAGGAGCTCAGCGGCCCGACCTTCACCATCAGCTCGCTGGGGCCGATGGGCGGCATCGCGTCAACCCCTGTGATCAACCCGCCGCAGGTTGCGACCATCGCCGTCAACAAAATGCAGGAAATCCCGGTCATCGTCGATGGCGAGCTGGAAGCGCGTAAGGTGATGAACCTGTCGCTGTCCTGCGATCACCGCGTTGTCGACGGATGGGACGCAGCCAGCTTCCTGCAGACGCTGAAGGGCTATATCGAAAACCCGATCCGGCTGCTGTCCGCCTGATGGGCAAGTCGGGGGCAGCGCCGCTCGCCCTCGGGTCGATGGCGGTTGGCGCGGGTGCCGCGTTCCTGTGGGACGTCGGCGCGCTGCCGGGCATGGCCAGCCGCAACGTCATCGCCTATCTCGTTGGGCTGTTCCTCGGTTGGGCAGCGCACAAGGGCGCCCATTGGCGGCATGGGGCGGCAATTCTATTCGGCCTGTGTTGCGCCATCCTCGCCTGGGTGCCGATCGGCGGAATCGAGCTCGACGGGGTTAAACGCTGGCTCCCGCTCGGGCCGTTCAATGTCCAGCCAGCGCTGGTTCTCTGCCCGCTGATCCTCGCCATCGTCGCAAGCCGCGAAGGTCGGCATTGGCGCGCGGCCGTTCTGGTCCCGTTGCTGCTAATTGCATTTCAACCAGATGCAGCTACGTCGCTCGCGCTCGCCGCCGGGGTTGCGACGCTAATGGCGAGCGCCAGCCTTCGATCCCGCCGAGGTTGGTCGACGCGGCGCATGACGGTGGCAATCGCCGCCGTCACACTCGCATTCACCGCGCTATTATTTACGGGAATACAAACCCCTCCGCCGGTCGCGTTTGTCGAGGGGACGGCGGAAATCGCTGCGCTTAGCGGCCTACCGGCAATCCTTCTGCACATCGCGGCAATTGTCATCGCGATCGCGGCCTTGGCCAGCCGCGGCGGGCCATCTGATCTGGCGCTCGCCGCCTATTTCAGCGTCGCCGCCATTGCCGCCTTGTTCTGGGCATTCCCGATGCCAATCGTTGGTGCTGGGCCAAGTCATCTCATCGGCTTCGGTCTTGCCATTGGTTGGCTGTCCGAGGGCGTTCGCCGCGCCAATCGCCGACGCCCGTTCGGCTAGCGCCCGATTTCGCGCCAGCTCTTTTCGCTCACTTCAACGCCGAACTTGTTGGCCGCCGTCAAAATGCGCTGCCATGCCTCGTCGCGCTCGGCATCGGTCACCCCTTCAACCTGGTTGAAGCGGGCAATGGCGCTGCGGACGTGGTTGGCGTCCTCAATCGGCTCCTTGCGTTCCTTGGGAAAGGCGAACTGGCTGTCCTTCAGCGCATCGCGCTCTTTGGCATTGAGATCAGACATGGACCTATCCTTTCCCTGTACCAACGTATCAGGGGCACCTTGGCTCCTCGTCCCGGCTGCACGTCGGCCCGTTTGGTCGAGAAGTCCGCGACCGACGCACATTCGGCGCGCCCTTCGGAAGGGCCCGTCTCCCCTCCGATTAATGGCCCTGCTTCCCGGCCACGGGCTGAATATGAGTGGCGGCGCGAAGGAACCATTCATACTCCATGTCGAGATGGCCAACATCGATTGCGCGCCGCCCGCTGCGGTGCAGGGCGCGGACCAGTGGTTTGGCCGCCGGACCAAGCGAGAGGAGGAACAAGCTTCCGGGATCTGCCTCCAGGCATTCCGCCAAAATCGACTCCACCTCATCAAAGGCATTTCGGGCGGGGCCGGTGATCCGCACGACAGCGCGCGTGCCGCCAAGCAGATCATTTCCGACTCCGAATTTGGTGTGCTCGCCTTCCACAATGACTACGTCGCGGTCGACCCACAGGGACATGATCCGGCGAAACCGTGCCTCCAGATCTGATCGCGAGGCGTTCTGATACGCAATGTAGGGCCGAGAAAAAAACGCGTTACCATAGGTGCGTCCTGGGCTGGTGGCGGCGCGCCACGCGGCCTCATTGCGAAGCAGATGTTTGATCCACCATTTGCGAGTGACGGGTTCAAAGTCCGCCATACCGCTGAATATGGGCGGAATGCAGATCAACAAACCATCGTCGGCGGATTGCAGAACGTCGGCAAGCGCGCCCGCGAGGTCAGGCGAATGGTCCTGAAAATGAAGGTCGAGACCATGCAGAACGGTCAATTCCCCGTCGCCGAAACGCACCAGACTGTCGCCGCCGCTCAGCAATTGGTCGAGCGTTTCATCAAATGACATGACGGCCGGGTCGCCCGCGCCGCGCACGCGCCGCCTCCACCAATAAACGGCCGCCGCGACGACCCCGTAGAGGGCTTCCTTTAAGGCCGATGCTGGTCGTGACATGGTGGCGATGGTGGGAACAGTCTCTCGATCTCAACGCCACTCGCATACCCAGGTATGGGCGTCAACGATAGCAAGAGACTGTTCCTTTGGCGGTTTATGCCGCCAGCTTTTCGACCTCACCATGGGCCGCCGCGATGCTCTGTTCGCGGTGATCGGGGCTGATGTTGACGCCCTCCGCGCGGACGAATTCCGGCTCGATGCCTACGAAGTTGAACAGGATGCGCATATAGCTTTCGACATGCTCCCACGCATGGCTGGGCTCATAAACGCCGCCGCGCGATACGACGACGATCACGCGCTTGTTACCGGCCAGCCCTTCGGGGCCATGTTCGGTGTAGCGGAAGGTCTTGCCATTGACGGCAATGCGATCAACCCATGCCTTCAGCTGCGAGGGAATGGTGAAATTATACATCGGCGCGCCTACGACGATGGTGTCAGCCTCCAGAAACTCGTCCAGCACGTCTTCATCGCCGGAACCGCCCAGCGTCAGGTGTGACAATGGGCTGGCGACAAGGTCGCGATGAATAACGCGCGCATCAGGACGGCCTTTCAGAAGCTGCTTGACCGTGGCGGCGGTGAGCTGACGCGAAACGCTGTTATCACCGGTGATGCTGCTATCGACATGAAGGATGGTCATTTTCTTACCCCTAGTATTGATTTGTTACCGAGGAAGGATAAATAACCACCTATGGAACAGGCACAAGAACGCAAAAATTTGTCACTAGGTAACAACAATGTGACTACCATCGACGAACCGACACGCTTTCAGCAGAGCGCCTGCCAGGAGGTCACGCCCGTACTCAACCGGGTCGGCGATAAATGGAGCATGCAGGTTGTGATGGCCTTGAGCTTCGGGTCTAAGCGATTTTCCGAACTGAAGCGGGAAATCGACGGTATCTCTCAGCGCATGTTGACCCTCACTGTGCGGGGATTGGAACGTGATGGACTGATAAGCCGCCACGTCACCCCAACGATCCCGCCGCGAGTCGATTATGAGCTGACCGAACTCGGCATTTCCTTAAAGGAGCCGGTCCGCGCTCTTGGCAAATGGGCAAGCGAGCACATCAGCTGCATCCGCGCCGCCCAGCAACGCTACGACGACGCACAAGAAAATTTGGACTAACGCGGGCGGTAGCTGACCGAGGTTTTACCTTCTGCCCAAACCGGCAGGAACAGGCCCTGCCCTGCCGGTTTCAGCGACCCTGACCGAACGTTGTCGACTTCGGCACGGATAGTGAAATCGCCTTCGCGTCGCTCGCTGATCGCCTTGTCGATCTTGCCCAGCAGCTCATTATAATCCTTGTCCAGATTCTGGGCGAGCGCGGCGGCGATTTCCTGCGAGATGGTGGGCGCGTTGACCACCTTCAGGATCAGGTTCCCGGCCGCCTTGTTGGTATTGCCCTCGACATGCAGATCGCGGAACGTCAGGTCGCGAGTATTGTCCGGATTGACCAGTACCCCGGTCAACCAGACTTTGCCCGCCACTGGATTTTCCGTCTTGCCCTGCCGCCACGCGGCCAGCGTCAGGCCCACTGCAACCCGGTCGTTGGTCGTCGCATAGGCCTCGATACTATCGAAGCGCGCCATGACTGGCCCGACCTTTGGTATCTCGATCGGCCGCTGCGACCGCTTGACCAGCGCCTTCAGGATGATCGGCTCGATCTGGTCATAACTGGCGATGACGGGTACGAATAGGCTCGCCTTCCCCGGCGGAATCGCGAGGACGGAAGCGGCCGGAAGCGGAGCAGGCTTGTTCGGTTCGGGCTTATTGCCAACGAATGTTTCGGTCGTTCCGCTAATCCCAAGAGCGAGGTTCAGCGTCGGCCCATTCACCGAATATCCGCCATACATCAATTTTTGCGGCGTCACGCGCATCCACACCGGCGGGTCGCTCTTGTTGAGCGATAGAACGGTGAAGGCCTTACCCCATACGTCCTGAACCAGCCCGCGCACGTCAACCTTTTGGAGCTCGCGCGGAAGTGTGCGCTCCAGATTCGCAACAACCGGGCGCAGCTTTGCGTCGACCTGGTCGGTGAAAGTAACATGCTGGCCCAGCACCACCATCGTCGGCGGCGATTTCCAGTCGTACGACAGATCGGCCTTCCCGCTGAGGTTCCATTGCGGCGACACATTGAGGCGCACGATGATCCGCGCTGTCGCGGATCCGTTTGCTGTCTCGTACAGCACACCGGCAACCTTTGACACTTTGCCATGTGCGCGGATCGGTACCGTGACGACGATGTCGCGGCCATGTCCGGAAAGGGTCAAAGGACCGCGCGAGACACTGATGGCCACATCGCAAGCAAGCTTGGGCGTCACCGGGATTTTGGCACCCAGAACCTTCACCTTTTGCGACGGAATGCAGTTCGAAACATGCTTGTTCAGCATATAGAGTCGCTGCGGTATCTCGCGCTCTAGCGCGGTCCGCAGCATATCGATCCTGACTGTTAGCGGGATCGAGAAGGTTGACGGCTGCGCACCATACTCAACCGGTGTATTCGACCGCGGTGGTGGCGCCACGCTGCCGCCCTTACAGCCGGCGAGCCCAAGGGCCAGTACAGCCGCCGCGCCAATCCAAACCCGTTCTGCCATGACAGACCCCTGAACCTCGCGCCGAAACGCACGCGGGAGGTTGGCGGGTGATGGGTCATTTGTCTATCCGCCAGCTTTGCCAGCTAGACAATGGAACGCAAACTAACGTTGCTTGTCGACCTTTTCCGCCCAACTCAAAATCGAACCATTTCCATTGCGAAGACAGGGGCCGAATTGCTGACAATAAATCCGCCGTCAACTCACGAGTGGGAATTGTAAAAAGCGACGATGGGCGCTGTCGCCCTACTTCACAAACCGGGCCGAATAGATTGGCCAACGGCGGGATCAATGCCGCAGCTTTTTCTGAGTTTCTGGACGCCCATAAGATCGCTCCCTGATGCGCCAATTCAAAACGCAGCCGTCGGCGTTGAAATCATACGACGCGAGCGCCGCCGGCTCCTCTAAATCTTTATTGGGCCCTGCCCGCTGCGGGCGCGCGGTCTTGATAATAGAAGCCCTTACACGTCCATTTTGGCGGTGAGTAGAAGGTGACTTCACTGCACTCAATATCGCTGATGGGGCCAGGAATACGCATCTTGGTGTTCAGCCAGTCAAGCGCCGCCTCGCGTGTCGGGTGGAACCCAGTGGTCGCCTGGAACCGGCCGGGTCTTCCGGGCTGCGGTGCCGCTCTGTTGCCTTGATCGGCGACAGCCTGCTCATATTGTTGCAAAGCCGCGCCGTGCGCCTGCATCCGCTGTTGATGCGCGTCGAGCACACGCTGCGCGGCTGCGGTCTGCTCGGCTTTGCGACGGGCAACATCTTCTTTGGCGCGTTCATAATCTGCAACCTTCTGCTTCTGCGCCGCGAGGTCCGCTTCATACTTTTCCTGGGCCGCCCGGTTGCGCGCCTCGACGGCAGCGTGCGCTTCTGCCGCCTTCTTTCGTCTGTCGTCGGCAAGCACCGGCGCCGGATTTTCGGACTTTTCCTTGGCGGCCGACGCGTCGGCATTTGCCTTGGACGGCTGGGTCGGCGGTCGCGAATTTGTTCCACTGCCAAGCCGATGGAAGGTGATGACCTCCCAATCGGGCTTGAAGTCGACCAGCTCGAGGCCGTTCTCGTTCGACCATTTATCGACATATTCTTGTATTTCGGCGAGCGTGCCGACGGCGCAACGCCCATCCATGGATGGGACTTTGCTGTTCATGTTCCAGTCGCGAACCAGGCGCTCCAGATCCTTTTGCACAACGCCTTCTGCGATCGGGAAGGGCCGGGTAACCTTGATCGAAACGCGGCAAGCGCCATACCCAGTGACAGGTGCGTTGCTGTTTTGTGCAGCAGCCGGACCTGCAAATGCCACCGCCACAAAAGCCGCGCAAAACCCGCCGAGCGCAATCGCCCTATACCGATGTGTCATGATACCCCCGAGGTCGTTACGGGGTCATGCTAGCCGAAAGGGACTGCGTTGCAATCCTGCTGAAATTCGGGTCAGGAGGCCCCAATTATCGCGGTAATTCCGGCCAGCATCAGTAGCGGCCAGCCGATATGCCTGCCGCAGGTGTAGATCAGGTCGATGATAGCGACAGAGAGAAAGAACTAAGGCCGGTTCACGCCCCGATAATCTCCCGCCCGATCAGCATTCGGCGGATCTCGTTGGTGCCCGCGCCGATGTCGAGCAGCTTAGCGTCGCGCATGAAACGTTCGACCGGCCAGTCCTTGGTGTATCCTGCGCCGCCCAAAGCCTGCACCGCCTCACCCGCGACCTTGAAGGCGCTTTCGGACGCCAGCAGGATCGCGCCCGCCGCATCGAACCGCGTGGTCTTACCCTGGTCGCAATTGCGCGCCACCTGGTAGACGTAAGCGCGTGCCGAATTGAGCGCGACATACATGTCCGCGACCTTTGCCTGCATCAGCTGGAAGCTGCCGATTGCCTTGCCGAACTGCTTGCGCTCCCGCACATAGGGGATGACCACATCAAGGCAGGCCTGCATGATGCCCAGCTGGATGCCCGACAGCACGGTCCGCTCATAATCCAGCCCGCTCATCAGCACGCCAACGCCGCCGTTCAGCGGTCCCATGACGTTTTCTTCCGGCACGAAGCAATCGTTGAACACCAGCTCCGACGTCGGCGACCCGCGCATCCCGCACTTGTCGATCTTCTGGCCGATGGAGAAGCCCTCCATATCCTTTTCGATGATGAAGGTGGTGATGCCGCGCGACCCCTCGCCGGTCTTGGCATAGACGACCAGCGTGTCGGCATAGGCCCCGTTGGTGATCCAGAATTTGGTGCCGTTGAGGCGGTAGCCGCCGTCGACCGCATCGGCCTTCAGCTTCATCGAGACGACATCGGACCCTGCCCCCGCCTCGCTCATCGCCAGCGCGCCGACATGTTCGCCGCTGATCAGGCCGGGCAGATATTTCGCCTTTTGCTCCGGATTGGCCCAGCGGCGGATCTGGTTGACGCAGAGGTTGGAGTGGGCGCCGTAGGACAGGCCGACCGAGGCCGAGGCCCGCGCCACTTCCTCCTGCGCAATCACGTGCTCAAGATAGCCGAGGCCGAGGCCGCCGAACTCCTCCTCGACGGTAATGCCGTGGAGCCCGAGCTCGCCCATCTGCGGCCACAGCTCGATCGGAAAGCGGTCGCTTTCGTCGATCTCCGCGGCGACCGGCATGATCTTGTCGGTGGCAAAGCGCTGCGTCGTGTCGCGGATGGCATCGGCCATTTCGCCCAGGTTGAAATCCAGGCCCGGCATATCGCTCATTCTTGTCTCTCCTGATATCGACCGCGCCTAGCATCGGCAGGCAGAGGCAGACAAGTTAGCTTTGCGACTTCGCAGGCCCCGGAGAGGCTTCGGGCGGCGGCGCGATCAACGGGTGCGGATATCCGCGGTGGCAGGTGTAGCAGGTCACCTTGGGCGGCTCACCCGGCTTGGCATCGAACTTTGCGTTCAACTCCTCTGCCATCTTCATCATCCAGCGTGCCGAGGCTTTATGCTCGTTGGTGTCGAGCGACGGGTCCATCTTCCCGTCCGGGCCATTGGCGTGACAGAAGCTGCATTCGACGCCGAGCGAGCGGGTAAAACTCTTCATGATGTTGATCAGCGCCGGGCGCGGAATGTCGGCAGGGAGAACCTTCAGATTCTTGGCGCTCCACGCTGATGCAGGCTGGGCGGCAGGTGGCGGCGCCGTGGGGGCTTGTGCGGTGGCGACCGATTGGCAGGCGGCGGCGGCAAAGGCGGCCAGTCCGGCGGCGAGGAGCAGCTTGCTCGATGAGGCCCTGTTCATGGGGCGTGAGCCTCGGCCTATCACACCGCCGGGTCAAGCAGATGATTGAACAGGCGCTCTGGGATGTCTATGTGCAGTTGCAACATCGCACCCTTCGTCATTGCGAGCGGAGCGAAGCAATCCAGCCGCTTTGACTGGATTGCCGCGTCGCTACGCTCCTCGCAATGACGGCAACGGAGAATATCACCATGGCCACCGATCCCGTCGTCATCCTTTCCTATGCCCGCACGCCGATGGGCGCGATGCAGGGGGCGCTGGCCGATGTGTCCGCGACCGACCTTGGCGCGACCGCGGTAAAGGCGGCGGTGGAGCGCGCGGGGGTGGATGCCAACGACATCGACCGGATTTACATGGGGTGCGTCCTTCCCGCTGGTCTTGGCCAGGCCCCGGCGCGACAGGCGGGTATCAAAGCTGGCCTTCCTAAGTCGGTTCAGGCCACCACCGTCAACAAGGTCTGCGGTTCCGGCATGCAGACCGTGATCATGGGCGAAGAAGCGCTGAAGGCGGGCAATGCCGACCTAATCGTCGCAGGCGGGATGGAGAGCATGACCAATGCGCCCTACCTGCTCAAAAAGCACCGCAGCGGCGCGCGCATCGGCCATGACACCGCTTACGACCACATGTTCCTCGATGGTCTGGAAGACGCCTATGAGGCCGGCCGCGCGATGGGCAGCTTCGCCCAGGATACCGCTAACGAGTATCAGCTGACCCGCGAGGCGATGGACAATTATGCCATCGAAAGCCTGACCCGCGCCAAGGCCGCCATCGAAAAGGGTGAGTTCAAGGACGAAATCGCCCCCGTCACGGTCAAGTCGCGCACCGGCGAAACCATTGTCGACACTGACGAAGCGCCGGGCAAGGGCCGTCCGGACAAGATCCCGACGCTGAAGCCCGCCTTCGCGAAGGATGGCACCATCACCGCCGCGACCAGCTCGTCCATCTCCGATGGTGCCGCTGCGGTCGTCCTCGCCCGCAAGTCGGACGCGGACGCCAAGGGTCAGAAGCCGGTCGCGACCATCGTCGCCTCGGCCGCCCACGCGCAGGAGCCGAAGGACTTCACCATCGCCCCGGTCGGCGCGATCAACAAGGTGCTGGAAAAGGCCGGTTGGAAAGTTGACGACGTCGACCTGTGGGAAGTCAACGAAGCCTTCGCCTGCGTCGCCATGTTCGCGATGCACGACATCGGCATCCCGCATGACAAGATCAACGTCCACGGCGGCGCCACCGCGCTCGGCCACCCCATCGGCGCCAGCGGCACCCGCATCCTCGTCACCCTGCTCAACGCGCTGAAGCAAAAGGGCCTGAAGCGCGGTGTCGCCAGCCTCTGCATCGGCGGAGGTGAGGCGACTGCCGTGGCGGTGGAGCTGGCGTAGTTGCTGAACGAGGAAGAGATCGCTCGTCGCTTGCCCGTCTTCGGCGAGTTGGGGAGCCTTTTCCTTGACACCGATTATATCGGAATTGTTGGCCCACGAAAAATTGCCGAACGCATTAGCGCGGGTGGCTACGGCGCCGATGAAGTCGAACAAATGCTGTTTGATGAAGTAATGCCCGCGTTGCCTTCAACTTGCGGGACATCGCGGGCGAGTGGGCTGCATGGCATCCAGACTTCCTGCGGGAGCGGATGCTTGAAGTTCAAAACTGGACTGCGCTCCGGAAGCGCATTGAGTGCGCCGGTATCAGAAAATACGTTAAGCGCGACTGGACAAAAATCCGTCCATTCATAACCCAAAACTCGCGATGATCGGGCATGGGCCGTCCTTGCCCGACGCGCATTCCGTCGCCAGCCTAGATAGCGACGCACGGGCCAGTTCCAATTCCGCGATTTTCTCGTCCAGCGCCGCAATCCGATCCCGCGCCAGCTCGCGCGCCCTGGCCCGGTCCTCGCCTGCGTCCAGCGCGATCAGTTCGGCGATTTCCGCCAGCGAGAAGCCTGCCGTCTGGGCGCGTTTGATGAAGCGGATGCGCTCGACATCGCGGTCGTCGTAACGCCGGATGCCGCCCGCCCGCGCTGGTTCGGCGACCAGCCCCTTGCGCTGATAGAAGCGGACGGTTTCCACGCCCACCCCCGCCTTACCGGCCAATCCGCCGATGGTCAGATTTTCCATGCTTGACTCCGTACCATGGTACGGGAGCTAAGAGGGCATCCGAAACGTTTCAAGACGTGAAGGATTCCGCATGACCGAACAATCGATGATCAAAACAGGTGACAAAACGGCCGTCATCTACCGGATGGTGATGCCCGGCCATACCTGCCCCTATGGCCTCAAGTCCCTGCATCTGCTGAAAAGTCAGGGCTATACGGTTGAGGATCACCACCTGACCACCCGCGCTGAAACCGACGCGTTCAAGGCCGAGCATCAGGTTGAAACCACGCCGCAGACCTTCATCAATGGCCAGCGGATCGGCGGCTATACCGACCTGCGCGCCTTCGTCGGTCGGCCGCTCCCCGATAAAGCCAAGACGACCTACCGCCCCGTCATCGCCCTGTTTGCAATGACCGCCGCGATGGCGATGGCGGCGAGCATTGCTATGCTTGGCAGTCCGTTCACGGTCCACGCCGCCGAATGGTTCATCGCATTCTCGATGTGCGTCCTGGCGCTCCTCAAACTGCAGGACGTCGAGAGCTTCTCGTCAATGTTCCTGAACTACGATCTACTCGCCAAGCGCTGGGTGCCCTACGCCACGCTCTATCCCTTTCTCGAAGGACTGGCGGGCGTGCTGATGATCTCCGGTCGCCTCAACTGGCTGTCGGTGCCGGTTGCCCTCACCATCGGCTCCATCGGCGCGGTCAGCGTGTATAAGGCGGTCTATATCGACAAGCGCGAGCTTAAATGCGCCTGTGTCGGCGGGTCGTCCAATGTGCCTTTGGGCTTCGTGTCACTCACGGAAAATGTGATGATGGTGGCGATGGCACTGTGGATGACCCGCGTCTGGTTCTAGCCGGACAAAGTGCATTGAGGGCGCTTTTCTGCTATTGAGCCTGGCTCAACCAAACAGGGAGAAAGACCATGCGTGTCGTGATGATGTCACTGGCCGTGGCGGCGCTGTGCGCGTGCAGCAAGCCGGCCGAAACACCCGCAGCCAACGCCGATGTCTCCATGGACGCCAACATGGACATGAACGGCGACATGAACATGGACGCCAACATGGTCACGCCCGCTGCTTTCGATATCAGGGGCACAAGTTGGGAATTTACCGACAATGGAAAGGCGATGCAGGAATCCATCGACGACAAGGGCAACTACATCACCACGTCGGGGACTGAGCATATCGATCATGGCACCGCGGTCATGAAGGACGGGAAAGCCTGTTTCACCAGCGCGATGAATAAAGATGGCGAAATGTGCTGGACCGATCCCCAGCTGCAACCGGACCAGTCGGGAAAGACGGTCAGCGACAAGGGGCAAGCGCTGGATATCAAACGCATCGATTATGTGGCCAAGACGATGTGATGACGGTCTGACCTGACCAAATAGCAGGCAAAAAAAAGGGCGGCGGGGATGAACCCGCCGCCCTCTCTGTTTGGGCCGTATGGCCCGCTCGCGTTATCCGCGTTCCGGCGCCGGTGGTGGCGGCGGCGGCGGCGGGGGCGGCGGCGGCGGCGGACATGCGTCCGTTGCCAAGATCACCGACCCATCCGGGCAAGTCTGCGTCGCCGGAGGCGGCGGCGGCGGCGGGGGCGGCGGCGGGGGCGGGGGAGCCGCTTCGGCCGAACCGCCAAAGCGGAAGCCGAGGCGGGCGCCAATGCCCTTCACGTCACCCATTTCACCCCAGAGAGCGAACAGCGGGCTGAAGCCGCGGCCATTGCCGCCAACACCAGCTTCGAGGCGTCCCCAGGTTCCCTTGCCACTAGTCGAGAAGCCATAGTCGTTCGCGCCATCGAACACGACCATACGGCCGTTGTTCTTGAACTCGTGATAGCCGGTCAGGGCAACATACGGGTTCCAATTGCCACCGAAGTCATAACGACCCTGGAGGCGTGCACGCGTCGACTTCATGCTGCGATAGTCGAAGTCCCAACCGTAGAAGCTGACATCGTCAATCTTCGTGCGGACGAAGCTCACGCCGGCGTTGACGTCAAAGCTGCCGTCACCGCTTGCGCCCCAGCGATAGCCGACGTTGCCGTCGATGCCGTTGCTCTTGGCGTCGACCTTGCCGCCGCTGAACAGCGCGTCGTCAAAGTCGATCTTGAACTTGTCATGCTTGGCAAGGACGTAGCCATGGAAGCCGACTGGACCGCCGAACTTGCCATAGACACCCAGGTTCCAACCCTTCGCCGTGAAGTCGGTGGCGCCGCGTGCCTTGTTACGTTCCCAACCACCGGTCAGGCCAACGCGTGCCGACGAACCAAGCTGCGCCCCAACACCGAGCTGAACGCCCAGGCGGTGGTTCTTCATCTTGCTGTCGACTAGGTAGTTGCTTCCGTCGAACGCGATGGTGTCGCGATCACCCGACTTTTCGCGGCTGGCGTAAATCTGGCCCCACAGGTCCAGACCATTGGCGCCTTCCGCCGTCGGCTGGTCGAGCTGAGCGAAGATTTCATCTGCGCTCTGGTACCACATTTCCCCGGCAACACGGGTCAATGCGAGCGGACGAAGACCGTTCGCATTGAGATCGCTGGTCAGGAAATAGTCGGCACCCTGCTGAACCAGGTTATAGTCAACGAACGGGCTAAGCTGCCCCGTGACATCGCCCAGAACAAAGGCATTGGCGGTCGACGTGGTGGCATCCACCACCTGCACACCGGTCGAGTTGAGGCGACCATAGGTGAGGATGTTTGCGTCTACCGACGTCGTGCCCGAGGCATCGCCATTGATGACCAATAGGTCCGCCGTGGTCGCATTGGCATCGACCGCCAGGGTGGCGCCGTTGCTGCCGACATAGTCGCTGTCGATTGTCAGCGAGTCGTCGGCTGCGCCATCCTGCATGTCGATGGTGCCGCCATCGTTCAGGAAGGCCGTCTGACCAGAGATGACCGCATCGCCACGGGTCGAAACGACCGTACCAGTGTTGACCAGATCTGCCGCCGGAACCGTGAAGGTTCCTTCACCAAGATCCAGCGTCCCGTTGTTGGTCAGCGAGGTGAAGCCCGCCAGGGCCGCATCGCCGTCCGTCGTGATCGTACCGTCATTGACTAGATCGATCGCCGGGCCGGTCAGGGTATAGGTACCAAGATTGATGGTCCCTTCCTGAGTCATCGCTTCGAGATTGTCGAGCGACGAGTCTGCGTCCAGGTTCAGCGTACCGCCGTCCAGGTTGTTGAACGCATCATCGCCATCACCAAAGTCTAGCGAACCCGCCAGGTTGATGACACCGCCGTCCATGTTGTTGATGACATCATCGCCAGCATTAAGGGTGCTGCCCGCAGCATTGTCCCAAACGCCTTCATTGTTGATCGTATCATCTAGGTCCGACAGATCGACCGTGCCGTCCAGCGTACCAGTCGAAAGATTGTTGATCGTCGTCGCGACGCCCAGGTCGGTCAGCACGGCATTAGTCGTGCCGGTGATGGTGCCGCCGTTATTGATGGTCAGGCTGGCGCCGTCCCACCCGTAAACCCCGTAATCGCCGTTGATCGAGCCGCCGTCGGCTACGTTGACGACATTGTCGCCCGCCGAACCGATGGAAACGCCGTCATCTACGCCGGTCACGCTGCCATTCACGTCAACGGTGATGTTACCGGTCACCGATTCCGCGTTGACGCCGTCGAAGCCATCGCCGCTGACGTCACCATTAACGGTGATATGCTGATCCCCGCTGTCGGAATAGGCTGTGATGCCATTGCCGCCAACGGCCGTGATGTCACCAGCGGTCACCGTCAGGAGACCCGACGTGGATTCGGCATAAATGCCGTCGCCAGCGAGCGTCGTGATCGGACCGCTGTAATCGACCGTCACATCACCAGTGCCCGCGTTATAAGCAACGATGCCATCGGTGCCCGAATCGATTGCACCCGAACCGGATACGTTCAGATCACCGTCGCCGGCTGCATTCCAATTGAAGGCCAAAATTCCGGCGTTGTCGCTCGTGATATCGCCATCATTGGTGACCGACATGGAACCGAGGCCATCGTTCCAGGCATAAATGCCGTAAAAGCCGTCGATCGCACCGCTATTGGTGACCGAAACAACGCTATCTGCTGCGCCGTTCTCGCTCCACACGTCGATCCCGGCCCATGTGGACGAAATGTCGCCGCTGTTGTCGACGGTCACGTCGCCCGTGCCATGGTTGTACGCGACAATACCTTCGTTGGTCGACGTCAGTGCACCGCTGTTGGTGACCGTAATGGCGCCGGTCGCAGCGGCGTTGGTGATTTCAGTGTAAATACTGTCATCAACGCTGTCGATTGCACCGCTGTTGTCCACGGTAACACCGCCAAGACCGTCGTTCACGGCATTGATGCCAATCATGTCGCTCGTGATGGCGCCTGACGAAGTCACCGAAACATCGGCTTCCGACGCGGCGTTGGTGATGCTGGCGGTAATGCCATCCTCAAGCGCCGTGATATCGCCGCTGTTATCAACGGACACCGCGCCAAGACCAGCCGTCGTGGCGGCAATGCCATTGAAGGCCGCATCAATCGTACCGGCGTTGATGACCGAAACGTCGCCCGTCGATGCGGCATTGGTGCTGCCGACATTGATGCCCGACCCGCCGGTCGAGGTGATGTCGCCGCTGTTATCAACGGAGATGCCGCCAAGCCCGGCGTTGAAGGATTCAATGCCGTTGGCAACGCTGTTGATTGCACCGGTCGATATGACCGACGAATCCGCTTCCGAGGCGGCGTTGCTGATGTTGGTGTAAATACCAAGACCATCGGCAGTGATATCGCCGCTGTTATCAACAGACACAGCGCCGAGACCTGCGGTCGTGGCATTAATGCCGTTGGCGCCGGCATCAAGTGCGCCGCTGTTCGTGACCGACACTACGCCAGTCGATGCCGTATTGGTGTTTTCTGCCGTTATCGCCGCGGTCGCCGACGTGATGTCACCGCTGTTATCGACCGTTGTGTCACCAAGGCCGGCATTCGTTTCATAGATGCCCATGCCAGCGGCCGAATCAATCGCGCCGCTGTTGGTTACCGAAACGGCAGCTTCCGACAATGCATTCGCTTGGACAGCGTAAATGCCGTCATTCGCTGCATTGGTAATATCACCGCTATTGTCGATGGTCAGCGCGCCAAGGCCCTGCTGAACGCCGGCAACGCCATATTGTCCGCTGTCGATCGCACCGCTCGTCGTGATCGACAAATCGGCTTCTGACAGGGTATTCGTGGCAACACCAGCAACGCCGATACCTGCGGCCGCCGTAACATCACCCGAATAATCGATGGTGGTGGCACCCAGGCCGCTGTTGGCCGCATAGACCCCTATAAAACCATCAGCAGTCACCGCGCCGGTGCCTGTGACGTCAACGGCGCCGGTTGCATTGGCGTTGCTGCTTACAGCCGCAATACCAACGCCCGCGGCATCGATGCTGCCGTCGTTATTTGCAGAAGCGCCGCCCAATCCGTTGTTCACGGCGACAACGCCGTTACCACCGGTGGAAATAACGGTACCGCTCGACGATGCGGAAACATCGGCTTCCGAAGCCGTGTTGTCGATGATCGCATTGATGCCATCGCCGGCGCTGTTGATGTCGCCGCTATAGTCAACAGCAACACCGCCCAGACCGGTTGATTCGGCATTAATGCCAAGTCCGCCAGCGTCGATATTACCGCCACCCGTGATGGAGGTTGCCGCATCGCCCGACGCCGCAACACTAATGCCATCTGCGTCGGCCGAAATGGTCGAATCATTGGTAACTGTGATGTCGCCCGACCCCGCGCTGTCGATCGCGATGCCCGCGCCATCGGTTGTAATCGAACCGGCCGCGCCAGTCGTAACCGTAATCGCGCCGCCGTCAGCATTGGCCGAATTGACCACAATACCGTCACCGGTTGCCGTCAGATCGCCGTTCGAGGTGACGTCGACCGCGCCAGTGCCGACCATGTTCACTTCGACGCCGTTACCATTGATGCCCGTAACGTCGCCGTTGGCGGCAATGGTGACATCACCCGTTCCAGCGGGGTCGTTCTGGTTGACCAGAACAGCTGTGCCGTTTGCGGTAACTACATTGCCGTCGATTGTGGCGTCTACCGACCCCACACCGTTAATTTCGACTTGCAGGCCAGCGCCGGTACCGAAATTCACAATGTCGCCCGAGCCGCTGTAGGTGATCAGGCTGTCATCGGTCCACAAGCCAAGGGCGTTGTCAAAACCGATTGTCGGCGTGTTGCCAAGATCGACCTGAATCAGGCCGTTATTGGTGACGCTATAGTCTCCGCCCTGGTCATTGAAGGCGAGGCCGTAGCCATCCACCGTTACACCAGAGCCAACCGTAACGGCGGTCAACGCCGAACCGGTGTCATACCCGCGATCATTCGGCGCGTTAGCCGGCGCAATCGTGTCGGTGGTCGTCGTATCGGTGCAATCCAGCACCGTGCCTGTAATGGTGCAGGCCGCGCTGGCCTGCTGAGGAACCACAATAGCTCCGAACCCGATGGCCGCGCCCGCAAGCAAACGCGTTCGTGTTGAAATGGAAATCATCTGAGATAGCCTCCCTGTACAAGCGCCATCGAGCCCCAGCGCAAATTTCGGTAACCACGGAACGTAACATCGCTGCGCGTGTTCCCGTGCTCAGCCCATTTGTGCCCGAACTGTGCCGCAAGGGCAACATTCTTCTTAACGCAAATCATATATTTGCGTTATTTGCCTTACGCAAAGCTTTGCAAATTTCGGGTCCGTAATTTTTACGGATGCGAAAATATCCGCAGAAATTACTCAATAATTTCCGATAATTCTGTGCCGTACAGATCGGATTGCGAAATATAGCCTTCGCGCGGCCCGAGCTGGATATGGCACCATTGTCCGTCGCAATGGTCGATGCGGCCGACGACTCCCGCCTGCGCGCGATAGCGAACCGGGGCATTCGCCGCTGCCTTGGTCCGAATGTCGCGCGGCTCACCCGGTTTGACCATGCCTGTGCGCGTGCCGCTCATCAGGGTGACGAGCATCCAGCCCTGCTCCCCGTCCGGGTCCTCTATCTTGCGCCAGCTTTGATAGGTCTGAATCACTTTCACGGGCAGGTCGCGGCGTTTGTACAGCCAGACGCCGGGATAATTGCGCCCCGGTCCGGTGCGGCTCATTGCCTCGCCGCTGGCGATGGATGCCCAATAGGGAAGCTTGCGCTCCTCTTGCGCACTCGCGGTGGTCGGCAGGGCCAGCAGGCTGGCAAAGATCACCGCGCGTTTCATCATTACGCTCCGGTCAGGATGCGGTCGACGAGTTGCTTGACCGTCGGAACAAACCCGTTCGAATAGAAAGGGTCCTGTTTGAAGCGGAACGCCGCATGGCCCGCAAACATCAGATTCTGTTCCACATCCCCGCCGTGCGCGATGTCCTGAAGCGTCTTTTGAATGCAGAAGCTGCGCGGGTCGGCCAGGCGGCCAGTGGAATTTTTTTCGTTGTCCGCCCAAGACGAGAAGCTGCACTGTGACAGGCAGCCCATGCAATCGGCCTGATCCTTGCGGATGACCTTCTGTTCGTCAGGATTGACGAAGACCAACGTATCATCCGGCGTCTTCATCGCCTCGGTAAACCCGGCCGCAAACCATTCGCGGGCGTGGTTGAGATCGCCTTTGGTAACGTAATAATTTTTGCGATTGCCGACCCCGACGTCGAGCACAAATTCATGGTCGCCAATGGCTTCCTTGGTGAAGGCAATCTGGCGGTCGCTGCGCGCCTCGAGGTTGCGCAGGAACGGGTTGCGCACCGCCGACGAATAGAATCCGGTCGGCGAGAATTTGTGGAGCAAAACATCGCCTTCCTCCAACGTCATCAGGCGCGCCTTCCATTCCGGCGGAATCGGACTTTCCTGCGTCAGCAGCGGCCGGGTGCCGAACTGGAACATGATGGCGCCTAGCTCAGGATTGTCGATCCAGTCATTCCACTCATCAAGGCGCCAAACGCCGCCCGCCATGACGATCGGCACATCATCGGAAATGCCGCCTTCGCGCATGACCTCGCGCAACTCCTTCACGCGCGGGTAAGGGTCCTGCGGCGCGCGCGGATCTTCGGCATTGGACAGGCCGTTATGGCCGCCCGCCAGCCACGGATCTTCATACACCACCGCGCCGAGCAAATGCGCGACCTTTGAATAGGCGCGCTTCCACAGGGCGCGGAAAGCGCGGCCGGAACTGACGATCGGCAGATACTGAACGCCATACTGCGCGGCGATTTCGCTAAGCTTGTAGGGCATGCCCGCGCCGCAAGTGACGCCGGCGACCATGCCTTTCGTGCGCTCCAGCACGCCGTGGAGGACATGCTGTGCGCCGCCCATTTCCCACAGCACGTTGATGTTAATGGCGCCATTACCGCCGGCCATGTCATAGGCCTTTTTCACCTGCGCGACGGCGCCGTCGATCGCATAGCGGATCAATTCTTCATGACGTCCGCGGCGGGTCATTTCTTCATAGACCTGCGGCACGATCCGGCCTTCAGGGTCATAGCTATCGGCGTTGACCGCGCTAACCGTACCGATACCGCCGGCGGCGGCCCAGGCGCCGCTGCTCGCGTGGTTGGTCGCGCTTACGCCCTTGCCGCCTTCCACCAACGGCCAGACTTCGCGGCCGCCATAGATTATCGGCTTCAAACCCTTGAACAATTGTCTCTCCACACTCCGTTTGGCCCCCTATAGCCATTCCGCTGCGGAATGCGTCAAAAAAATGGGGCCGAGGTTTCCCTCGACCCCTTCTCATTATCGGTGTGACCGCGCCTAGCGGCAACTGCGGGTTACCTCGCGTCCGGCCAGCGCCCCGACGACACCGCCAATGATCGCGCCGGTCGTGCCATTGTTGCGGCGATAGCTGTAGCGATTGCCGCTACGGTCAATCTCACGGCCGATCAGCGCACCCGCTGCGCCGCCGACAATGGCACCAGTCGTGCCGCTCTTGCAGCGATAGCGATAGTTGCGATCACCATAGTAACGCTGATCATAATAGCGGTTCGAGCTGTAGCGTTGCCCACCGTAGTAACGTTGACCGCCATAGTAGGACTGACCATCATATCCGTTGTAACTCGGCTGATAATAGCCGCCGTTATATCCGCCATAATATTGGGCCTGCGCCGTCGCCGGAACCATCGCGACGCCAGCGGCAGCAGCGGCCATCAGGATTGCAGTACGCATCAACTCACTCCTTCGATCTCATGTCCGGCGGTTCCCGCCAGAGTCGAAGGTCAATGTACGCTTGTCACCTGACGCACGACTGAACCTCGTTGTTGGCCGAGGTTCAGCTTTCCAGGACGTAATCGAGGCCGATGTCGACGGCCGGAGCCGATTGGGTGATACGCCCGACGCTGATGAAATTTACGCCCGTTTCGGCAATGCCGCGAATAGTATCGAGGTTGACGCCGCCCGACGCCTCGAGCGGCACCCGGCCGGCCACCAACGCTATCGCCTCGCGCAGCACATCGGGTTTCATATTGTCGAGCAGCAGCCGCTGCGCCCCGGCGTCAAGCGCGGGCTCGATCTGCGACAGGCGATCAACCTCAACCTGCAACTGCAAACCGCTGTCATACGCCTTGGCCCTGCGCACCGCTTCCGCGACCCCGCCGGCCACCCCGACATGATTGTCCTTGATCAGTACCCCATCATCGAGCCGCATCCGGTGGTTATGCGCACCGCCCATCCGCGCCGCATATTTTTCCAGCGCCCTTAGGCCAGGAATGGTTTTGCGCGTATCGAGCAGGATGGCGCCGGTACCGTCGATCGTATCGACATAGCGGCTGGTCAGCGTCGCAACGCCCGACAAATGTTGAAGGGTATTCAGCGCCGACCGCTCCGCGGCCAGCATCGCCCGGGCATTGCCCTTCAGGCGCAACAGCACCGCCCCCGCGCCAACCCGCTCGCCATCATTGACCAGCTTCTCGATTTCCACGTCGGGGTCCAGTTCGCGGAAGAACGCAACGGCGATATCGATGCCCGCGATCGAAATCGGCTCGCGGCAGTTCATCTCGGCGGTAAAAACTGCCTTGGCATCAATCGTCGCCTTGGACGTCACATCGCCGCCAGTGCCCAGGTCTTCCGCAAACACGCGGGCCACGAAGTCGGCAAGATCGAAATTGGGGATGTCGGTGCTCATAGCCAGCGAATTGGCAGGACAGGCATCGTCGCACAAGCCTCAAGCGGTCGCGACTTGCTCGACTACCTTGCCCTGCGCTGTTTCCCAAAGCCCTTCGCGGCGGACGAACCGCTGCGCATTCTGGCTTGAAAATCCGTCCCCGGCCCACGCCTGAACGGTGATCACAACTTCACCCTGACCGGATACGTCGATAATATTGAAACTCTGCTCTTCATCTCGAATGCGGAGCGACGTCGCAGTCCCCGCCTGGACCACCAGAACTTGGCCTGCGCCAGCAACGATATCTTCCGCATTGCCGGTCGAGGCCCGGTGGTTGTGGCCGGCGAGCAATAGATCGACGCCGGCGTCCGATACTGCTTCCAACGCCATTTTCTGCCGGCCGACCGCCTTGCCGAGTTCCGGCCCGTCGCCGACCGGCAATGCGAACATCGGGTGATGGGTCACGAGAATGCGGACCTTGTCGGCCGGTTGGGTGCCGAAGATCGTGCGCACATGCGCCACCTGCTCCTCGTTAATCCGGCCATCCTTGAACGTGAGCGAACGCGCGGTGTTTATCCCCAGCACCTCTGCGTCATCGAGATCACGATACGGGTATATATCCTTGGCGATGTAACGCCGATACCGGCGCAGCGGCGACATAAAACGACGCAGAACGTCATAGAGCGGAATGTCATGGTTCCCGGGAACGGCCAATACATCATAGCCCTGCTGTTCCAGCCGGGCGAGCAATGATGCGGCTTGCTTGAATTGGCTCGTTCGGGCTCTCTGTGTGAAATCACCGCTGATCACGACAAGATCGGGTTTGGTCTCGCCAATGCGCGTCTCAACCGCCGCGACCAACCTTGGGTCATGTGCACCAAAATGGAGGTCGGACAGGTGAACCAGCTTTGCCATGGGGCAAGCAACGCGCGGCAATTGCTTTCGCTCCTCTCCCTCGCCATGTTCGGCCAATGGACCGCACCGAAGCAAACACCGGCACCCGCGATGTTGCCGAGCGTCTGAAGTTTGATGTCGCTGCGCTCGAACAATGGATGCGCGACAATGTCGACGGATTCACCGGCCCGCTCGACGTCACCCAATTCAAGGGCGGTCAGTCGAATCCGACATACAAACTGACCGCTGCGAATGGTCGGTCCTATGTTCTGCGCCGCAAGCCGCCGGGGAAGCTGCTGCCCGGCGCGCATGCGGTTGACCGCGAAGCACGAGTCATGGCGGCGCTGGGACGCGAGGGTTTCCCGGTGCCCAAAATTCACGGCCTATGCGAAGATGAAAGCGTCATCGGCACACCGTTCTTCGTAATGGACATGGTCGAGGGCCGCATCGTCTGGGAGGCGCATTTCCCTGGCCTTACCCCCGAAGAACGCGCCGCGCACTTTGACGCGATGAACGCGACAATCGCCGCCCTCCACAATGTCGACCCGGTCGCTGCTGGTCTTGGCGATTATGGCAAGGCGAGCGGCTTTGTCGAACGACAGGTGAAGCGTTGGTCGACCCAATATCTGAACGACACCGACGCCGGCCGCATCCCGGCCATGACGGCGCTTGTCGACTGGCTGCAAACCAATATGCCGCCCGACAGCGGCGAATCTCGCGTCGTTCATGGCGACTTCCGCTGTGACAATATGATCTTCGCGCCAACCGCTCCGCGCGTGTCGGCGGTGCTGGATTGGGAATTGTCGACGCTGGGCGATCCGGCGGCTGACTTTGTGTACCACCTCGCGATGTATCGGATGCCCGCCCGCATCTTCACCGGGCTTGGCGGGATGGATATCGCCGACCTCGGCATTCCATCAGAAGACGAATATGTTGCGGCCTATTGCCGCCGCACCGGCCGTGACGGCCTGCCCCATCTCGACTATCTGATGGTGTTCGTCATGTTCCGCCTTGCCGCCATTTTGCACGGCATCAAGGGCCGGGTCGTGCGCGGCAACGCCAGTAGCGCCCACGCCGCCGCAATGGTTGAAAAGCTGGAACCGCTGGCCGAGCTGGCCTTGGCGCAAGCCAAGGCCGCCCGGCTGTAACGCGGGATCAGTTGGCCGGGAAGCCGCGCCGCTTGAGCAGCGCCTTCACATCCGGGTCACGCCCACGGAAATTGCGATAGGCATCGGCACGATCGGTCTCATTGCCCGTCGACAGAAGGATCATGCGGAAACGATCGGCAATGACGCGGTTATAGGGATCGCCAGTTTCCATGAACGCCGCCCATGTGTCCGCGTCCATCGTTTCCGACCACAGATAGCTGTAATAGCCCGCCGAATAGCTGTCCGAGGAAAATAGGTGCCCAAATTGCGGCAGGCGGTGACGCATCACCATCTCGCGCGGCATTCCCAATTCTTTCAGCGTGTCGCGCTCAAACGCATCCGCGTCGACCACACCGTCTTTCTTGGTGTGCAGCTTCATATCCACCAGCGCCGACGACAGATATTCGACCGTCGCGAAACCCTGGTTAAAGCTGTCCGACGCTTCAATCTTCTTCACAAGCGCCTCAGGCATAGGAGCGCCGGTTTTATAGTGCCGCGCGAACTGGTCCAGCACCGGCCGCGTCAGCAGCCAATTCTCATTCACCTGGCTGGGGTATTCGACAAAATCCCGCGGGCTTCCGCCGAGCGACGGATAATAAACGTCGCTGAGGAAATAATGGATCGCGTGCCCAAATTCGTGCCACAGGGTTGATGCATCGTCGAGGCTGATCAGGACCGGTTGGCCCGCCGCTGGCTTGGTGAAATTATTGTTGTTTGACCCCAACACGATGCGGTCGTTGGTGAGGCCAGCCCGGCTGCGATAGGTGGTCGCCCATGCGCCTGACCGCTTACCCTTGCGCGCATAGGTATCAAGGTAGAACAGCCCGACAACCGCGCCGGTTTTTGCGTTCGTTACTTCGAACGTCCGGACGTCTTCCTGAAACACTGGGACCTTCCCCGTGTTTTCGGCGAACTTCAGGTCGTACAGCTTTTCGGCCGACCAGAACATGCCCTTCACCAGGTTGGACAACTCGAAATAGGGCTTAATCTCGTCCTGGCTCAGGTCATACTTCGCCTTGCGGACCTTCTCCTGGTAAAAACGATAATCCCACGGCTCGACGGTTTTTACGCCGTCCTTCGCCGCAAATTTTTTCATATCGGCGACTTCCTGATGAACCCGCGCGACGGCCGGTTTCCACACGCGCATCATCAGGTCCATCGCTTTGGCCGGCTCCTTGGCCATCGTGTCTTGCATCCGCCAGTCGGCGTGCGTTTCATAGCCGAGCAAATGGGCGCGGTCGGCGCGCAGCTTCACGATCTGCGCGATCAGGGCGTTATTGTCATTGGCGTCGCCATTATCGCCGCGGTTGACGAAGGCTTCCCACACCTTCTTGCGCAGGGCGCGATTGGTGCCAAAACTAAGCACCGGCTCGACGGCGGATCGTGTGTTGGCGATGGCAAAGGTGCCCGCGGCAAGGCCAGCCGCCTTGGCCGCTGCTGCGGCGGCATCCTTCACATCTTGGGGCACCCCGGCCATTTCGGCAGCAGTCGCGCTGGTATATTTGGATTCATCGGCCAACAAGTGGGCGTTGAAATCGGCGAAATCCTTGGCCAGCGCCTGATTATATTGGGTCAGCTGCTCCTTGCCTGCCGCGTCCAACTTGGCCCCGCGACGCACAAAACCTTCATAGGTGCGGGTCAGCAGCCGATCCTGTTTGGCATCCAGGCCAAGATCGCCCCGCCGTTCATAAAGATATTCAATTCGCTTGAAGAGCGCGTCGTTCAAATTGACCTTGTCGCTCGCCGCCGACAGCTTGGGAGACCATTCCTTAACCAACGCCTGCACGTCGGGCGTTGCCAGGTTGGACTGATATACGCCGAGGACGGACTGCACCCGGTCCAGACGTTCCCCGGATTTCTGCATTGCTTCAATGGTATTGGCGAACGTCGGCGTATCCGGATTGTTCGCAATCGCTTCATTTTCCGCGACATATTCGCTGATCGAAAATTGCAACGCTTCCGGAAAATCCGATATCTTGACCTTATCCCACGGCGGAACCCCGTCATACGGGCCCGTCCAATCGGCCAGAAGGATGTTGTCGGGAACCGGCGTCTCCGTACTTGCGCTTGGCGGCGCGCCAGGTGCCGCATCGGTGGCGGCGTTGCCGACGGTTTCACCGGTCGTGGCACATGCGGAAAGCGACAGCGCGGCCGCACCGGCCAGCAACATCATCTTCATGGTCATATCTCCCTGAACCCAATCCTATTGGCAGCGGAGCATAGTGGCGTTGCCAGATAAATGGGCAAGGGCCCGACGAACGCACAGCCTCTCTCTACGAACGGCCGCCTATAAAATGGTCGGCGCCAAAAGCAGCAGAAGCCGAACGTCCACCGCTACACCTTGCGAACGGCGGTCCGCAACGAACGCCGCCACCTCCTTCTTGGGCACGAGATGCGTAACGATTTCCTCGTCTGCCACGCCTCCGCCATCCCCGACCTTTACAAGGTCGCGGGCGCGGACAAGCGCAAAGCTCTCGCTCACCATGCCGGGCGACGAATAAAATTCGCCAATGAGCTCGACATTGCCGGGCCGGTAGCCAGTCTCTTCGATCAACTCGCGGGCGGCGGCGCTTTCCACCGTATCGTCGTCCCCGCCGTCATCGTCCCCGATAAGGCCAGCCGGAAGCTCCAGGCAGTTGCGGCCGAGCGGCACGCGATATTGTTCAACCAGCACCCAATGGTCGCCAACATCGGCAAGTATAACTGCAGCCCTGATCCCGCGGGACCGAGCGACATACTCCCACCGTCCCTTCTTCAAGGTCGTAATGAATCGTCCCGTCCAAACGGTTTCGAGCGGCTCATCCTCGTCGCGATGACTCACAGCTCGATCAGCTTGTCGGGGATTTCGTTGGTGTCGGCAGCGGTCTTCGGGAAATGATCGGCCAGGATCGCCCCGACCTTATCGATCGCCGCGACGATACCGTCCGCGGGTCGATCTTGCGCAACATCGGCAAGCATCGCGGCCATTGCATCGCCCCACTGATCTTCAGGCACGACATCATGGATTGCCTTGTCGGCAACGATCTCCGTCCGCCGCTCCAGGATCGACAGGTATATCAGCACGCCGGTCCGCCCCACCGTTCGCGCTTCGGTTGCGGTCTTGAACAGCGACACGGCGCGGCGCCGAACACGCCGCTGCTTGGTGCGCGGCGGCGTCAACCAGATGCGCAGCCGCCGCCACCGCAGGATTAGCAGCGACACGGTGAACTTAAGCACCGCGACCACCATCAGCAGGGTCAACAGTTGCCCCAGCGTGGGCTGCGGACGCCACCCACCGAAAAAGACCTGGAAATAGCTTTCCAGAAGCCAGGGAAATGCCGCGAACCAGGCAAGCACCGCGATCAGGACCAGAACCGCCCAATGCAGCGCGACATCGTGATAGGGGTCACTTTGTTCGGTTACGACGGCAAGAATTTCGCCGTCGCTCTTGGCTTCCGCCGCGGCAATCGCTTTGCTGACTTTTTCATGATCGGCTTGGGACAACAGCGTCACCATGATCCGGATGCCCCCCCGCCGCCAAATGATCCGCCGCCGCCCGAAAAGCCGCCGAAATCGCTGCTGCCGCCGCCCCAGCCGGAGCCACTGCTCCATCCAGAGCCGCTATCGCCCGGTCCCCACAGGATGATGGGACCGGCGTGACCGCCGCCGCGGCGCCGATATTTGCGCCCGCCGCCCAGCACGCTTCGGACAATCGGGAAAATGACGAACAGGATGATGAACATCCAGAATATGACCGGCAGGAAACCGACGTCGTCGCTATTCTGCCGCTTCTGCTGCGCCGCGGCCGCCTGCTGCGCATAACGGGCGGCGTCCTCCGGCGACATCTGCATCAGGTTGATGATCTGGTCGGCGCCCGCAACGATACCGCCGCCCATGTCGCCGTTGCGAAACGCGGGAAGGATATTCTGATTGATGATAACGCTCGACACCGCGTCCGTCAGGAACACGCGTGCGCCATATCCGGTCTCGATCCGTACCTTGCGCTGGTTCGGTGCGACGAGAAGGATGACGCCGTCGTCCTGCTTTTCCTGACCAATGCCCCAGACCCGGCCAAGCTGATAGCCATAATCCTCGATCGTATGGCCGTTGAGGCTGTCGACCGTCGCGACCACAAACTGCCGCCCGGTCGCAGCTTCCAGGGCCGCTGATTTGCTGGTCAAATCGGCAACCTGCGCCGCCGACAACAGTCGCGCCTGATCGACTACACGGCCGCTCAACTTCGGAAAATTTAGGTCGGTCGGTGCTTCCTGAACGGCGGGTTTCTGCGGGGCGGGTGCGACCTTGGGCCGGGCCGCCGCAGTATCATTTGCCGCCACATTCGCGGCGCCCGGATCATTCGCCGGCGCCGGTGCGTTCGTTGCAGGCGCGGCCGTATTGGCCGGCAGCTTGCTCCAATCGGGTTTGGCTTGCGCGGACAGCGGGGCGCTGGATAGCAGCGCCCCGACAATCGCCAGGACCGCAAGGGTCCGTTTCATGGGCTTACCCCGCCGTATTGAAATCGACCTTAGGCGCGGCGTCGCTGCCAGCCGCCGCTTCGAACGGCACCTTCGGCTTTGCGCCATAGAAGATCTTGGCACCAATCGCGTCGGGGAAGGTACGGATTGTCGTATTATACTCACGCACCGCGTCGTTATAATCGCGCCGCGCGACCAGGATGCTGTTTTCGGTGCCTTCAATCTGCGATTGCAGCGCCAGGAAATTCGTATTCGATTTCAGGTCAGGATAGGCTTCCTGCAGCCGTTGCAGCGGGATGATCGCCTGCGTCAGTTGATTTTGTGCGTCATTATAGGCGCGGACCTTCGCGGGATCGCTAAGGTCGTCCGGGCTCAGCGTGACCTTGTTGGCGTTGGCACGGGCCTGCGTCACCTGGATGAGGACAGTGCTTTCCTGCTTGGCATAGCCCTTCACCGTTTCCACGAGGTTGGGAATGAGGTCACTACGACGCTGATATTCGCTCTGGACGTTACCCCAGGCGGCGTTAACCTTTTCCTCTTCGGTGGGAACGCTATTGAGGCCGCAGCTCGCCAGGCTCATCGCGGCAACGGGTGCAAACAGGGCAAGACGCAGTCGATTCATCATTCGTCCCCTCTATTGGGTAACTGGAGTGGGCGGGAAGGTAGGGCGGTCAGGGCGCCCTTTCAATCGTCTCGCAATCGTTTACAGTAATTGTTGCCGTCATGACGTCGCAAGAAGGGAATTGCGTGCTGTTGATTGGAGCCTTGCTTGCTATGGCCGCGCAGCCTGTTTCGGCGCCTCGCCTGCCCTTTTCACCCGCCGTTCGGGTGCATGACATGGTCTATCTGTCGGGCGAGATCGGGCGGAAGCCGGGAACAGCCGAATTGGTGCCCGGCGGAATGACCGCGGAAGCCAGACAGACGATGGACAATATCGCCACCACGCTGTCTGCCAATGGGCTGACCTTCGCCGATGTCGTGCAATGCCGGGTGTTCCTGGCTGACATGTCGAAATGGCAGGATTTCAACAGCGTCTATGTCACCTATTTCCCATCCGGGAAATTTCCGGCGCGTAGTGCGCTGGGCGCCAACGGTCTTGCCATGGGTGCCCAGGTCGAGGTCGAGTGTATGGCTCATGACCCTCATGCATCACACGATAAGAAACAATAATCGGGGAGACTATATATGTTGAGTGAATTCAAGGAGTTCATCGCCAAGGGCAATGTGCTTGACCTTGCCGTCGCCGTGATCATCGGCGCGGCGTTCGGGAAGATCGTCACTAGCCTGACCGAAGATATTATCATGCCGATTATCGGCTGGATCTTCGGCGGCATCGATTTCTCCAGCCATTTCGTGCGCCTTGGCGCCATCCCGGCGGACTTCAAGGGCGACGCGGCCAAATATGCCGACTTGAAAGCCGCAGGCGTCGCGATGCTCGGCTGGGGCGAATTCCTGACCCAGGTCATCAACTTCCTGATCATGGCATTCGTCATCTTCCTGCTGGTCCGTCAGGCCAACAAACTGATGCCGAAGAAGGACGAGGCCCCGGCCGGTCCGACCGAAGTCGAACTGTTGACCGAAATCCGCGACTCGCTGAAGAAGAAATAATCGTTGTTATTAGCGAGGAAGGGGTGGTGCGCCGCGCCACCCCTTTTTCGTGCGCGCCTACTTTGGCATGCCGTTCAGGCCACTCGCCTCGCGCAGTGCTTCCGCGTCCAACCGATAACCATCGTTGAACACCGTAACGATGCGGCGCAGTGCGCCCATGTCGTTCGAGACATCGCCGTCCACCAGGATCATGTCAGCATCCTTGCCGCGCGTGATAGATCCGGTGGTCTTGTCCATCCCGGTCATCCGGGCCGGGATGATCGTCGCGGTTTGAATGGCCTCCGCATTGGTGAGACCGGCCTTCTGGTAAAGTTCCAGCTCGCGAACCAGCTCGAGGCCATAGCCATCCGTCCCGGCAACAACGCGGACACCCGCTTTGTGCAGCCGGCCGACAAGGTCGGCCATCTTCGCAAAGCTCTTGCGGAAGTCTTCGCGGGTCAGATCACCAAACAGGGGATAGCCGCTGATCTTCCAGCCGCGAACAACCGACGGTGGCGCCGCGTCGGCAAACGGAGCATATGACGGCGGAATCGCACTTCCATCCGATGTCATTAGCGCCTCCCAAACCACCAGCGTCGGGTCGACGATGGTCTTGCGCTTTGCCAACTCCGCGTAAAACGCCTTCATGGCCGGAGAATCCAGATCGACGTCCTTGCCATATTTGGCGGGCCCTTCCAGGCGCGCCGCCGTATTCGCCTTGTCGACAACATCCTGCGGCATTGCCTGCATCATGATGAAATTGATGTGGGTGACTTCGTCATATCCCGCCCGAACCGCGTCGAGCGGGCGCATACCTGCCGGGACATGGCCGTGGACGTGCAAACCCAGCCGGTGCGCTTCCTTGGCTGCCGGCGCAATCCAGGTCGGCGTCATGCTTGTGTAGAATTTCGCGCCCCACAGGCCCGCCGCCTTGATTTTGTCGACGGCCGCGATCGCTTCCTTCTCGCTCGACACTGCCAGCGATCCTTGCGCCGCGAGCGGATTTTTTCGGTCAATGATGACGGAGATTTTGCCGTCCGGCGCCAGCAGGTCGCCTGATACGCGCCGCTTGATGATGCCTTGCGCTTCATCAATGTCGGAACCCGGGCTGCGATAATTGACGAGGCCGGTGGCGAGGTTCTGCAGAAGGTTCCAATCGTCACCCACATGCAAATGTGAATCCCACAGGCCAGGCATCAATGTTTTGCCGGTCCCGTCGATGACGGTTGTACCGGTTGGTGCCTTGATCGACCCGGCCGCGCCAACGGCCGCAATCTTGCCGTTTGAAACCAGCACCGCCTGATTGGCGACATATTTGCCGCCGATGGAATCGAATATTCTCACATGGTCGATCAGCGTCGGGCTATGGTTCTCCGCGCTCAGGAAACGGTGCGCGACTTCCTTGACCATTGCTGCCGTTGCCGCGTCCTGGATGGCCTTCAGACCAGCGCCCGCCGCCTCATATCCTGCCGGAAGCAGCGAGATGATCCCGGCCGTACCGAAATAGCGATTATTTTCGTCTAGCCACACCGGCGTCGGTGAAAAGCCGTACCCAGTGATGAAGGCGAGTTTTACAGTCTTCTTGCCCTGGGGCCCATCAATGTCATGCGATGGGCCAATTTTGATGACGGCATGTCCAGTTGGCAGAAGATCAAGGCCCTTATCGCCGGCGGCGACCAGTGCGTTAATATCCTGCTCGCCGGCGAGCCACGGCCCCCCATAGGTACTGTACCGCTTCCCCGCGAATGGACCGCTTCCTTCGTCAACGCTGGTTTTCCAGTGCGCGGTGCCATTGGCGTCGACGCTGAAACTCTCCGTCGCATCGCCTTGATCGGTAAAACCACGGATCGCGATGTTGACCGGGCGGCCGTCGCTACCGAGGGCCATTAATTCATCCGTCTCGGTCTTCCAGCCGCGCAGGTTGAGCGACATTCGATACGCGATCTTTCCGTCGGGCTGGGTCCAGCTCCAGATGTTGCCGCTGTTTCCGCCCGATGAGCTGATCGTATAGTGCCGCGCACTCTCCGGCGGCTTCATCAACTGGTCGGCGGTAATCGGTGCGGCGTAGGCGGCTACTGGCGCGGTGGCGGCCAGAAGGGCGGCCATCAGGATTGGCTTGTTCATATGAAGCGACTCCCCCTTAGAAGTGCGCGGCAACCTGCGCCTCGATTGCCTGACGGGCAAGAGAGCGTTCGACCAACGTAACTGAATATGAACGGTGAGGAGCTTCTGTAGCGTGGCCCTCGACACCATTTGATTGGCCGGGCCTAAACATTGTTGCATGAAGTGGGGAGGTTCTGTTGCCCGGCCCTCCCCGTGCCGCTGGAATCCCCTTCTGTTGCCCGGTGGGGTCCGACCGCGCTTTTGTCTTTGTAACGTTAGACCGTTAGGCCCTCAGTTACGCAGCAATAGCAAGAGCCTCGTTATCGTTGGCACTTGTGTGAATGAGCCGTCACGGTGGTCTCATACCGATCGGCAACCGGGACTTTATTGCACTCGTCGATCCTGTTTCGCCCCCATCAGCAACAGCGCAATTTCTGCTCCGCTGCTGGTGGTGGAGGCGCCGGGGTACTGCCCCCCGGGTCCGAAATGCCTATTCCACCCAATACTCTACCGACATAGCCAGTTGCCTGGCCCGGCCAAGATAAGGCCCCTGCGGCGGAACAGCAAGACGTTGACATTCTTTCGTCTGGACGGAACCGTTGCGGCAGTGGTTGCGTTAGTGGGGCCATTGTGCGGAAGACATCCAACGCCGACGCACGGGAAAACAAAGGGGAAAATGTAATGAAGAAGGTTTCTTTCGCACTGGTCGGCGCTGCCGCTCTCGCTCTCGCCGCTTGCGGCGGCAAGGGCGATGATTCGCTGGCAGAAAACGTCCAGGAAAACATGGAAAACGCCGCTGACAACATTGACGCGATGGCCGACAATGTCACCAACGAGCAGGTTGCTGACACGCTCCACAACGAAGCTGACGCGCTGAAGGAAAAGGCCGATCAGACTGAAGAAGCGATCGACGATTCGGACGTCAACGCAGCCCAGGTCAACGCGATGTAATTCGCAAGTTTCCTCATCCCTCTCGGGGGAGGAACGGGAGAGGTCGGCGCCTTCGGGTTGCCGACCTCTTTTTTTGTGTCCGCGGTGCGCCTAGGTCTGGGACATGACCGATGATGCTGCCATCCCTGCCGCCACTCTGATCGCCTGGCGCGACACACCGCGCGGTCAGGAACCGCAAATTCTTGTCGTGCAGAGATCATCAAAAATGGCGTTTGCAGCAGGCGCGGTGGTTTTTCCCGGCGGCCGCGTCGATCAGGGCGATCATGAGATTGCAGACCTGCTGAACCGATCCGATCAGGCCGCGCGCGTGACCGCAATCCGCGAAACGCTGGAAGAAAGTGCCGTCGCCGTGGGCATCATGGGCGTCCGCAATTCTGCTCATGGCCTGGCCCTACAGTCGGACCTTCTTGCCGGTACGCCGTTCCGCGACCTGATGTCCGATCACGGCCTGTCACTCGACCTGGATGCACTTACTCCGTTCGCGCGCTGGATGCCGGCGTTCAAACAGCCGCGAAAGTTCGACACCATCTTCTATCTGGCCAAGGCGCCGGACGGTGATTGGGCGCCCAATCCCCAGCCCGGTGAATGCGTGGCGGCAGAATGGGACAGTCCTGGCGTGCTGTTGCAACGCATTGCCAGCGGCGACGCGAGCGCGATCTTCCCGACAAAGCGCAACCTGGAACGGTTGGCGCAGTTCGCGTCTTTGGGCGATGCAGAGGCCGACGCCCGACGCCATTCGCTGGACACCATAATCCCCTGGGTGGAAGATTTTGACGGCGAAAAACATGTCACCATACCCGCAGACCGGGGGTATCCGGTGGTGCGGGAGCCCTTAAGCACCGCCTTCAGGGCCTGATCCGCCCGAATCGCCACCCATGAAAAAGGGGCCCGCGGCGAATGCCGGGACCCCTCTCTCATCGCGGCCGCGGTGGACGCGGCCCGCGATCAGCTGACGTGCTTGGAGATATGCTTGTTCATTTCGAACATGGTCACCTTGTCGGTGCCAAACACCTTCTTCAGCTTGTCGTCAGCGAGAATTTCGCGCTTGTTTGCCGGGTTTTGCAGGTTGTTCTTCTTAATATGATCCCACATCTTCGACACGATTTCGCTGCGCGGAAGCGGGTCCGATCCGACAATCGCGGCAAGCTCTGCCGACGGTTTTACCGGACGGGCAAGACCGCCACCTGCTTTACGACCCGTTGATTCTGCCATGAGGCCCTCCTGTTAGTTCTGAGGGCGACTAGAGCGCGTTTCCCCCTGCCACGCAAGGGGGAGAGGGAGATGAAATGGGTTAATTTGCCGCAAGATTGAATGGAACCACCCTATTCGCCGCATCATGCCCAATATCGGCGGTGCCGCCGAAGGGAATGGCGCGGCGGCGGCACCAGTCCGGCACGATCGTTTCGGGCCCCGATCCAAACGGCGGATCATTATCGGGTATATCGCTCATCCGTCCCAGCCGCAGCTGGCGGCATTGGCGCACTGCAGGGCTGCCAGTTACATGAAACATCGTCCGGTCAATTCGGTAGTCATGCTCTGCCACATCTTCGATCAAGAGATCGGCCCCGGCAAAATCAGGCTCTAGCGCCGTCCCGAGAAGGCTGGACAGGACTGTCAGATTGAACGCCAGCGCCCGCTTGCCGGTCTCGAGTCCTGGTTCCAGCGCGGCGGGATCGCGGCGCACCAACCAGTTGAGCGCGCGGTGCAGGGCCGCCTCTCCGCCGACCCGCAAACCATCCTGCACCAATGGTCCGTGCGCAGCATTCAGCCCCGCCTTGTCAAAAGCGGCAAGAAGGAACCCACTGTCGCTATACCCCATATAGGTTTTGCCGCGCGCTGACGCTGGCAGGTCGCGGATTGCCGCCTCCGCGATGCGGTTGGAGCCATAGCCGCCACGCGCGAACCAAACGGCGTCAACACTGTCATCTGCCATCACCTCGCGTAGCGCCGCCAGTCGCGCCTCATCGGGTCCAGCGAAATGCCCGTCAGACAGAAAGCATTGCGGGTGAATTGCCAACTCCATATCGCCGCGCGTTGCCGCGATTGCCGCCGCCATTTCGGCGGCTGCCGGCTTCAATGTGCAACTTGGCGCGACGATGGCAATCTTCATCGCTTCATAGATTTGCACAGCCGCGCGCGGGCCGCTAGCGCCTTCCATCAATGGCTGAACAATATTTCTTCTGCGGAATCGGGGGCAGCGGCATGCTTCCCCTCGCCGCTATCGTTCGCGCACAGGGTGCGCGCGTCGGCGGTTCTGATCGTTCTTTGGATGCCGGCCGCCTCGCCGCCAAGTTCGATTATCTAAAGTCGCTGGGCATTCCGCTTTTTCCTCAAGATGGCAGCGGCGTGATGGATGGCGCCATCCTCGTCACCTCGGCGGCTGTTGAGGATACGATCCCCGATGTCGTGCGTGCGCGCGAGCTTGGAATCGAACATCTTACCCGGCCGCAGCTTCTCGCCCGCCTCCTCAACGCGGCACAGCGCAGCGTCGCCGTCGGCGGGACATCTGGCAAATCGACCGTGACCGGCATGATCGGCTGGATCCTTCATGCGCTGCACCGCCAACCGACCGTGATGAACGGCGCGGTGATGAAGAATTTTGTTTCTCCGGCCTCGCCCTTTGCGTCGGCGCTGGTTGGTGACCCCGAATTGTTCGTTAGCGAGGTGGACGAAAGCGACGGCTCCATCGCATTGTATCGGCCTACAGTCGCGGTTCTCGGCAACATCAGCCTCGACCATCATAGTATGGACGAGCTTCGCAGCCTGTTCGGTGCCTTTCTGGCGCGCGCGGACAAAGCGGTGGTCAACATGGACGATCCCGAAACTCGCGCCATTGCAGAGGCGACCCGCGATCCCATCGGCTTTGGCTTTGACAGCCCCGGCGCAACGATTTCCGGGCGCGGTTTGGAGCAGCATCCGGACGGAGTCCGCTTCACCGTAACGCTCGGCGACCAAAGCTTTCCTGTCGATCTGAAGGTTCCGGGGCGTCACAATGCGATGAATGCCATGGCCGCGCTCGCCGCTGTCCATGCACTTGGCGTGCCGATGGCCGACGCTGTCGCCGCCCTTTCGCGCTTTGCCGGCCTGAAGCGACGGCTTGAAACCGTCGGAACGGCGGGTGGCGTCACGGTGATCGACGATTTTGCGCATAATCCGGACAAGATCGCTGCGACCCTGGCAACGCTGACCGCCCAGCCCGGCCGATTGCTGGTGATGTTTCAGCCGCATGGCTTTGGCCCATTGGCCAAAATGGGTGACGAACTGGCCCAGACATTCGCGAGCGGCATGCGCGACGGCGATCGGCTCTATCTGCCAGACCCCGTCTATCATGGCGGAACCGTGGACCGCAGCAGGGGCGGCGATTGGCTGGCCGAGGCCGTACGCAGCGCCGGCGGTGATGCGCTCTACATTGCGGATCGTGCCGACATTGGCAAAGCCATGCTCGGCGAGGCGCTGCCCGGAGATCGCATCGCCATTCTCGGCGCCCGCGACGATACGCTCAGCGAATTTGCAGCGGACCTGGTTGCACGGTTGGCCTAGGAAACGGTTGGCATAGCAAAAAGAAGGGGCGCGGGAATCATCGCCCGCGCCCCTTCTTGTGCCAATCGCTTCTTATGCCGATCGCTTCTTATGCCAATCGCTTCTTATGAATGCCGGGTCAGGCCGCTTCGATTTCGACCTTGTCGACCCATTCCGGCCAGAACACCGGCTCCCGGCTTGACCAGCCCGGCGCGGTTGCTGCGCTTTCGCTGATCGATTGGAGTAAGTGCCGCCGACGTTCCGGATGCAGATGTGGCAGCGACGCCGCCGCGCAGAAGGCAGCGGGCAGCCACGGCCGGGCACCAGCGCCGAGCAACCGTTCATAGAGGAAGCGGAAGCCCGCAAAATTCTGGATACGGTCCTGGCCGAGGTCGAACGCCGCAAGCGTGACCAGCGTGCCCAGGAACGGCTCGATCATGTCCAGCCCGCTATCATCGGGAATTTGAAGTCGAAGATGGTCGAGTTGGTTGTAGAACCGCGCCTGCGCGTGAATTGACGCAGCCTCCACGTCATCGCGAGCCCATGTCGCGATCGGGTCTGTACGACGGTATGCAACGTCCAACGAACGCCGAATGTAACGCTGTACGGCCTTCGGGAAGGAGGCAAATTCCTTCATCTCCGAGATTAACAGCGCGCCACCCGCGGGTTGGCTCGACTTGGCAGTCATTTTCCCAACTCCTTTTGCCCTGGGTGGGAATATGCGCCTGATTCGGTTTCGAAACGCTTAACCAAATCCCCACCGCCCATTCATAATGAATCAGAGGGGAGTCACGCTCGCAACCTATAAATGTCCTGCAATCATCATTGTTTGCGGCCTGTGTTCAAAAGGGCACGTCCCGGATTCATTGTTTCACCGGCGAACCAATATGGTTCTATTCGGGGAAACCCGACGATGGAGCCGGTTGATCATCATTGTCAGGTTGGGTCGCCGAGCTGGGATCAGACGCGTCCATGGACTCGTCACTGCCAAGGTCAACGCGCGCGTCCTTGTCTGCCGGGTCACGCTTCACCTTTTTCTCAATATCCTTGCTTGGGGGCGCCTGCTCGCCGGGGGTTCTTTTATTCTGGTCGGTCTGATCCGTCATGGTTTCCTCGCGCAAATCGGCAACTATGCATGATGAGAACGAATGCCCCCTGCGGGCGTTCCTCAGCAATTGTTCGACAGGCGGCCCGATACGGTCTGCCAACGCCGCCCCGCCTGATTGCGCCGCGCAATCGACACTGGCATTCGATAATCAATTATGACCGAATTGAAGTCCAATGCCCGACAATCCCTGTTCGCCGATTGGCGGCTCGCGACGCAGTCGATCATCGCATTCTGGATGTTCTACCTCGTCACGGTGCTTGTTCGCGGCCTGTTGAGCACTGATAGCGCCAACGCCATCAATTTCCGCGCCATCAACGCCTTGGTCGGGATCGGCCTGACGTTCTTCATCTACCTAGCCTTGCGTCTGTTTGCGCGTGAAGGCGGTGTTCGGCGCATGGCGCTGGTAGCGGCGGCTGCGGCGCTGCCCGCAGCAATCATCCTGTCGGCGGTCAGCCTGAAAATGGCGTTCATGTCACAGATGAACAAGGAACAGTCGCAGATCACAACGCAAGAGGGCGTTGCGATTGTTCAGCGCGGCAGCAACGTCCGCATTGTTCAGAACAATGGCAATGAGCTGGAGGTCAATCTGCCTCCGGTCGAGCAAATCATCGGGTCAAAGATGCCGACCCTGATCGCCGATGCCACTGTGACCTGGTACTTCCTGTTCGCGACCTGGTGCGCCTTCTTCATCGCCATGACCCAACAGGGCCGGATGCGGGTAGCAGAAACGCGAATGGCGGCGGCGGAAACGGCGGCGCATGCGGCCCAGGTCCGCGCACTGCGATATCAGGTCAATCCGCACTTTCTGTTCAACACGCTGAACAGCCTGTCGTCCCTTGTCATGTCCGGCCGGTCGGAACAGGCCGAGGAAATGTTGATGGCGCTGTCGACCTTCTTTCGGACGTCGCTGTCGGTCGACCCGAGCGCCGATGTCAGCCTGGCAGAAGAGATTGCGCTGCAGCGGCTTTACCTCGACATTGAAAAAATCCGCTTCCCGGAGCGGCTCAAGGTCAACATTGAGGTACCTGCGGCGTTGGAAGGTGCCCGTGTTCCCGCGCTTATTCTTCAGCCGATTGTTGAAAATGCCATCAAATACGGCGTGTCCGCGACCACGGCGCAGGTTGACCTGTCGATCGTCGCGACGCCGCTCGATGGCGGACGAATTCAGATAGATGTGATCAACCGGGTCAATGACACCGACCGCCGTTCCGCCATCGCTGCACCGACCCACAAGGGTACTGGCCTTGGCCTCACCAATGTCTGCGAACGGCTGGAGGCGCATTTTGGCGGCGAGGCCGACTGCCGTTTCGGTCCCATTCCCGGCGGATATCAGGTATCGATCGCTATCCCGGTAGAAGATGATGACTGACGCGAAACGCCTGAAGGTCCTGATCGCCGACGACGAGCCGCTTGCGGCGGAGCGGCTGCAAATGCTGCTCGCCCGGATGGAGGGTGTCGACCTGGTGGGCACCGCCCACGACGGCGAAAGCGCGGTTCGAATGGCCGATGCATTGAAGCCCGGCCTTGTCCTTCTCGATATCGCCATGCCCGGCCTCGACGGTATCGAAGTGGCGCGGGCGCTGTCGCGGCAATCACCCTCGCCTGCCGTTGTGTTTGTGACCGCGTTTGATCAGTTCGCGGTGGCCGCCTTTGACGTTGAGGCCGTCGATTATCTGATGAAGCCGGTGGACGCGGTTCGATTGGACCGCGCGCTTTCGCGCGCGCGCGAAGCGGCTGATCGGCAGGAGACGACGGGCGTTGACGAAGGCACCGTAGCACCGTCGCCCTGGCTAGAGGAATTTTGGGCATCCGATCTTTCCGGATTGGTGCGCATTGCCTCACGGGACATCGACCGGGTTACGGCCGAGCGCGATTATATGCGCCTTCATGTCGGCAAGCGCAGCTGGCTGATCCATCACAGCATGGCGGCGCTGGAAGAAGGGTTGAATCCGGAATTGTTCGTGCGTTTGCACCGTTCCGCCATCGTTCGGCGCGACTTTATCGCCGGCTTTTCGCGCAACGTGTCCGGACGCTGGATCGCCAGACTTGGCGATGGCAGCGAACAACCGGTCGGGCGCCTCTATTCCGACCAGGTCCGCGCGATTTCCGGACGCTGACGTATCCTTGCCCAGCCGGGTGCGACGCGGTCAAAAGCGGGATGTCAGGGGTTACCTTTGGCCGCGCCACTGGCCCATCAAATGGTTTTCCGCGTCGCGGCGCAGCATCTGCTCGACCGACTCCGGCCCTGCCTCGACCAGCCGACCAGCGGACCGCCGCCATCGACGAACGACGCTTCAGTCGCGGGTGCGCTTGGCAACCGCCCCCGTCACCGCGACATCATGCACGACATTGCCAATGGTACGCATCATGTCGGGCACGACTTCGACCGCAATCAGAATGGCCAGAGGCTCAATTGGCACGCCCATGACCAGGGCGATTGGCGCGATCGAGGTGATGAAGCTAAGCGCCCCTGGAAGGCTCACAGCCCAATAGCTGGCGACGGACGCCACCGCGATTCCGGCGATCAGTGCAGTCGGCGGAAGCGGAGTTCCAGTCCAATAGGCCACATAGATCGCGACTGCGATGTTCATTGCCGGGCCCGTGGCCCGGAACAATGCCACGGCGAGCGGCAGGGTAACATCGGCATTGCGTTCGGGAACGCCGAGCGCCTTTGCGCTGGTTAGCATGGCGGGAAGGCAGGCCAGCGACGATTGGGTCGACAGCGCCACTGCCTGCGGCTGGATCATCGCACGAAAGAAATCGCTCACCGACCAACCGGCATAGGCGGCGACGAGATAGCCCAGCAATGTCACAGTGCCGCCAACGATAAGCAGGATCAGAATGTAATGCGCTAGTGCTGCAAAGGCCGATCCGCCGGCACCGGCGCCTACTGCGAAACCGAGTGCGAACACGCCATATGGAGCAAGCGCCAGCACCCAGCCGATCATCACCAGCATCGCCTTTTCAACTGCCTTGAAAAAGCGCGAGATGATGGCCCGGCTTTCCGCATCAATCCGGGTCAGGGCAAACGCGAACAATGCCGTGAACACTACCAGCGGCAGGATCTTGTCGGTTGCCGCCGCCCCAATCGGGTTGGTCGGGATCAGGCTACCCAGAAAGTCCTCAAGCTTCGGAATCGACGCCACCGCGCTACCGCGGTCGATCGTTGCCAGACCGGCACGCAACGCCTCTGCCGCGCTATCCGGCAACGGGAAAGCGGCAATTAGCGCGGGCGTCAGTAATCCGCCAACAATTGCCGATCCGGTCAGGATACCCACGAACCAGATGAAACTACGTCCGGCTATGCCGCCCGCGCGCGCAGCGTCGGCCCCGCTGGTAATTCCGGTCACGAGCAGCGCGATGATAAGCGGCACGACCGTCATCTTCAACGCGTCGAGCCAAAGTCCGCCCACGCTATTGGCGATACGCACCAACGGTTCACGCCATCCATCGCCCAGCCCGCCCGACAAGGCACCAAGCAGCAGACCAGCTATTAACGCCAGCAATACTGGCCAACTACGCGACGATCGCTTCGCTTTCGTCGGGATGGTCGTGCTGCTCATTATGGGGGAACTCCTTGATCTTCGACGGCTAGGCTTATCGGTGCATTTGCAGCAACGCCAGAGGGCACAGGCGCGAATTACTGCCCCAAGCCGGTCGAAACCGCAGCGGAATAAGACTCGTCGGCGTAATGGAAGGCCGCCCCACCGCGTCGGCGCCGCTTTCTCCGTGGCGCGCCGGTTTCATGTTGCTTTTGCAAAATTGCAGCTCGGGCAAATGCGGCAGCTGCTACGCGGTGATTCAGTCGCACAGAGAAATGGGGGCCGACATTGCTGTCAGCCCCCATCTGCGCCGAGACCAGTTTGCCGGTGTTCGTCAGCTTGGTCGTCCGAAGACGTCCTGCTCCTCGATCCTTGCTCGCCATCTCAGGCGTCGCTTCCGAAACAAAATCCTCGTCCGAAGACAGGTTTCTGCCCTTCCACGGCCCTTCTTGGGTTAGTCTCTCCGTGCGCGTCGCCTGCTCCCGGGGGAGCCACGTTTCGCGCTGGATGAGTCCAACTCTTCCGGCGCCTCTTCCGGCGGTCCGACTTGGAACCGGGGTTCCTCCTCATCGCCATCCGGTGGAGATCGGGTCTTCCATCCTCTCCTCGCCGTCCTGCCGTTGCCGGCTCTTCGTTGAGGCGGGGACTTCCGTCCCGATCACAGGTGTATTGATGACTCGATTTGGTGAGTCGGGAAAGGAAAAAAATCGAGTCTTTGCCTGTGGATAACGGGGATATCGCGGAAAAGTGTCGGTTCATCGACAGGCATGCATCGGGATTCCACCCAACATTGCGATTCGCGGCGCCCGAATAGCAGGCGCCCCGTGATTTTCAACAGAAGGAATAGCGCGCGCGCCGGGCGCGGATCAGCTGGTGACGTAGCGATCAAATTCCGGCATCGTGGCCAACGACTTCATCCAGTCGAGCCGTTCCGCCACCTGCAACTGAATTTCCGGAACCATCTCATCCGGATTATCGAGCGTCGCAATCTGCACATCGACCATGTCGGGGAAAACGACTGCGTTTGTGTAAAACAGGCCGGTGCCGCATTCGGGGCAGAAATGGCGTCGGCCGAGCGGCGAGCTGTGATAGATTTTCAGCTTGCCTTCGATTTTCAGCTGGCCCTGGCCCACCATCGCCCATCCGACCATGGGCGCACCCGCCGTCCGGCGGCAGTCGTTGCAATGGCAGATCGCCTTGTAAGCGGGCTCGCCCTTCATTTCATACCGTACCGCGCCGCAATGGCACCCACCGGATCGCATTTCGCATTTACCCCTTCTCTTGCGTGCAACCGGATCAGCGCGGCCTCCGCGGGAATGCTCCCCGCCGTACGCCATGCAATCCGAGCCCCGGTCACGACCATTACGCAAGTTCGGTGATGCTATACGCAATCTAACGCTTACGAAAGCGTCATTAGAGCGGATAGCGATCTGCGTGTCGCCCATGCCACAATGCTTGCCCAGCGGGCCCATGTTCCCTACCTGTTCGCTGTGCCCGAATCCCCTGCCCTGACTCCCGATCCCGCCTATATAAAGGGTCTGAACCCGCCGCAGCGCGACGCAGTCCTGACCACTGAAGGCCCGGTGCTGATGCTGGCCGGTGCGGGCACGGGCAAGACCGCTGCGCTCACCGCCCGGCTTGCCCATTTGATGGCGACGCGGCTCGCCTGGCCCAGCCAGATCCTCGCCGTCACTTTCACCAACAAGGCGGCGCGGGAGATGAAGGAGCGGGTCGCACAGATCACCGGCGGCGCGGTCGAAGGGATGCCGTGGCTCGGTACCTTCCACTCAGTCGCGGCCAAGATGCTGCGGAGCCACGCCGAACTGGTCGGCCTGCAATCGAACTTCACCATCCTCGACACCGATGATCAGCTGCGCGTGCTGAAACAGCTGATCGCCGCCGCCGACCTAGACGAGAAACGCTGGCCTGCCCGGCAACTGGCGCAGCTGATCGACCGGTGGAAAAACCGCGGCTGGACCCCAAAGCACATCGACGCGGGGGAGAGCGAGGCCTTCGCCAATGGCCGGGGTAAAGAGTTATACGCCGCCTATCAGGACCGGCTGCGCACCCTCAATGCCTGCGACTTCGGCGACCTGCTGCTGCACATGCTGACCATCTTCAAGGCGCACCCGGACGTGCTCGAGCAATATCGCGAGCGCTTCCGCTACATCCTCGTCGACGAATATCAGGATACCAACGCATCGCAGTATGAATGGCTGCGCCTGCTTGCCGAGCCGCGCCGAAACATCTGCGTGGTCGGCGACGATGACCAGTCGATCTACAGTTGGCGCGGGGCGGAGGTCGCCAACATCCTGCGCTTCGAGAAGGACTTTCCCGGCGCCAAGGTCATCCGCCTCGAACAGAATTACCGCAGCACCCCGCACATTCTCGCCGCCGCCGGCGGCCTGATCGCCAACAACAGCGGGCGATTGGGCAAGGAGCTGTGGACCGAGGTCGACACAGGCGAGAAGGTCAAGGTCATCGGCGTGTGGGACGGCCCTGAAGAAGCCCGCCGCGTCGGTGAGGAGATCGAGACTCACGTCCGGCGCGGCGGCTCGCTCTCCGACGTCGCCATCCTCGTCCGCGCCCAGTTCCAGACTCGCGAGTTCGAAGAGCGCTTCATCTCCATCGGCCTCGCTTATCAGATCGTCGGCGGCTTCCGCTTCTACGAGCGCGCCGAAATCCGCGACGCGCTCGCCTATCTCCGCCTGATCGCGCAGCCCGCCGACGACCTCGCGTTCGAGCGCATCGTCAATCAGCCCAAGCGCGGCCTCGGCGACAAGGCGCTCGCCACCATCCACGACTTCGCCCGCCGCACCGGCCAGCCTTTGCTCCTCGCCGCCACGCAGATCGTGGGCACCGACGAACTCCGCCCCGCCGCCCGCAACAGCCTCGCCCGTTTCATCACCGAAATCGGCAGATGGCGCACCATGGCCGGTAAAATCCCCTCCCCCGGCTTTCCGGGGGAGGTGGCGGCGCCAGCCGACGGAGGGGGCCCTTCCGGCGGAATCACCCACGCCGAACTCGCCCGCATCGTCCTCGACGAATCCGGCTACACTGCTATGCTTCAGGCGGAACGCAGCGCGGAATCCGCCGGCCGCCTCGAAAACCTCGCCGAACTCGCCCGCGCGATGGAGGAATATGACTCGCTCGGCGAATTCCTCGAACATGTCTCCCTCGTCATGGACAATGATCAGCGCAGCGACGAGCCCAAGGTCACCATCATGACCATCCACGCCGCCAAGGGCCTGGAATTCCCCGTCGTGTTCCTGGCGGGCTGGGAAGAAGGCGTGTTCCCGTCACAGCGGGCAATGGACGAAGGCGGCCTCGCCAGCCTGGAGGAGGAACGCCGCCTCGCCTATGTCGCCATCACCCGCGCGCGCGAACTGGCAACCATCCTCCACGCCGCCAACCGCCGCATCTACGGCCAATGGACCAGCAGCATCCCCAGCCGCTTCGTCGGTGAATTGCCGGACGAGCATATCGAAACCGAAACCACCATGACCGGCGGCGAAAGCCTGTGGCGCGCCCAATGGAGCGAACACACCGACCCCTTCGCCCACCTCGCCGCCGCCCGAAGCGACCGCGCGAGCACAAGAGGCCCGGGCTGGCAGCGCGCTAGTTCCTCCCCGGACCGGGGAGCGCGCGAGCATGGCCTGCCGGGGGCAGGCCAGCACAGTGCGCGACCGGGTGAAACCCGGTGGAGGGGGCCCACCGCCGCCCGTACCCCCACAGAATCCCGCGCCTCCGCCATCAGCCTGGGCAACAAAGGCCGCGACGACCTGTCGCTAGGCCAACGCATCTTCCACACCAAATTCGGCTACGGCACGATCGCGGAAATCGAAGGCAACAAGCTGGAGATCGAGTTTGAGAAGGCGGGCCGGAAGCGGGTCCTAGATACGTTTGTGAGTTTGGAGTGACTGACGTCCGATTGCAGGCTTATCCTATGCGGGATGCAGTGGTCGAAGGCTTAGCCCTTGCTGAGCACAATTTCTCGAAGATTGAGAATGCAATAGCACCCGCGAGGGTGGTGCCATGGGAGGGAACCTACAATTGGCGCTTCACAGAACAATCAGTAGATCAGTTACTGATACAAAAACTTGCACGACAGATTTCTGGTGTGAAGGCTGCCGACATACTTCTGTTGAGTGGGCGCTTACAGGAGATTGGCGTTTTATATCGGATGATGGACGAAATTTGCGATGACATTTTGTTCATCGTACTCGGAGTTGTGACCGGCAAATGGGGCGACGTTCATGACTCCTATGTAAGTTATTTCTGGTCAGAAACCGGCGATGTGGGACCGCCCTATCGACGCAAAGCGATAAGGGCATTCATAAATCGAGCGCTAGACCAAGAAAATCCAAGCGATGCCGACAAGAATGATCGACTCCTTCACTCGACCTTCTCGGATTTTGTACACGCGCGCTCGCACCCAATCATGGGTATGGTTTCGGGACCGCCGCCTCGCTTTGACCTAAGTCCGATATTCGACGATGTCGCTGTCGGCCAGTTTGCAAAACAGCAGCCCTTCTATGCCTATCGATGCTTGATGAGCGCAGCAACTGTAGCGCGGATTGTGCTAGATGATGCGGAACAGGCAAACTGCTATCGTGATTTCAAAGGGTTTGAGCATCGACATTTAAGGCTAATTTTGCCGGCTTCAGCCTAGTTAAATGCGCCAGATGGTGTGCCTCAAGCCGCCACCCGCTCCACCTCAATTTCATCCTCGCGCGACCGTGCCTGCGCCAGCTCATACGCCGCCTGCATCTGCATCATCGTCTCAGCACTCAACCCGAACGCTTTTTCAAAGCGGATCGCCATTTCGCCGGTGAGGCCCTGATGCCCGTTCAAGAGCTTGCTCATCGTCTGGCGCGACACGCCGAGTTTGTCGGCGGCGTCGGACACCGACAGCGCGTAATGATCGACAACATTCCGCTTGAGCCACGGCCCAGGATGCACCGAAATCGATGGGTGAAACTGAATAGCCATCAGTGGTAATCCTCCAGATCGAGGTCGGCGATCACGGAATCGTTGACCTTCACAAATGTCATTCGCCAATTCTTCGTCACGGTCATCGCAAATGTCCCGGCACGGTCGCCGGTCAATGCATGAAAGCCAAAATTCGGCGGCGTCGAGAGATCGTCAAACGTAGGTGCCGACTTGATGAACGCCAGCATGTCTGTCAGCCGTCCTGGCTCCATGATCCGCCGATCATCTTTGGTTGCAAGTCGTCGAAGCGCCTTATGCCGAATATTCTCAACCTGCATCGATACGGTTTGTATTGCTAGAATCGTCAACTGTCAAGTTACAGTTGACATTGGCTCTGGATTGATTGCGCCGCCTCCTCAAGCTATCCTCCCCCCATGGACGCGCAGGTAGATTATTATGCGACGCTCCGGGTGTCGCCCGATGCCGATGCGGCGGCGCTTCGGCGGGCGTATCGCGCGCTCATGCGGCGGTATCATCCTGATGTGAACAAGGATGCGGATGCTGGCGCGCGCTGCCACGCGATCAACGAGGCGTATGACTGCCTGCGCGATACGGCCAAACGCGCTAACTATGACGCGATGCGCTGGGTCGCGCGCAATCATACACGGCAGCACCCGCCGCAAGAATCGCATCATCGCCGCACCGCCTCGCCGCTGAACGCCTTTACGCCGCGCTACTCGGTCCACTTTGACGATGAGCCAGCCGTCACGCGCCGCGGGCGCATGGCCGCCGTCGTCGCGCTGGGGGCGCTAGTGACGCTCGCCACCTTCACTGCCACCGCCCGCGTTGACTGGACGCCAAACCCGGCCGCCAGCACCGGCACCCGCGAGATATTGATGAAAGCCAATGTCGGCCAAGGCCAGGCCACCAAACGCTGACGCGTCGCCTCGTCGATTACATTGAATTCTGCTGAATATCATGATACATATTTGTTCAGGAGAATGAATATGTCCCTGACCACCGCCGCCCGCCCCTCGGTCCTTCCCGATGAAGGCGTTGTCCTGTCTCGCGCCACGGCAAAAGCCGCGTCGATTTGGTCGATCAGCAATGAAACGCTGGGCCAGATCATCGGGGTCAGCGGGCCGACCGTGTCGCGGCTTCGCAATGGCAAGTGGGTGCTGGAACGGGGCAGCAAGCCGTTTGAGCTGGCGCAGCTGTTCGTCCGCCTGTTCCGCTCGCTCGATGCGCTGATGGGCGGGGATGATTCCGCCGCGACCGCCTGGCTGAACAGCGACAACAGCGACCTTGGCGCACGGCCGATCGACCTGATCACCACTATCCGCGGTCTGTTCCTGGTCGCCGATTATGTCGACGATTTCCGCGGCCAGGCCTAGCCGCAAAGTCAAACGCCGTGAGTTCTCCTCCGCCCACTACAGAAAACTTCCGCCGCTACGCCCGCCGCCTCGTGCGGCTGGTCGAGGCGCAGCACCGCCGTTCGACCGAGCGGCTGACCGCCGACCTTGCCGAACAGGATGTGCTGGAGGCGCTAATCGAGGAAGCGAAGCCGCCGCTGCCGGCCGCCGCGCAAGGACTTCACCACCTCCTCGCTACTCCGTTCCGCTATGGCTATGCCGGTGCCACCCGGTTTCGCCGCGCCCACGAACGCCCCGGCATTTTCTATGGCGCCGAAAAGCTTGCGACCGCCATCGCCGAAAGCGCCTATTGGCAAATGCGCTTCTACGCCGCCGCGCCGCAATCACGCCTGCCCCGCAGCGTCATGGAATATTGGGCCTTCACCATCCCCGTGAAGGTGGCGCGCGCACTCGACCTCTCCGCAGAGCCCTTTGTGGCGCAACGCGAACGGTGGATCGACCCCAATGACTATGGCGCCTGTCAGGCGTTCGCGACCGAAGCCCGCTCCATCGGCGCCCAGCTGATCCGATACGAATCCGCCCGCGACCCCGGCACCCACAACGCCGCGCTGTTCGACGCCGCCGCCTTCACCGCCCCGGTCCCCGACAGCGCGGGCAGCTGGCTGTTCAGCTTCTCCGACCACGGCACCCTGACCGCCCGCGCGCCCTACCCCGACGAAACCCGCTACCGCTTCAGCTTCGACGACTTCGGCCTAACGCCGCCGCGCGGCAGGTAGCGGGTGCGGTCACCCAATAACGTCGCAACTTTCCACAAAGTAACCCCATTCTGTCGAACAGCTATTGCTGCCGAACGATGGTGTGCTACGTCAGTAGGGCACTAGGCAGTTTCTGGGGGTTACATGTCATTTGTTCATACAGCAGGGCTTGTCGTCGGCTTTTCCTTCGTTGCGCTTTGTGCCGCCCCAGCCTTGGCGCAATCGGCGTGCGATTCCACCTTCCAGAAATCGGGCAACGGCATCACCGGCTTGAAATTCCGGGCGACGCAAAGCGTTCGCGACCTCAGCAGCGCCAACGCCATCAACCAGGTCAAGGGCATCATGACCGGCAAAGGCTATGACGTGATCATTGCCGAGCCGGAGGCGGGGTCGATGCTGGTCGAACAGCCGCTAACCGGAAAGTCGCGCAAAATCCCGTTCGAGGTGAACGCCGTCAGCGAAGGCGGCGTTGCGACCGTTACGATCGAGGCGAAGATGCCCGCTGGTATGTTCACCAAGGAAGCAGACGCCAAGTCGGAGCTTTGCACCATCCTCGGCTCGCTTCGCGGCGGAAAGGAAGGCATTGCGCTGGCCAAGAAGGGCGCGAGTGGCGGCAATCTCGGCACTGCCGCGCCGGTGGCGATGAGCGCGCTCGCTTTCTCCCACCAGATCAGCAAGGACGCCGAACGCAATGCCGCGACCATCCCGCTGCGCTACAAAGGCAAGATGTTCACGCTCGACGGCATCGTCGATTATGTCGGTCGTGACGGCAACGCCTTCAACGTGGTCTTCAAAATCCCCAACCCGTGGGACGAAGCGTTCCGCCTTCCCAACGCCGCGAAGTTCAAGACCGACCTCAGTTGCCTGATGGCGCCGGGCACCGGCACTTACACCCTGCAGCTAAAGCCCGGTAAGACCGTAAAGCTGACGGGGACGTTCCACGAATATCGCGAAATTCAACCGATCGCCTGGTTCAAGGACTGCCGCCCGGCGAAATAAAATCAGGCGGCGAGCGCGCGGCGGTGCGTATCGCGGATCCACGGCATTAGCGAGGACCAGGCGATTTCCTCCATCAGCTCAATTCCGGCGAGGTTGCCGCGCTGCCACATCACCTCACCGCTTGGCACGTTGAGGCCATCGACGAACAGCGAGACGAACGTGTCGCGCGGCGGCAGGCCGCTGCCTTCAGCTTGAAGGCCGCTCGCCGAAATGTTGCGCAGGGTCGCTGTCGCAAGGTTGCTGCCCCATTTGATGCCAACGGGGCAGCGCAGCTCCACGCGCGGCATTTTCCGGCGCTCGCTGGCCTGCGCAATCAACTTGCGATTGAGCAGGGCGACCATGTCGATCGGCTGGCGGAACCGAACGCCCGCTTCGTCGCCTTTGGCCCAGTCGATGATGCCTGCCGCTCGCTGCCCTGTCGCCAGCTCAACCGCGACATCTTCGCCCGCCGAACGGTCGCCCACCCCGCGAATAGTCGTGCCGAGCGGGGAGATGTTGAGTAGGGTGCACGGCGCGGTTGTCCCGGCAGCGAATAGAGACGCCTCGTCCAGCACGCCTAGCCTGTCAGACACAGACGCGTCATTCGGCCACGGCAGGCGCGTCTCCATAACGAATGTGGTGACGGACGGTCGGTCGCTCATATTCCTCCGCTGCGCAGCGTGCGCCCGCGAAGGCTAAGAAGTCGCTAACGCGCCATAGAAATCAGCGAGGTTCGCCGTTGCCGCTGCCGCTGTTTTCGTCTTCGGGTTCCGGTTGGCCCGCGATTCTGCCGCCCTTGTCCAATTCCATCCAGTCGCGGAATTGCAGGCCGTAGAGCATGTCCATCACCTCAAACTCCAGCCCGCCGGGCTGACTGGTGTTGCTGTTCCACAGCGCGACGACACCGCTTTTCATTGCCGGGTCGAACAGGATCAGGCTGCGATAGCCATCGACCCCGCCGCGATGGCCGACAATGTGATGCCCGGCATAATCATAGCTTCGCCAGCCCAGCCCATATTGCGGATCGCTCAGTCGCTCCAGGAACTTGCGCATCCGGCCCCGCTCATTGGGGGTCGCAACGCGCGGCGCATGGATCGTTTCGAGCAGCTTGTCGTCCAGCACGTCGGGCATTTCGCCCATCTGTGCCATCATCCACAGCGCCATATCCTTGATGTTGCTGTTGACGCCGCCAGCGGCGGGCACACGATAATAATTGTCGTTCACCGTCAGAACGCGGCGACCGACGCTGTGCGGGCGCGCCCAGCTCTTGGCGCTTTCCAGTCCATCGCGCGTCAGGCTGGCCGACGTCATGCCAATCGGGTCAAACAATAGCCGCTGGACCTCATCCTGATAGCGGACCCCCGACGTCTTCGCGACCATCTCGCTGGCCGCGTCATAAGCAATATTCTGATAGCTCCAGCAGGTGCCCGGCGGGCAAATGCTGTTCAGGGTCGCCAATGTAGAACGTAGAAAGGTGACATCCTGCCCCTCTTCCAGCTTATTGTCGAAGGCGTTGCGGTATAGGCCCAGCCGATGGCTGAGCACGTCGGCAACGGTCGCGACCCGTTCATTGCCGCCCGGCAAGTGCAGCGAAGGCGCGACGTCCGATACCGGACCATCCAGGTTGATCTTGCCCTCTTCGGCAAGCTTGGCGACGGTGGTCGCTGCGACGCCCTTCGAAACGGATGCCCAGCGGAACACCGTTTCCGGCGTCACCAGTTCGCGCCCGCCTTCCTGGGTAACGCCGTAGCCATTGAGGAAGGTGATGCGGCCATTTTCGACGATGCCGACCGCCATGCCGACCATGTTCGGCTTTTCCACCATTCGTTTCAGGCGAGCGTCGAGGGCTGCATAATTGATGCGCTGCCGCTTGTCGGGTGCGACGGTCGCCAGCTTGAGACTAGTCTTGGACGGACGCGCTGCCGCCGCCGCCGCGCCGCCGGATCCCGTCCCGTTCCAGGCATAGCTGGCCCCAATACCCATAAGCGCAAGGGCAGCGGCGCCAACGCCGACTTTCCACTTTTGTGACAACAACGCGAAAACTTCCTCCCCGCGCAAATGCTTGTTCCAAGTGCGCAATTTGCTCAACCATCGACGACTCGCCGGTGCGCCGAACCGAGTCCTTCCAGCGCCGAATGGCGATGCGACTGGCCAGCGGCCAAACGCTCGCCTAAAGCGGGCCTGGCTCTAGAGGTAATGATGCAATTTCTGAAGACCCTTTTGTGGATCGTGGTCGCCGTTTCGCTGGCGATCCTGTCCAGCCAGAACTGGAACGACGTTTCAATCAATCTGTGGGGAAACCTCCAGGTCGATATCAAGCTGCCGATTTTGCTGCTGCTGGCGTTCCTGCTTGGCTTCCTGCCGATATATTTCGTCATGCGGGGACGGCTCTGGTCGATGCGCCGAAAGCTGATCCTGGCCGAACAGCCCAACGTGACGGCTGTCCCGGCGCCCCAACGCCACCAAACCCCTGTTGAGGATGTTGTTGAATGAGCAGCCCTATCTATGTCGCGATCGATACACCGGACATGGAGCGGGCGCGGAATCTGGCAAAGGCGGTGCAGCGGCACGCCGGCGGCATCAAGCTGGGCTTGGAGTTTTTCAATCATAACGGCCGCACCGGCGTCATGGAGCTGGCCGAGATCGGCCTTCCGATCTTCCTCGACCTGAAGCTCCACGACATCCCCAACACAGTCGCAAAGGCTGTTCAGGCGCTTGCCCCGCTTACCCCCGCAATTCTGACTGTCCACGCCAGCGGCGGTCGCGCGATGATGGAAGATGCCAAGGCATCCGCGCCCGTCGGCACAAGGGTGGTCGGCGTCACCTTGCTAACCAGCCTTGATGACGGCGACCTTGCCGCAACGGGAATAACGGGCAGTGCCCATGATCAGGTTGAACGCCTTGCGCTTCTCGCCAAGGAGGCCGGGCTCGACGGCATCGTCTGTTCGGGAAACGAAGTCGCTGCGGCGCGCAAGCTTTGGAAGGACGGCTTTTTCGTCGTTCCTGGAATTCGGCCCGCCAACGCCCATATCGGCGATCAGAAACGTGTCATGACGCCGCGTGCGGCCATGGATGCGGGTGCATCAATCCTAGTGATCGGTCGTCCAGTGACTGGCGCTGACAATCCCGACGACGCGCTGCGCGCCATCGCCGGAACGCTTTGAGTGGACAGAAGCGGCCGCGCGGCCTAGGGCGCGCGCCGACATTATTGAGAGGTTTTCGATGAGCTGGCTGAGCCGGGTTCGCAATGGCATCCAGTCGCTGACCAAGCGGCAGAGCGAAGACAATCTGTGGCACAAGTGCCGTAAATGCTCGACTATGGTCTTCACGAAAGAATGGGCCGAAAACCAATATGTGTGCCCGCGTTGTGACCATCATGACCGGGTCGGGCCCAAGGTTCGGTTCGACGCCCTGTTCGACAATGGCAAGTATGAGCAGCTGCCGAGCCCGGAAGTGCGCGAAGATCCGCTGAAATTCCGCGATACCAAACGATATACTGACCGCATCAAGGCGGCGCGTGCATCCACTGGTGAGCGTGACGCCCTGATCAACGCCACGGGCAAGATCGACAAGCGCGATGTGGTTGTCGGTGTTCAGGACTTTGCGTTCATGGGCGGGTCGATGGGCGTCGCGGTGGGCGCCGCCTTCGTCGCCGGCGTTGAGAAAGCAATTGCGAAAAAGGCTCCATACATCTTGTTTACCGCCGCCGGCGGCGCGCGCATGCAGGAAGGCATTTTGTCGCTAATGCAAATGCCACGCACAACGGTCGCGCTGGCGCAGCTTCGCGAGGCAGGATTGCCCTATCTCGTCGTTCTGACCGACCCCACCACCGGCGGTGTCACGGCTAGCTATGCAATGCTTGGCGACGTCCAGATTGCAGAGCCGGATGCCCTGATTGGCTTCGCGGGTCAGCGCGTCATTGAACAGACCATCCGCGAAAAGCTGCCCGAAGGGTTCCAGCGCGCTGAATATCTGCTCGACCATGGCATGATCGACATGGTCGTTCACCGCCATAAGCTGCGCGATGAACTGTCCCGGTTGGTGGGTTATCTCGCGCCGGAGAAAAAGGCCGCCTGATGGCCGACTTCGCCCGCTCGGCCGATCCGCATGTCCAGGCCGAGCTTGATCGGCTTCACATGATCGGCCCCGGCGCGGACGTGCTCGGACTCGACCGCATCGCGCGGCTCATGGAAGCGCTGGGGCGACCGCAAGACCGCCTGCCGCCCGTCTTTCATATTGCGGGAACCAATGGCAAAGGGTCGACAACCGCGTTCCTTCGCGCGATCCTGGAATCGGCGGGACAGCGCGTTCATGTATTCACCAGCCCGCACCTCGTCCGCTTCAACGAGCGCATTCGCATCGCCGGTGAATTGGTGGGCGACCCGGAATTGGCCGACCTGTTGGCGGAGGTCCGGTGCGCCGGTGAAAATATCGGCCCCAGTTTTTTCGAGGCGGCGACAGCGGCCGCCTTCCTCGCCTTTTCCCGGCATCCCGCGGACGCCTGCGTCATCGAAGTTGGGCTGGGCGGGCGCCTCGATGCGACCAACATCATTGAACGCCCATTGGTCACCGGCATCGCGCAAGTCGGGCACGACCATCAGCAGTTCCTGGGCAACGACTTAGCCGGGATCGCGGCGGAGAAGGCGGGTATTGCGAAATCGGGCGTAACAATGGTCGCACTGGCGCAAGAACCGGCGGCCGAAGCGGCGATCATCGACCATTGCGCGACGGTTGGCACGCCGCTGCTTGTCGAGGGTCGCGACTGGCAAATTGACCCGACGCTGAAGCCTGCCCTGCCCGGCGACCACCAGACCCGCAACGCCAACCTCGCCTGGCAGATGCTGCAGGCGCAGGATACCCTGTCCGTCAGTCGCGCCGAATTTGAAGAGGGTCTGCGCCGCGCCCAATGGCCGGCACGGCTTCAACGTCTTCGCACGGGCGCGCTGCTCGACCAGCTTCCGTCCGGCAGCGAGCTATGGATCGATGGCGGCCATAACCCGGCGGCATCGGCGTTGATCGCCGACTACGCCCGCGCGAATTGGGCGGACGGCCTGCCGCTCGTCCTGCTGTTTGCAAGCCTGACATCGAAGGACTCCACGGGCGTGCTCGCGCCATTCCGGGGTCTCGCGAACCACGTCGCCTGCCTCCCCATCCCCGACCACGACAGCCGCAAACCGGGGGACTTGGTGGAAATCGCTAAAGCGCTCGGTTTACCCGCGTCTGCCCATTCAACGATCCCGAACGCGCTCGCCGCCATCGATCGCCCGGCGCGGGTTTTGATCTACGGCTCGCTCTATCTTGCGGGAGCCGCGCTGGCGCTCAACGGGACAATTCCCGATTAAAGGACCGGAGCCTCGCTCTTCTCCTCGCCTTCCACCACCGTTCCGGCCGTGCCGATCGAACTGTCCACTAGTCCAGTGCGGATCATGATCCAGAACAGGATGATGCCGGGGATCGCCGCCACGGTTGTCAGAATGTAGAAATCGAAGTTGCCAAGCGTATCCATCAGGGCGCCGGCGGTGGTTCCCGTCAGGAAGCGGCCAACGACACTGGCCGCAGCCGATATCAGCGCATATTGCGACGCGGTGAAGCGCAGATCGCAGAGGGCCGAGAAATAGGCGACGACGGCAACACCGCCAAAGCCGCTGGCGATATTCTCAAACCCGATGGCGCCCGCCATACCCCAATTGCTATGACCTGCCTGTGCCAGCAAAGCGAAGCTCAGATTGCTGACAGCCATAAGGATCAGGCTGATCATGACCGACTTTTTCATACCTAGGCGCGAATAGATGAACCCGCCGATGAAGATGCCGATCAGATAGGCCCAGAAACCTACGCCGACGTCATAAATCGCGATTTCGTCATTGGTGAAGCCAAGGTCATTGAACAAAAGCCGAAGGGTCAGGTTTGCGAGCGTATCGCCAATTTTATGTACCAGAATGAAGAGCAGCACGAGCAGTGCGCCTTTGCGCGACATGAACTCCACGAACGGCTGCCAGATTGCCTCACCGATACGCGCGATACCGGGCTTCCCTTTCGGCTCGCGGTGGCGTTCCGGTTCACCGAACCATAGCGCCGTGAGCATCGCCGGAAGCGCGAGGACTGCACAAGCCAGATATGCCGCTTCCCAGCCGTGTCGCGCCGCGACGAACAGGGCGAGTGCGCCCGCACCTGCCGAGCCAATGCGCCAACCATATTGGCTCATCCCCGATCCCACGCCGAGCTGGCGCGGTTCGAGCGCCTCAATCCGGAAGGCGTCGATGACAATGTCGAAACTTGCGCCCGCGACCCCGACCAGAATGGCGGCGGTAACGACGGCACCAATACCGTCTGTGGCCGGATCGACCATGGCCAGATTGACGACGGCCGCCATGACGGCCGCGCCTGTAACCAGCATCCAGCTAACCCGCTGTCCGAGGCGGCCGATGATCGGCAGGCGCACCCCGTCAATCACCCATGCCCAAAGGAATTTCAGGTTATACATCAGAAAGACGAGGCTGAACGCCGTGATCGTCGATTTGGTGATACCGTCCTGCGCCAATCGCGTGGTCAGCGTCGCGCCAATCATCGCGTAGGGAAAGCCCGACGAAATGCCGAGGAACAGCGCTGCCACCGGCGCTTTCTCAAGGTAGGGTTTTAGCCCGTCCCACCAGCTCTTCGAGCCAGTCGCCGCCACATTGTTCACCCGCGATTCTCCCCGCAACTCTTTTGCGGCAAGCCTAGCAGCGTTCACAGGATGGAAAAGAGGCGCCTTTGCGCTCCGTCGAAGATTTGATTCGCTTTGGCCTTGCGCAGAAACTTAATCTAGCGCAACTTTGGCGGATGGACATGGCTCGATCTCCACGCCGCCCCACCCCCGGTCAACGCGCGCTTGCCGAGGCCATTGCTCGCGGCGAAGCGGCGATGGGAGATCGGATGGAGATGCTTTCAGCGTGGACCTATCTCGATCCTGATCGCTTCGCGGCGGAACAGAAAATATTGTTCGGTCGGATGCCGCTCCTTCTGGCGCCATCCGCACTGTTACCCGCGACCAATCAGGCCGTCACTCACGACGGCTATGGCACGCCGATCATCCTGACCCGCGATGCCAATGGCCATCCGCATGTCCTCGCCAATGTCTGCCAACATCGCGGCACCCGGCTGATCAGCAGCGATGATGTCGTCAATGCGAAGCGGATCGTCTGTCCCTATCATGCCTGGGCATATAAGCCGGATGGCGAACTAACCGGCCTGCCGCGCGCAGATTGTTTCGCGGGAATGGACACGGCGGCGCACCATCTTCGCGAATATCCCTGCGTCGAGGCCGGTGGGCTGATCTGGTGGTCGAAGAACCCTGACGCCGACTTTTCAGGGATCGATGCGCTCACGCCGGACTTCAATGCCTTCGGAATGGACGAATTACATTTCTACCGCCGCAAGACGCACGATGTCGCCGCCAACTGGAAACTGGTGATCGACGCTTTCTTGGAAAGTTATCATGTGAAGCGGCTACATGCCGACACCATCGCGAAATTCTTTGCGGATGGGATAACGGCCGCCGACACCGTCGGTCTTCACCAGCGCTCTGCCGTGGGGCGGACCGAGTATCTGCAAGACATTGATCGCGACGATTGGGTCCGACTGCGCAAGGCGGTGACCTTTGCCTATCAGCTTTTCCCGGGCGCGGTTGTGATCGTGAGCCCCGATTACGTGAATCTGCTGATCGCCATGCCGCAATCGGCGGGGCGGACATTGGTCGAAGACGTCATGCTGATACCATCACCGCCGACGACGACCGACGAAGAAGCGCATTGGCGCAAAAGTTGGGACCTGCTGGACGGCGGAACCTTCGGCAAGGAGGATTTCGGCGCAGCGGCGCTATGCCAGCGCGGGCTGGAATCCGGCCTTCTCGAAAAGGTCACCCTGGGAACGCTGGAACAGGGAATCGCCGATTTTCACCGCCGAATTGATGAGCAACTTCAGGCGGATTCGGGCGCATAAAGCGTCAGGCCCTTAACCTTTTTGACCTTTTCGCCGCGCAGAATCGCGTCAACCTGATCCAGTGCCGCACCCAATGATCGCACGCCGTAGGGCTTTAATAGCACCGCAATTGCAAGGTCAGGCGCTTGGTCGGGTGGACTTCCGGTCACAAACATTAACGGAATGCGCCGCGCCTTAGCCTCCTGCGCCAGGTCGACGCCGCTGCGTTCACCCGCCAGGCGTACATCGGACAGGATCAGATCAATCTCGACATCGCCGTCAAGCTCCTCCATGGCATCAGCGAAGCGGTCGACGGTCGCCACCACCTGATATCCGGCGGCGATCAGCATCTGCTCATTGTCAAACGCCGTCAGCGGCTCGTCCTCAACAATGAGGATGCGCTTGACGACGCGTTTCCGTTTACCGAACAGCATGTTTGTCTACTGACTCCAACTGGAATATTCGATCTATGAGCCCGGAACGAACGAAGCGCCCGCCAGTGCCACGCGTCAAGCGTCGCAGCGATGAAAATGCGCAAAAATCCCGTGGCCCGAGGTTCGGAAAGAAGCCCGCTGGCCCGAAACCGGGCCCAGCGCGCGATGACGGGCCACAGCGAATTGCCAAGCTGCTGGCCCGCGCCGGCGTTGCCTCGCGCCGCGATATTGAGCGAATGATTGCCGACGGGCGCATCGCGATTGATGGCAAGGTTCTGGAGACTCCGGCGACGCTCCTGGAGACTCTCGAGGGCGTGACCGTTGACGGAAAGCCGGTGGCCCCGCCCGGCGCGGCCCGCCTGTTCTGTTTCTACAAGCCCGCTGGATGCCTGACCGCCGCCAGCGACCCCAAGGGCCGCCCGACCATTTATGACAAGCTGCCCGCCGGTTTGCCGCGCCTGATGCCGGTTGGCCGCCTCGATTATATGACCGAGGGGCTGCTGCTGATGACCAATGACGGCGCGTTGAAGCGCCAGCTCGAGTTGCCGAGCAGCGGCGTGGTCCGTACCTACCGCGCCCGCGCCTTCGGTGATGTCACGCAGGCACAGCTGGAAGATCTTGCCGAGGGCATCACCATCGACGGCATCCGTTACGGTTCCATCGACGCCAATTTGGAACGCCGCACGGGTCGCAACTGCTGGATCATGATGTCGCTGACCGAGGGCAAGAACCGCGAGGTCCGCCGGGTCCTCGAACATCTCGGCATGCAGGTCTCGCGCCTGATCCGGGTCAGCTACGGCCCCTTCACGATTGAAGGGCTAAGTCCCGGCGGCATCGGCGAAATCCAGCGCGAGGCGCTGTTCCAGTTCCGCCGGACGCTGAAGTGAGGATCATTTCCGGGGAATGGCGCGGCCGCAAACTGGTCGCGCCCGCGGGGCAAACCACGCGGCCGACGGCTGATCGGACGCGGGAGACGATGTTCTCCATGCTCAACAGCAGGCTTGGTGGATTTGCGGACCTGAACGTCGCTGACCTTTATGCGGGTAGCGGCGCCCTCGGCCTCGAAGCCTTGTCACGCGGTGCGGCGCAAGCGGTATTCGTCGAAACCGACCGCGCGGCCGTTACAGCTATAGAGAGCAACGCCGCGTCGCTTGGCGCATCGGGCCGCGTTGCGGTCCGCTCGCTGTCGGCGGCGAAGCTCCCGACCGGACAGAGTTTTGACCTGATCTTCGCCGACCCGCCTTATGCGCCGGGTTCCGGCACCGCCGCCGCCCAAGCGGTAGCAAGCGCCGAATGGTTGAGCCATGGCGGCTGGATGGCGGTCGAAACGCACAAGGGCGACAAGGTTAGCGCGCCCGAAGGCTGGACCGTGGATGCGGAGCGCGATGTTGGTCGCGCCCGAATTACCCTGCTCTACTTGGCCTGATCTTTTTTCTTCAGCGCCTCGTTAAACTCGGCCATCAGGCGCACACCGATTGCCGCAGCGGCGGCCTTTCCAGCATCCTTCACGGCTTTTGACGACTTCTTGCTGTCCGGATCGGCCTTTTTTGATGCTAGACCTGATTCGGCAAAGGCAGCGACGGCCGCAAGCGCGCCGGCGGCGAGAACGTCCGCAACCAGTGGATGATCGGCCAGGCTAACGAGTTTCTCAAAACCCTCGGTCTGGGTCTTTTTCGCCTTCTTGCTCTTCTTTCCGTCACCCTTGGTCTTCACCTTGATGGTGATGCCGGACTCCGGCTTGTCCTTTTTCTTTGCCTTCTTCGCCATGAGCTGCTGCTCCCGATCAGTTTGAACAGGTGATTTAGGCATGCAACACACTTGCTTCAAGTGATAATCGACACGTCCCCCTTGCCCGGCCAGCACGGCTGGACTAGCCGCCCTGGCATGAGCGCGCGCGAGTCAGGCGACCCCACGACCATTAACCGCCTGTATGGTCGGTCGAGCAGCCATAAGCTGCGCGCCGGACAACAGGAGCTTGTCGATACCCTTCTACCGGCGATCACGGTTCCGGCCGAAGGCGAGGTTACGGCGCAGCGGCTGTTCGGGGAAGATTGCCCGCTGCACTTCGAGATTGGTTTTGGCGGCGGCGAACATCTCGCGCATAGAGCTGATTTGTTGCCCAATCATGGTTTTATCGGCTGCGAGCCGTTCCTGAACGGTGTTGCCCAGGCGCTAACCCATATCCGCGATGACCGGTTGGCGAACGTTCGGATATGGATGGGTGATGCCCTGGATGTGCTGCGGCGCATTCCCGATGCGGGGCTGCTGATGGTCTACCTCCTCCATCCCGATCCATGGCCGAAAGCGCGTCATGCCAAGCGGCGTATGATGAATGACGGGCCTGTTGACCTGATCGCTGCGAAACTGAAACCCGGCGGCGAATTCCGCGTCGCGACCGACGATCCGACCTATCTCAACTGGCTGTTGATGATCATGCAACGCCATGAGCATCAATTTGAATGGATTAACGACAGACCGGGCGAGTGGCTGGAATATCCATCAGGCTGGATCGAGACGCGATACGCCGCCAAGGCGCGGCGGCAGGGCAGGACACCGCATCAATTCCGCTTTCGGCGGATTTGACCCTTGCCATTCGGTCCGCGCGACCTAGCTAGACTGCCATGAGCTCCCACCCTGACGTTCGCCCGGATGTATTGGCCACCATCGGCAACACGCCGCTCATCAAACTGAAACGTGCGTCCGAAGAGACCGGCTGTACGATTTTGGGGAAGGCCGAATTCATGAACCCGGGCGGATCCGTCAAGGATCGCGCTGCCAAGGCGATTGTATTGGACGCCATCGCGCGCGGCGACCTGCGCCCCGGCGGAACCATTGTCGATGGCACGGCGGGCAATACCGGCATCGGCCTTGCGATGGTTGGCAATGCGCTGGGCATGAAGACGGTCATCGTCATCCCGGAAACACAAAGCCAGGAGAAGAAGGACGCGCTGAAGATGCTCGGTGCGGAACTGATCGAGGTTCCGGCGGTGCCGTACAAGAACCCGAATAATTATGTGAAGATTGGCGGCCGCATCGCGGAAAAGCTGGCCAGGGAAAACCCCAACGGTGCAGTCTGGGCCAACCAGTTCGACAATGTCGCCAACCGCCGCGCCCATATTCAGACGACCGGGCCGGAAATCTGGGACCAGACGGATGGAAAGGTCGACGGCTGGGTCAGTGCGGTCGGAACAGGCGGAACACTCGCCGGGACGGCTATGGCGCTAAAGGAACGCAATCCACACGTGCAGGTCGCTATCGCCGATGTACCGGGCGCAGCGCTTTATAGCTATTACACCACCGGCGAATTAAAGTCGGAAGGCAGCTCAATCACCGAAGGGATCGGCCAGGGCCGGATAACCGCCAATTTGGAAGGCTTCACGCCTGACCACGCTTTCCGCATCCCGGACGACCAGAGCGTGCCCTTGCTGTTCCGCCTGCTGAAAGAGGAAGGGCTCGCCCTCGGCACGTCGTCGGCGGTCAATATCGCTGGTGCAATTGCACTCGCCAACGAAATGGGCCCCGGTCACACCATTGTCACCATGCTCTGCGACGGCGCCAGTCGTTATCAGTCGCGCTTGTTCAACCCCGAATTCCTTCGATCGAAGGGCCTTGCCGTTCCCGACTGGCTGGAGCGCGAGGCGACAGTCGACGTCGAATATCTACCTATAGACTAAGGAGAAGCACCCATGACTCTGTCCATTGGCAGCACCGCCCCAGACTTTACCGCCCAGACCACGCAGGGGCCGATCAGCTTCCACGACTGGATTGGCGATAATTATGCCATCCTGTTTTCACACCCCAAGGCGTTCACGCCGGTCTGCACGACCGAGCTTGGCTATATGGCCGGCCTGACCGACGAATTCGCCAAGCGCGGTACCAAGATCATCGGGCTTTCGGTCGACAGCAGCGACGACAACAACAACTGGCTACCGGACATCGAGGATGTGTCTGGCAACAGCGTCGGCTATCCCGTCATCGGCGACGTCGACCTCAATGTCGCCAAGCTCTACAACATGCTGCCGGCCGATGCCGGGGACAGCGCCGCCGGCCGCACCGCCGCCAACAATGCTACCGTGCGCACCGTTTATATGATCGGCCCGGACAAGAAGATTCGCGCCATGCTGCTCTACCCGATGAGCAGTGGCCGCAATTTCGACGAGGTGCTGCGCCTGCTCGACAGCATCCAGCTGACTGAAGGCAAGGGCGTTGCCACTCCGGTCAATTGGCGCCCCGGCGACGATGTCATCATCCCGCCGTCGGTCAGCGATGACGCCGCGAAGGAAAAATATCCAAATGGCTGGGAAACCGTGAAGTCTTACCTTCGCATCATCCCGGAATCGGCCGCTTAAATTATAATCAGGTGCGGGGCGCCAGTTCGATCAGGCGCCCTTCATCTTCCAAAATGAACAGGCGGCCGTCGGGTCCCTGATCGACGGCGCGGAGGCGGCGCCCCATTTCCCATTGTTCCGCCTTGGTCGCCTTGTCGCCATCAATGTCGACACGGATCAGCGATTCCCCGGACAGGGCAGGGATCAGCGCATCGCCCCTCCATGCCGGAAATTTGCCGCCGGTATAAATCGTCAGCCCGCCCGGCGAGATCGACGGATTCCACCATATTTTCGGCGCTTCAAACCCGTCGCCTGTTTTATGGTCGGGGATGTCCTGACCGCTATAATGCGATCCATTTGATGCTTTGGGCCAGCCATAATTTTTGCCCGGCAGGACCAAGTTCACCTCATCCCCGCCGCGCGGCCCCATCTCACTTTCCCAAAGTCGCCCGTCGGGTGCGAAGGCGAGACCAAGCAGATTGCGGTGCCCTATGCTCCAGAATTGCGCCGCGATCCCGCCCTGCTTTGCCCAGGGATTGCCTGGTGCAGGCTGACCCTCATCGGTTAACCGCAACACCTTGCCAAGATTTTTGGTCATATCCTGTGCCGGGTCGAACTTTTGCCGTTCGCCCGAGGTTAGATAGAGATATCCATCCGGCCCGAACGCGATACGGTGGGAGAAGTGACCGTCGCCGGTGACTTTCGGGTCCTGCCGCCAGATCACCTTGAAATTGTCGAGGCGCGGCTGCCCCTGCCCATGGACCAGCGTGCCATAACCCAGGACGGCGCCGCTGGTGTCGTCCGGGCCCGTTTCGACATAGCTGAGATAAATGCGATGATTGGCCGCGAAATTCGGATGCGGCATGACGTCGCCAAGCCCGCCCTGCCCCGCGACATGAACCGACGGCACGCCCGCTACTTCCTGTCTGGTGCCGCTGTCGACATTGACCAGCCACAGCTTGCCCTCTTTCTCGGTCAGCAAGGCCATCGGCGTGATCGGGACACCGCTGCCCGGAAGAAACGCCATCGCCCAGGGCGAGGAATATTCTCCGATCACGCGCTCCGTAAATGGTTTTAGCGTTGCGGCCGATATGGTGGTGCCACCGGGCTGATCGGAGGCCCGACACCCTGAAGTGGCTATGGGCATCAAGGCAAGGGCAAGCACATAGCGGGCAATCATCATCTTCTCCTATGCGTTCAACATGGGCATGGTGCCCAAATGAGAATGTCGCGTCGGCACTCAGTCCGCGAGCATAGCCCGATGATCGTGTGCGGCAATGCAAGCCATAAGGAGAAATTGATTGCGGCGATTTACGATATTTCCGCTGGTCCTGGTCATTGCGGGATGCGCGACCACTTCAGCGCCCAGTAAGAACGACTTGCTAGCCTCCCTTCAGCCCCTCTGTGGAAAGGCATTTGCGGGACGCATTGTCAGCCCGGCGGCGCCATCGGATGAGGCATTTACGGGCAAAGCCCTGATTATGCACGTGCGCGAATGTGACCAGGGCGCCGTGCGCATACCATTCCATGTCGCAGACGATCGTTCGCGGACATGGGTAATTAGCCGAAATGGTGCCGGCCTGCGCCTGAAACATGACCATCGGCACGCTGATGGAAGCGAAGACCGCGTCACTCAATATGGCGGTGATTCAATGGGACCGACGACCTCGCCGCGAGTCGAATTTCCGGCTGATGCTTTCACCAAGACACTTTTGCAGCGCGAAGGTAATGTGGCTGGGATAAATAATGTTTGGGCGGTCGAGCACCGGCCGGGAATCTTCGCCTATGAATTGCGTCGGCCAAATCGTTTCTTCCGCGTAGAGTTTGACCTCAACCACCCTATCAATCCGCCACCTCCACCATGGGGAGGCTAAGCCACCTGGGCTGGTTTGCGGATGATGCAGCACCGGAGTAGCGAGTTGCTGACTTGTAATATCCAGTATGGCGGCCGATTTCCGAATTAACAGGGTTCGAGGGTGCGCCCTTAACTATAAGGTCACTGCGTGAACGTCCGGATCCTTTCCCTCGCGACCGCGATACCGCCATATCAGGTGTCGCAAGCCGACGCCAAGGCACTGGCGAAGCAAATGTTCGGCGGCCGGTGGCAATTGTTCGCCAAGCTGGAAAGCGTGTTCGACAATGCGCTGATCGATCAGCGGCAGCTGGTCGCGCCGGTCGAATGGTACACGCAGCCGCGCGGATGGAGGGCACGGAGTGACCTCTATGTCGTGGCGACCGAAGAGTTGTTCGAACGCGTGGCAAAGGACGCGATCGCCAAGGCCGGGCTGACACCCCCTGACATCGACGGCGTCGTGTTCGTGTCCACCACCGGCATTTCCACGCCGAGTATCGATGCCCGCGTCGCGCCCAGACTTGGCCTTCGGACCGATTGTCGGCGCATTCCGCTGTTCGGCCTGGGTTGCGCCGGCGGGGTATCGGGACTCGCCACCGCTGCGCGGTTGGCCGCGGGGGAGCCGGGCAGCCGATGGCTGTTCGTCACCGTCGAAACCTGCTCAATCTCGATCCGCCTCGACAGTGACGATCCCGCCGCCATCGTCGCCACCGCGATCTTTGGCGACGGCGCTGCGGCGGCCGTCATTTCGACGCAAGGCAAGAGCCTCGCCACAATCACAGGCTCCGGCGAAAAGCTATGGCCCGATACGCTGGGCATCATGGGCTGGCGGGTTGAAGACCCGGGCCTTGCCGTGGTGTTCGACCGGGCCATTCCGCCATTTGTGGAGGACGAGTTGGCCGAGGCGGTCGACGCGATCCTGGCGGCGAACGGCAAATCACGCGGCGACATCACCCGCTTTTGCTGCCACCCCGGCGGTGCCAAGGTTGTCGACGCAATTGAGACCGCGCTGGAATTGCCGGTGGGAACACTCGACCTCGAACGCGACGTCCTGCGCGAACATGGCAATATGAGCGCGCCGACGGTGATGTTCGTGCTGGAGCGGTTGATCGCACGCGGCCTTCGGGGCGACGTGATGATGACCGCCTTCGGACCCGGCTTCACCTGCGCGGGCTTATTGCTACGGCCATGATCTCGATGTGGCCGACCATTGCCATTCTCGGCTTCGTCACCCTGCAGCGCGTGATCGAACTACCGATTGCGCGGGCCAATACGGCGAGGCTGTTGGCTAAGGGCGGGCGTGAAGTTGGAGGCAGCCATTACCCTTTCATCGTCGCGCTACATGCCGCCTGGCTTGCGACATTATGGGTGTTCGCGCCCGGTCAGGTAATCCATTGGGGTTGGTTCGCGCTGTTCCTAATGATCGAAATCGGCCGTGTTTGGACCCTGCGATCCTTGGGCCCTCGCTGGACTACACGCATCATTATCGTTCCGGGCGAAACGCTCGTCGCGCGCGGCCCCTACAAATATGTAAACCACCCCAACTATGTCGTAGTGGTCGCGGAGATTGCAGTGCTTCCGCTGGTCTTCGGCCTATGGCAGGCCGCGCTGATCTTCTCGGCCCTGAACGGGATCATGTTGTGGGTGCGGATCGGAACGGAAAACAAGGCGCTTGGCCGATAGACAGACTCTCCTTGCGACTCTGACCCCAAGCGCCTATATGGCCCTTGCTTTCCTCATACATCGCTAGGTGCTTGGGGCTGGAACCACCCGGTTCCGGCAGCAAAAGCGCATATCATTTCGACTGGAATCCGTTTGACCGATACCGCAGCCATCACCCGCCTCATTGAGCCCGCCGTCAAGGCGCAGGGCCTGGCATTGGTGCGCGTGAAGATGGTCGGCGGAAAGTCGGACCCGACGCTTCAGATCATGGCTGAACGGCCCGACACGCGGCAACTCAACCTTGCTGATTGCGAGACGCTGTCGCGCAGCCTGTCCGACATCATCGATGCCGAAGAGGCCGCGGGCCGCGACCCGGTTGAAGGTGGCTATCGCCTTGAAGTGTCGTCGCCCGGCATTGACCGCCCGCTGACCCGCCGCGCCGATTTCACCGATTGGGCCGGTCATGAAGCGCGCGTCAAATTTGTTGAGCCGCAGGATGGCTCCAAACAGATTAGCGGTGACATCGTCGGCATCGACGGCGACACCGTGACCATCGCGACGCCTAAGGGGCAGCGCTCGGTCCAGTTCGACAACATCGCGTCGGCCAAGCTACTGCTTACCGACAAACTCATCAACGCAACCGCGCCGCTCAGCACCGAGGGCGCCGATTCTATCAAGACGGAAGGTTAAGTCATGGCCTCTGCCCCTCCCCCCGCCGCGACCGCCAACAAGGCCGAGCTGCTTGCGATTGCCGACGCCGTTGCGCGTGAGAAGCTGATCGACAAGGGCATCGTCATCGAGGCGATGGAAGACGCGATTCAGCGCGCCGCCCGTGCCCGCTATGGTGCCGAAAACGACATTCGCGCGAAGCTTGACCCGAACACTGGCGACCTCCGCCTCTGGCGTGTCCTCGAAGTGGTCGAAGAAGCCGACGATCATTTCAAGCAGGTCGACGTCAAGGGTGCGCAGAAGCTGAAGGAAGGCGCCGTCGTCGGCGACTTCCTGGTCGATCCGCTGCCCCCGATCGAATTCGGCCGCATCGCCGCGCAGGCGGCCAAGCAGGTCATTTTCCAGAAGGTTCGCGACGCCGAGCGCGAGCGCCAGTTCGAGGAATATAAGGACCGTGGCGGTGAGGTGATTACCGGTGTCGTCAAGCGCGTCGAGTTTGGCCATGTCGTCGTCGACCTTGGCCGCGCCGAAGGCGTCATCCGCCGTGATCAGCAGATCCCGCGTGAAATGGTGCGCGTCGGCGATCGCATCCGCAGCCTGATCCTGCGCGTTGCCCGCGAAACCCGCGGGCCGCAGATTTTCCTGTCACGCGCCCACCCCGACTTCATGAAGAAGCTGTTCGCACAGGAAGTGCCGGAAATTTACGACGGCATCATCGAGATCAAGGCCGCCGCCCGTGATCCGGGCAGCCGCGCCAAGATTGGCGTCATCAGCTATGACAGCTCGATCGATCCGGTCGGTGCCTGCGTCGGTATGAAGGGCAGCCGCGTTCAGGCCGTCGTTCAGGAACTGCAGGGCGAGAAGATCGACATCATCCCGTGGAGCGAAGACACGGCAACCTTCGTCGTCAACGCGCTTCAGCCGGCGACCGTCGCCCGCGTGGTTATAGACGAGGAAGAAAGCCGTATTGAAGTCGTGGTGCCCGACGATCAGCTGTCGCTGGCCATCGGCCGCCGCGGCCAGAACGTGCGCCTCGCCAGTCAGTTGACGGCGTCGCAGATCGATATCCTGACTGAAGCAGACGCCAGCGAGAAGCGTCAAAAGGAATTCATCGAACGGTCCGAGATGTTCCAGAACGAACTCGACGTCGACGAAACGCTGGCCCAGCTGCTGGTCGCCGAAGGTTTCTCCAGCCTTGAAGAAGTCGCCTATGTCGAAGTCGACGAAATCGCGTCGATCGAAGGCCTGGACGATGAAATCGCCGGTGAACTTCAGAGCCGCGCAACCGAGGCGCTGGAGCGCCGCGAAGCCGCTGCCCGTGAAGAACGCCGCGGCCTCGGCGTCGACGACGCGCTGGCCGAGCTGCCGCACCTCACCGAAGCCATGCTGGTGACGCTGGGCAAGGCGAATATTCGCACGCTCGACGACCTCGCCGATCTTGCGACCGACGAGCTGATCCAGAAGAAGCGCAACGAGCCGCGTCGCCGCGCCGACAGCAACCGTTCGGAAGACAAGGGCGGCATTCTGGCGGAATATGGTCTGTCGGAAGAACAGGGCAACGAAATCATCATGGGCGCCCGCGCACACTGGTTTGAAGACGAGCCCGCAACCGAGGAGGCCGCCGATGCGGACTCCGAACAATGAGGCCGTAAGCCCCGACATCGATGCTGAAGGCGCAGGCCCCGAACGGACCTGCATCCTCACCCGCGTCCACCGTCCGAAAGACGATCTTATCCGGCTGGCCCTCGGCCCGGATGGGAGCGTCGCTCCGGACATTCGCGCCAAGGCACCTGGTCGCGGCGCGTGGATCGGCGTTGGCCAGGCCGAACTCGATGCGGCGCAGTCCAAGGGCAAGCTGAAGGGCGCCCTGCAACGCGCATTCAAGACGAGCGACGTCATCGTGCCCGCCGACCTTGGCGAGAGAACAGCGGCGGCCCTGCGTCAGGCCGCGCTAGACCGCCTTGGCTTGGAAGCACGCGGGGGTACGCTTCTGACGGGTGCGGAAAAGATTGAAGTGGCCGCCCGGCAGGGCAAGGTTCACATGCTTATCCACGCCGCAGACGCGGGCGAGGACGGCAATCGCCGCCTCGATCAGGCATGGCGTGTTGGCGGCGGTGAGCCGGCGGGACTGGTTTTTCCCGAAGAACGCACCATCTTGTCCATGGCGCTTGGCCGCGAAAATGTGGTACATATCGCCATAACGGATTCACGCGCCGCAAAGCGCGTCAGGCAGGCCATCGACCGGTGGCAAGCTTTCATTGATGTCGATGCTGGTCTAAGCGGCGCCTCCGTAAGCGGAAGCGAAGCCGCCCTGCCAGATTCGGCTGTTGCACAAGAAGACGAAGGAAACGCATGACCGACCAGAGCGACAAGCCCAAGCTTGGAACCCGGCCTCCGCTGGGGGTTAAGCGCACGGTCGAGACCGGCAAGGTGAAGCAGAGCTTCAGCCATGGCCGCTCGAACACCGTGGTGGTGGAGGTCAAGAAGCGCCGCATCCTCGGTAAGCCCGGCGAAACGCCGCCGCCGGTCGAGGAAAAGAAGGCCGAAGCCCCAGCCCCTGCGCCGAAGCCGGCTGCACCCGCCCCGGCCCCGAAGCCACAGCGCAAACTTTCCGAGGCGGAGCAGATCGCCAAGCGCAAGGAAGACCTTGAACGCTTCCAGCGCGAAGCCGAAGAAGCGCGCATGGCCGCGCTTGAAGACGCGCGCCGCCGCGAGGACCGCGAGAAGAACGAAGCCAGCGAAGACGAAAAGCGCCGCGCTGAGGACAATCGCAAGGCAGAGGAGGATGCCGAAAGGCAAGCCGCCCTCGATGCTGCCGATGCCAAGCGTCGCGCCGAAGAGGAAGCGGCCGCTGCAGCTGCTGCACCGGCACCCCCTGAACCTCAGGAAGACCGCACCCGCCGTCCGACCTCTATCGCGCCACCCCCGCCGCCACGTCGTGCGGAACCGGCTCGCCCGGGTCAGAACCGCGGGGGTCGCGATGACCGTCGCCATTCGGGCAAGCTGACCGTCAGCCGCGCCCTGTCGGGTGACAGCGACCGCGCGCGCAGCTTGGCCGCGCTGCGCCGCGCCCGCGAAAAGGAAAAACGTTCGCACAGCCATAGCGGCCCGCGTGAAAAGCAGTTCCGTGACGTCATCGTCCCGGACGCAATCACTGTCGCCGAACTCGCCAACCGCATGACCGAAAAGGCTGCGGACCTGGTGAAGTCGCTGTTCAAGATGGGCATGGTCGTGACCGTCAATCAGACGATCGATCAAGACACCGCCGAACTGTTGGTGACCGAATTCGGCCACAATATTCAGCGCGTCAGCGAAAGCGACATCGACATCGACACCACGACGGACGTTGACGCCGAAGAATCGCTGAAGCCGCGTCCGCCGGTGGTGACGATCATGGGTCACGTCGACCATGGCAAGACCAGCCTTCTCGATGCCATCCGCGGCGCGACCGTTCAGTCGGGCGAAGCCGGCGGCATTACTCAGCATATCGGCGCCTATCAGGTGACGCTGAAGGACAAGTCGAAGATCACTTTCCTCGACACGCCGGGCCACGAAGCTTTCACGGAGATGCGCGCGCGCGGTGCCAATGTCACCGACATCGTCGTACTGGTGGTGGCGGCCGATGACGGGCTGAAGCCGCAGACGATCGAAGCGATCAACCACACCAAGGCGGCCGGCGTGCCGATGATCGTGGCGATCAACAAGATCGACAAGCATGAAGCCAAGCCGCAGCGCGTCCGCGAGGAGTTGCTGCAGCATGAGATCGTGGTCGAACAAATGGGCGGCGACGTCCAGGACGTCGAAGTCTCCGCCAAGGAGAAAATCAATCTCGACGGCCTATTGGAAGCGATCAAGCTTCAGGCCGAAATCCTAGAGCTGAAGGCAAACCCGGACCGCGCCGCCGAAGGTGCCGTGATCGAAGCCAAGCTCGACAAGGGCCGCGGCAGCCTGGCCACCGTGCTGGTTCAGCGCGGCACACTCAACGTCGGCGACGTTATCGTCGTCGGCGCCGCGTCGGGCAAGGTCCGCGCAATGCTGGACGATCATGGCAAGCAGGTGAAGACGGCAGGCCCGTCTACCCCGGTTGAAGTGCTCGGCCTCTCCGCCGTTCCCTCCGCGGGTGACCAGCTGACGGTCGTCGAAAACGAAGCCCGCGCCCGCGAAGTCGCCGACTATCGCCAAAGCGTGCTCGACAAGAAGCGCACCACTACCGCGCCGCTGACGCTCGAAAATATGTTCGCCAACAAGGCGTCGACGACCATCGAATTCCCGCTGCTGGTGAAGGCCGACGTGCAGGGTTCGGTCGAAGCGATCGTCAACGCGCTGAACAAGATTTCGACCGACGAAATCCGCGTCCGCGTGCTCCATTCGGGCGCGGGTGCGATCACCGAAAGCGATGTCACGCTCGCCGCCTCGACCGGCGCGCCGATCATCGGCTTCAACGTCCGCCCGAACGCCAACGCGCGCACGGCGGCGGAGCGCAACAAGGTCGAATTCCGCTACTATGACGTCATCTACCACCTCACCGACTGGGTGAAGGGCGCGATGGCGGGCGAGCTTGGTCCGGAAATCATCGAACATGTCGTCGGCCGCGCCAAGGTCCAGGAAGTCTTCCCGGCGGGCAAGAAGGACAAGGCCGCTGGCCTGCTCGTCCTCGAAGGCAACATCAAGAAGGGCCTCCACGCCCGTCTTACCCGCGACGACGTCATCGTCTCCAAGACCACCATCTCCTCGCTGCGCCGTTTCAAGGACGACGTCGCGCAGGTTACGGCGGGCATGGAGTGCGGCGTGCTCTTGGCCGACACCAACGACATCAAACCGGGCGACATGCTCGAAGTGTTTGAGGTTGAGGAACGGGCGCGCACTCTTTGAGCCCCGCCGAGCACAGTGACGCCGGTGCGAAGCACCGCCGGAACAGTGCGAAGAGTTGGCGAAAAGCGGACGGCCTGCGCGGCTAGCCGCGACAGGACCGACGGCGTGGATTTACTCCACGCCGTTTCCGCATCAAAAGGACGAACGTGAGAAGAAACGAAACCCCTGAAGGCAAATCGGTTCGCCTGCTGCGCGTGGGCGAGCAGGTGCGCCATGCGCTGTCCGAGGTGCTGTTGCGCGGCGATGTGCATGATGCGACGCTGCAGTCGCATCTGGTCAGCATCACCGAAGTCCGCATGAGCCCCGACCTGCGCCATGCCACCGTGTTCGTAAAGTCGCTGCTCGGTCAGGATGAGGAGGTGGTGCTGAAGGCGCTGCGCACCAACACCGCCTACCTGCAAAGCGAGGTCGCGCGGCGGGTGAACACCAAATATGCCGCCAAGCTGAAATTCCTGTCCGACGAAAGCTTCGACGAAGGCGGCAAGATCGATTCCATCCTTCGTAGCGACCACGTCGCGCAGGATTTGGGTGGGGATGGCGAAGATTGACCAACATTCGTCATTCCCGCGGAAGCGGGAATCCCGCTTCTCAAGAAGTACAGCGGGACCCCCGCTTTCGCGAGGGTGACGAATTAGGCGGCGCCATCTTAGGCGATGGCCTCCGCCTCGAAATCATGGCCGAAACCCACCGTGCCGCCTTAAAGGGCGCCTGCGCGGAAGATCCGGACATCTGGGAAATTTACTCGACCAACTTCGGGCCTGAAGCGTTCGACGCCAGCTTTGACAAGATCATGGGACTGCCGTGGGTCGGCTTCGTCATTTTCGGCGAGGCTGATGAACTGGTCGGTATGAGCAGCTTCCTGGGCATCGAACAGGAACGCGGCGTCCTGGAGATCGGCTGCACCTATTACCGCCCGAAATATCGCGGGACCGGTGTCAACCGGCGGGTGAAGGACATGATGATGGCGCGCGCCTTCGCCTGCGGATACCGCCGCATCGAATTTCGCGTCGACGTCCGCAACCAGCGCAGTCAGGCGGCGATGGCTAAGCTCGGCGCGGTGCGCGAAGGCGTCATGCGCGCCGACCGCATCACCTGGACCGGTCATGTCCCGACACGGTACTGTTTTCGATCCTGCGGGATGAATAGCCGACGCCTCCGCAGCGCTAGTCGAGCGAGCCCGGCGGCTTGATGAGTATATAGCCGGTTTCGGATCGAACAATCGGGTACCCATCTGCTTCGGCATCTGAAATTCCGGCGTGCTCGCTCCACACCAGAGTCGGACAAGCCATGCTGGGCGGACCGTCGAGTTGGAAGCCATATTCGAGGCCAAGCTCCTGGTAGGCATTACGAACAACGGCTGCCTCCGGCGACAACAGGAACGGTCGCGGTGTAACATGGGCCCAATGGGGAATGGCATGAACCCGTGTCTGCGGGCATCGTGCGACCTGCGCGCCGACCCACGCCGCCAGCCGATCGCCGTCCTTCACACCTGATCGCATCGCCGTGTAGGCGGCGGACACACACAAGCCGACTGTAAGCGCCGCAGCGAACCAGCGCCGACTGTTCCAGATGCGATCGGCCGAAGCTACCGCCAGACCCACCAGCAGGAACGGCACGATCGGTGCCAGATATTGCCGGATCAGGATCGGCTTGGCGGCGTTGGCGACGAGGGCTGCGACCAGATACACCCCGATGAATAGCCAGATTGCCCTCGGCCGCCCGTAGTTACCCCAGCCTGCAACCACGGCGATGATTGCTCCTGCTAGCGTCAGGCCGACGGCGGACGCAGCCACCAACAGGGCCTGCGCTGGCGTCGTCTCAATCCACCCATGGCGGGCGACGGCGGACAGCACCGGCCATTGCGCAATCCCCTGTACCGCCACGAGCGCGGCGCCGGCCGCGAGCGACATGAACAGGACGCGCGCCCAGCTCCGCCGCTCTGTCGTCCACCAATAGATGACGACGGCGGCGAGCGCGGGCGCACTGAAAGCGGCAATCACGAATTGCATATTAAGCCACAGCACGACCGACAGGCCGAGCATGATCTCAAGCCAGGGATCGCGCCGCGGATCCGTTTCGACGGTGACGATCACAAGCGCCGCAACAAAAGCGAGCGCCACCACCCAGCAATAGGGGCGGGCCTGGATGAAATAATCAAACGGCAGCGGCGATGCGACCAGCAGTATGAGTGCGACCGCGACCGCTGCCTTCATCGCCGGACGCCGACCAGCCACCAAGGCAGCCGCCATCCCCGCCAGTGCTGCGGGTACCAGATTGAACAGCCGCATCAGTCCGATGTCAGCGCTCGTCGCCGGCTCCGCCAACCACACGTAAAGATAATAAGGAAAGGGGTGGACGTCGGCCTGCCACCGTTGTGTCACCATGTGCGCCAACGGCAGGTCGTGACGCGCCATATATTGCGTCCAGAACTCATCGTACCAGATGCCCTTGTGCAGCGCCGCCACGACCATGCCAGCGAGGCACAATGCGAAATAGAGCAGCAGCGATATCCGGCGAGTCATCAACGCTGCGTAGACGCTGGGTGGCTGACTTGCCACCGCGGGCGATGCTGCCGCGCTTTTTCGTCGTTTCCGGCCGAGACGATCTCCCGCTAATGTCCGTCAGCGAATCTGCGAACGCGGACCGCACGGGGAGGGTGTCAGCGGGTCATGGCCAAGCTATATTTTTACTATGCCGCGATGAATGCGGGGAAGTCGACCACGCTGTTGCAGGCCGACTATAACTACCGTGAGCGGGGCATGGAAACGATGCTGTGGACCGCCGCGTTCGATGATCGCGCCGGGCAAGGCACCATCGGCAGCCGCATCGCGCTGAATGCGCCAGCCCATACCTACGACGATGCCATCAACCTGTTCGACGCGGTAGTGCAGGAATTGTTGAAGCGAAAGCTCGACTGCATCCTGATCGACGAGGCGCAGTTCCTGACCCGCGATCATGTGTTGCAGTTATGCCGGATCACCGACGAACTCAAAATCCCCGTCCTCTGCTACGGCCTGCGCACCGATTTTCAGGGAAACCTCTTCCCCGGCTCCGCAACCCTCCTCGCGCTCGCCGACAATATGATCGAGCTGAAGGCGGTATGCGAATGCGGGCGCAAGGCGACCATGAACTTGCGCGTCGATGCCGAGGGCTATGCCGTCGCGGCAGGCGCGCAGACGGAAATTGGCGGCAACGACCGCTATGTCGCGCTCTGCCGCAAGCATTTCTTTGAACGGCTACGCGAAGGCGAGACCAGGCAGATGAGCTTAAATATTCCGCGGTGATCGCGGGGACAAATCAATCGTCGTCGTCATCTTCGATGATGAGGTTCGGGTCTTTGCGGTCGGGCAGATAGCGCCACCAGAGCAGAACGTTACAGGCGATGGCGCTAAGTTGCATGGCACCGGCGCCCGCAATCATCGCTAGAGGCTTGCCACTGTGCACCGCGAGCGCCACAGCAATTCCCGCCGTCAACAGTGCAAATATCGCAAATCCGCCGCGCTTATGCGGCATGTATGGCTCCAGACGGCTGTGCATATTGAGCCCCCGTCCCGTGCGCGCCGCGAAATTGCCAAAGGGGCCAAGCACCGCGAGCAAATTTTTGGTCAGCCGGTAGGTCAGCATTCGCCGCGAATTGACCACCGTTGTCTTTGCCACCTCGCCAAAAGTTAGCGGTTCATCGGTAGGGCCCTTGGACTTGGGCACGCGCCGCTGGATCAGTGGCACCAGGATAAGCGCCACATATTCTCGAAGGGCGAATACCAGCGCGTAGGCCAGCGGACCGGCATTCAGGAGATACGCAATGCCGGCGCCCGCCAGCATTGCGCCAGTCGTGTAAAGGCGGAACAGACGGCTGTTGGTCCGAAGGTCGACGCCGCGATACAGCTTCGCAGGATAGCCAAGCGAAACAATCAACAACATTTCGGCAACCAGTTGCTGATGAATGGCGACAAGGCCGACACAGATCAGTGCAACTTCGATGGCGAGCATGGCAAGGACGCCGAGTTCGATCAACGAGGCAACCTTGATCGCCTGGCGACGCACTTCCTTGGACTGATGCCATCGCCGCCGAACGGGCGGCATGACGGCCATTTGGGTTAGCATGGCCGGTGCCCGGATCAACACGGTCACAGCAAGCAACCGCGCCGCGTCGGCAGCTCCAACGCCAAGGCCGACGACCAGCCAGAACAGAATGGTAATGCCCATCGGCAAATATTCGCGGCCGGTCAGTCTAACCGCCTGTTTGCCGACCTTCCGAGCACGGTCCTTCGACATCTGACGCGACGTAATTTTCGGATCGGAAGGAGGAAGCTCGTCCATCGGTATGTCGCGGCTTATGGCCAAGGCGCTCCGCCTTGTCTATCGCGCGCTCCACCATGACACTTTCCGGCTGGATCATCCTCGACAAACCTTACGGACTCGGCTCGACCCAGGCAGTGAGCGCGATCAAGCGCGCGCTGCGCACCGCCGAAGAACCCAAGACCAAGGTCGGCCATGGCGGGACGCTCGACCCGCTGGCGACCGGTGTATTGCCGATTGCGCTGGGCGAGGCGACCAAGCTGGCCGGACGGATGCTGGACGCGACCAAGGCCTATGACTTCACCATCCGCTTTGGCGAACAGACCGATACGCTGGATGTCGAAGGAAGCGTAATAGCGACGAGTGATATCCGTCCGACGCTGGCGCAAGTCGGCGCGGTGCTGTTGCGCTTTACGGGGCCGATTGAACAGGTGCCGCCGGCCTACTCGGCGCTGAAGGTCGATGGGCGGCGCGCCTATGATCTGGCGCGCGCGGGCGAAGATGTCGAGCTGAAGACGCGGTCGGTGACGGTGCATGAGCTACATTTCCGTCATTCCCGCGGAAGCGGGGACCCAGCCGAAAAAGAAGAACTGGGTCCCCGCTTGCTCGGGAATGACGAGATAAGTGAAATTACCCTCTCGGCCACCGTGTCCAAGGGCACCTACATCCGCAGCCTCGCCCGCGACATAAGCCTAGCGTTGAATACGGTCGGTCATGTCACCATGTTAAGGCGGACGAAGGCGGGGCCGTTCACCCTTGAACAGGCGATTTCGCTGGACTTTCTGGCCGATGCCGCTAAGGCGCGCCAACTGACGAGGACGGTTCTCCCGCTTGAGGCGGGTCTGGACGACATCCCGGGCCTCCCCGTCACCCCCGATCAGGCCCAACTGCTCCGCCACGGACAGTTGCTGTTCGGGATCCCCGTAAGCCCGGGGCTTCACCTTGCGAAAGACGGCGAAACGCCGGTCGCACTGGTCGAGGCCGACGGCGGCGCGATTAAGGTCGTGCGCGGGTTCAACCTTTGAAACGAATAGGAGTGAGCCGATGTCGATTACCACGGAAAAGAAGGCCGAACTGGTCAAGGAATATGCCCGCGCCGAAGGCGATACCGGTTCGCCGGAAGTGCAGGTCGCAATCCTGACCAGCCGCATCCAGACGCTGACCGAGCATTTCAAGACCCACGCGAAGGATAACCACTCGCGCCGCGGTTTGCTGATGCTGGTCAACAAGCGTCGCAGCCTTCTCGACTATCTGAAGCGTGAAGACGCCCAGCGCTATACCGACCTGATCGGCAAGCTCGGCCTCCGCAAGTAACGAATTTCCCGGAGGGCGCCCAAGCGGCGCCCTTCGTCTTACAGGGCCCACCGCAATTCGGCGGCAAGTCCTGAAACCGAGGGGCAAGACAGACCGCCCCGAACCGCAGCGGACCGGATTGTCCGCACCCTAGAGGCCCCTCGCGCATCCGGCGCCAGGGTGAAAAACATATGTTCGATATTAAAACCGTAGAAATCGATCTTGGCGGCAAAACCCTCAAGCTCGAAACGGGCCGCGTTGCCCGTCAGGCCAATGGCAGTGTCATGGCCACCATGGGCGAAACCGTCGTCCTTTGCGCGGTCACCGCCGCCAAGAATGTGAAGCCGGGGCAGGACTTCTTCCCGCTGACCGTCCACTATCAGGAAAAATTCTCTGCCGCCGGGCGCATCCCGGGCGGCTTCTTCAAGCGGGAACGCGGCGCGACCGAAAAGGAAACGCTGGTATCGCGCCTGATCGATCGTCCGGTCCGCCCGCTGTTCCCGGAAGGCTTCTACAACGAAGTCCTGGTGATCGCGCAGGTCCTTTCCTACGACGGCGAAAATGAGCCCGACATTGTCGCGATGAACGCAGCGTCGGCCGCGCTCTGCCTGTCCGGCGTCCCGTTCATGGGTCCGATCGGCGCTGCCCGTGTCGGTTACATCGACGGCGAATATATCCTGAACCCGAACAAGGATCAGATTGCCGAGGGCGATCTCGACCTTGTGGTCGCTGGCACACTCGACGCCGTTATGATGGTGGAATCGGAAGCCAAAGAGCTTTCGGAAGACGTCATGCTCGGCGCCGTCATGTTCGCCCATGCCGCGTGCAAGAAGGTGTGCGAAGGCATCATCAAGCTGGCTGAAAAGGCCGCCAAGGAGCCCTGGGAACTGGCCGTCAGCGACGCCAAGGAAAAGGCCAAGGAAAAGCTGAAGCCGCTGATCGGCAAGGACATTGTCGCTGCCTATAAGCTGACCGACAAGTCGGCTCGTTCAGCCGCGCTCAATGACATCCGCGACAAGGCCAAGGAAGCCTTTGCAGACGCCGATCCGCAGGAACAGCTGGTCGCCGCCAAGGCGGTCAAGAGCATGGAAGCCGACGTCGTCCGCACCGCCATCCTCAAGGATGGCATCCGCATCGACGGCCGCGACACCCGCACCGTTCGCCCGATCGAAGCCATCGTTGGCTTCCTTCCGCGCGCCCATGGTTCGGCGCTGTTCACCCGCGGCGAGACGCAGGCAATCTGCACGACCACGCTGGGCACCAAGGACGCCGAGCAGATGATCGACGGCCTCGACGGCCTCAGATATTCACGCTTCATGCTGCACTATAACTTCCCGCCCTATTCGGTCGGTGAAGTCGGCCGCTTCGGCGCTCCGGGTCGCCGCGAGGTCGGTCACGGCAAGCTGGCATGGCGTGCGCTGCACCCGATGCTGCCGTCGATGGAAGATTTCCCCTACACCATCCGCGTTCTCAGCGACATCACGGAGAGCAATGGCTCGTCGTCGATGGCCACCGTCTGCGGCGGTTCGCTGTCGATGATGGACGCGGGCGTTCCGCTGAAGGGCCCGGTTGCGGGCATCGCCATGGGTCTGATCCTGGAAGGCAAGGACTTTGCCGTGATCAGCGACATCCTGGGTGACGAAGATCACCTGGGCGACATGGACTTCAAGGTTGCCGGTTCGGCCGACGGCATCACCACGATGCAGATGGACATCAAGGTCCCCGGCATCACCGAGGAAATCATGCGTACGGCCCTGGCCCAGGCCAAGGAAGGCCGCGCCCACATCCTCGGCGAAATGGCCAAGGCGCTCGACCACACCCGTGAAGAGCTGTCGGCCCACGCGCCGCGCATCGAAACGATGCAGATCGCCAAGGACAAGATCCGCGAAGTGATCGGCACCGGCGGCAAGGTCATTCGCGAAATCGTCGCGACGACCGGCGCCAAGGTCGACATCGACGACGAAGGCCTGATCAAGATTTCGTCGTCCGATCTCGACCAGATCGAAGCCGCGCGCAACTGGATCATCGGTATCGTCGCCGAACCGGAAGTGGGCAAGATCTACGACGGCAAGGTCGCCAACATCGTCGACTTCGGCGCGTTCGTAACGTTCATGCCGGGCAAGGACGGTCTCGTCCACGTGTCCGAAATCAAGAATGAGCGCGTAGAAAAGGTCGGCGATGTACTGACCGAAGGGCAGGACGTGAAGGTCAAGCTTCTTGAAGTCGACCAGCGCGGCAAGGTCCGCCTGTCGATGCGCGTTGTCGACCAGGAAACCGGCGAAGAGCTGGAAGACACCCGCCCGCCCCGCGAACCGCGCGAAGACCGTGGTCCTCGCGGCGATCGTGGTCCGCGCCGTGATGGTGGCCGTGGTCGTGATGACCGTGGTCCGCGCGGTGATCGCGGTGATCGCGGCCCCCGCCGTGATCGTGGCCCGCGCCGTGACCGTGAAGGCGGCAACGATGACGGCCCCGCGCCGGAATTCGCCCCGGCCTTCCTGACCGGCGACGACAACGACTAACATCGACGTAAAGGGAAAAGAGGGCTCCGCGAGAAATCGCGGGGCCTTTTTTATAGGCAAGGCGGCTTAACCTGCACCGGAAAGGTGCCCGGTGAGACATAATGGGATTGCGGTGCGGCGCGTGACCATTCGCTAGACCGGCAGGCTAGCCACCATAATGTTCGTGGCCGTCATGTTCGTGGCCGTCGATTCCAACCCATTTATAGAAGGGACAGGTTCCCACTATTGCGGAAATGCCCAGGAGTGCCGCGACGACGCCCAAAAGCCACGCCATTGGCCCCTCAATATAACGCATGGCGATGGCGCCAAAAGCCAGGGCCGCAAATACGCCCCTGGCGAGGCGGTCGCCGACTGCCATATTATTGACCATAGATTGTCTCCCTTGCGTTTTGGCCGGGCGACTAGTGGTGCAAGGCGCCGACCGGGCGGCGCAGGCGAACCGGCGAAGGCTCGCCGCGTCAGCTTGAACGCTTAGCAGAAACCGCCGGGATTGACCATATCGCGCCGCGTGAATTGGAGCTTGAGCCGGGGCCCCTGCTCTGCTTCAACCATCCGCGTGAGCCGAAGCTGGTCCTTCGCCATCGATCGCGGTGGCACATTTACCGATGTTGTCGCACGCAGTTCCGACGGGTTGCAGCGCGTGGTGAAACTGCTGTCAGAGAACCCCGACCAATATGCCGACGCGGCGCTGGAGGCGATCCGCCGCATTGTTGCGGCAGAGGGCGGCATCGTTGCCGACGTCCGTATGGGCACAACCGTCGCCACCAACGCGCTGCTCGAGCGTAAGGGCGATCGCACCGCGCTGATTACGACGCGCGGCTTTGCCGATGCGCTGAGGATCGGCACACAGGCGCGGCCTGACATCTTCGCCCGCCACATCATCCTACCGTCCATGCTGTACGAACGCGTCGTTGAGGTTGACGAACGGGTATCGGTTGACGGGGGAATACTGGCCCCACTGGACGAGGCGGCGGCCAGAACATCACTTCAGCAGCTACGCGATGAGGGTTTTGACAGCCTTGCCATCCTGTTGTTGCATGGATGGAAACATCAGGCTCACGAACGCCGCCTGTCCGTTATGGCGAAGGAAGCAGGCTTTACCCAAATTTCAGCAAGCCATGAGGTCGCGCCGCTCATCAAGCTGGTTCCGCGCGGGGATACCACGGTTGTCGATGCCTATTTGTCCCCGATCCTGCGCCGCTATGTAGACCGGGTTGCTGCTGGACTGGGCGATAATGCCGACCTCAGCTTCATCCAGTCCAACGGCGGCCTTACCCACGCCCGGGCCTTTCGCGGCAAGGATGCAATCCTGTCGGGTCCTGCCGGCGGCGTGGTCGGAATGGTCGCCGCCGGGAAGGCGCACGACGAAGACCGTCTGATCGGCTTTGACATGGGCGGGACGTCGACGGACGTATCCCATTATGCCGGCCGCCTGGAACTGGCGGAGGAAAGCGTCGTTGCAGGCGCCCGCATTCGCGCGCCCATGATGCAGGTCCATACGGTCGCGGCCGGCGGCGGTTCGATTTGCCGCTTTGATGGCATGCGCTTTCGTGTCGGACCGGAATCGGCCGGATCCCGCCCGGGGCCCGCCTGTTACCGGAACGGCGGTCCACTTACCGTTACCGACTGCAACCTGGTGCTCGGCCGGATCGATCCGGCAAATTTTCCGGCCGTGTTCGGACCGGATGGGGACCAACCGCTCGACGTTGATGCCTCGCGTGCGCGCCTCACCGAGGTCGCCGACGCTCTGCCGGAACCAATGACTATTGAGGCGATTGCCGAAGGTTTCCTGGCCATCGCCGTCGACAATATGGCCGCGGCGATTCGAAAGATATCCATCGCCCGGGGGCATGACGTTACCCGCTATACGCTCGCCTGCTTTGGCGGTGCGGGCGGGCAATTGGCCTGTGCAGTTGCCGACACCCTCGGAATGGAGCGGATCCTCGTCCACCCGCTCGCCGGCCTGCTTTCTGCCTATGGAATTTCGCTGGCCGACGTGAAGGCGATGCGAGAGGTGAGCTGGGTTCGCCCCTTATCGGAGCCGTTCGAAGACGGGTTCACACCGCTCATCGACGCGGCCGAAGGGGAGGTTCGAGCACAAGGCATTGCGCCGACCAACGTCCGTCTGGAGCGGCGTGTTCGCCTGCGCTTGCCGGGTAGTGACAGTGCATTGGAGCTGGACCTCGCTGATCGCGGGGTCATGGCGGCTGCATTTCATAAGCTGCACCGTCAACGCTTTGGCTATAGCGACGACGGCGTCGAGCCGGTGGTCGAGGCACTGATTGTCGAAGCAGTTGGGCAAAAGGAAGCGCCACAAAGATGGGCGGATCTCGATGTTGCTAACGACGGCGCTGCATCGGATGAGATTCTTACCGGTCCGGTTTTGGTCAATGAAACCGGTTCCACCACAGTCATTGACGAAGGTTGGTCCGGCCAGCGCCAAACCGACGGAACATTGATCCTGACCCGCACGACGCCGCTATTGCGTCAGCGCGCAATTGGAACCGACGTTGACCCAGTTCGGCTCGAGATTTTCAACAATCTGTTCATGGCTATTGCCGAGGAAATGGGGGTCGCGCTCCAATCGACCGCCACATCGGTCAATATAAAGGAGCGGCTCGATTTTTCCTGCGCGCTGTTCGACCGCGACGGCGCGCTGATTGCCAACGCGCCGCATATTCCGGTGCATTTGGGGTCAATGGGTGAGAGTATCCGCACTATTATTGTCGCACGCGGCGACAGTCGCGATGGTCGGGGGATCAGACCGGGGGACGCCTATATCCTCAACGATCCCTATCGCGGCGGCACCCATTTGCCCGACATAACGGTCATCGTCCCCGTCTTTTACAATGGCAGCACCGCGCCCGACGCTTTTGTCGCGGCGCGCGGACACCATGCCGACGTCGGCGGGATCGCGCCGGGATCAATGCCGCCCGATAGCCGCACCATCGATGACGAAGGCGTGCTGATTGACAATCAGCTGCTGGTTGATGAGGGGCATTTCCGTGAGGCGGACATCCGCGCCTTGCTGGCATCGGGACCGCACCCGGCCCGCGCAATCGACCGCAATATCGCAGACCTAAAGGCCCAGCTCGCCGCCTGCACACGCGGCGCCGAGCGATTGATCGACGTAGCGCGTGAAGAAACGCCTGCGGTTGTTGGTGCCTATATGGCCCATTGCATCGCAAATGCCGAAGAGTCCGTTCGCCGTCTGATCGACCGGTTGGAAGACGGTGAATTCGCTTACGCGATGGACAACGGTGCCCATATAAAGGCCGCCATCCGCATCGATCGCGCAGGTCGCAGTGCGACCTTCGATTTTTCGGGCACGAGCGCCCAACTGCCCGACAATTTCAACGCGCCCTATTCCATTGTCCGCGCCGCGTCCCTGTATGTCGTTCGCACGCTGATTGACGATGTTATTCCCATGAATGACGGCTGCCTGAGACCAATCACGATTGTCGTGCCGGACGGCACCATGCTTCGTCCAAATCCCCCAGCAGCCGTGGTGGCGGGCAATGTCGAAACCAGCCAGGTCGTCACTGATACATTGTTCGCCGCAACCGGCCTACTTGCGCCAGCACAGGGCACGATGAACAATTTTACCTTCGGCAATGACCGCCACCAATATTACGAAACGATTTGCGGCGGCTCTGGAGCCGGGCCGGATCATGACGGCACAGACGCGGTTCAGACCCATATGACCAACAGCCGGTTGACCGATCCAGAGATATTGGAAACTCGGTTGCCGGTTCGCCTAGAGCGGTTCGCCATTCGGCGCGGGTCCGGTGGTGACGGTCGGCATCGCGGCGGCGATGGCGTCGTCCGGGAAATTACTTTCCTCGAGCCTATGCGCGCCAACATCCTGGCCAATCGCCGCGCAATTCCGCCGCGCGGGATTATGGGTGGCCGCAATGCCGCACCGGGCATTAATCGCGTGGTCCGCGCCGACGGCCATGTCGAAGATCTACCGGCGAGCGCGTCGGCCGACATGGCGGTTGGCGACCGCTTCATCATCGAAACACCGGGCGGCGGCGGATTTGGGGAAATGGAATGAATTATTGGCCGCTGATCGGCATTCTGCTGGTCGTCGTTGGATTTGCGCTGCGCATGAATCCGATGCTGGTGGTGACAATATCCGCGCTCACCACCGGATTGATTGCCGGTATGGACCCGGTCAATGTCGTCGCCACTTTCGGCAAAGCATTCAATGACAACCGCATCATTGCAATCGTGTGGATCGTCCTGCCGGTCATCGGCAGCCTCGAACGGTTCGGCCTGCAGCAACGGTCAGCAACGCTTATTCGGTCACTAAAGGGCGCGACGGTTGGCAGGTTGCTCACCCTGTACCTTGGGTATCGGCAGTTGATTTCAGCTATTGGCCTTCATTCAACGGCAGGGCACCCGCAGACGGTCCGACCCCTGGTTGCGCCGATGGCCATTGCCGCCGCAGAAAAACAATATGGCAAGCTCAGCGAGGCTGAAGAGGACGACATCAAGGCGATGGCGGCCGCAACCGACAATGTCGGCCTATTCTTTGGCGAAGACATTTTCTTCGCCATCGGCTCAATCGTCCTGATTCAACAAGTGCTCGCGACCTACGGTTATGACCTCGCACCGCTACAACTGGCGATATGGGCAATACCCAGCGCCATCGCGGCCTTCGTCATCCACGCCTGGCGGCTCAGGCGATTTAGCGCCAAATTGGGGAAGATCGCCGCATGATCACCATGCATTGGCTCTACCTGCTCGCAGGCGCGATGTTCGCGGCTTTTGCCGTGTTGAGTGCATTCGATAAGAGCAATCCGAAGCGGCTAGGCAATGCTGCATTCTGGGGCTTGATGGCGCTCAGTCTGCTGGCCGGCGACCAGATTGGCAATTTCGGCAATGGGCTGCTCGTGCTCGGGCTCGCCGGGCTTGGCGGTTTCAACCTGATCGGCCGCAGCCATCCGCCAACCACCAGCGACGCTGAACGGGAGGCATGGTCGCAAAAGCTCGGCAACAAATTGTTCCTGCCCGCGCTCATCATTCCCATCACTGCACTGTTTGGGACGCTGATTTACAACTACACACCGATCGGTCAGGCCGGGTGGATTGAACCGAAGCGGGAAACCTATGTCTTCCTCGCGCTGGGGGTTCTGATTGCCCTTGCAACAATCTACGCTTGGTTGCGCCCGCCTGCGCTAGCCCCAATCAATGAGGGCCGCCGCCTGATTGATTCCATTGGCTGGGCGGCGGTGTTGCCGCAAATGCTCGCGGCACTCGGCGTCCTGTTCGCGACCGCGGGCATTGGCACCATCATCGGCAGCTTGACCAGCGCACTGATTCCCGATGGACATGTGCTTCCCGCCGTTCTGATTTTCTGCATCGGCATGGCGCTGTTCACGATGATCATGGGCAATGCCTTTGCCGCCTTCCCGGTCATGGCGGCGGCAATCGGCGTGCCCGTGCTGATACAGCATTATCATGGCAATCCTGCGGTGGTTGGTGCTGTCGGGATGCTCGCTGGCTTCTGCGGCACGTTGATGACCCCAATGGCTGCCAACTTCAATCTTGTCCCTGCCGCCCTATTGGAACTGAAGGATCAATATGCGGTAGTGAAGATGCAGATTGGGACCGCACTACCACTCCTCGCGTTCAACGTCCTTCTGATCTGGGTGGCCGCATTCCGATGAACCTCGACCAATCTGTCGCCGACCGCTTTGCGCGAATTGCCCTGGGCCACGTCACACGCCCATATCCATATAAAATGGACCATGTTCTGCAGGGCGACGATGACGCGCGGCCACCGCGCCAATTCCATCCCATCTTTTTCGGAAGTTTTGATTGGCACAGCTGCTGCCACGGCTGGTGGACGCTGCTAACCCTGCGCCGCCTATATCCTGACATGGAGCCTGCTACCGATATTGCGGGTCTGGCAAATGGCAGCTTCACGGCCGAAAAGGTCGCCCTGGAGCGCGCCTATCTGGGCCGTCCGACATCGGCCGGGTTTGAACGCCCTTATGGCTGGGCCTGGCTGCTCTATCTTCACCTGGAAGCAACGCGGCATGACGACCGGGATTGGGCGGCGTCACTGGAACCGCTCGCGCGCGCGTTCGCGGACCGGTTCAAGGCGTTTCTGCCGAAGCTGACCTATCCAATCACCGTGGGAACGCATTTCAATACCGCCTTCGCACTCACGTTGGCGCGGGAATGGGCGAGCGCGCACGATCCTGACCTGTTGGCAGCCATTGATGAATGGGCGCTGCGCACCTTTGGCGACGAAACAGATTATCGCGGGTGGGAACCGGGCGGCGACGAATTTCTGTCACCTGCCCTCACTGCGGCTATGTTGATGAGCAAGGTCATGGACCGCACCAATTTTGCCCATTGGTTCGACAATTTCCTGCCAGATGCGAACATGAAACGATTTGAGCCCGCCCATGTGTCGGACCGCAGTGACGGCAAAATTGCCCACTTGGACGGCCTCAACCTCAGCCGCGCATGGTGTTTGCGTTCCATCGCGCCGCTCGTTGACCGCCCTGAACTGCGCGACCGGGCGCAGCGCCACCTGAACGCTGCCCTTCCCCATGTCGCGGGTGATTATATGGGCGAACATTGGCTAGCCAGTTTCGCGCTGCTTGCCTTGCAGGCCGCAACCGATTGATGCGCGCCCAAAAGGCTGAGTGGCTGCATCTTTCCGCTAACGCGCCCCGCATCGGTTGAAGATAGATCCAATCTTGGCCATAGGGGTGCGGATGAACCGTCGTCCGCTCTTTGCGATTCTGATCGCATTCGCGATGCTGTTTGCGCCGCTGGCCGCGCATGGCGGGGCCGCGAGGGCAATGACGCCGGGCGACCATCATGGCCAAATGATGAAAAGCGGCCATTGCGCCGATCAACCCGAAAAGGGCGATCATCAAAAGGCAGCCAACAAGTCCTGCTGCGTCGCAATGTGCATGGCCATGGCGGTTGTACCGACGATGCCCGGCCTGCTGACCATCCTCACCGCGAAGATTGAGCGGCCATTGTTGACTCGGACCCAACGCAGCTTCCTGGCCGAGCTTCCGACCCCTCCCCCACGCCTCGCGTAAAATCGACCTCATCAGACTCGATTTTACGGGAGACGAATAATGACGTTGTTTTTTGGCGCCCTCCCGCTCGCCCTGGCCGTTCCTGCCGGGGCCCCATCGGCGCAGGCAGGCGATCCGCACGCCGACCATGCCCAGCACCAGACCATGGATCACAAGCAGCATCAGCAGACTGCCCCAGACGGCAAGGATTGCTGTGACAAAATGACGCAGTCCGGCGGCAAGATGGAATGCATGGACAAAAAGGGTGAGGCAAAGGCCGCCGCACCCCAGGCCAGCGATCATCAGGCCCATTCCGGCCACACCCATTAGTCGATTGGGGCGCCCTATTCGCGGCGCCCCATAACGACATCCTCCCGATCCCATCGGGAGAATGGAGATTCACATGAACTATCCCTACCCCCTCAACCGCAGGACCTTTCTGGGCAGCGGCGTCGCGCTTGCGGCGGCGGCCGGTCTGCAGCCAGCCTGGGCACGCTCCGTCAGCCACGGATTAGCAAGCAAGACGCAAGGCACGCTTAGCGGCGAGGACATTCGCATGGTCGTAGCCAAAACCGGTTTCACGGTCGATGGTCGGCCTGGCCATGCCGTTGCCATCAACGGCACGATCCCGGCCCCCTTGCTCCGCCTCAAAGAAGGCCAGAACGTCCGCATCACGGTCGAAAACCGCATGACGGACGAGGATACCTCAATTCATTGGCACGGCTTCATCCTGCCGTTTCAGATGGACGGCGTGCCGGGCATCAGCTTCCCCGGCATCCCGCCTGGGCAGCGCTTCACCTATGAATTTCCGATCAAACAATCCGGCACATATTGGTATCACAGCCATAGCGGGCTGCAGGAACAGCTCGGCCACTACGGCCCGATCATCATCGATCCCGCCGGCCCCGACCCGGTCGCTTATGATCGCGAACATGTGATCGTCCTGTCCGACTGGACATTCATGCATCCCCACAAGCTGTTTACGCGGCTGAAACAGGAAGGCGGCTTCTTCAATCGGCAGAAGCGCACGCTCGCCGATAAATTGGATGGCAAACCCGATCCCCTGTCGCCAGCGGATGCCCGTATGTTCGCCGCGATGCGGATGGACCCCACGGACATCGCGGATGTCACGGCAGCGACCTACACCTACCTTATCAATGGCCATAGCCCGGCTGAGAATTGGACCGGTCTGTTCCGCGCAGGAGAGCGGGTGCGGCTGCGCGTCATCAACGCGGCGGCGCAGAGCATTTTCAATATCCGGATCCCTGGGATGAAATTGATGGTTGTCGCAACCGACGGGATCGACGTTCGCCCGGTCGAGGTCGAGGAGCTGCAGATTGGCAATGCGGAGACCTATGACCTGATTATCCAGCCCGAGGACCGCGCCTACAGCTTCGTTGCTGAAAGCATTGATCGGTCCGGGATGGGCGTTGCAACGCTCGCTCCTCGCGCCGGAATGCAAGCGAGTATGCCCGCACTCCGCGAGCGTCCAACACTCACCATGATGGACATGGGGATGATGGATCATGGCACCCACGGCGGCGCTGCCATGGGCACTATGGACCACGACATGCGCGACAAGGCCAAAGTTGATTTCAAGGTAGGTCCCGGCGTCGACATGATTGCCCCCATGCCAATGGATCGCAGCGGCGATCCCGGCATCGGGCTGGACAATGTCGGACACAAGGTCCTGAGCTACAAGGATCTTGTCGCCCTAACGCCCAACGCCGACACGCGCGTCCCGACCCGCCGCATCGACATTCATCTGACCGGCAACATGGAACGGTTCATGTGGTCCATGGATGGGGAGAAGCTTAGCGAAAATCCGGAACCTTACCGTTTTGCGCGCGATGAGCGCGTGCGCCTGCGTCTTATTAACGACACCATGATGACCCACCCGATGCACCTCCACGGTCATTTCTTCGAGATCGTCAACGGCAATCCGGGTCATCAGCCATTGAAGCATACGGTGCGGGTATTGCCCGGTGGCTATATCGACCTTGATCTTACGGCGGATGCGCCGGGCGACTGGGCGTTCCACTGCCACCTGCTTTACCACATGCATGCCGGGATGATGCGCGTCGTCAGCGTCCGGCCGCTTGAAGGAGAGCCGGCATGACCCGCGCCCTTCTCCTCATCATCGCGGCGGCGCTGGGCACCCCAGCCTATGCACAGCATAGCGGTCATGCAGTGCCTACGGCGCCCACTCCAAGCACGGCCTGCTCGCCGGAGCATGCTGCGATGGGCCATTGCACCTTACCAATGCCCGCGACGACGCCGGCAGCGCCGACCTGCTCGGCCGAACATGCGGCCATGGGTCATTGCAAGATGCCGTCGGCCGCCGCGCAGGCGCCGACACCGCCAAAGGCGCCGTCATGCCCACCGGAGCATGCGGCGATGGGCCATTGCAAAGCGGACATGGCGACGCCGCCAGCGACCGGGCCGTCCGACCCGCATGCCGGTCACGATATGGGTGCAATGGCTGCGCCGGAAATCCCGATCGGTCGTGCTCCGCCCGCCGCATTGGCCGGGCCAGCTAATGCCGCCGATGCCTATTGGGGCAAGGATCAGATGGCGCCGAGCCGCCGAATGCTAACTCAGGAGCATGGGTCCATGCCGGCCCAGCGATTGCTAGTCGACCGTGCCGAAACACGAGCGCGACAGAGTCGCGACGCATATCTACTGGATATGCAGGCATGGTACGGCGGCGATATCAACAGGCTGTGGCTGAAGAGTGAGATTGAAGGCGCCTGGGGGAGGAAAGTCGAACATGCCGAAGTTCAGGCGCTGGTGAGCCACGCCATAGGCCCATGGTTCGACCTTCAGGGCGGTGTACGCTTCGACCCGCAGCCCGGCCCAAATCGCACCCATCTTGCACTCGGTGTGCAGGGGTTGGCACCCTATTGGTGGGATGTGGAGGCGACCGCCTTTCTGTCCAATAAGGGCGATGTGACAGCGCGCGCCGAGGCGGAATATGACCTGCGCATTACCCAAAAGCTGATCTTGCAGCCAAGGGCCGAGCTGGACCTGTCGCTTCAGGACGTGCCAGAACTGGCGATCGGATCAGGCCTCACCAATGCCGCGCTTGGTCTAAGGCTTCGCTATCAGATCTCGCCCCTCGTCGCGCCCTACATCGGGATCGAATATGAGCGCGCCTTTGGCCGAACCCGCAAATTCCTGCGCGCAGGGAATGAGGATGCCGGCGGCCTTAATCTGCTCGCCGGGGTTCGCTTTTGGCTGTGATCCAATCTTCCTGGATGACGACCATCAACGATGGCCCAGCGGTCACGCACGCACATCAATTTAAGGAAATGACAATGACGAAATTGGTCTTGAGTTTTGGAGCCGCATTACTGGCGCTGTCGCTTACCGCCTGCGAACGCAATCACGCCGAAAACACTTTCGCTGACCACGACATGACAAATATGGCAAATGGGACGGGCATGCCGCCTGCCGCCTCTCCGACCGAAGTCGGCCCCACGGCCAAGGAGCAGGTCACAGCACAAACGGCCGCGCCCAGCACGGTTCCGTCCAAGCCCGCGACTGCCAAACCTGATCCGACGCCAACGACGCCGCCGGCTGCGACGAAGGTCACGGCTAAACCGGCGGCGGCGTCTGAGACGAGCGCACCTGCCGATCCGGCGTGCGCGCCCGAACATCGCGCTGCGGGTCATTGCTAAGCGGCGTCTGCGCCAGATGCTCCGATAGCCGCCCTAGCGGGCCGTTCAACCGATCAGGGGATTCATAGGGGATTCATAAGGCCAATGCGAACCGATGTGATTGCACGCAAGACGCACAAATGGTTGGGTCTGTTCATCGGGCTGCAGGTCGTGATTTGGTCGTTGAGCGGTCTTTATATGACGGTCGTTCACATCGACACGATTCACGGCGACCATCTCGTTCGTCCACTGTTGCGCCCGCCGATCACGGCAGAACAGCTAGCCGATCCTTTGGTGGTCATGGCCGACAATAAAGGACAAGGCGTCCGCCTGACCTGGGTGCGAAATCGGCCCGCCTATTTGGTCCAGCAGGACCAGGGCGAGGTCGTTATTGATGCGATAAGCCGCGAACCAGTAGCGCCGCTGGCCGCAGGAGAGATACGCTCCATTGCGAGGGCGATCTACACGGGCAGCGACCCGATCGCGTCCGTTTCGCTGATCACCGAAATCCCTGGCGAGATCCGCGGTCGGCGGGGTCCATTGTGGCGGGTTGAATTCGACAATTGGGATAAGCCGACGCTGTATTTTTCGCCCACTACCGGCGAAATAGTGTCTCGTCGGCATGAGTTGTGGCGCATTTTCGACTTCGTCTGGATGTTCCACATCATGGATTATGACGAGCGGGAGAATGTGAATAATCCGTTGCTGCGCATCTTTACCTGGGGCGCCGTGCTCATGGCGCTGTCCGGGGCATGGATGCTGCTTTACGCCTTCCCCAAAAAGAAGAAAAAGAAGGCGGCGCGCGCATGATTATCAAATCAGCATGGCTCCGCAAAATCCACAAATGGATAGGCCTCATCATCGGAGTCCAGTTTCTGATCTGGGCGATCAGCGGCGCGATGATGGCATTACTTCCCATGAGCGACGTGGAAGGCGGTGCGATGACCGATCCGCCGCCCTTGCAAGTTCCGTCCAGCGCCGCAGCATGGCCGAATATTCGCGCCGCGCTCGGCAACCAGCCGGTGTCCGACGTCACCCTTCGTAGACTGCCGGGCGGGCCCGTGGTAGAGGTGACGACCGAAGATGGCGTTCAACTGTTCGATGCGACAGATGGACATCGATTGCGGATCGACCAAACAGCAGCTCGGTCGATTGCCGCTGCGGCCCATCCGGCGGGTGCGGTCGTGGCCTCCGTGTCGCCGCTCACGAAACTGACCTTGCCCGTGCGCGAACATTCACTGCCCATCTGGCAGGTTGATTTCGCTGATGAAGGCCGCAGCAGCTATTTTGTGTCCGGTGCGACCGGCGAGCTGCTTGAACGGCGCAATGATAGCTGGCGGACCTGGGATTTCTTCTGGATGCTGCACAATATGGATTATGCCAAGCGCACCAGCTTCAACCACCCGCTGATCATCATGGTCGGCCTCGCCATGAGCTGGCTCGCGGTGACGGGGTTCTGGTTGCTCTTCCGCACCATGTGGCGCCATGATTTTGCGCAAATTCGTCGCTTCGCCGCCCGGCTGCATCGATAAGATCTGCGAACAAGCGACGCGTTGAACGCAGAAAGTGGACGGGTGGCCGATTGTGCCGACCGGTCACCCGTGGTCCCACCTTTAGTTGGTGTTCAGGTAGATCACGCCAAGCAGGACGACGATCGGATCACCCGTCGCCAGGCCGCCCAGGATAATGGCTGTACCAATGGTTTCTCGCTGGGTTTGGGTTTCTCCGCCGCTGATTCCATCAATGTCGGCCGGTTGCAATTCCGTCATGGTCATTCCTTTCTGAAGTTGCCTGGCCAATTAGTTTGACATCGCGTAGGCAACGCCCAACAGGAAAGCGAGTGGGTCTCCTGTTACGATACCGAAGACCATAATGCCTTCGGCAATTTCGCGCTTGGTATCGGCGGTTTCGCCGCCACCGATTTCAGCGAGTTCGCTCTGATTCAACTCAACCATATTGCCCTCCAATTTCCGCGGATTTGCGGGTCCAAGAAAATTAGACCTATCACCGAGCAGCGCAATAGATATAATGTCCTATTTTCAGTGACTTAGATAGAATATACGTACCACCAAGTAACGCCAAAGTACCGCCAATTGCTACGCGTGTAGCAACCCGACTGGGCCAAAATGATGCGACGCAGCAATCGTCGTGAAGCAGAAGATCGTAAATTGGGGAGGGCCGTGGTGCTGGTGGAGCTGAGGGGAATCGAACCCCTGACCTCTGCAGTGCGATTGCAGCGCTCTCCCATCTGAGCTACAGCCCCGCACCCGGCGTTGGCCGCGGTTTGCCGCTGGCCGAGCGGCTAAATAGCCGCGCTTCACCGCGCATGCAACGCCCTTCGCCGCGGCTTTTTCAATTGCATCTGGGTCGGATCGGTAGCGGGCCTTTCGCGGGGAACAATAGCGGGCTAATCCGGTTGCAGATTGATACGCGAAGGAGACCAGCGATGGCCAAGGCATGGCATTTGAAGCAGCGCCCCAACGGAATGCCGACCCCGGCGGATTTCGACTTCAAAGATTATGCACTGCCCGAGCTTGGTGACGGCATGGTCCGCGTCCGCAATAAATGGCTGTCGGTTGATCCCTATATGCGCGGACGTATGAATGACGTGAAAAGCTATGTGCCGCCCTTCGCGCTGGGCGAACCGATGACGGGCGGCGCGGTTGGCGAAGTGATTGAAAGCCGGGATCCGTCACTGAAGCCCGGCGATATCGTGCTGCACATGGCAGGATGGCGCGATGAGGTGGTTGAACCTGCAAGCCACTTCAACAAATTGCCGGACATGCCCGGCGTCGATCCACAGGCGTTCCTCGGCAATCTCGGCCTAACCGGTGGCACTGCTTACTTCGGCCTGCTCGAAGCGGCCTCGGCAAAGCCCGGCGACATCGTGTTTGTGTCGGCGGCGGCAGGCGCGGTTGGCTCTGCTGTGGTGCAGATCGCCAAGGCCAAAGGCATGACCGTGATCGGCTCGGCCGGCGGTCCGGACAAGTGCGACTTCGTTCGTTCGCTCGGCGCCGATGCGTGCATCGACTACAAGGCCGGATCGGTCCTGAAGCAGCTGGTCGAGGCCGCACCGGACGGAATCGACGTCTATTTCGACAATGTCGGCGGCGAACATCTCGACGCCGCTTTCGCCACCGCGCGCCAGAACGCGCGCTTCGCCATCTGCGGGATGATCGACGGCTATAACAGCGGCGAACCCGCCAAGTTCCGTTACATCATGCGTCTGATCGCTATGCGCATCCGCATGCAGGGCTTCATCTACACCGACTATATGAACCGCCTCGGCGACTTCTACCGCGACATGGGCACCATGATCGCTACCGGCCAGGTGAAGTCACGCGACACGGTGATCGAGGGGCTCGACCATACGCTAGACGCATTCCTCGGGCTGTTCACCGGCGCGAATACGGGGAAGATGCTGGTGCGTCTGTGAGCCGCCGCGCGTAACGAAAGCGGAGCGAAGCGAGCGTCGTTACGCAAGAGATGGCGAACGCCGGCCAGCCTGCGGCATCGCCGACAGGACTGACGTCACGGATTTACTCCGTGACGGCGTGGGTGCCCGCTTGTTTAGAATCCAGATTTTGCAGACAGAAGAAGTCGGGTTAGGCTCATCGAGTGACCGACCAATCGACCTATGATGTGTTACTACAAGAGATTTGCGTTCGGCTGGGCTTCTGCGGCTCAGTCGTCGGCGGCCAACTTCTTCACGTTGACCAATTCATCCCGGAACATGGTATCGTCAGCGCAGATCAATTTGTAGACTGGGTGCTTGCTGCAGAGGGATACGCCCCGGAGCAGCGAGTGACATCGCCCCATGCAACGTCACTGCGGGAGGCGTTCGTTCGGCATATGGGTGCAGAACATGCTAGAGCCGAGCAGTTGAAATGACGTTTACCTAGGCCAGACCCGCCATCATGGGGTTTAACCCCGTGACGATGATCGCCCCCCCTCACCGATTATAGTTACACACCGCCGGATTGCCGCTTTGCAGCCCGCGCTGCAGGGCTTCCATGCGCTGGGCGGAGGTGCCGTGGGTGAAGCTTTCCGGAACGACACGGCCCTGCGCCTGACGCTGAAGCGTGTCGTCGCCGATTGCTTCGGCCGCGCGCATGCCTTCCTGAATATCGCCCGGCTCTAGCAACTGCCGGCCCTGCGCGTCTTTCGCATTGGCGGCCCACACACCGGCGTAACAGTCGGCCTGAAGCTCGACGCCGACCTGCATTTGGTTGCCGCTGACCTTGTCACTACCCGCCTGCGCGCGCGACACTTGGTCGAGCGTTCCTTCGAGGTCCTGGACATGATGGCCGACTTCGTGGGCAATCACATAAGCCTGGGCGAAGTCGCCCGGCGCCTGGAACCGCTGCGACAGCTCGTTGAAGAAAGCCGGGTCGATGTAAATTTTCTTGTCGGTCGGGCAGTAAAACGGCCCCATCGCCGCCTGCGCAGCGCCGCAACCGGACTGATTATAGTCGGTGTAGGCGACCAGCGTCGTCGGCGTGTAACGCGCACCCGCCTGCTGAAAAATCTGTCCCCACACCTGTTCGGTCGATCCAAGCGTGCGGGTCAACACTTGCCGACTATTCTGGTCCAGCTGTGACGGGCCCTGCTTGGTCGGACCGCCCCCGCCAAGACCGCCCAACTGGGTCAGTGCACAATATCCGAGGAACAGGAACAGAAGGCCGACCAGGCCGAACCGGGAAACGACGAATTGCGCCAGAAGCGCGAAGATGCCGCCACCTGCGCCACCAAGCGACATGCCGCCGCCGGATTCGCCGGTTCGGTCTTCGAAATTCGAACTTTCGGGTGCATCGCCTAGGCGCATCGCGGTAATCCCCTCTGACCAATATTCTGTGTCCACAATGCGCTGTGGCTGAAACGGTTGCAATCCTCGTTTGTGGTTGCGAAGACCGTCGGCGTATCTCGCATCTGCAGCAGAAAGGCCGTATCGCCATGTTCCTGAAGGGCAAGTCCGCCATCATCACCGGTTCCACCTCCGGCATTGGCCTCGCCTATGCCAAGGCGCTCGCCGCCGAAGGGGCCGCAGTGATGATCAACGGGTTCGGTGATGCGGGTGCGATTGAAGCGGAGCGGGCGGAGCTTGAGAAGATCAGCGGCGCAAAGGCGCTCTACGATCCCGCCGACATGTCAAAGCCGGATCAGGTCGCGGCGATGGCCAAACGCTGCCATGACGAACTGGGCGGACCGGACATCATCATCAATAATGCCGGTATCCAGCATGTCAGCCCGATCGAGGATTTTCCGGTCGATAAATATGACGCCATTATTGCGATCAATATGTCGTCCGTCTGGCACCTGTGCCGCGCTGCCATTCCCTTTATGAAGACCGCGCATTGGGGGCGGATCATCAACACCGCGTCCGCGCACAGCCTTGTCGCATCACCCAACAAAAGTGCCTATGTCATGGCCAAACATGCCGTCGCCGGATTGACCAAAACGCTCGCGCTCGAAACCGCGCGTGACGGCATCACCGTCAATTGCATCTCACCCGGCTATGTCTGGACCCCGCTGGTTGAAGCTCAGATTCCCGATACGATGAAAACCCGGGGTATGACCCGCGAGCAGGTGATGAACGACGTGCTTTTGGCGGCGCAGCCGACCAAGGAATTCGTCACCCCGGCACAGGTCGCCGCGCTCGCCCTGTTCCTATGCCGCGACGAGGCAAGTTCGATCACCGGCGCGAATTACAGCATGGATGGGGGCTGGACAGCGGCCTAAACGGAGATTGTTTGGGCCGGTGGCCAACCGGTGCCTGGTCCCCGCTACCCATGCGATCGCATTTGGTGGCCAATTCCCTTGCGCCAGGTCGCCGCATCGTTAGGTTCTTCTCCGATATGCGTTTTCCGATCCTTCTTGCGGCGGTGGTCGCCCTAAATGCCTGTGCGCCCGTCCATGACGGGTCACACGGCGCCGCGTCCGCGACCAACTGGCGGAGCGCGATCACCAATCAGGATTTAGAACGGACCAGCCAATGGCGCACCGCCTTTACCACCGCGCTCGCCAAGGCGCGTGCTGCGGGATATGGCGCGGCGATCGACCGTGAGGGCGCCCTGCTGTTGCCCGATGCTGCAATTGGGCCCACGCCGATCCCCAACGGACGTTACAAATGCCGAACGATCAAGCTCGGCGCGAAGAGCGAGGGCATGCTCGATTTTATCGCTTACCCCGCCTTCGATTGCCGCATTCAGCAGGAAAATGACCTGCAGGGATTTGCAAAGCTTACCGGGTCGCAACGGCAAGTGGGTCTGATCTTCCCCGACAGCGCGCTTCGCCAGATGTTCCTGGGCACGCTGGTTCTCGGCGATGAGGAACGGGCAATGCAATATGGCCGCGATGAAGATCGCGATGTTGCGGGTTGGGTCGAACGAGTGGGCGACAATCGCTGGCGCATTATCATGCCCCATCCACGCTTTGAATCGACGCTCGACGTTCTTGAGCTGGTGCCCGCTTCCTGACGGAGATGACCATGAAAAGCCTGCTTGCTGCCACTGCCCTCGGGTTGATCGCTTCACCGGTTACGGCCGCGCCGCTTGATCAGGCGGTTAAGGCCGACATGCCATCTTTGATGACCTTTTACCGTGATCTGCACGCCAATCCCGAACTCAGCATGGAAGAGGTGAAGACGAGCGCGAAACTGGCCGCTGAACTGCGCAAGCTCGGCTTTACGGTAACCGAAAAGGTCGGGAAGACAGGTATCGTCGCCGTGATGAAAAACGGACCTGGCAAAACCTTGATGATCCGTGCCGACATGGACGGCCTGCCCGTGGTCGAACAGACCGGCCTGCCGTTTGCGTCCAAAGTCCGCACCACCGCCCGCAGCGGCGTTGAAACGGGCGTTATGCACGCCTGCGGTCATGACACGCATATGACCAGCCTGATCGGTACCGCGCGCCAACTCGCCGCGCGCAAAGGCGAATGGTCCGGTACGCTCGTCATTATCGGTCAGCCAGGCGAAGAAACCAGCGAAGGCGCGTCGGCGATGCTGACCGACGGACTCTATACCCGCTTCCCCAAGCCCGATACGGCGCTTGCCTTTCATGACGCCGCCAACCTTCCGGCCGGGGTCATTGGCATTACGCCGGGCTACGCTTTGGCCAACGTCGACAGCGTCGATATCACCGTCAAGGGCATTGGCGGTCATGGCGCCTACCCCCAAACGACCAAAGATCCGATCGTTCTGGCGAGCCGGATTGTCGAAACGCTGCAAACTCTCGTCAGCCGCGAGGTCGACCCCCAATCACCCGCCGTCGTCACGGTCGGCAGCTTTCAGGCCGGGGCCAAGCACAACATCATTTCCGATCAGGCAAAATTGCTGATCACGGTGCGCAGCTACTCGCCCGAAGTCCGCAAGCAATTGCTCGATGGTATTCGCCGCATTGCACGCGGTGAAGCCATTGCCGCCGGTATGCCGGAGGACAAGATGCCCGACGTCCTCATTCATGAGGAAATGTACACGCCGTCGACCTTCAACACGCAGCCAATCAGCGATCATGCGCTTGAGGTGCTTACGGCCAAGTTCGGCAAGGACCGGGTAGTGAAGACGCCGCCGGTCATGGGCGGAGAAGACTTCAGCCGCTTCTGGCTCGCCGACAAGAATATGCAGAGTCTGATCTTCTGGGTCGGCGGGACGCCCAAAGCGAAATGGGATGCCGCCGGAGGCGACGCACAGAAGTTGCCGTCACTTCATTCCCCCTTCTGGGCCCCGGAGGCTGAAACGGTCATCTCAACGGCAACCGAAGCGATGACCACGCTGGCGCTGGATCAACTCAAAAAGGGCTGATCGGCAGGGCATATCTCTACTCGGCAGCCCAGGCTTCGGCTTTCTCGACAAGCTCAATCTCGCGAATCAGGGCATCGACGCTGTGCGTCAGCTCGGGAAGTTGGTCGAACTGGTGGCGGGCGCCGCGATATGCCTCAACCATCAGAATGGCATCGATCAGGATTGGCACGACCAGGCTTTCAGGATCTTCAAGATCGACGATCCCCTGAAGCTTCGTAAGCGCCTTGGCGCGCGCCTTTTCGGGATTCGACAAGACCGTCGTGCGGCCAATCAACCATGCCATTCGAGTCACTCCATTTACTGAAGTCTCAAATGTAGTGCGAAGACCGTATTGTTGCGCGCGGGCCGACCTTGCACCCGTCTCGCTTCGGCGTATCTGCATCAATTAATGGTACGGGGACGGAACGCTCTGCCGCCGCCCCCGCCACCGTCATTCATCCATTACCGATAATATCCTCGTCGCGCGGCGCGTCGGGCGAGATAAAGCGATAGGCAAGACCGCCAAGCGCCCCGCCAATCAGCGGTGCGACCCAGAACAGCCACAGCTGCTGCAGCGCAAGGCCGCCAACCATCAACGCCGGCCCGGTGCTGCGCGCCGGATTGACCGACGTATTGGTGACCGGGATGGACACCAGGTGGATCAGGGTCAGGCACAGTCCAATCGCGATCGGTGCAAAGCCTGCCGGCGCCCGGCCATGCGTCGCGCCCATGATGACGAACAGGAACATACCGGTCATCACGACTTCCGTGATCAGCGCGGCGTGCAGCGAATAGCCGCCGGGCGACTGCTCGCCATATCCGTTCACGGCAAGACTGGTCGGCCCCATTTCAAACCCGGGCGCACCCTTTGCGATGCATAGGAGAAGCGCGGCCGCCACAATCGCGCCGACCAGCTGCGCGATAATATACAGCGGCACATCCTTTACCGGGAAGCGCCCGCCTGCCGTCAGGCCAACGGTCACCGCCGGATTGAGATGGCAACCCGACACATGACCAATGGCATAGGCCATGGTCAGCACGGTAAGGCCAAACGCCATCGAAACGCCGACCAGTCCGATTCCGACCTCCGGAAATTTCGCGGCCAGAACGGCGCTGCCGCAGCCGCCCAACACCAGCCAGAATGTGCCGATGGCCTCAGCCAGACCCCTCTTCAGATTATCGCCCATGAATATCCTCCCCAATGTGCGGTCCGGTTCGACCGCGCGGACAGCAGGCTAACATGAATGTCGGCTATTCGTCATTCACTTGCTTGGGTGAGATATTCTACCTGCTCTACCGTCAACTTGAGCCGCATGCCGGCAAGAAGCTCGTCGATCTGTTCGACGCTTGTCGCAGACGCAATTGGCGCGCCTATTCCGGGCTGTACCTTCAGCCAGGCAAGGGCGACCGCGGCAATCGATTCATGTGTCTGCCCGGCAATCTCATCAAGTGCCGCGAGCACCGCCCGCCCTTTGTCGCTGGTGAGATAGTCGGCGCTACGCCCCCCGCGAACGCTTTTGCTGAGGTCTTCGTCCGTTCGATATTTGCCGGTCAGGAAGCCATTGGCCAGGCTGTAATAAGGAAATTCCGACAGGCCCGCGCGCAATGTCACGGCCTGAAGCGCGCCTTCATATTTCCCGCGTTCCATCAGATTGTACCAATTCTGCAGGGCAACTGGCGGGACGAATTCATTGACCGCACAGACCTCAAGCGCCTCCTCGACGCGCGGCGCGTCGAAGTTCGACAGACCGACCGCCGCGATCTTCCCGGCGAGGCGGAGCCCGTCCATCGCGCCCAGACTGTCAGCGAGCGGCACGGCCGCATTGTCGCCATGCTGATAGAGGAGGTCGATAGTCTCGATCCCAAGCCGCTGCAGCGATGCATCGGTCGCTCGTGTAATCACATCGGGATCGAGATTGGCCAAAAATCCATTTTCGGTCTGGCTGCCATCGAGATAGCCGACCTTTGTGGCGATAATGATCTTTTCCCGTTTTGCCGGATTGCGGCGAAGCCAGTTGCCGATCACCCGCTCACTCTCGCCGCCCTGATGGCCATCGACCCAGGCCGAATAGACATCGGCGGTATCGATCATCGTTCCGCCGCCATCGACGAACGCATCCAGGATGCGCAGGCTGGTCGCTTCGTCGGCGGTCCAGCCAAAAACATTGCCGCCAAGCGCCAATGGCGCGACCAATTTCCCGGCGATACGTGTCATTTTCCGCCTTTCTCAAACCATTCTGCCGCTTCGCGCACCCGCTGCGCCTGATCGGGGCGCATTACCAGCACGGCGTCGGCCGTCGCCACGATCACCAACCCTTCGACACCGATGGCGGCAACCTTTGGGCCACTGGACCGGATCAACACATCATGGCTGTCGATGGCCAGCACATTGTCGGGCAAGGCATTGCCATCGACGTCCTTGACCGACGCATTGACGAGCGCCTGCCAACTGCCAATGTCGGACCAGCCCATCGTGACCGGGACAACCGAAACATGGGCGCTCGGCTCCATGACGGCATAATCTATCGACCGGGCCGGGGCGGCGGCGAATGCCTCTTCATCAACCCGGATGATGCGGCCGTTCCGCACGGCCCGGTTTGCCGCCTCCGTCGCAGCAGCTAAAATCGCCGGGGCGTGGACTTCCAACTCGTCGCGCCATGTCCGGGCGGTGGCGAGGAAGATACCCGCGTTCCAATAATGGCCGCCCTCCGCCAGCATTGCTTCGGCGCGGTCTAGCGGCGGCTTTTCAACAAAGCGATCAACGCTGCGAACCCCCTCGCCCGCTCCTGCCGCGATATAGCCAAAGCCGGTCGCAGGGTGGTCCGGCTCAATCCCGAACGTCACGATCTGCCCTGCTTCTGCGGAGGGCCGTGCTGCGTCGATTGCGGCGCGGAAGGAGGATGCATCACCGATGTGATGGTCGCTGGGGCAAGCCAACAACAATTCATCTTCGTCGGCCAGAATCGCGGCCAGCGCGATGGCGGCGGCGCTGTCTCGCTTGACCGGTTCCAGTACCAGCGTCGCATCGGCGGGGGCCAGCGCGACAAGGTCGGCCTCCTGCATGACATTGGCAATGATCATTGGGGCGGTGAACCCCTCGCCAAACCGGGCAATGGTCGCCTCGAACAAGGTTTCGGTACCAAGCAATGGCAACAGATGCTTGGGCCGCGCTGCGGTCGATAGTGGCCACAAGCGCGTTCCGGCGCCTCCGGCAAGAATGACGGGGCGGATCGGTTGGGCGGGCGCGTCGGTCATGGCGCTATCCATGGCCGACAACAAAGGGTTTCGCCAGCGTTGACCTTTTGTTTGTAAAATTTTGCGACAGTCTCCCCATGTCGGCATATTTTACATGTGAGCGCCAATGCAGGGGCTGATCGCCTTCTGGACACATGCGCTTGCCGCACTGCTGTTTGCCAGCCTGACGGCGTGGGAATTGCGCCGCGGCGTCAGCGAAGGACAGCAACGATTGTTGCTGGCTGCCTTCGCGCTGACGGCGATTTGGGCTTGGGTCACGGCCGTCGAACCCAATTCGATGCTCGCCGGCTATGCCGAAACCGCGCGCAACCTCAGCTGGGTCGGCGTGCTGTATCGCTTGGCCGATACTGACGGCAGCGAACGTCTGCGCGGTGTAAAGCCCGTCTATGCGGCGGTCGGCGGCGTGCTCGGACTACAACTAGTTGTCGACGCCTTCCCTATGATCATTGACACGGACAGCCTGGGCCCCAACCACGCGCTCGTCGTCACGGCACTTGTGCTTCGCCTCGCCGCCGCCGCGGGATCGCTGGTCCTAGTGCATAACCTTTACGGCCAGACCGCCCCTGCGGACCGGAGGGGCATTAGGTTCGCCATGCTCGGCCTTGCGATCATGTGGGCCTATGATCTCAACGTTTATACGATCGGCTATTTCGATTGGTCGGCGGCGCAAACCCTGTTCAACTGGCGCGGTCTGGCGATGGCCATCACCGCGCCGTTGTTTGTCATCGGAAGCAGTCGGCGCGCCGACATATGGCGCATCCGCTTGTCCCGCGCCGCGACGTTCCAAAGCCTCTCTCTGCTGGCCATTTTTGCCTATTTCGCGGTGATGGCAGTTCTCGCCTCAATCCTGCGCGACAGCGGCTTCGTCTGGACCCGCGCGATGATGGTCACGCTCCTGGTTGTCATGACGGTGTCGGCAATGGTCCTCATCCCCTCGCGGCGCGCGCGCGGGTGGGCAAAGGTAAAGATCGCCAAGCATCTGTTTGAGCATCGCTATGATTACCGCACCGAATGGCTGCGCTTTACCCGGACGCTGGGCGCCAGCGGACCCGACGCGCCGCCACTCGGACAGCGGATCATCAAGGCATTCGCCGACATTGTCGACGCGCCGGGTGGCGTCCTGTTGGTGGCAGATGAGCATGGCGCCATTGAACCGGCGGCCAGCTGGAACTGGTCGGGAAATGCCAATCCCGGCGCGGCCATTCCAGGTCCGCAGGCGCTGGCATTCTGGTTGTCGATGGGCGCCGAAGGGCGAATTATTGATTTTGACGCCCATGCCGGGGGCTGGAGCGATCCGAAAGACGAAGCGGTCGGCGTGCCCGAAGCCCTGCTCGACGAGCAGCAGGCGTGGACGGGCATTCCGCTGATCCATGACGAGCGATTGGTCGGCCTCGTTTTATTGGAAGCACCTGATTATCGCCGCCCGCTTGACTGGGAAGATTTCGACCTGCTGCGCACGGCGGGCAGTCAGGCCGCCTCAAGCCTTGCCGAAGCCCATGGTCAGCAGGCACTGATGAACGCGCAGCGGTTCGAGGATTTTAATCGCCGCTTCGCCTTCATCCTCCACGATGTGAAGAATCTGGTCAGCCAGTTGTCGCTGCTTGCTCGCAACGCCGAACGCCACGCTGACAATGCCGAATTCCGGGCGGATATGGTGGCGACGCTAAAAGGTTCGGTCGGCAAAATGAATGACCTGCTCGCCCGCCTCGCGCCCGCGTCCGACCAGCGCCCTGTCCGGTTGGAGCCCACCCCGCTCCGCGCCGTCGTCGCGTCCGCCGTCGCGGCCAAACGCGGCGATCATGAGGTTAAATTGCTGGGCGACGGCGGGCAAATGGTCATGGCCGATCCGCTGCTGCTCGAACAGGCGATTGGCCATCTCGTCCAAAATGCCGTCGATGCATCGACCCCGATTCAGCCAGTCGAAGTGCGCATGGCCTTTGCATCGGGCGATGTCAGTATTGCGGTTGTCGATCATGGGGCGGGCATGGATGCCGACTTTATCCGCAACCGCCTGTTCCAGCCGTTCGCGTCCACCAAACAGGGCGGCTTTGGCGTCGGCGCATTTGAGGCACGAAGCCTCGTCGGCGCCATGGGCGGCCGGCTGATCGTCGAAAGCAGGCCCGGCAAGGGCAGTAGTTTCACCATTCACCTTCCGGTCGCAGCCGCGCCGGATCAACTGCAACGGAAAATCGCATGAGCACCAGTTCTGACCTTCCTGTCCTGCTGATCGTTGAGGATGACGAGGGCCTGCAGCGGCAGCTGAAATGGGCCTATGAGGGCTACCGCGTGGTCATTGCGGGTAATCGCGCCGAGGCGGTCGAGATGGTGCGTCTTCATGAACCGCATGTGGTGACGCTCGACCTCGGCCTACCGCCTGATCCAGACGGCACGACCGAAGGTTTTGCGACGCTTCAGGAAATTCTCGCCTTGAAACCCGATACGAAGGTGATCGTGGCGTCGGGCCACGGTGCCCGCGAAAGTGCGCTGAAAGCCATCGCGCTCGGCGCCTATGATTTCTACAAAAAACCCGTCGATATCGATGAGCTTGGTCTGATCGTCGCCCGCGCATATCGCCTTCGCGAAATCGAAGAGGAAAACCGGCAGCTTGAAGCGCGGGGTGGTGGCAGTGCGACCGTGCTCGGCTCAATTGTTTCGGCCAGTCCCGAAATGGCGAAGGTTGCCCGCACCGTCGAACGGGTCGCCTCCGCTGATGTATCCGTCATGCTGTTGGGCGCCAGCGGAACCGGCAAGGAACTGCTGGCGCGCGCGGTCCATGACCTCTCGCCGCGCAAGGACGGTGCGTTCGTCGCCATCAACTGCGCCGCTATTCCCGAAAATCTGCTGGAGGCCGAACTGTTCGGCTACGAGCGCGGGGCGTTCACAGGCGCCGTGAAAACGACAGAGGGCAAGATTGAACAGGCCCAGGGCGGAACCCTGTTCCTTGACGAAGTGGGCGATATTCCGCTGCCGCTGCAGGTCAAACTGCTCCGTTTTCTTCAGGAACGAGTGATCGAGCGGATCGGCGGCCGCGCGCCGATTGCGGTCAACACGCGCATCGTCTGCGCCACTCATCAGGATCTGGATGCGATGATCGCGGTGGGCAGTTTCCGCGACGATCTCTATTATCGCCTCGCTGAAATCGTGGTCCATATTCCCGCGCTCGGCGAGCGATCGGGGGACGCGGTCCTGCTCGCCCGCCATTTCGTCAATCGCTACGCGCGAGAGATGAACCCGAAGGTGCAGGGCCTTGCCCCTGACGCGGCCGACGCCGTCGATGCCTATCCGTGGCCCGGCAACGTCCGGGAATTGGAAAACCGGGTGAAGCGGGCTGTCATCATGTGCGACGGAAAGCTGGTTGGGGCCGCCGATCTTGATCTGCCCGGCAGTAAATCGGCAGCGGCCGGCTCGCTTCCCATCAACCTGCGCGCCGCGCGCGAGGTGGCTGACCGCCGGGCAATCCATCAGGCGCTTACCCGCACCGAGAATAATATTTCCGGCGCGGCAAAATTGCTCGGTATCAGCCGCCCAACGCTCTACGACCTGATGAAACAATACTCCCTGGGTGCGTGACTTTTCGACGAACGGCGGTTGTTCTGCGTGCAGCTCGCCCTAGGCTTCACGGCTACTGGAACAGGGAGCCGATGCCATGGATCGCCGTCAATTTCTCGCCACCGGAAGCCTCACTGCGCTGGGTGTGGCGACCGAAGGTCCGGCATTCGCCGCACCAAAAGCTGCCGCATCGGCCGGTAGCAGCGATGCAAAGCTCAATGCCTTGTTTGAGCGGATCTTTGTCGATCGGGTTAAGCGGTCACCTGGCCTCGCCAGCTCGCTTGGGCTCGACAAGGGCCCCAATGCGCATCTGAAGTCGGAACTTGATATTCGCCCGGCGGACAAGGCGCGCGCCGTAGATCTGGCATTCGACAAGCGCGATTTGGCCGAATTGAAGGCGATCAACCCTGCAAGCCTGTCGGAGCCTGCACGCCTCAACCGCGAGGTCATCATCTACCAGGCCGAAACGTTCAGTGTGTCCCCCGAAAAATTTGGCATAGATTCGGTCCAGCGGCCCTACCCCATCTATCAGCAGGGCGGTGCCTATTTCTCCATGCCCGACTTTCTCAACACGGCGCACACCATTGAGAGTGCTGCCGATGCCGATGCCTATCTTGCCCGCCTCGCCCTGGTCGACACCGTACTGGACAACGATAGCGCTGATCAGAAGGCGCAGGCGGCGCGCGGCTTCCTTGCGCCAGGCTGGTCAATTGACCTGACGCTTGGACAGATGCGCAAGCTTCGCGGTGTTCCGGCTAGCGAAAATACGATGGTTGGCTCGGTCGCGCGCCGCGCTGCGGCGAAGGGTATTGCCGGCGACTGGGCCGCGCGCGCGACCGCAATCGTGGAACAGCAAATCTACCCCGCCCTTGACCGTCAGATCGCGCTCATGGAGCAGCTACGGCCGACCACGCGGCCCGGTGACGGCGCGCAGCGGCTGACCAATGGCGATGCGATTTATGCCGCCGCGCTGGAACAGGCCACGACCACGAAATTCACGCCAGATGAGGTTCACAAGCTGGGCCTTGCGCAGGTGGCGGAAATTTCCGCCGCGCTCGACACCATACTGAAAGGCGCCGGCCTATCGGCGGGCAGCGTTGGGGAACGGTTGGATCAGCTCAACCGCCGCCCGGATCAACTATATCCGGCAACCGATGAAGGTCGTGCCGCGCTGATCGAAAGCCTGAATGTCGGGGTGAAGGACATGTATGCCCGCCTGCCTGCGGCGTTTTCGAAACTGCCGACGCAGCCGCTGGAAATCCGCCGGGTTCCGGTCGAAATTCAGGACGGCGCGTCCAACGGCTATTACAACCGCGCGGCGCTCGATGGATCGCGTCCGGCCATCTACTTCATCAACCTGAAGGACGTCGGCGACTGGCCGAAATATTCGCTGCCGGCGCTGACCTATCATGAAGGTGTCCCGGGCCACCACCTTCAGATCAGCCTTGCGCAGGAATCGACCGATATCCCGACCTTGCGAAAGCTCGGCTTCTTCTCAGCCTATTCGGAAGGCTGGGCCCTCTACGCTGAACAGCTGGCCGACGAACTTGGCGGGTACACGGGCATCGAAAAGGCAGGCTATCTACAGTCGTTCCTGTTCCGTGCGACCCGGCTGGTTGTTGACACCGGTCTCCATTCGAAAGGGTGGAGCCGTGAGAAGGCGACCGATTATATGGTCGCGACCACCGGCTTCGCCCGGCCGCGTGTGCAGCGTGAGGTCGAACGCTATTGCACCATGATCGGCCAAGCCTGCAGCTATAAGGTCGGTCACATGGCCTGGGTGCGCGCACGCGAGGAAGCGCAGAAGGCGCTAGGTGCGAAATTCGACCTCAAGCAATTCCACGACGTGCTGAAGGAGGGGGCGATGCCGCTCACCATCCTGCAAAAACGCATCCGGGATCGAACGGCCGCGCAGCTAAAGGCATAAGAACGGCAAGGTCAGGCTAGGCGCCCAGTTCCTCTGCCATAGCGGCGACTTCAAGCCACCGTTCCTCGGCGGCGTTCTTTTCCGCGCGCAGCGTTTCCGCCTTCGCCGTCAGGTCGGCGAAACGCTTGGGATCGCGGGTGTAGAGGTCAGGGTCGTGGAGCAGCTCCTCGACCGCCATCAATTCCCCGTCGATCCGGGCCACTTCGCCCGGAAGGCGGTCGAGGTCGCGCTGATCTTTATAGCTGAGCTTGGCGCGCCCCGGCGGCGTGCCTGACGGCTCTGTCTTGGGAGCTGCCGGCGCGGATTTTTTGGATGCGGCCTTGCCGGCAGCGCGTCGTTTCGCCCAATCGTCATAGCCGCCCGCAACCACATCAACCTTGCCTGATCCATCCAGGCCAAGCGTCACCGTCACCGTCTTGTCGAGGAAATCGCGGTCGTGGCTGACGATCAGGACGGTGCCGTCATAATCGGCGATTACCTCTTGCAGCAGGTCAAGCGTTTCAAGGTCAAGGTCGTTGGTCGGTTCATCTAGCACCAGCAGGTTTGATGCCCGCGCAAACTCCCGCGCCAACAATAGCCGCGACCGTTCGCCACCCGACAAGGACCCTATCGGCGCTTCCGTCAGCGCGGGATCGAACAGAAACTCCTTCAGATACCCCTTGATATGCTTCTTGGTGCCGCGCACCTCAATCCAGTCACCGCCTTCTGCCAGCACGTCGCGAACCCGGCGCGTCGGCTCCATCAACCGGCGCTGCTGATCGATGACGATCCCGTTTAATGTCTTGGCCTGAGTCACGGTGCCGCTGTCGGGCGCCAACTCCTTGGTCAGAAGTTTGAGCAGTGTCGTCTTGCCGGTGCCGTTTGCACCAACCAGACCGATCCGGTCGCCCCGCTGAATCCGCAGGCTGAAATCCTTGATGATATCCCGATCGCCAAAGCGTTTTGAGACGTTCTCCGCGTCGATCACGACCTTGGATTTCACATCGTCCCTGGACAGCGCCAGCTTGGCCGATCCCGCCGGGCCCAGCATCGCCGCGCGCTGTTCACGCATTTCGTTGAGCTTTGCCAATCGCCCCTGATTACGGCGGCGGCGCGCGGTCACCCCGCGCTGAAGCCAGTGCAGCTCAATGGCCAGCTTCGCATCCAGCTTGTCGGCGGCGCGCTGCTCTTCATCATAGACTTTCTCGGTCCAGGCATCGAAGCCGCCGAAGCCAATCTCCGCCCGGCGAATATTTCCGCGGTCGAGCCATAAGCAGCTTTTGGTCAGTCGGGTCAGGAAGGTCCGATCATGGCTGATGACGATGAACGCGCCCTTGAACCTGTTAAGCCAGTCTTCCAGCCAGTCGATCGCCCCCAGGTCCAGATGGTTGGTCGGCTCGTCGAGCAGCAATACATCTGGATTCTGCGCCAACGCCCGGACGATGGTCGCCCGCCGGCGCTCGCCGCCGCTGGCGGTTTTGGCATCTCGTGACAGATCAATTCCAATCTGATCGGCAATGGCCGCCGCCTCATGCGGTTGCGGCGCATCGTCGCCATCCAGGACCCAGTCTTCCAATGTCGCATGGCCGCTCATGTCGGGATCCTGCTCCAGCAGAACCACCCGTGTTCCCGGCACGATTTTTCGCGTGCCCTCGTCCGAATCGACGATGCCGGCCAGGCATTTCAGCAAGGTGGTCTTTCCCGCCCCGTTACGCCCGATGAGCGCCAGCCGGTCGCGCGGGCCGACAAAGACATCAATATCCCGGAACAGCCAGCCTTCGCCCTGTATCAGGCCAAGCTTCTCATAAGACAAAATAGGGGGTGCCATCGCCGCGCCCACTAGCTTAGCATGACGCCCGCGTCACCCTTTGTCGGGATGAACGGCGCACAACAGGGGCATTCATAACCCGTTCAATGGTTTGCTATTAGGAGTCGCAGGCAAGAAAGTTATGCCCATGAGCCTGTATCGTACTCTTGTCCTCGCCCTTTGCGCCGCCTCCGTTGCGGTCGCCACCCCGTCACTCGCCTCGCCGCGCGGCGTTCAGATGGCGTCCATGGACCGGCCGCGCGATCAGGACCGTGCTTTCCGCGCCACGCAGGAAGGCCGCTCGATGCCGCTGCCAAAGATTGAACAGCGGGTCATGCCGCGAATGGGCGGCGCCGACTATCTTGGTCCGGAGCTTCGCGGGTCGACCTACCGGCTGAAGTTCATGCAAAATGGACGGCTGATTTGGGTCGATGTCGATGCGGCAACCGGCCGGATCGTCGGCAAGTCGGGCGACTAACCCGACCATCTCCTCCCGATGCCCTTGCACTACTGCTTCGTTCCGGCCAAGCAACCGTTCAGCTTCGTGCGTGTTGTTAGGGGCGAATGATTAATCCAAGGGGAATTCACGCATGCGCGTTTTAATCGTCGAGGACGAACCGAATCTGGGCCGTCAGCTCCGCTCTACGCTGGAAGGTGCCGGCTATGCCGTCGACCTCGCCACCGATGGCGAGGACGGCCATTATCTTGGATCCACCGAAACCTATGACGCGGTCGTGCTCGACCTCGGCCTGCCGGAAGTCGACGGGCTAACGGTACTCGACCGCTGGCGCAAGGAAGGCAAGAAGATGCCGGTCCTGGTGCTGACCGCCCGCGATAGTTGGTCGGACAAGGTCGCCGGTCTGGATGCCGGTGCCGATGACTACCTTGCCAAGCCATTCCAGACCGAAGAGCTGATCGCGCGTCTTCGCGCGCTGATCCGCCGCGCATCCGGCAATGCGTCGAGCGAACTTATCGCCGGTGACATTCGTCTCGATACAAGGTCGGGCAAGGTTACGCGGGACGGCGAACCGGTCAAGCTGACCGCACAGGAATATAAGCTGCTGTCCTACCTGATGCACCATAAGGGCAAGGTCGTCAGCCGTACTGAATTGATCGAACATATCTACGATCAGGATTTCGACCGCGATTCGAACACCATCGAAGTGTTTGTGACCCGCATCCGCAAGAAGCTGGGCGCGGACACCATCACCACTATTCGCGGTCTGGGCTATAGCCTCGAGGATCCGGGCGCTTGAGCGAGCCCGCCACCGATCCGGCGGCGGGCGCAACCGAGTCCGAAGCGACTAAACCCGTCGTCAATCGGGGGCGTAGCGGCGGCTCACTGACGCGGCGCATGATTGTGTTCGCGGCGCTGTGGATCGGGCTGCTGTTGCTGGGTGGCGGCTATGCGCTCGACCGGTCGCTGCAAGGTACGCTCACGAGCAATTTCGATGAGCAGCTCAATCAGGTTCTTAACAGCATGATCGGGTCGTCCGAAATCGGACCGGACGGCGAAGTCCGCTTCAGCCGCGCACCCGCCGATCAACGATATGTCGAAGCCTATTCCGGTGCCTACTTCCAAATCACCGACGTCCCGGCCAACCATTGCCAGGATCAATCGACATCGCCGCTTTGCTATCCATCGCGATCTTTGTGGGACCGGCGACTGACGGTCAATTCGACCGACACCGTCCTCAACGAGCCGCGGCAGTACGACAGCAATGAATTCGACGATGAGCCGCTGCGCATTGTCGAGCGGGACGTGATCCTGCCGGGATCCGAAACCCGTTGGCGGTTTCAGGTCGCCCAGTCACGCGAGATTCTCGACACGCAAATTCACGAATGGCGCAAGACCCTGACCTGGAGTTTCGCGGGCCTTGCAATCGGCCTGATGTTGCTGGCCGTGCTCCAGGCTTTTTATGGCCTTTGGCCGCTGCGCAGCGTCCGGCGTGAGGTTGCGGCCATTCGCGGCGGAACCCAAACGCGCATTGCCGAAGGGTTCCCGCAGGAAGTCGAGCCGTTGGTCGACGAAATTAATGAGCTGCTTTCTCACAATGAAAATCAGGCCGAGGAAGCGCGGCGCCACGCCGGCAATTTGGCCCATGCGCTGAAGACACCACTAACAGTCATCACAAACTCCGCGACAGCGCATTCGGACGATCTCGCCGAAACTGTCATCCGCGAAGCGGCGGTCATGCGGCGCCAGGTGGACCATCACCTTGCCCGCGCCCGCGCCATTGGTCGGCGGTCGGCAGGCCAATCGCGCGCCCTGGTTTGGGAGAGCGTGTGCGCCGTCGAGCGCGCGGTCAGCCGGATGTATGACGGTGTCACCATTGACATCGCCGGTGACAAGCAAGCCCAGGTCCGCGTAGAACGGCAGGACCTCGACGAAATGTTGGGCAATTTGGTCGAGAACGCGGCCAAATATGGTGGCGGTAGAGTGTTCGTTACGGTGGAAGCTCCGTCGGCAGGCGTGGTGTCGATCCTGATCGAAGATGACGGGACGGGGATTGCCAAAGCCCAGCGGGACGAGTTGTTCGAACGGGGCAAACGGCTCGATACAACCGGCAAGCCAGGCACCGGGCTCGGTCTGGCGATCGTCCGCGACGTCGCCGAGATCTATGGCGGATCGGTATCCCTTGGCGAAAGCGAAGACCTTGGCGGCCTGCTGGTAACGCTTTCCCTGCCTGCCGCTGGCTGATTATTGACGTCTGACCATTCATCGAAAGCCATTGGACCCGCCCCATCGTCACGCTAGCGTCGCTCGCGATTTGATCAGGGAGTCCTTATGCGCCGCCTTCACCTCGTCACCGCAACTGCAATCGCAACAATGATGCTGGCGTCTTGCGCGACAACTCAGGCGAGCAAGGCCGCGAGCGGATCTGCCGCCGCCGTTACAGCTGCTCCGTCAACCGCAGCGGTCGCGCCCGCGCCCTACCCCAACGCCCGATTCCAGCCGTGGGGCACTGACCTGACGGCCGTCGACGCCAGCGTGAAACCAGGCGACGATTTTTGGGATTATGCCAACGGCGCATGGGCAAAGCGGACCGCAATTGCGTCAGACCGCACCTATGTCGGGATTGATTCGGTCCTGAATGACCAGATCGACAAGGATGTCCGCGCCATCGTTGAGGATATGGCGAAGAACCCGCAGGACGCGGGGCGCATCGGCCAACAGGTCGGCGACTATTACGCCAGCTATATGGACGAGCCGGGAATTGAGGCGCGCGGTGCTACCCCGCTGAAGCCCTATCTGGCCGCCATTGACGGCGTCCGCACGCGCGCACAGCTCAATGCGCTCTTCGCCATCGTCGGCTATCCGTCACCGCTCGGCCTCGCGATTTTTCCGGATCTAAAAGACCCAACCAAATATGCGGTCTATGTCGGGCAAGGCGGCCTCGGCCTTCCCGGCCGCGATTATTATCTGTTGCCGGGCGCGAAATATGACGAGTATCGCAAGGCGTACCGCGATTATATCGTAAAAATTCAGCGACTTGCCGGCATTGCCGACGCAGAGGCCAAGGCCGAGCGGATCATTGCGCTGGAAACCGCCATCGCCCGCGTTCACTGGACCCCGGAACAAAGCCGCGACGTTCAGAAAAGCTATAATCCCATGTCGCGTGCAGACCTTAATCGCTTTGCGCCGCAGTTCGACTGGAACCGCTCGCTGGACAAGCTTGGCCTGGCGGGCATCCAGACCGTCGTGATCGGGGAAAAGAGCGCGGTTGCGGCCGAAGGAAAGCTACTCTCGTCGACCCCGCTTCAAACCTGGAAAGACTGGCTGGCATTCCATTTTGTAAGCGGCCAAGCAGATCAGCTTCCCAAAGCGTTTGAGGATGCGTCGTTCAATTTCTACCAGCGTGCGCTGCGCGACGTGCAGACGAAGCGTGATCGCTGGAAACGCGGTGTCGATATGGTCAATGATGCGCTTGGGGAAGGCGTCGGCCAAATCTATGTTCAGCGCCACTATCCTGCCGAAAGTGATCGGCAGATGGGTGAGCTGATCACCAACATCCGCGCCGCCCTGCAGGACAAGATTGACCATAATGGCTGGATGGATGCGGCGACCAAGAAGGAAGCGCTGGCCAAGCTGGCGGCCTTTGATCCGCGAACCGGTCATCCAGCCAAATATATCGATTATTCGAACCTGATCGTGAAACGTGATGACCTGTTTGGAAATGCAATGCGGTCTGAACATTTTGATTGGGATTTGAAGCTGACGCGCATGAAGGCGCCGGTTGATCGAACATTGTGGGACATGCTGCCGCAGACCAACAACGCCTATTACGACCCAACCCAAAATCAGATCACTTTCCCCGCTGCCATCCTGCAGCCGCCCTATTTCGACCCGAATGCCGACCCGGCGGCCAACTATGGTTCCATCGGCGCCACCATCGGCCATGAAATCGGCCACGGCTTTGACGATCAGGGGCGGCAGTTTGACGGGGTTGGACGGCTCCGCGACTGGTGGACACCCGAAAGCGCCAAGAAATATGAGTCACTGACGGCCGCGCTCGCCAAACAATATGACGGGTACGAACCGCTCCCCGGAACGCACATCAAAGGCCAGCTGACGCTGGGCGAAAACCTTGGTGATCTCGGCGGTCTGGAAGTCGCCTATGCGGCCTATCGCCGCTATGTCGCGGCCCATGGCGAACCGCCGGTTATCGATGGTCTCACAGGCGATCAGCGTTTCTTCATGGCCTATGCCTATAGTTGGGAGACCAAATATCGCGATGGCTATCTGCGCAGCATGCTGCTGACCAACCCGCATTCGCCCGCCAAATATCGCGTGAATGGCGTCGTCCGGAACATGGACGCATGGTACAAGGCCTTCAATGTTCAGCCGGGAGATGAGCTGTATCTGCCGCCTGATCAGCGCGTCCACATTTGGTAGAGCATAGGCCGGCGCCGGGCACGTGGCCGGCGACGCGGAAACACCGGTGCGCGCGGCGCGATTTTATGTGCCGAACGATGCTGGCAATCACCGCCACGCTCGTCTAGTGCGGCGCCCGTGACCGCGACGATTCACCCATTGGGCGACAGGCGCCCGCCATCGCTGGACCCTATGATCCAGTTGACCGCAGCCGACATGAATTCGGTGAATCAGGTCATATTGGACCGGATGCAGTCGAAGGTTTCCATGATCCCGGAGCTTGCGGGGCATCTGATCGCCGGCGGCGGAAAGCGGATGCGGCCGATGCTCACCCTCGCAAGCGCATCGCTGCTCAATTACACAGGCGCCCGCCACCACAAGCTCGCCGCCGCGGTCGAATTTATCCACACCGCGACCCTGCTGCATGATGACGTCGTGGACGGCAGCGAGATGCGTCGGGGAAAGCGCGCCGCCAACCTTATCTGGGGCAACCCGGCCAGCGTATTGGTCGGCGACTTTCTATTCTCTCGCAGCTTTGAGCTGATGGTCGAGGACGGCAGCCTTAAGGTGTTGAAAATCCTCAGCAACGCCAGCGCCGTAATCGCGGAAGGCGAGGTCGATCAGCTGACGGCGCAGCGCCGGATCGAGACGACCGAGGATCATTATCTCAAGATCATCGAGGCCAAGACCGCTGTGCTGTTTGCGGCCGCGTGCCGCATTGCGCCGGTCGTTGCCGAAGCGGGCGATGCGGCGGAGGACGCATTGGACGCCTTCGGCCGCAATCTCGGCATTGCTTTCCAGCTGGTCGACGACGCCATCGATTATGCCAGCGATGAGGCGACCATGGGCAAGGGCCAAGGCGATGATTTTCGGGACGGCAAAGTAACCCTGCCGGTCATCCTCGCCCATGCCCGCGGGTCGGACGGCGAACGCGCCTTTTGGAAAGCGGCGATGCAGGGAGACCGCATCGGTGACGATGATCTTGCCTACGCAACCCGCCTTATCCAATCGACCGGCGCGCTGGCCGACACGATGGAGCGCGCACGCCTTTACGGGCGCCGCGCCATCGACGCGCTTGCCGCTTTCCCGGCGGGCCGCGCCAAAACCGCGATGGTCGAGGCAGTGGAGTTCGCGGTCGCCCGCGCCTATTGAATCTTGCTTCGGCCTGTGGAGGATTCGCACCGATGAAAAAACGCCTGATGCTGGCCATTGGCCTGATGTTGTTCACCACCGCCGCCCACGCCGCCAATATGACGGTCGTGAAATCCGCAAGCTGCGGCTGTTGCAGCGAATGGGTGAAACATGTGCAGGCGGCCGGATTTTCGGTGAAGATCATTAACACCGATGACATTATGACCGCCAAGGCCAAAGCCGGCGTCCCTGAAAATCTCACCAGCTGCCATACGGCGTTGGTCAATGGCTATGTTGTGGAAGGCCATGTTCCCGCCGCGGATATCAAGAAGCTGCTGGCGGCCAAGCCAAAAGCAAAGGGCATTGCCGTCGCCGGTATGCCGATGGGGTCGCCGGGAATGGAGCAGGGCGGGCGCAAGCAGACCTATAACACCATCATCTTTCGCGCCGACGGCACCCAGTCGGTCTTCGCGCGTCATTAAGGTTATGATGCGCCCTTGCCTTGGCGCGACAGGAGAAGATGCATGAAGCTGATGATGATCGGTCTGGGACGAATGGGCGACAACATGGCGCGCCGTCTGGTCGATGCTGGCCACGAAGTCGTGGTCTATGACACGAATGCCGAGGCCGTTTACACGCTGGAGCAATATGGCTGTATTCCAGCGACATCGCTCCGCGAAGCCGCGGAACGGCTCAATAAGCCCGGCATTTTCTGGTTCATGCTGCCCGCAGGTGAAATCACCGAAAAGGTGATGCGTGAGGTGTCCGAAATCGCCGACGCAGGCGACATCGTCGTCGACGGCGGAAACAGCTTCTGGAAGCATGACATCGAACGGGCAAAATATCTCGCAGAGCGCGGCATTCACTTTGTCGACGTTGGCGTGTCCGGCGGCGTGTGGGGCCGCGAACGCGGTTATTGCCTGATGATCGGCGGCCCCGATGAACAGGTCAATTATCTGGACCCTATCTTTCAGACATTGGCACCGGGCATGGGAACCGTCGAACGAACCCGCCGGACGAACGGCGATGGTCACTGGAAGGCGGAATATGGCTATGTCCATTGCGGACCGGCCGGGTCCGGTCATTTCACCAAGATGGTCCACAACGGCATCGAATATGGGTTGATGCAAGCCTATGCAGAAGGCTTCGATGTGCTGAAGCAACGGTCGAAGAAAGACCTCGACGTTACCTATGACCTCAATCTGTCGGACATCGCCGAAGTGTGGCGGCGCGGCAGCGTCATTTCATCGTGGCTTCTCGACCTTATCTCCATCGCACTTGCCGAAGATCCGTCGCTGTCGAAATTCTCCGGCCGGGTGGCCGATAGCGGCGAAGGTCGTTGGACCATCGACGCGGCGATGGAAGAGGCCGTGCCCGTCGACGTACTCGCTGCCTCGCTGTTCGCCCGCTATCGCAGCCGGGTGGACGAAAGCTACGCCGATCAACTGCTGTCCGCCATGCGCTTTGGCTTCGGCGGCCATGTCGAAGTTCCGCAATAGGGCCGATTGCGGAATTCTAAACATTTGCGCTCTATAGGCGCGATCATGCGCCAGTTTCGCACCGTCCTACTTTGCCTTGCCGCCCTGGCCGCTGCGTCGTGCCAACGCCCGCCGCAGCCTGACCATGCCTATGAGAAGGGCACCGCGATCACCTTGGGTGGTGATACCTTCTTCGGCGAAAGCTATGCGGCAATTGCGCCCTATGGCGTCGCGGGTAAATTAAGCGATCAACAGCGCTATGTGGATGAGTTTAACGGCCTCCTGCCGATCATCAAGAATAGTCGATATACAGTCGTCAATTTCGAAGGCCCTCTGAGCCGAGAGGTCGCCGACAAGCCCCTCGCCCGTGAGTTTGTCCATTGGTCGGATCCGACCAAGTCTGTCGCCGCGCTTGAGCGGGCCGGCATTGATGCGATCAACCTCGCCAATAACCACACGCTCGATCAGGGGCGACCTGGTCTGGCAAATACATTTGCTGCGCTGCGCGGCCGCCCTATCGCCTATTTTGGCGCGGGCAATAATATTGATGAGGCGGAGCGCCCATTGGTCATGACCGTGCCCCTTCCCGGCGGCGGATCGCGCAAAATTGCGGTTATCGGTCTGTTTCAGGTCCGCAGCAATTATCGTGACCTCTACAAATATTACGCCAGTAAGACGGAGTCGGGCAGCAATCCCATCAACATCACCCGATTTAGGCAACAGGTCGCACAGCTTCGCCGTGAGTATCCGGACATCTTCATCATCGCCTTTCCGCATTGGGGAATGAATTATTCCTGGGCCAATGAAAGGCAGGTTCCGCTAGGTCGCCGGATGATCGCGGCCGGTGCCGACATGGTGATCGGTCAACATGGCCACACGTTGCAGGAGATTGAGCGGTATAACGGCCGGTGGATATTCTATTGCATCGGTAACTTCGCCTTTGGTGCGCCTGGTCGTTATGCGGAATTTCCTGGCATTCTGCCTTATGGTGGTGTGATCGGGCTCAGCTTTGGCAGTGATCCCAAAACGCCGCCGATTGTTCGCATGTATCCCATCACGGCCGACAACAAGATAATGGGCTTCAAGCCTTCGGGCGTTTCGGCGGATGCGGCCAAGACGATCATGGACACCATCGCCGCCCGCCCGATGTCAAAAGGTTTCGCAGGTCATGTCGTCGACACGCCCGCCGGCGCGGCGATCCAGCTGGATCCGCCAAAGGGCTGGTTTGGCGGTTAATCTCACGGTGAATTAGGCATCGCCGTGCGGCACGACTTCGGTTATTCCAGCCCAATATTGCAACGATATGGTGGGGCCGTGATGTCGGATGATGAACCATTCATCGATTACTACGATGTGCTTCAGGTGACACCCAGTTGCGATGCGAAAATGCTGGAGGCCGCGTTCCATCATTTTGCAAAGCTTTATCATCCGGATCGTCCCGATACGTCCGACACCGGGCGCTTTCACGAGGTCAACGAAGCCTATCGAATCCTTCGCGATCCGGAACAACGTATCGCCTATGACAAGATATACGTTCGCAATGGCGGCGATCTCGGTAAACGTGTCGGAATAGATGGCGCCGCAGCGGACGACAGCGGTGCGCTCGACGATGCCGACGACCACGCCAGAATCCTGATGTATCTCTACCAGAAACGCCGCGAGAATGCGCAGGATGCGGGCGTCGTCGGTTTCTATCTGCAGAACCTGTTGCAATGCTCCGACGAGCATTTCGAATTCCACAAATGGTATCTCAAGGAAAAGGGCTACATCGTCCTTACCGAACAGGGCACGCTTGCCATCACCATACAAGGCATCGACCACGTCATCTCAATGTCGAAGACGGCAAAAGCAGAGAAATTGCTCCTCGCGCGCCGGGATGATGCCGGGGAATAGGAGGATTTCCGCAATTTACCCGGAGCCGCGCCAGCCCTGTCTCCCTCGCCGCTGCATCGACCAGGGTAGTAACATTGCAACCAGTGGCAAAAGAGCCCTTGCGGACGTGATCTGAGCACGGTTCCCCGGCGCAGGCCGGGGCATATTACGACCGCTTTCAACCCATCACCTGCATGTCCCTGCCCCAAACCTACCGGAAGGTACAAGCATCGCGACGTGGTTCCGTGACCGTTTTGCCGCCTTAGGCGACCCGCGTCACCTGCTTTGCCAGCGCAGCGACATGCAGCTTAAGCCTGCGTCGATTTTGGCGATTTCAGTCACGTCGAGCGATATCAGATTGAGCCCGTGGCGGGCCAAAATGTCCAGCGTTCGCGGATAAGGTGTACCGGCAAGGACCAGGTCGTTAAGGCGCAGCGCGTTGGCGCCGCCCGGTTCGTCTTCGGGCACGCGGAGGACGCGAAGGCCGTCGAAAATGCCGGACGCAGCGAGCGTGTCGGTAGCGAGGACCGTTTCTTCGTCAACCAGCGACGAGGCGGATTTAAAATGGAGCGTTCCAGCCGGCGTTTGCGCCATCTCGCCGCGATGGCCCAGCGCCGCGAGCTGCCGCATGAGCGACCGCGCGCCCTGTTCGTCGGTGCGATCGGACAGGCCAATGATGACCTTGTCAGGCGTTACCATGATGTCGCCCCCATCGACACGACCTTCCGATACTTGCAGCACCACGCCAAAGGTATCGCGGAGCGTTGGCGCGAGTAGATCCGGCTCCCCCATCCTGCTCGATGCGCCCGGCCGCAAAAGGATTGCACCTTCGCTAAATACAAGAGCCGGGTCTTCCACGAAGATCGAATCTGGAAACTCGGGCGCCGGCGCCAATGTCGTGACCTGCAGGCCCGCCAGCTGAAGCGCACTTACATAGGCGTCATGCTCGCGGCTGACGCCTTCAAAACTGGGGCCGTCATGATCACCGGCGCGAAGGCCATTTACAACCTCACATGATGGCCGGCGCACAATCGCGCGATCAAAATCGAATATGCCCATCGAATCGTCCCACCAAAAATTATTGTTCCGACATATCAGCGCGGCCATGGGCGCGGACAAGTCTTGCGAAACAATGCGCGCGATGAGGGGCGCTTGCCCACGACATTATCACTGCGATCAAACTTAGCTCTGCCAACGCTCGCTACCGCGCGTCAGGGCGGCGCTTCAGGGACTGCGCCGGTAGACGCGCCTGGCTACCGTATCATCGTCATCTTGGACAATGAGGCGACCTGAATATCTGGGTGGGGTAATGGGCGCGACTCTTCGAGAGCGTGCAACTCCGCGACGACTGCCGGGGAGAGGGACTCTCGGCATTTGGCCGCATCAACCAACCATGAGAATTTACGCGACCGAGATGTCCGGTGCGTCTTCGGCCTTCATGCCGACGACATTGTATCCTGCGTCGACGTGGTGGATTTCGCCAGTTACGCCGCTCGATAGCTCGCTCAGCAGGTACAGGCCCGCGCCGCCGACATCTTCGATGGTCACGTTGCGGCGCAGAGGGGCGTTATATTCGTTCCACTTCATAATGTAGCGGAAATCGCCAATGCCGCTGGCGGCCAGCGTCTTGATCGGCCCGGCGCTGATCGCGTTGACTCGGATGCCTTCGGGGCCAAGATCAGCGGCGAGATATTTGACGCTGGTTTCCAGCGCCGATTTGGCAACGCCCATGACATTGTAATGGGGAATGACCTTCTCTGCGCCGTAATAGGACAGCGTCAGCAATGCCCCGCCTTCGGACATCATCGGACGCGCCCGCTGCGCAATGGCGACAAAGCTGTAGACCGAAATGTTCATGGTCATCAGGAAATTATCGAGGCTGGTGTCGACATAGCCGCCGCGAAGCTCATTCTTGTCGGAAAAGCCGATTGCGTGGACCACGAAATCGATCGTTGGCCACTTCGCCTTGAGCGTGTCGAACGCCTCGTCGAGCTTTGCCATGTCCGACACATCGCATTCGATGAGGAAGTCGCTGCCAAGCTCGGCGGCAAGCGGGCGCACGCGCTTTTCCAACGCCTCACCCTGGTAACTGAAGGCTAGTTCCGCGCCTTGGTCAGCGAGTAATTTGGAAATGCCCCACGCCAGCGATTTGTCGTTGGCAAGGCCCATGATCAGGCCCCTTTTCCCCGCCATCAAGCCGCTCATCGATTACCCCTTATCTTCTACAATTCGTTCGTCAGGCGCCGGTTCATCGACCTCAAGCTGGTCTTCGTATGGCCCCTCATAATGCTCGCCCTTTAGCGCCCTTGGGCCCGTGTCGGCTAGTGCTGCATTCAGTTCCGCACCAGTGACAACGCCCAGGCCGATGATGAAAAAGAATAATAGGGTGACCATAACACCGGCGAGGCTGCCATAGGTCAGGGCATAACCGCCAAACGCCCGGATGGCGCGCGGCAACAACTCGACCGTAATCAGCCACCAGGCAGTAACGAACAGCGCGCCGGGCCATTTGCGGCTCTTCAACGTCCGGTACCTGGCAGGCGTCAGGGCAAAAAACAGGACGTAGAATGTAAAGAACAGGGTGATAGCCGGAACGACACGATACAAACCGAGCCGTCCGGCCAGTCCGTTGGAAAAGGGCAGCCGGTCAACAACGATCTGATGAACTGACGTAAGCAGCACGGTCAGCCCGAAGGCAATCAGGAGCAGGATGACCGATCCCAGAATGACCGCAATCGAACCCAGCCGATATTGCCAGAAGCTTTTGGAATAATGGACACCATAGGCGCGCCTCAAAATATCGCGGATGGTTTCGATGAAGCTGGCCGATGTCCACAGACCAACCAGCCCGCCAAACCACAGCAAAGGCCCGGTACGAACGTCCAGCACCTGCTGAATAGGATCGCGCAGGACGTTACGGATTTCATGCGGCAATCGCGACAGGATGGCAGTTACGGTCCGCTGTGTATCCGCATCCTGGCCCGTCAGATGGGCGATGGCGGCCGCCAAAATGATGAACGGGAACAGGGCGAGCAGTGCCAGATAGGCAAGGTTGCCCGCATGGATGAAGCCGTCATTGTACACGCCGGTGGCGACGCGCTTGATAACCTCCCAAGCGCCTGGTCCTCGGCGAAGCCGTTTTACAGCATCGTCACCCAGTCTCGCCGCGCGGCTGGCGGCGCGCTTTCGCCTGGCCTCCGGCGATAGGGCGTGGACTTCTTCCATTGTGCGTCAAACACCCATGGACGCGCGTGGGTTTCCTCCGCCTTGCCAGCCTTCGGCGAATGTCCGCAATTCTGCGTCATCGGCCGGAATATCCACTGCCAGCTCGACAATTTCGTCGCCGCGCTGACCATTTTTGCCGGTAAATCCGCGCCCCTTGATCCGCAGCAGCTTGCCGCTGCTCGATCCCTTGGGAACGGTCAGCATCACCGGGCCGTCGGGCGTCGGCACTTTCACTTTGCCGCCCAGTACCGCTTCCTTCAACGTTATAGGCAGTGTTAGCCGGATAGTGGTGCCATCGCGCTTGTAAAAGGGGTGACCGCCCAATTCGATGGTGACAATCGCATCACCGTTACCGCCGGGCCCTTCCTGACCTTTTCCGGCCAACCGGATCTTGGTTCCGTCCTCGACGCCTTTGGGTAATTTCAGATCAATGGTCTTGCCATCGGCCAGCGTTACCCGCTGTTCCTTCATCAGGGCCGCATCAACAAAAGGCACTAACAGGCGATACGCCACATCCGCGCCCTTCGCCGGGGCGCGACGCCCAAAACCGCTGCTCCCGCCGCGCCGGGCAGCGCCGCCGCCGCCAAACAGGCCCTCAAAAAGGTCGGACAGGTCGGCGGTCTCACCGCCAAAGCCGCCATCCTGGAATCCTTCAAATCCACCACTGCGGCCGCCACCATAGCCGCCGCCATACCCACCGCCGGGATGGCCGCCGCCGTACCCGGCGCCAAACGGCATCTTGGGATTGCCGTCGTCATCAATCTCGCCGCGGTCATATTGCGCCCGCTTTTCCTTGTCGGTCAGCAGGTCGTACGCCTGCGTCACCTTGGAAAAACGTTCCGCCGCCTGGGGATTGTCCTTGTTGCGATCAGGGTGCAGCTGTTTTGCAAGGCTGCGATATGCCTTCTTGATCTCGGCCTCGGTCGCATCGCGTTTTACGCCCAGTTGCTGGTAAAGATCCAAGTCTGTTCTACCTCTTTGCCTTGCAATCCCCGTTGCCGTCACTTCGGCCTCTCCGTCAAGGCGGCGTCAGGAAAAGCGCTTGAAACTCGCTACTCTAATGGCACACTTTGAACCACAGGGGGAAAGTGATGGGCAAGTCCGCGTCAGTAACAAATCGCCGGCCACTAAAGGCGCGCTCTACCAGCTGGGCGGCGACGGCGGCCAAAGGGGCGATTGCCATCGGCCTCGGTCCAAACCTTATCAGCTTCCTTGGCATATTGGTCGCCGCACTGGGAGCATGGGCGATTATCAGTGGCCCGCGCTTTCCCTATCTTTTCCTCGTTGGCGCGGCAGCGATCCAGCTTCGCCTGATGGCCAACATGCTCGACGGCATGGTCGCGGTCGAAGGCGGAAAGGGCGGTCCGACCGGCGCGATCTGGAACGAATTTCCCGATCGCGTGGAAGATAGCCTATTCCTCGTCGCCGCGGGTTATGCGTCGGGCTTCGCGTGGCTTGGATGGACGGCCGCGCTACTTGCCGCGATCTGCGCCTATGTCCGCTTGCTCGGCGGTTCGATGGGATTTGATCAGGATTTCATTGGCCCGCAGGCCAAGCCGCACCGGATGTTTGTTCTGACCGTAACACTGGTCGCGTCTTTCTTCTGGTTCGGCGCGCTTGTCTGGGGATTGGGCGTGATCATCGTCGGCACCGCCCTGACCATCGCCCGCCGCCTCGGCCGCCTATCGGCGCGCCTGCGCGGATGATTGGCGCGCTGATCGTCGCCGCGACGCGCATATTGGTCGGCGGGAAGGGCGTATGGGTCGGCTGTGAGCCGGCCGGCCGCCAGCGCATCTACTTCGCCAATCATTCGAGCCATCTCGACACCATATTGGTGTGGGCCGCAATGCCGCCCGACCTTCGCCGCAAGGTCCGCCCCGTCGCGGCCGCCGATTATTGGGGCAAAGGCTGGTTGCAGCGGCGGATTGCGCTGAATTCGCTCAACGCGGTGCTGATCGACCGTCAGGCGCGCGCGTCCGATCCGCTGGAACCGCTGAAAGCCGCGCTGTCGTCCGGAGACAGCTTGATCATCTTCCCGGAAGGAACGCGCGGGACAAGCGAATTGCCCGGCCCGTTCAAGCCCGGTCTGTATCACCTCGCCAAAGCCTATCCGGAGGTCGAACTGGTGCCTGTATTCCTCGACAATCTGCGTCGCGCAATGCCCAAGGGTAGCCTCGTCCCCGTGCCGTTAAGCTGCGTCGCCCGCTTCGGTTGCCCGATCCGATTGAACGAGGGTGAGTCCAAACCCGACTTCCTTACCCGCGCCCGCGATGCCGTGGTGGAGCTGTCATGACCGACCTTCTGCACGAGAAAATGGCGCTGCTGATCGGCGGGGTCGTGGCGTTGCTGACGATCTCCTCGATCATCGGCTTTATCCTTTCGCGGAAGGTGACAAGCGACAGCGGCCGCGAAACGGTTCGCAACCTCAACGCCCGGATCAAGGCGTGGTGGGTGATGGTCGCGATCTTCGCCGTCGCTTTTGTCTTCGGCAAGGGCGTGACGCTGATCCTGTTTGCCTTCGTCAGCTTCATGGCGCTGCGCGAATTCTACTCGATCACGCCGACCCACCCCAGCGACCATGCGGCAATGGCGGCCGCGTTCTACGTCGTCCTGCCGCTGCAATATTGGCTGGTGTGGATCGACTGGGTGACGATGCTGACAATCCTGATCCCGGTCTATGCCTTCCTCGCCCTGCCGGTGCTGTCGATGCTGAAGGGCGTCACCGCCGACTATCTGGTCCGCGTCTCGAAGATCCAGTGGGGCCTGATGATCGCGGTGTTCTGCATCAGCCATGCGCCCGCACTGCTCATGCTCGACTTGGGCGACGTGAAGCCGGTCTATCTGCTGTTCTTCCTCGTCACCGTGGTCCAGCTCAGCGACGTCTTCCAATACACTGCGGGAAAGTTGTTCGGGCGGCACAAGATGGCGCCGAACGTCAGCCCGTCGAAGACTTGGGAGGGTCTGATAATCGGCGGCCTCGCGGCGACGGGAGTGGGCGCGGGCCTCTACTGGATCACGCCGTTCAACCCATTTCAGGCCGCTGGCATGGCCTTCGCCATTGTCGTCGCAGGTGCGCTTGGCGGACTGGTGCTGTCGGCGGTGAAACGGTCGCTCGGCGCCAAGGACTGGGGCGCAATGATTGAAGGGCACGGCGGCGCGCTCGACCGCATGGACAGCGTTACCTATGCGGCCCCGCTCTTCTTTCACCTCACCAACTATTTCTTCGCGCGCTAAGCCATGAGCGTCGCCGCTCTGTTGCTTTTCATCCGGGCGTTGGGCCTGACGCTGCCGCTGTGGCTGGTTGCCGGGTGGTCGGCGGCGGAGGCGGCGATCTTCTTCATCGTCGCTGATGTGCCGATCAGCTGGATCGCGGTGCGCAAGGGCACCAAGGCTGCCGCCATGGCCGCCATAGTGGCCGCGCTCGCATCTGCCGTAGGCGCGATCGCTGTTTACTGGTGGTCCGCGCATGATCCGGTGGGTCAGGCGGCAGCCTATGCTGCCCTTCCCGGCATTGATCCTGCCTTAATTGGCGAGGCAGCCGACCGCTATCGTCACGGGCCGCATGCGGTCCTCGCCGGATCATTTGCGGGAATCCCGTTCAAACTATTCGCGATGGAGGCGGCGAAAGAGGGCAGTTGGGTTTTTCTGGCGCTAGCCCCGATTTTGCGGCTTCCCCGCTTCCTGCTGGTTGCGATGGTTGCAGGTACCATGTCGCGGTTTCTGTCGCGGTGGATGACCGTTCGGGCGCGGCTCCTGCTTTTGGTCGCCTTCTGGTCGCTTTTTTACGCCTGCTATTGGTCGGCAATGTCAACGTGAGCCTCGACAGCATCGGCGGCCCGATGCAAAATAGCCGACATGGCTGACGATCTTTTCACAATATTTGAAAATTGGCTCGACGAAGCCAGGGCGCATGAGCCGGACGTTTTCGACGCCATGTCCGTGGCAACTGTCGACGCCCAGGGGCGGCCATCCGTTCGCATAGTCTTGCTGAAAGATCATGGGCCGAATGGTTTTACATTCTACACAAATGCCGACAGTCGCAAGGGTGTGGAACTTGCCGCGAATCCGAATGTCGCCCTGTTGTTTCACTGGAAATCCTTGCGCCGGCAGGTTCGGATCGAGGGTGAAGTTCATCAGGTTAGCGACCGCGACGCCGACGCCTATTTTGCTACTAGAAGCCGCGACTCGCAGCTTGGCGCCCACGCCTCGTTGCAGTCACGCCCACTCGATCAACGGGCAACCTTCGAGCAACAATTTCTGGACGCCAAGGCTCGTTTCGACGGACAGGATGTTCCCCGCCCCGAACGCTGGGTTGGTTACACTGTGGTCCCTGAACGCGTTGAATTCTGGGAAGATCGGCCATACCGACTGCATCACCGCAGGATGTTCACGCGAACCGCTGACGGTTGGGACGAAGGATTGCTGTACCCATGATCACTGCCGCCGAACGCGCCAAACTGACGACCCGCGCTGCGCTCGCGTCTATTGCGATGGCGACCTTTCTCGTGGCCCTGAAGGGTTATGCGGCTTGGAAAACCGATTCGGTCGCGATGCTGGGCAGCCTTGCCGATACCTCGCTCGACCTCATCGCCTCACTGATCACGCTAATCGGCGTACGCTGGGCAGCGACCCCGGCGGACGACGAACATCGCTTTGGCCATGGCAAGGCGGAAGCACTGGCGGCACTGATCCAGGTCATCCTCATCACAATTTCCGCGCTTGGTATTGCCTGGCGTGCAATCGACCGGCTGCGGTCCGATCAACCGACCGAGGGTATGGAATTTGGTGTCGGCGTGTCGGTCATCGCAATGCTCGCGACGGTCGCGCTACTTGGCTACCAGCGACATGTAATTCGCAAGACCGGATCGGTCGCAATTCAGACCGACAATGTTCATTATCAATCGGACCTGTTGCTCAACCTGTCGGTAATCGCCGCGCTGGTGCTCGACCAATTCTTCGGCTTCACAAAAGCCGACCCGATATTCGGCATTGCGATCGCGATTTGGCTGATCTGGGGCGCCTATCATGCGGCGAGCGACTCAATCGATCAATTGATGGACCGCGAATGGGACGATGAAAAGCGCCAGCGCTTCATCGACATGATCCGGACCCATCCGGAGATGGAGGGCATCCACGAGCTCAAGACCCGCACATCGGGGGGGCATGATTTTGCCCAGTTCCACATCTGGTTGGACCCCAAGATGAATATCGAGGACGCTCATCGGGTAATGGAGGAAATCGAAGCGCGGATTCGCAAGGAGTTTCCCGGTACCGAAGTGCTGATCCACCCCGACCCAAAGGGCCTGGAAGAGGCTGGGCAAGACGTGCACAACCCGTGACGAGCCTTCCCTTCTACCAGGTCGACGCCTTCGCGACCAAACCATTCGAGGGCAATCCGGCCGCGGTCATGCCGCTGGACGCATGGTTAGCTGACGACGTGATGCAGGCGATTGCGGCCGAGAATAATCTGTCGGAAACTGCCTTTCTCGTTCCTAGCGGGCGCGAGGACGCGGATTATGACCTGCGCTGGTTCACCCCGACGACTGAAGTTGACCTGTGCGGTCACGCCACGCTCGCCAGCGCGCATATTGTACTGACGGCAGATCAGGTTCGCTTTGCGACGCGCAGCGGTATTCTGACGGTCACGCGTAATGGCAATGGCTACGCGCTCGATCTTCCGGCCGGTTCTGTGGCGCCCGCAGCAAATCCAGAAATGCTAGCGGCGCTTGGGCTGCCGGATGAGATGCCATTGTTTATAGGCAGCGGCGGCAACGGTGCGGCGATCGTGCTGCTGCCTGACGAAGGCGCCGTTCGCGCAGTCGCGCCCAACCATGATGCCCTCAAGCCTTTCGACCAGCTGGTGATGGTGACGGCGAAGGGTGCGGCGACCGACATCGTCAGCCGTGTCTTCGCCTCCTATCACGGAATTGACGAGGATCCGGTTACGGGTAGCGCCCATGCATCGCTCGTTCCCTTCTGGGCAACACGCCTGAGGCGCAACGCTTTCAGTGCCTATCAGGCAAGCGCCCGTGGCGGTCGCCTCGATTGCGAACTGGCCGGCGACAGGGTGATCCTGACCGGCGGCTGCATCACCACCATCGAGGGCGTATTCCGGGTTTAATTCCCCGGCTGCACCGATCGCAGCACCATGCGGAAGCGCAATACGCTGTTCGGCGGAATGCCGGGAATGTCTCGGTCCTTGTAGGCGAGACTGGGCGGAATCCAGACAATCCAATCATCACCCGGCTTCATGTGGGTCAGCGCCTCGGTAAAGCCCGGGACGAATGCGTCGGTCTTTCCGCTAAGCGGTTCGCCGCGCTCAAAACTACTATCGAACGTCTCGCCGGTGGTGAGTTTGCCTTCATAGTCGAAGGTCACACTGTCGGCGGTAGTCGGTGATCTGCCGGTCTTCGGACCACTCGCCAACACATAATATTGAACGCCGCTCGGCAGTGTGACGACCTTCTTGGCCATCGCGTTACGTTCCATGAATTGCGGGCCTGCAGCGGTTTGCGGCGGGGTCGGTGCGTGCGCGCAGGCCGCCAACAGGGCGACGGGTGCAAGTATGAGGAAAGTCTTCATGGCCGCGACCCTAGCAGCCGCGCGCCGATCCGCCAGAGTCAGGCGGCGATTTCTTCGTCCAGCGACGCCGCCTGGGTCGACACGATTGTCCCGCCGCCAAGCACCCGCTCTCCATCATAGAAAACGGCGGATTGTCCCGGCGCAACGCCGAATTCTGAATTTTCGAACGACAGAGTGCGTCCGTCCCATTGGCCGGGCACGGGCTTGGCCAGTGACCGCACCTTGGCTTCGACGCTGTGCTGGTCTTCGGCGAGCCAGTTGATGCCGTCGACCCGCGCGGCCGAAATCGCCAGCGCACGCTTTGGACCGACGATCAGGCGCTGGGTGTCCGGCTCGATACGCACGACATAGAGCGGTTCGGGCTGCCCCCCAATTTCAATCCCGCGCCGCTGACCGATAGTGAAATGCACGACGCCTTCGTGACGGCCAAGTACATTGCCTGACAGATCGACAATGTCGCCGGGCGCCGCCGTTTCCGGCCGCATCCGCTTCACGAGACCAGCGTAATCGCCATCCGGGACGAAGCAGATGTCCTGACTGTCAGGCTTGTCGGCGACGATTAAACCTTCTTTCGCCGCCAGCTTGCGCACCTCACTCTTAGGCATGTCGCCAAGCGGGAAGCGCAGATAGTCGAGCTGTTCACGCGTAGTGCCATAAAGAAAATAGCTCTGATCGCGCGACGGATCGCGGCCCTTCCACATTTCGGTCCGGCCATCGCGAACGACGCGGCGAACATAGTGACCGGTTGCCAGACAATCGGCCCCCAGCTCCCGCGCGAATGCAATTAGATCGGTGAATTTCACGCCCTGGTTGCACAGGCTGCATGGCACCGGCGTTCGGCCCGCCGCATATTCATCCGCGAAACGCTCAATGACACCGGTACGAAACCGGCTTTCATAATCCAGCACATAGTGCGGAATGCCGAGTCGGTCGCAAACGGTCTTTGCGTCGTAAATATCCTGACCAGCGCAACAGGCACCGCTGCGCTTCACCGCCTCGCCATGATCATAGAGTTGCATGGTGACGCCAATAACCTCGGCGCCTGTCCGCGCGGCGAGCGCCGCGACCACCGACGAATCGACGCCGCCGGACATGGCCACCACGATGCGCGCCGAGCGGGCGTCTTTTTCCAGGTCAAAATGGGGAAGCATTGGCCAAGTCTTTACCCGATGTTCACCCTGTTCGGCTAGTCCAAGCATTCCTTACCGGGGTGAGAGGGACGTTAATTGGCTCGATTCGATGGCAAATTGGAAGCGGCGGGTGATGCCTGCCTCGACCTGTCTGAACTGATGACCGCCTTTTCATCGGTCGCCAGCGCGGGTGTTCGCGACCGACATGCGGCGATGGCCTGTTTCCTCTCGGCCAGCGAGGGGTGGAGGGACGCCAAAGGCACGCTGAAAGGCACCTTCGCCGACCTTTCCTCAGGTCGATGGTTAACGTCAGGCAAGGAATGATGAAGAGGTTTGTAACCTTGCTGTTTCAGACCTCCTCAACGGCCTTCGGTTACAACGAGGCCATCGAACGAAGTTTAACGAAGTTGGGGTTTTAGCGAATGCTCGAGAATCAGAAAATTCGACCAGCGCAGGTTATCGGACCGCTCGGCGAACCGCTGACGATCGATTCCCTGCCACCTCCTTCGACGACCCGCTGGGTCGTGCGCCGCAAGGCAGAAGTGGTCGCTGCCGTGTCGGGCGGTCTGCTGACCGTTGATGAGGCATGCGAGCGGTATTCGCTCAGTCTCGAAGAATTTACCGGTTGGCAGCGAGCGGTTGACCGTTCCGGTATGCCGGGCCTGCGCGTTACGCGGATCAAGCATTACCGCGACCAATATGAGCGCCAGCAACGCTATTGATCGTCCGTCCCCGTTTGTGACGATCCCTTTTGGGGCCCTGTCGACTGGCAGGGCCCCTTTTTTATCTCCAATCCGCTGCTTGCGCTTCTGCCATTCCAGCACCGCCACTGGACAAGTCGTCACTTTGCCGGAACAACAATGCAGCATCGTGCGTCTAGGATGCCGTAAGCCGCTCCCTAGTCATGGAGTGGCCACGAACAGGAGGAACGGACATGGGTATTATCATTTGGCTCATCGTCGGCGGCGTCGTGGGCTGGCTTGCCAGCATCGTGATGCGGACTGACGCTCAACAAGGTATCATCCTCAACATTGTCGTCGGCATTGTCGGCGCATTCCTCGCCGGACTGATCGTCGGCGGAGGCTCGATTAATCAGGGCGTCACCCTGATGAGCTTCCTCTGGTCGCTCGTCGGTGCCATCGTTCTGCTTGGCATCGTTAATTTGATCCGTCGCGGATCCGTTCGTTAAGAACACGGCCTCGCGCGAATTCAAGAAGGGCCGCCGGTGACGAACCGGCGGCCCTTTTCTGTATTCCCTATTCGATCACACGCATCATTGAAGCTCAAAGCTCATCGACAGCGAGACCTGCAGATCCTGGGTGCCTGGGTCAATTTCGGTTTTCGCCACTGATGAAACGGCCATAGCATCGCGGGCATAAGCCATTGGCATCGGCGGCGGAACATTGGCGCCGCTTTCACTGACCGACAGCAATCGCACGACCCGCTTTCCCATCGCCCGGGCATAAAGCTCGGCGCGGGCCTGACCCGCTGCAATCGCCTTGATGCGCGCTTCGTCATAAGCCGATTCCGGTTTATCGATCGTCAGCGTCGGCCCGTTGATCTGATTTGCGCCTTCCTTGACGAGCGCATCAAGGATCGCACCAGTCCGTTTCAGGTCACGAAATTTGACGCTGACCGAATTGCTTGCGCGATAGCCAGTCAGCTGCGGCGGCTGATTCTCAACATAGCGATATTCCGGATTGAGATTGATGCTCGACGTCTGAATATCCTTGTCGGCGATCCCTGCCCGGCGCAGCGCGGCCCGCACCTTTTCCATGCGCGTCGCATTATCCTCAATCGCGGCGGTCGCCGTCGGCTGCAATGTCTGCACACCCGCATTGATGATCGCGAGGTCCGGAACGCGGGTTACTTCACCTGTCGCGCTGATGTCCAGGCGGGTTCCGGTGATGACGGGGACGGTCGCTACCGCCTGCGCCGAAGCCGCAGCAGGCAGGGCGGCCGCGCCCAATGCCGCAGCCAGGATCAACGGATTCTTCATTACAAACTCTCCCACCAAAAAGGGCCATTGTCCCGCCCAATATTAGTGGGGGACAATGGCCCTGATATGAACGGGAATCGGCGGTTATCGGCGCCGCAGGACCAGTCGGTATACCAGCAGTATCAGGAAAGAACCGACAATGGCGGCCAGGAAGCCAGCCACCTCACCAGCCTTGTACCAACCGACGGCCTTGCCAAGGTAACCGGCCAGCAGCGCGCCCGCGATACCCAGCAGAATCGTCACAATGCAGCCACCCGGATCCTTACCCGGCATCAACAATTTTGCGATGCCGCCGGCCAAAAGGCCAATCACGATCCAGCCGATCACGCCATAATCTGCGATATTGTCCATTGCACCCTAGCTCCCAAATTTAGGGGGCCTACTCACCACGGCTGGTATCACTTTGCAACCGGCTCTTCGCTCGGCGCGTCCCGGATGTCCGTTGGTCGAATTATTCTTTCCATGAACGGATAAAGCTGGGCAGTTGCAGCTAGTGACCTATTGGCGTAATACAGCAACGCCGATCATTGGTCGGTTCAACGCAGAATGATGGCGAGAAGATGCGACTTATGAATCGGGAAAGCAATTTCAGCTCTAGCGACACACTGGTCGTAGTCGATCGCTCAAAGCGGCGGCGCAACATCATTTTGGCAGCGGTGGCGCTGATCGCACTGCTGATCGCTGGCTATATGATCTTCGGTAAATCCAAGAGCGCACCCGAGGCCAGTGCTGCCGAGGGGCGCGGTCAGATTCCGACCGTTACGGTGATTGTTCCCGGCACCAGCCAGGTTGCGCGCATCGTGACTGCGTCGGGCGCCCTGGCTGCTCTTCGCGACCAGCCGATCGGCGTTGCCGGTGAAGGCGGTCTTGTTCGATCCGTAAATGTCGACGCCGGTGCGTGGGTGCGACAGGGACAGGTTCTGGCATCGGTGGACCGCTCGGTCCAGATCCAGAATGCGTCCCAGCTTGCCGCCCAGATTGAGGCCGCGCGCGCAGATGCCGCGCTGGCCCAGAATGAATATGAGCGTAGCCTCGCGCTGGTTGATCGCGGTTTTGTCAGCAAGGCCGATCTCGACCGCAAACGGAGCGCGCGCGATGCAGCGCAGGCCCGTGTGCGCGTCGCCCAGGCGCAACTTGGCGCGACCCGCGCGCAGATCGGTCGTCTGGATATTCGCGCGCCTACCAGTGGCTTGATTTTGGCCCGCAATGTCGAGGTAGGCCAGGTAATCAGCGCGGGCAGCGGTGCGCTGTTCCGTCTTGCCGCGGGCGGTGCGATGGAGATGAAGGCAACGCTGTCGCAACAGGATCTGTCGTCAATCCGTGTTGGCATGCCCGCCTCGGTAACGCCTATCGGCACCAATCGCAGCTATGCGGGATCCGTGCGCTTGGTCGCGCCGGTCATCGATCCGCAGTCGCGTCAGGGTGAAGTGCGGATTTCGATTCCGTACGACCCCGGCATTCGTCCGGGTGGTTTTGCCGAGGCGAAGATTGCCGCCGGTCAGACGACAGCCCCGTTGCTGCCGCAGAGCGCCGTGTTGAGCGATGACAAGGGCAATTACGTTTACGTCATCGGCAAAGACAACAAGGTCGAGCGGCGCGACATTCAGATCGGCGAGGTTAGCGATGCCGGTGTAACAATCGCGTCCGGCATCTCCGGGCGGGAACAGGTCGTACTATCGGCCGGCCCATTCCTTAATCCGGGCCAAAAAGTCGCACCGAAGCGCCAGGCAGCGCGCTGACACGCGCGCGGTCACGACCCAATATAATGAAGGCTAGGTCATGAATTTCCGGAACATTTCGTCCTGGTGCATCCAAAATCCGGTTCCCCCGATCGTTCTGTTCGTGGGCCTCGTCCTGGCCGGCCTGGTGTCGTTCATGCAAATGGACGTCAATAATAATCCCGACATCGATTTCCCGGCGGCCGAAGTGGATATTTCGCAACCCGGTGCCGCGCCGACCGAGATGGAAAACCAGATTACCCAGAAGGTCGAGGCAGCGATCCGATCGGTCAACGGGGTGGACGAAATCAACTCGACCGTCCGCGAAGGGTCCAGCAGCACATTTGTCCAGTTTGAAATCGGCACGCCGACGGACCGCGCGGTCAATGATGTGCGCAACGCCATTTCGCAGATTCGCGGCGATCTTCCCGAAGGCATCTTGGAACCGCAGATTACGCGCATCGATATCTCTGGTGACCCGATCCTCTATGTCGCGGCGGAAACCAGTGACATGTCGCTGGAACAGCTGAGCTGGTATGTTGACAATACGGTCGCCCGCAAACTGCTCGGCGTGACGGGCATCGCAGCGGTAACCCGGGAAGGCGGCGTCGACCGCAGCATTCGCGTAGTTCTCGACCCGGCCGCTCTGCAAGCGCAGGGTATCACCGCAGCCCAGGTCAATTCGCAGATCCGCCAGACCAACCTCAACGCGGCTGGTGGGCGAGCGGAAATTGCCGGTTCGGAACAATCTGTTCGTGTGCTCGGCAACGCCCGTACCGCTTATGACCTGTCGCAGACTCAGATTGTCGTTCCCGGCGGCCGAACGGTGCGCCTTGCCGACCTGGGTGAGGTCAAGGACGCCTATTCGGAACAGCGCACCATTGCCAAGATGAATGGCCGTCAGGTCATCAGCTTCAACGTGCAGCGGTCGAAGGGCGCGTCCGAAGTCACCGCTTATGACGATGCATGGGCAGAATTGCGCAAGATCGAAAAGGATGATCCGCGCGTCCGCTTCACTGAAATCGTCAATCAGGTCGACTACACCAAATCGCAATATACATCGGCAATGCACGGCCTTGTCGAAGGCGCGATCCTGGCGGTGCTGGTTGTTTTCCTCTTCCTGCGTGACTTCCGCGCGACCGCCATTTCCGCCATCGCAATTCCATTATCGGCGATCCCCGCCTTCTGGTTCATGAGCCTGATGGACATCAACCTGAACGGGCTCTCCCTGCTGGCGCTCAGTCTCGTCGCCGGTGTTCTGGTCGATGACGCGATCGTTGAGATCGAAAATATCGTCAGGCATATGCGCATGGGCAAATCCGCCTATCAGGCCGCCATGGATGCGGCCGACGAAATCGGACTGGCGGTTGTCGCGACCACCATGGCCATTGTGGCGGTGTTCCTGCCGGTGGCACTGATGCCGGGCATTTCCGGGCAGTTCTTCAAGGCGTTCGGTTATACCGTTGTCATTGCCGTGCTGATGAGCTTGCTTGTCGCGCGCATGATCACGCCGCTGGTTGCTGCCTATTTCCTGAAATCGCACGGCATTCAGGAACATGCCGGCGGCCCGGTGATGGACAAATATTTGTCGATCCTGAACTGGAGCCTCGATACCAGCAAGGCCGAGGCCTATCGGCGCGAGCACCCTGGTATTGGCGGCGCCATCAAAAGCATGTTCCGTGATCACCGAATGGCAATGGTTGGCGCCGGTTTTGGCGCCCTGATACTGCAGGTCGTTCTGTTCGCCACGCTGTCGATGTCGTTCCAGCCACCACTCAACCTCGACTTTTCCTCGGTCCGTATCGGCCTTCCGCCGGGATCAACGCTTGAACAGACGGCAGAGGTCGCCGACCGCACCGCGGCGATCATCGAAAAGGATCCGTCGGTCGACCGCGTGTTCCAGCGCGTCTTCGTCGGGTCAGGCTTCCTGCAAATAGTCCTGAAGAAAGACCGCGACGTCACCTCGACCGAGTTTGAGCGGGCCTTGAGCCCGACGCTGTCGGCCATTCCCGACGCCCGGGTAAACTTCCAGAGCCAGGGCGGCGGCGGACCGGGTGGCGGCGGACGCGATATCGTTCTTTACCTGGGCAGCGATAATCCCGAATTGCTGAGTGCAACCGCGAACAAGATCGCCGACGAAATGGCGACGCTGCCGGTTCTGGTTGCGCCGCGTGCCATGGGTGACATGGCTCGTCCGGAAATCACCATCAAACCGCGCTTTGATCTTGCCGCTGATCTTGGCGTTACCACGGCGGCGCTGGGTCAGACGATCCGCATCGCAACGCTTGGCGATATTGCGCAGAACAGCGCGAAATTCAGCCTGGCCGATCGGCAGGTTCCGATCACCGTGTCCTTGCCCGAAAGCTCGCGCCGCGATCTCAGCGTGATCGAAAATCTGCCGGTACCTACGGCATCGGGTGGCTCAGTGCCGCTCAAGGCCGTCGCTGACATCGGCTTCGGATCTGGCCCAACGTCGGTGCAACGATCCAACCAGATTCGCCGAATCGCCATTGGCGCCGACCTCGTTCCCGGCAAGGTGTCCGGCGACGTCTGGCCGTTGATCAACAATCTTCCGACGCTGAAGAAACTGCCCGATGGCGTTCAAAAGTTGGAGCTTGGTGACAGCAAGTGGCAGGCGGAGCTGGTTAAATACTTCTTGATCGCGCTAGGCTCGGGCGTCCTTCTGGTGTTCGCGGTACTGGTCCTCCTCTATCGCCGCTTCCTGTCGCCATTGGTCAATATGGGATCGCTGATCCTGGCACCGCTGGGGGCGGCGCTGGCGCTGCACCTTACTGGCAATCCCGTCTCCCTGCCGGTGATGATTGGCATCCTGATGCTGTTCGGCATTGTCGCCAAAAACTCGATTCTTCTGGTCGATTTCGCGGTGGAGATGATGGATCACGGTATGGCGAAGAACGACGCCATTGCAGAGGCAGGTCATAAGCGGGCTCAGCCAATTGTGATGACCACGGTTGCGATGGTCGCGGGCATGGTGCCTATCGCCCTGTCGCTGACCGGCGACGGCAGCTGGCGGGCACCGATGGGCGTTACTGTCATCGGCGGCCTGGTCTTCTCAACCATCCTTACCCTGCTGCTGGTTCCGGCCTACTTTTCAATCGCAGTCGACATTGAACATTGGATTGCCGGCAAATTTGGCAAGCTGATTGACAATGGTGAGCCGCATAAGCCCGAGGGCGACACGGCACTGCAGCCAGCAGAGTGACATCAGACGCGGTATGTCTAAGGTGGCGGCAATGACGTCGCCACCTGCCCTTTCCCGCTTCAACCCGGCGCAACCGGGCGCCCGCGGGATGAAGATCATGGCCACCGGCCTGCTAATCCTGATGGCGGCGGTATTTCTCACCGCGCGCCATTTTGAGGCGGCACACCCGGTCATTCCCTATGTGAAGGCATTTGCCGAAGCAGCCATGGTGGGCGGCCTCGCCGACTGGTTCGCCGTGACCGCGTTGTTTCGGCACCCGCTGGGCCTGCCGATCCCGCACACTGCGATTATTCCCAGGAACAAGGACCGGATTGGCGAGGCGCTTGCCAATTTTCTCAAAGAGAATTTCCTGATTGCACCGGTTGTCGCCCGGCGGATGCGCAACCTCGATCTGGCCGGGGCCGCCGGCCGATTCCTGCAGGCACCGCCGGGTCAGGAAACGCGGATCCGGCGCGGGGCCAGCCGCCTTATCGCAGATCTTTTCGAAAGCCTTGACGACGAGCGGCTTGGCGGGATGGTCAAGAACGCGATCGCCAATCAAATTCGCAAAGCCCAGGTGTCACCCTTGATTGGGCGCGCGCTTGCCAGCGCCATTAATGATGATCGCCACGTCCCGATGCTTGATGCCGCGATCCGTTGGACCAACCGGACCATTGACGCCAACGAGGGCCTGATCCGCGACATGGTGAAAAAGCGGACCAACTGGGTCCTGAAATTGGCCGGAGTGGATGCCAAACTATCGGATTCGATTCTCGACGGACTGCGCAAGCTGACGCTCGACATGGAAACTGACCCGGCCAACCCCGTCCGGGTGAAAATTGAGGAGGCGCTGGCGCAGCTCGCCAATGATCTTCAAACAAATGCCAGGACCCAGGCCAAGGTTGAAGAGCTGAAAAGCCAGCTGCTCGAAAATCAATCGGTGTCGATTTGGCTCGATACGATTTGGCAAAAGGGGCGGGAATCGATCATCAAGGCGGCGCGCAACCCGGATGCCGCCATGGCCGGAAAATTGGGCGAGGTGCTGCAATCGATGGGTCAGAGCCTGGAGAGCGACCCCCGGATGAAGGCAGCGATCAATCAATTCGCACGTCGCGCTGCCGCTGGCATGGCGGCCAGCTATGGCGGGTCCATTGTCAAACTGGTCAGCGAGACGATTCGCGGATGGGACGCGCAAACTGTCACTGATCGGCTCGAAAATGCCGTCGGCCGCGACCTTCAGTATATTCGCATCAACGGGACGCTGGTCGGCGGGACGGTCGGTGTCCTGCTTCATGCGCTGGATGCACTATGAGATGAATGTCACCATTCGCGATGCTGTGGACGGCGATTGCGAACGGCTCGTCGAGCTCGGACACCCGATCGCCATCGATTATGTCCGACCCAATCTTGCCAAGCTGGTCAAGCTGGGTCTGACGCCGTTGGTCGCCGACGTCGACGGCCTCATCGTCGGCCTGTGCGTTCCCTCTATAATGCAAACCCTCCATCGCGAGACGCCAGTAGGGCGCATATCGACGATGGTGGTAAGCGACGACCGGCGTAGCCAAGGCATCGGCGCGTTGCTCGTCGCAGAGGCTGAACGGCGTCTAATCGGCCAGGGTTGTGCCCTTATCGAGGTGACGAGCAACGAGGCCCGCGCCCGCGCCCACAATTTCTGGCGGGCGCAAGGTTATGAGCACACCAGCAAGCGGTTCGCGAAAAAGGTTTAGTCTGGCCCAACAGGCGGGCTGCCCCGCAGACAGCCTAACCTGCGGAAACCCGTTCGATGGTCGCGCCGACGGCAGAGAGCTTCTCTTCCAGCCGCTCATAACCGCGGTCGAGGTGATAGACGCGCATGACTTCGGTCTGCCCTTCGGCGACGAGGCCGGCGAGGATCAGGCTCATCGATGCGCGGAGGTCGGTCGCCATGACCTGTGCGCCAGTTAGCGGGCGCCCGCCCTTCACAATGGCGCTGCGGCCATGCACTTCGATGTCCGCGCCCATGCGGCGGAGTTCGGGGACGTGCATGTAGCGATTCTCGAAGATCGTTTCTTCGAGGAAGCTTTGCCCTTCGGCCATGGTCAGCATCGCCATGAACTGCGCCTGCATGTCGGTTGGGAAACCGGGGTATGGCGCGGTTGAAATGGCGAGCGGCTTCAGCGGCCTGTCGGCGGTGACGCGAATGCCCTTGTTAGTGGTTTCGATGCCGATCCCGGCCGCCTCCAATGCGTTGGTGATCGCCAGCATGTCGCTCGCGCGCGCACCAACCAGCTCAACCGTTCCGCCCGTAATTCCGGCGGCGCAGGCGTAGCTGCCCGCCTCGATCCGATCGGGCATAACCTCGTAGGTGCAGCCGTTCAGCCCATCGACCCCATCGATGACGAGGTGCGAGCTACCAATGCCTTCGATTTTCGCGCCCATCGCCACCAGCAGGTTGCACAGGTCGACAATTTCCGGTTCTCGCGCGGCATTGAACAACTGGGTCCGACCGGCAGCCAGCGACGCAGCCATCAGCGCGTTTTCGGTGGCACCGACCGAGACAACCGGGAAGCTGTAGTCACCACCGCTCAGGCGTCCCTTTGGCGCGACCGCCTTCACATAACCAGCAGCCAGCTCAATCTCCGCGCCCATTGCTTCAAGCGCCTTGAGGTGGAGGTCGATCGGACGGTCGCCAATAGCACAGCCGCCGGGCAGCGAAACTGTTGCTTCGCCCGCGCGGGCCAGCGTCGGACCTAGTACGAGGATTGACGCGCGCATCTTGCGGACCATGTCATACGGCGCGACGGTCGAGGCGATTTCGCTCGCCTCGATGGTCATACGGCGACCAATTTCGCCCCTCTTCACCGCCGCGACCTTTGTCGACGCGCCAAGCTCATTGAGCAGATGGGCGAAATTGTCGACGTCGGCCAACCGCGGAAGATTGGTCAGGGTGACCTGTTCATCCGTCAGAAGCGCGCAGGGAAGCAGCGTGAGCACACTGTTCTTGGCGCCGGAAATCGGGATTTGGCCGTCGAGGCGGTTCCCGCCGGTAATGCGAATGGAGTCCATCCACGCGCTTTAGCGCATGGCGCGGGACTCACAAGATGGAGCGTTATCTACGCCTTTTCGAGCGTGCATTGCAGTGGATGCTGATTCTCGCGTGCAAAATCCACTACCTGGCTCACCTTGGTCTCGGCCACTTCATAGGTAAACACGCCGCACACGGCGACGCCCTGTTGATGAACCTGCAGCATGACGCGCGTTGCGTCTTCAATATCCATCGAAAAGAATCGCTGCAGGACGAGAACCACAAATTCCATCGGGGTATAATCGTCATTGAGCATCAGCACTTTATAATTGCTGGGCTTTTTGGTTTTGGGGCGCGTGCGAGTGACGACACCGGTATCGCTGTCATCCATGCCATCGCCCTGGCCGGGACCGCTGGGCCCCATGAGAATCGTGAAATCGGTCATGCGTGCCCTAAATATGGCAACGGTCGAAGCTGCTGCAAGTCAGGACGGTTAATCCTGTCCCAAAACGATCATCGGCCCCAAATGGAAAGCGGCCGCCCCTCGGGGAGAGGGGCGACCGCTAAGCCTGGTTACCTCACAAGAGGGGGAGAGTTAGGCAACCAGGGAATTGACGCGCTCGGCGTTCAGCGACGCGCGGGTCTGAAGCGGCTCAACCGCTTCACCGGCCAGCTTCACGACGCGCTCGGTCAGCTTCGAGCTTTCAGCGACCATGCGGTCGAACGAAGCGCGGGCCAGTTCCGATTGGATCTGGAAGAATTCGGTCGGCGACTTGGCTTCGGCCAGCGTCTTCACGGCGTCCGACGCCTGTTCGATGCCGTCACGGCCCGACGCGAGAACGTCCTGACCGATGGTGCGGGCACCCTTGGTCGCGATCTTGCCGGCTTCGACGAACGCTTCGACATTGGCCTTGGCGAGTTCGTTGAACTCTTCAGCGGCCTTCTGCGACTTGGCAACGAAAGCCTGGCCCTTGTCGTTCGCATCGGCGAACAGGGTCTGGAACTGGTCGGCTGCCGGAATCTGGAAACCGGCGAAAAGCTTGTTGAAATCATAGGTCATGGTCTTGGTCCCTTCGATTTGCTTCGCGGCGGCCTTCACGGCTACCTTGCGCACGCGCTTGGCCGTCTGGGCCGAACGCTGATTAATTTTCTTGGTGGTCTTGGCGACCGTCTTCTGAGCCTTTTGCACCGGGGCGCTACGGGTGGCCTTGGCGGCCTTTTCCGAAACTACTTCGGCGGTCTTTTCGACCTCGGCCACAACTGCTTCGACAGGTGCCGAAACGGCTTCAACTGCGGCGTCGATTTTCGCTTCGGTCTTGATCTCGTCAGTCATGGATAACTCCTTTGCTGCAATGCAACATAGTGCATCGCAACATGGAGTTCAAGCATTTTTTGTGCGTTGCAACATAAACGTAACGCAACGCTTGACCTATTGCCGCCGGCCAAGGCAAGTGCAGCCATGGTCGATCCCATTAGCAACGCTTCATCCCGCCGCCGCCGTGGCCTCCTCGTCGTACTCTCGTCCCCTTCGGGTGCAGGTAAGACGACGATCAGCAGAATGTTGCTGGCTAGCGATCCCGACATCACCATGTCGATTAGCGCCACAACCCGGCCAAAACGGCCTGGCGAGGTCGATGACGTCCATTATCACTTCGTCGACGAACCGGAATTTCAGAAGATGATCGATGACGAGGAACTGGCCGAATGGGCCTATGTATTCGACCATCGCTACGGCAGCCCCAAGGAGCCGATCAAGGACGCGCTGAAAGATGGTCGTGACATCCTGTTCGACATTGATTGGCAGGGGACGCAGCAGCTGCGCGGCGCCTTTGGAACCGACCTGGTCCGCATCTTCATCCTGCCGCCGTCGATGGCGGAACTTGAGCGCCGCCTCCGCGCGCGCGGGACGGACAGCGAAGAGGTGATCCAGGGCCGAATGCGCCGCGCTGCCGCCGAAATTGGCCATTGGGGTGAATATGATTATGTCCTGATCAACGAGAATATGGACAAATGCCTGACCGAGGTGGAGGCAATTGTCCGGGCCGAGCGGCTGAAGCGCGACCGCCAACCCTACCTGATCCCGTTTGTGCGCGACCTGGTCGAGCGGCCCAATAATTAAAGAAGGCTGACGAAGCGCGCGGCGACGAGGAAATCACGTTCGCGGTTTTCCAGTGCCTTTACCGCTTCATCGTCGGCGCCCCATTTTTCCATCTGAAAGCGATCGTCGAGGCTGAGGGCGTTCCAGCCCACTTCGGCGGTCACCGCTTCCTCGAGGACAGCGAGCGCCGTCACGAGCGAACCGCCGATCGTAACCATCGGCGACAGACCTGCCAGCCGGAACGGATCGAGCGCATCGACCGCATGGGCCAGCCGCTTCACCGTCTCGGCAGGCTGAGCGATGTGCAGAACCCCGTCGCCGACCACGAAGTCCACGTCATAGCGACGACGCGCCCAATCTAGCAGCGGGTCCCACAGCTCCGCCTGCTGCGTCACCAGCGGCCCCGGCCCATCGGCGCGGTAGCAGAGCAGGTCCGCCTCCGCATATTTGGCGAGATCGGCCGCAAATCGCACAGGGTCTGTGGCAACCCGGTCGACGGCGGCGTTGGCGAGCCCGGTCAGCGGCATGGCGCGGGGGTTAATCTCCTCGCCGCCGTCATTCCATTCGGCCGCGATTGCCTCGGCTAGCGCCGCCGTCGGCACGATCAGATCGACCCGCGCCGGGGTCTTCACCCGCCGTCCGTCGAGGGCAATGGTCCATCCTTCGCCTTCCCGCTCGACCGTCGCGGATGTCCAAAATCGCTTCATTTTTTCGCCATCTGCCTTTCCATCGCACGGCGGATGAGTTGAGGGGCCAGTACGGCATCCAGCACGCCGAAGACCGCGAGCAAGCCGCCGATCATAGGCGACCCACCAGGCTCGACCAGGTCGGTAAAGGCGATGGCGACGCCAAGAAAGAACATCGCCAATCCGATCAACCGTGTGACCGCGAACACGATGAAGACCTGTTTTTCCTGTTCCGGCGTCATCCATTCCTCCTCAGCCATGCGTCGGCATGGGCGATTACTTCGGCTGGCGCCATCGCCACGCCGTGCGCACCCGCGTCGATCAATTCCTGCGGATCATGATAGCCCCAGCCTACGCCGATTGCCCCCGTTCCCGCGTTGACGGCGCAGCCCATATCCCACGCCGTATCGCCAATGAAAACGGTGTTGGCGGGTTCGGCGCCTGCATCCGCCATCGCTTGCAACGCCATGGCGGGATGCGGCTTTGACGGATTGCTGTCGGCGGTCTGCAGCGAGATGAAGCGATCCCGGATGTCGTGCTGATCCAGCAGATGAAGCAGTCCGCGATGGCTCTTGCCGGTCGCCACTGCAAGCAGCCAGCCATGACCCTCCAGCTGATCGAGCAGCGCGTCGATCCCATCATAGAATGGCTCTTCGAGTTCCCCTGCCCCGCGCATGGCGAAGAATACCTCCTTGTAGCTCTCAACCATGGCCTGGTGATTGGCACCTGGCGCCAACCGCGCCATCGCCTCATACAGACTGAGACCGATGACCTTCTTGGCCTCGGACCTTGGCGGTGGTTCCATGCCGTGCGCTCTGAATGTCGCTTCGACCGCGCGATGTATGCTCGCGCCGCTGTCTACCAAAGTGCCATCGCAATCGAAGATGGCGAGCTTGATCATTTGCGCTTTGGCTTGCCAGCCCCGCGGCCGGCCCTGGCGTCGCCGCGGGTCGGTTTGTCAGGTCCACCGCCGCGCGAGCGCCGCTCACCTTTGCGCGCCTTGCGAAACGCTTTGGCGTGGGCGGCTGCACGCTTGGCCTTGGTCTCGGGAGACTTGGCAGGATCGGGATTGTCCATCGGCAGCATATCGCCCGCCATCGGGTCAAAGCCCAGGGTCGCCAGTGTTTCGCGGAAATGGTCAGGCAGCTCCGCAGTAAAGTCGATCGGTTTGCCATCCATGCCATCGACCTTTAGCCGCCGGGCATGGAGGTGCATCTTGCGGCTGACCCCACCGGTCAGAAAGGCGCTGGCACCGCCATATTTGGCGTCGCCGATGATTGGGTGGCCGATCGCCGCCATGTGCGCGCGAAGCTGGTGCGTACGCCCCGTCAGCGGTTGCAGCTCGACCCAGGCGGCGCGGTTACCGGCGCGGTCGATGAGGCGGTAGCGAGTCTTGGCGGGCAGGCCGTTTTCCTCATCGACATGCATTTTCTCGCCGCCCGTCCCCGGCTGTTTGGACAGCGGCGCATCGATTACCCCCTCCTCCTGCGAAGGCACCCCTGCAATGATCGCCCAATAGACTTTCCGCGCCGTCCGGCCGGAAAAGGCCTTGGCGAAATGACTGGCCGACCGCGCGGTCTTCGCAACGAGCAGAACACCGCTGGTGTCCTTGTCGAGCCGGTGCACCAATTTGGGCCGGTTGCCGTCTTGATCCGCCAGGCCGTCGAGCAAGCGATCAAGATGTTGCACCGTCTTGGTTCCGCCCTGCGTCGCCAAACCCGGCGGCTTGTTGAGCATGATCCAGTCGCGGCCCTGACCGATCACCATGTCCTGAACGAAAGCTTGTTCATCATCGCTCAGCGGTTTGATCTCGCGCTTCGGGCGGGCGCCCGATCCTTCGGCAGGCGCGGCCTCTGCCGGGGGAACGCGCAGCACCTGCCCCAATTCGAGGCGGTCGCCCGGCGTTGCGCGCTTTCCATCAACACGCAGCTGCCCGGTACGTGCCCAGCGCGAAACAATATTAAAACTTACGTCCGGGAGGTGCCGCTTGAACCAGCGGTCGAGCCGGATTCCGTCATCATCCTCGCCGACGGTGAACGTGCGGACGTTTTCGCTGAGCGTGTTGGCCATAACAGGCCCTTAGCCTGAAGCATCTTCCGGCGCCATGGCCCAATAGTCAAAGGCTTGCTGCTGAAGCCGGGTGATGAATTTTGCGGCCTTTGGGCCTTCCCACGGACCGCCATAATCATGCTGCGCCGCGCCGCCACCAACCCACCAGCCCTGCCCCGGTATCCCGTCCGACTGCCGCACAACAAGAACGGCAAGTTCCGGCTCCCCGCGCAATTCGGCATCGGCGTCGATGGCGGCGAGCGTCCGGCATAACGCCCGCATCTTCGGCCGTGAAAAGCCATAGCCCAGGTGGGCCAGCAACTCCGAATAGGTCAGCGCATGGCCTTCGCGGGCGGCTGCTACCAGATGCGCGCGCACCTCGTCGGGACTGGAAATGCTCATTGTGTCGGCTGATCTGCCACCGGGGTCAGCTCGAACACGTCAATCTTCGCACCGTTGCGCGGATAGGGGATGACCAGCCGCCAGCGGAACGACCCGATCCGTTCGAAAACGCCCGCCATGTCGCGCTTGGCGTCCTCCCCATATGGCTTGGCCTCCTCTTCATTGCCTAGCGCCATGGTGCCGAGGAAAATGAGCCGCTTGCTATCGTCATCTTCCCACAATCGTCCGGCGGGCCGCTTGCTGCCGGTCTGTTTCACAATCGCAAGCAGGTCGCGATCCACCTGAACGAAGCAGAAAAAAGGTTTGAACTTCTGGTAGGCAGGCCCCTTGGCGCCCTCACGGCCGAGCGTGACCATCCGGCAATTATAGCTTCCCGGAGTCGGCGCCGGACGCTCCAGTCCCGCGTCGGGGTCCAGCAACCGACCTTCGGCACGAATGTCGCCGCCATTCCCTGCGCGCCGTGCCTCCTGAAGACCGCTTACCCACCCGGTTGCGATCCGCTGGATGCGCAGCTTGTCAGGCGCGCTTGCGAGCCCTTCCCACACGTCGGCTTTGGTCGGTGGGTCCACCGTCACCACCGCACGGGGCGCATCCTTGTCTACAGTCGTGCATGCGGCTGTCAGCATGACGACAGGCAGGAAAATGCGACGAATCGGCGAAAACATGGCGACTCCTCAGGTAAAGCCGAGCACCACAGCCTGACAAAGCGCCCGCCCGGTTTCAACCAATAGTCGCTTCATCATGATGATTGACTGACCGCTAAATGGCCTTAGGCGCAAACAATGTGAACGCGCCCCTGCCCCAGCCACGAGCCGAAATCGACCGCCGCACCCGCAATGGGCTGCTTTACGGCCTCGCCGCCTACGGACTGTGGGGCGTGATGCCGCTCTATTTCAAATCGATCAAAACCGTGCCGTCGATCGATATTGTTGCCCACCGCATCGTCTGGTCTTTGCTTGTTCTGGCGGCACTTTTGACGATTGCGAAAGGATGGGGGGCGCTAAAAGCCGCCGTCGCCAACCGCAAAATCCTCGGCATACTCGTTGTTACGTCCGTGCTGATCGGTGTGAACTGGTTGCTTTACGTCTATGCGATCAACAGCGGCCACATCCTCGCCGGAAGCCTTGGCTATTATCTCAATCCGCTCGCCAATATTCTCCTCGGCCGGTTCATGCTCAAGGAACATCTTAGCCGGACCCAATGGATTGCCGTGGGGATCGCTACCGTCGGGGTGGCCGTGCTTGCCGCCGGTGCCCTCAACACATTGTGGCTCAGCCTCGGCCTGTGTTTCTCCTTCGCGACCTATGGGCTGCTGCGAAAAATCGTCGCGGTCGAAAGCCTGCCGGGTCTCGCCATCGAAACCTTCATCCTCGCCCCCGTCGCATTGATATGGCTTGCCATGGGCGGCGCGGCCGGCCGTTCATTCCCCGGCCCTGACATGACCGAAAACGGCCTCCTCATCGCCGCCGGGCTTGTGTCGACGGTTCCGCTGCTATGCTTCACGGCGGCGGCGCGGCGCCTGAAATATTCAACCGTCGGCATCTTGCAATTTATTGCGCCGACGCTGCAGTTTCTCCTCGCAGTCGCCATTTACCGAGAGCCGTTCAGCCTGACCCACGCCATTGCATTCGGCTGTATCTGGACCGCCCTGTTTCTCTACATGGCATCGCTCGTGAGGCAGCGGCGCCAGGCGACTTGATACGCGCCTGTTTCAGGCCCATCTTGCCGTCATGAGCAATGTCATTTCCCTTGTGATCGGTGTCGTCGCCCTGATTTGTGCAGCGATTGCGTTCATTCCGCTTCTGGGCTGGGCAAACTGGCTGATCATTCCGCTGGCAGTGATCGGTGCGGGCATTGGCGCGATTTCTTCGTCCAATTCGGGCCGCAACCTCAACCTGTTCGTGATCGTCGTGGGCATTGTCCGGCTGATGCTCGGCGGAGGCATTTTCTGACGCGCGACCCGCGCATCGACGCCTATATCGCGAAGGCCCAGCCTTTTGCGCAGACTGTCCTCACCCATGTGCGCGAGCGCATTCACGCCCTTGTTCCCGGGATCGAAGAAACGATCAAGTGGAGCCATCCGACCTACACGCAGGACGGCAAAATCCTGCTCGGGACCGCCGCGTTCAAAGCCCATGCCGCAATAAACTTCTGGCGCGGTAAGGAGCTGGGCGTTGAGCAAAGCGCCGAGGCGATGGGCCAATTTGGCCGGATCACCTCAATAGGCGACCTGCCGGACAATTTCGACGAACTGGTGAAGGCCGCCGCGCTACTCAACGACAGCGCCCCCGCCCCGAAGAAGACAAAAGCCGCGCCAAAGCCGGTCGGCGAGATTCATCCCGAATTTATGTCCGCGCTCATGGCCAGTGCGGCCGCAAAAGCAACGTTTGATGCCTTCGCGCCAAGCCATCGCCGCGAATATGTCGAATGGGTCAACGAGGCCAAACGCGATGAGACCCGTACCAAGCGGATCGCCCAAGCCATCGAATGGCTAAGCGACGGCAAGAAACGCAACTGGAAATATGAAAACTGCTAGCGGAGCCTGTCCGGGGGACAGGTGAGCAGGCGGTTGCTAGCGGAGCTTTTCCGGGGGAAAGGTGAGCGAAGCTGATGCGACGCGCTATCGCGTCTTTACATAGCGTCCCGGCGCATCCTCAATCGGCTTCAGCTTGCCCTTTCCGGGTACACGCGCTCCATCGGCCTTGACCGTGCTGGGCGCCTGATCCTTCAGCCAAACGATCCAATCCGGCCACCAGCTACCCTTGGTCTCCGTCGCACCCGCAACGAAATCTTCCAGCGTCGGGGCTGCATCATCATTGGTCCAATATTGATACTTGCCCGCCGCAGGCGGGTTAACCACCCCCGCGATATGGCCGGAACCGGCAAGCAGGAACCGCGTCGGACCCGACAATATCCGTGTTAGTTTCCACACGCTTTTCAGCGGCGCGATATGATCTTCCTTCCCCGCCTGAATATAGGCGGGCGTCTTGATCGCGCGGAGATCAAGCGGCATGCCCAGCACATGAATTGACCCGGGCTGCACCAGCAAATTTTCGCGATAAAGCCGCATCAGATAATCCCGGTGCCAGGCGCCGGGCAGGTTGGTGACGTCGCCATTCCAGTGAAGCAGATCGAACGGCGTCGGATCATTGCCCATCAGGTAATTGTTGACGACATAGTTCCATATGAGGTCCTTACCGCGCAGCAGATTGAAGGTCGCAGCCATGACCCGGCCGTCCAGAATCCCGGTTTCCTCGGTCAATTGCTTCAGGGTCGCGAACGTGTCGTCGCCTAGGAACATCTTGAGGTCGCCAGCATCCTCAAAATCGACCTGCGCGGTGAAAAAGGTGGCGCTTTTGACTTTGTCGTCGGCATGTTTGCCAGCAAGATAGGCAAGCGTCGCGGCGAGCGTTGTCCCCGCCACGCAATAGCCGATGGTGTGGACGCTATCGACATCCAACAGATCCTTGATCGTATCAATCGCCTGTTCTTGCGCCGCGACATAATCATCCATCGTCACGTCGCGGATGGTTTCGTCGGCGGATTTCCAGCTCACCATGAACGTGGTGACGCCCTGATCTACGGTCCATTTGACGAAGCTTTTTTCCGGCGTGAGGTCGAGGATGTAGAAACGGTTGATCCATGGCGGAAAAATGACCAGCGGTGTTTCGAGTACCTCGTGCGTCGACGCGTCATAATGGATCAGCTGAAACAGGTCGGTTTCAAAAACCACTTTGCCTGGTGTCGTGGCAAGGTTGCGCCCAAGTTCAAACGCGCCCTTCGGACTTTGCGTCACCTGTCCTGCCGAAATATCGCTGAGCATATTTTTCAAGCCCGCGAGCAAGTTTTCGCCCTTGGTATCGATGGTCCGCTTCATGAAGTCAGGGTTGGTCGCGGCGAAGTTGGCGGGGCTCATGGCATCGACGAAGCCGCGCGTGGCGAAACGCAGCCGATCGCGCGCGTCCTCATCCAGGCCTTCAATTTCCTCGACGGTTCCAAGCAGCTTATCGGAAATGGCGAGATATCCCTGACGAACCGTATCGAAGATCGGATTCTCGCGCCATTCGGGAGATCCGAAGCGCCGATCCCTGGTCTCGCCGGCGGCGGCGAATTGGCCGAGCATCTGGCTCCACGCCTCAAGCCCCTTGGACCAGGCTTCCGCGCCCTGGCTCATCCATTGCATCGGATCGGCGTTCGCGCCGGTCTTGGCAAGGCCAAAGCCCGGCATGGTGCCGCCTTTCGCGAGGTTATCGGCCCACGCCTCCATAACCATCTGGTTGGCACGGGCCATGACGAGGGCCCAATGCTGCCAATCCTCTATCCCCGGCATCGCCGTGTCGCTGTCGTCGCTCATGGAAATTCCCATAGAACGAATTGCGCGCGAAAGCGACGCAGTGCATGGCGGCTGTCATGACGCCGCCCATCATCCCGCCGGACGCACTGGTCTTCCTCGATTATGTCGGCATCGCCGTGTTTGCCGTGTCGGGCGCGCTGGTGGCGGCAGAAAAGAAGCAGACGATGGTCACATTCATCTTCTTCGCGGTCGCGACGGGGGTTGGCGGCGGAACGTTGCGCGACCTATTGATCGGGGCGCCCGTGTTCTGGGTGCATTCCAACGCCACCTTGTTGATCTGCATCGTCGCAGCACTTGCCGTGTGGATGCTGTCGCGTCAGCGAATAGCGGAGCGGGCCATCCTCTGGTTCGATGCCATCGGGCTAGCCGCCTATGCCACCTACGGCGCGTCGAAGGCGCTTGCCTATGGCGTTTCGCCCGTCCCCGCCTTTGCCATGGGTGTGCTGACCGCTTGCGCTGGCGGGATTATCCGCGACGTGATGGCCAATGAGCCGTCGATTGTGATGCGGCCGGAACTCTATGTGACGGCGGCAGCCCTAGCGTCGGGCCTGTTTGTGTTGCTGTCCGTCATCGGCGCGCCCGCCGCGCTCGCTGCGATGATTGCGGCCGTTGCCGGCTTCGCACTTCGCGCCACTGCCATCACAAGGGGCCTATCGCTGCCTGCGTACGACCGTTAAGCGCTTGCGCCATGTCTGACGATTATTACCGCATCCAGCGCCTGCCGCCCTATGTCTTCGCCGAAGTGAACGCGATGAAGGCCGCGGCCCGGGCGCGAGGCGAGGACATCATCGACCTTGGCATGGGCAATCCCGACGGGATGCCGCCCGCCCATGTGATCGAGAAGCTGGCCGAGGTGGCGAAGTCGCCGACCGCCCACCGCTATTCCGCGTCGAAGGGCATCAAGGGGCTGCGCAAGGCCCAGGCAGGCTATTACAAGCGCCGTTTCAATGTCGACCTCGATCCGGAGACGGAGGTTATCGTCACGTTGGGGTCCAAAGAGGGTCTCGCCAATCTGGCGCAGGCGATCACCGCGCCTGGCGACGTCGTGCTGACGCCCAACCCCAGCTACCCGATCCACCATTTCGGCTTCATCATCGCCGGGGCGGCAATTCGGTCGATTCCCGCGGTACCGGGACCAGATTTCTTCGACCGGCTGGAAATGGCGATGCGCTTTACCGTGCCCCGCCCGAAAGTGCTGGTCATCGGCTATCCATCCAATCCCACCGCACAGGTCGTCGACCTTGGCTTTTATGAAAAGCTGGTGGCGTTCGCCCGGGAGGCTGGCCTCACCATCATTTCCGATCTCGCCTATGCCGAAATATATTTCGGCGACGAGCCGACGCCGTCCATCCTGCAGGTTGACGGCGCGAAAGAGGTGGCGGTGGAGTTCACCTCCATGTCGAAAACCTATTCCATGGCCGGTTGGCGGATGGGTTTCGCGGTCGGCAATGCCAAACTGATCGGTGCGCTGACGCGGGTGAAAAGCTATCTTGATTATGGCGCCTTCACCCCGATTCAGGCCGCGGCTACCGCCGCACTGAATGGCCCGCAGGACTGCATCGAGGCGAACCGGCAACTCTATAAGAAGCGCCGCGATGTCATGGTGGAGGCGTTTGGTCGCGCCGGATGGGACATTCCGGTTCCTCAAGCATCAATGTTCGCCTGGGCGCCGATTCCGGAGCAATTCCATAATCTCGGCAGCATGGAGTTCGCCAAGAAGCTGCTCGTGGACGCAGGCGTCGCCGTTGCGCCGGGTGTCGGTTTCGGCGAGCAGGGCGAAGGCTTCGTCCGACTGGCGCTAGTTGAAAATGAACAACGACTTCGACAGGCTGCTCGCGGAATAAAGAAGGTGTTGAGCAAGGGCTGAGCCTATGAACGGAATGACCGAAGTGTCGCTGCCGGAGCTGACCCATCTGGCGCAAATCATCCAGCTTGCCGTCGCGCCGGTGTTCCTGCTCGCCGGTCTTGGCGCATTTCTCAACGTCTGCGTCGGACGACTGGCCCGAATTATCGACCGCGCGCGATCACTGGAACCATTGATCCTCAACTCGCGAGGTGACGAGCATGATCGCCTGGTGTGGGAAGTCCGGATCCTCGATCGCCGCATTAGGGTCGTGAACATGGCAATCACCTGCACGGTGACGGCGGCGGTGCTGATCTCCGCCGTCGTGGTGTTGTTGTTTGTGGCCTTCCTTACCAATCTGAAATTCGGCACGATCATCGCACTACTATTCATCGCCGCGATGATTTCCACCGGTTCGGGGTTCGCGATTTTCCTTCAGGAAACACGAATTGGCACCCGCGCGGTCCGCGTGCGTAACGCCATTTTGGAGCATGAGGCCGATTAATCGGGATCAGACGCTCGCCACTCAGCCGTCTTTACAAGGGGGTAAGAGATCAATGTTCACGTCCATCGTTGCGGCCGCGATTGCGGTTGCCCAACCATCGCCAGCGGCATCGCAACCCGCCGCGCCTGCGCCTGCGGTCGAAAAAAGTGAAGATCAGACGGCGGCAGCCAAGATGGACCTGTCAATGTTCCAGCAAATTTTCGATCGCATGTTTCCGCCACAGCCGGATCCCGATCCGGCGCGTCTTGCCTTGGCGCGTCAGTCGACGGCAGCGCTATTGCCGAACGGCAGCTACGCCAACGCCATGGGGACGATGATCGATCGCTTTGCCGACGGCGTTCTTAACATGAGCGAGGCCGACCTGCCCCGATCATCGAAGGATAAGAAACCGCCCAGCAAGGAGACGCTGCGGCAGAAACTGGTGAAGGATGATCCCTATTTCGAAGAGCGTATGACCATCATGCGCCGGGTCGCGGGCGAAGAAATGATGAAGATATCGGCGATTCTGGAACCACGGATGCGCGAGGGGCTGGCACGATCGCTATCGCGGCGACTGGACGGCAAACAGTTGACTGACCTCAACGCTTTCCTTGCGACAGACAGCGGCAAAGCATTTGGCCGCGAAAATTTCGCAATGTGGATTGATCCAGATGCGATGCGCTCGATCATTGGTGCGATGCCGGATCTGATGATGGCGATGCCCAACATCTTCAAGCGAATTGAAGCGGAAACCGCCCATCTTCCGAAGCCGAAGAAGAATGGGAAAGCCGATACGGCCAAAGAGGCAGAACCGGCAAAGTCAAATCCTTCGGACGAAAGCGAAGAGTAGCGAGCGCCGCTGCGCGCCTATCGACAACGACACCCTCGCCGCCTATCGGCACCCGCATGCATTCGTATGCATGACCACCAGATTCGGGAGCCAATACATCATCATGGTTAGCGCCAGCTCGACCCTAGACCGCGTCCTCGTCCTTGAAATGGTGCGCGTCACCGAAGCGGCCGCGATCGCCGCCTCCACCCTGATCGGGCGCGGCGATGAGAAAGCCGCCGATGCGGCTGCCGTTGAAGCCATGCGCGCGGCGCTCAACATGCTGCCGATGGACGGCACCGTCGTCATCGGCGAAGGCGAACGCGACGAGGCGCCAATGCTGTATATCGGCGAAAAGGTCGGAAGCGCGCAGGGTGACGGACCGTCAATCGACATCGCCCTCGACCCGCTCGAAGGCACCACCATCACCGCCAAGGCTGGGCCCAACGCGCTTGCGGTGTTGGCGATCGCGGAAAAGGGCGGTCTGCTGAATGCTCCTGATGTTTACATGGACAAGATCGCAATCGGCCCCGGCTATCCCGAAGGCACGATCGATCTCGGCCGCAGCGTAACCGACAATATTGCGTCGCTGGCCGCTGCGAAGGGTGTCAGGCCGAACGAGATCATTGCCTGCGTTCTGGACCGGCCGCGTCACGCCGGGATCATTGAGGAGCTGCGCGGTCTTGGCTGCGGGATCAAGTTGATCCCCGACGGCGATGTCGCCGGCGTTATCGCAACCGCCGATCCGGACACCGGTGTCGACATTTACCTGGGTCAGGGCGGCGCACCGGAAGGCGTCCTCGCTGCAGCCGCGTTGCGCTGCGTGGGCGGCCAAATTCAGGGCCGTCTCGTCTTCCGTAACGACGACGAGCGCGGCCGTGCTGCGCGTTGGGGCATTGAAGATCTGGACAAGATTTACACCATTGAGGAAATGGCCAAGGGCGATTGCATTTTCGCCGCCACCGGCGTCACCGATGGTTCACTTCTGAAGGGCGTGAAACGCCGTAAAGGCGGCACGGTGGAAACCGAAAGCATCGTCATGCGCGCCAGCAGCGGCACCGTCCGGCGGGTCAGCGCCGAACATGGCCGCGACGTCGCCTGACCAAGCTTGCAGTACCTGATCTCTGCTGTATTGTTACAATATGACAGTGGATCATGTGCCGACAAATTTACGGGCGGTCGAACGCGGTTATCGCGCCAGTCTTCAACTGCGGGCGCTAATTTTCTGGGGCATCGTGTTGACCGGCGCGGTAATCGTCGACCGACTGGTGCTGGCCGATAGGGGCTTCGGGCTGATCCTCCCGTCGGTGCTGTTCATCGTGGCAGCCGTGGGCGTCTTCGTCGCGCCGCAGCGCAGCTACCGCCGATTGGGATATGCAATCGATGGCCGCTTGCTTCGAATTGTCCGTGGCTGGCTGTTCCACACCGACACTGTTGTTCCGTTCGTCCGCGTCCAGCACATTGATGTGACGCGCGGCCCCATCGACAAGCTGTTCGGCATTGCCAATTTGGTCGTACACACGGCCGGAACCCACAACAGTGTTGTGATGCTCCCCGGTCTTTCGCCTGACAGCGCAGCCGCGATCCGGGATGCCATCGGCGCAAATATCCGCGCCGACGCCGAATGAGCGGCGAGAGCGTCATCAGTCAGGACAATCTGATTGGGCCACCCGAGCGGCTTCACCCGCTGTATTTGGTAACTGGCCTTGGACGAACGTTGCGCAGCGCGTGGGGCATCGCGGTGGGCGGCGTCTGGCTCGCCGCGAAAGGCAATGCCTTGCTCGCGATTGGCGTTGTGGGGGCCTATGTTGCGGTTTCGTTAGCCTCGCTGGTCGTCAAATGGTTGAAGCTGGAATATCGCGTTGGGCGCGACGAATTGCGGATTGAATCTGGTCTGTTCAGCAAGACCAGCCGCGTGATCCCGTTTGACCGAGTTACCGACATCGACATTGAGCAAGGCCCCATCCACCGCCTGCTTGGGCTCGCCAGGGTGCGCCTTGAAACGGGCGCTGCCTCTTCGTCCACCAAAGAGGAAGGCGTGCTCGACACCATCGCCCTGAGCCGTGCCGAGGCATTGCGGGAATATGTCCGGGCGCGGCGGCGGGGCGACGTCGATGGTGCAGCGGCGGCTGCCCCCGTCGAGGGGGGCCGGGACCAACTAATTTTTGCGATGAACGGCGAGCGCGTCCTCATTGCCGGCATTTTCAATTTTTCACTGGCGATCGTCGCCGGCCTGTTCGGCGCCACGCAGACCTTGGGCGACGTGATCGGATTCGATCCGTTCAAGCGGAGCTTCTGGGAAGGCATGTTCGCCCGGTCTGGCCCGGTCCGCGACATTATCATTGCGCACCAGATGGCCAGCGCCATTGCCGGCGCCATCCTGCTGATCCTGATCGGGCTCGCAACCGGCATCATTCGGACAGTCTTTCGCGAATATGGTTTTCGGCTGGACCGGACGGAAACGGGTTTCCGCCGCCGCCGCGGCCTGGTGACACTGACCGACGTGTCCATTCCGGCAAAGCGAGTGCAGGCGGCAATCCGCGCCACCGGCCCTATTCGGCGTCATTTCGGATGGTGGACGCTGAAATTGCAGAGTCTTGCCCAGGATGGCGGTCAGGGCGATCATGTTGTGGCGCCGCTTGCCCATGTCGACGAAGCCGCCGTAATTGAAGCGTCAATCGACCTGCCCGATGCACCGCGAGATAATCACTGGACGCCTATCGCACGCGGATACATCTACAGCATCGCTCCCATTTTATTGCCCGCGCTGCTGCTGGCAGCGGGCGGTTTCACTTTGGGTCAGCCATGGTCAGTGCTGGCAATTCCGGCCGCCCTGACGACGATTGCGCTGCGGATATGGAACTGGCGGAATACGCGATACGCCTTAAGCGGGCGGCACCTGTTCATTGAGCGCGGGTGGTGGCGCCACCAGCGGCTCATTCTTCCCATCCGCAAGATCCAGAGCATCGACATTTACGAAAACTTCTGGTCCCGCCGCTTCAATTTCTGCAGGCTGGACCTTGGCGTTGCTGGCGGCAGCAGCATGTCCGTTCACGGCATTCCTGCGCTTGCCCGCGTTGACGCGGAGCGCCTTCGCGCCCAACTGCTAGGCTATGAATAATGAATTTGCCTGCGGAATTGAACGAAGCGTAGCCGGGCAGCCATGGCGGTGGCGACGCGCCGGGGGTGATGAGCTCGGGCGCGACTTGATCGATCAGCTGCTTCTGGCGCGGGGCGTCGCGGAAGACGATCTTTCGCGTAATCGGACGCCCACGATTCGCGACTTCCTTCCCGATCCATCGCATTTTGCGGATATGGACAAGGCCGCTGTCCGAGTTGCAGATGCTATCGAGTCAGGCGAAACCGTCGCGATCTTTGGCGATTATGACGTCGACGGCGCCACGAGCGCGGCCTTGCTGACGCTTTTACTCCGGCGGCTTGGGATGGAACCGATCGTCTATATCCCGGATCGGCTGATGGAAGGATATGGCCCGTCCGGTCCGGCCCTGGTTGAGCTGAAGAACCGCGGCGCATCGCTCGCCATCACGGTGGATTGTGGCGCCCAGGCATTTGAGGCCCTGGACGAGGCCGCGAACGCTGGCTTGGAAGTCATCGTTTGCGACCATCACCAGTGCGCGTCGCGCCTGCCGACGGCTTTGGCGCTGATCAATCCGAATCGACTCGACGAAAGTGAAACCGGCAGCGCCCATGGTCATGTCGCTGCCGTGGGGATGGCATTCCTCCTCGGCGTCGCATTGATTCGGGAATTGCGCGGACGCGGACATTTTGCCGAACGGCCGGAGCCCAAAATTATCGACCTGCTGGACATTGTCGCGCTCGGCACTGTCGCCGATGTCGCGCGGCTGCGCACGCTCAACCGCGCCTTTGTTACGCAAGGGCTCAAGGTCATGTCCGAGCGGCGGAACATCGGCCTAAATGCACTGACGGAAGCGGCACGGCTGGTGAAGGCCCCAACCTCCCGCGATCTTGGGTTCGCGCTCGGCCCGCGAATCAACGCCGGCGGGCGGGTCGGAAAATCCGATCTTGGCGTGCGCCTGCTCACCGCAACCGACCCGGATGTAGCCCGTGAGATCGCCGCTGAACTCGACCGGCTAAATGAAGAGCGGCGTGCCATTGAAACGCTGGTCACCGAACAGGCCAATGAAGCGGCGGAGGCCCAAGCCGACGACCCGCTGATTATCGTATCGGGCAAGGGATGGCATCCCGGCGTGATCGGGATCGTCGCAAGCCGGATCAAGGAGCGTTTTGGGCGGCCCGCCATTGTTATAGCTGAAGACGACGACGGAACGGGTAAGGGGTCGGGCCGGTCAATCAGCGGCGTCGATCTTGGCGCAGCGGTCCTGGCCGCGAAAGACAATGGCCTGCTCGTCGCCGGGGGCGGACATGCCATGGCCGCGGGGCTCACGGTCGCGGCCGGCGGAATCGGCGCGCTGCGCAGCTTCCTTCAGGACCGTCTGTCGGCGGACGTGGAACGGGCGCGCGGTGGCCGATCACTGCAGATTGATGCCGTCCTCGCGCCGGGCGGCGTCAATGCTATGCTTTGCGACACTCTGGACGCGGGGGGGCCGTATGGCGCCGGCTGGCCCAGCCCGAAAATCGTCGCGGGGCCCGTTCGCCTGATTCGTACCGGCATCGTCGGAAACGGGCATGTCCGGGCAATCGCAACCGGTAATGACGGAAAATCTTTCAAGCTGATTGCCTTCCGCGCCGCCGACACGCCGCTCGGTCAAGCAGTCCTGTCGGCAGGGCCAGATTCGCGCTGGTGGGTGGCCGGAACCATCAAACGTGACGACTGGAATGGAGGGAATGCAGCAGAAATGCACCTCGAAGATGCCGCACCGGCTTGACGCCTTTCGATCCATCGCCTAGTCGCGCCCCCGCACCACGCATGTGGCCCCTTCGTCTAGCGGTTAGGACGCGGCCCTTTCACGGCTGAAACAC